>NZ_JBVJAB010000001.1:617616-739337 GCF_055591025.1 Streptomyces sp. NPDC041784
GGCCTTCCCGGCTTCCCCGGTCTCCCCGGCCTTCCCGGCCTTCCCGGCTTCCCCGGTCTCCCCGGCCTTCCCGGCTTCCCCGGTCTCCCCGGTCGCGCCCGTCTCCTCGCCCGCTCCGGCGCTGCCCACGACCTCCAGTCCGCCCGCCCGCAGGAACTCCGCGAAGCGGCCCGCCGCCGCGTCCGGACCGCTCACGCCCACCGCGACCCGCGTCGCCCCGATCTCCCGGGCCGCGTGCACGAAGGCGAAGGGGACGGAGGAGGCCGGCATCCCGGCGGCCCTGGCCAGGGCACGCAACTGCCGCTGGGCGCCCTCCCAGCCCTGCGCGATCCCCTCGTCCGCGCAGGCCCACACGACGGCCTCCGCGCCCGCCAGCCGCAGTTGCCCGACGCCCTCGGCCAGCCGCTCGGGCGTGTCCTCGCCGACCTCCGTGTGGGCCAGGTCCAGCCGGATGTCGCTGCCCAGGAGCTGCTCGATCCGGGGGTAGTCGTCCGCGGCCGAGTGGCCCGGGTAGAGGAATCCGAGTGCGGTCATGTCCAGCCTTCCTGCTGCTGCTCTTCTTCCGGCAGTACCCGGGTACCCAGCCGGCGCAGCGCACCGCCCGCAGCGTCACCTGTCCGGCGGTCCGCACGGCGTGTTGACGGCGGGGGGTTCGGCTGCGAGCGTGGTCGGCCCTCGGTCACGAAAGGGCACCGGATGGCCGTCGTCCCCACGCTCCTCGTCCTCGACGCCGATCCCCTCCCCCGCCTCGGCCGGCTCACGGGCCGGGTGCGCGTGCTGCACGCCGACGACGCCACGCTCGCCGCGCGGCTGCCCCGGGCCGATGTGCTGCTGGTGTGGGACACCGCCTCGGACGCGGTGCGCGCCGCCTGGCCGGGCGAGGGGCCGAGGCCGCGCTGGGTGCACACGGCGAGCGCGGGCGTGGACCGGGTGCTGTGCCCGGAGCTGACCGCGTCCGACACGGTGGTGACCAACGCGCGCGGGATCTTCGAGGAACCGGTCGCCGAGTACGTCGCCGCCCTGGTGCTGGCGATGGCGAAGGACCTGCCGCGCACCTGGCAGTCGCAGGGCCGGGGCGAGTGGCGGCCCCGGGAGACCCAGCGGGTGGCCGGCACCCGGGCCGTGGTCGTCGGGTCGGGCCCGGTCGGCCGGGCGGTCGTACGCGTCCTCAAGGCGCTCGGCCTGACCACCGCGCTCGTCGGCCGGGCCCCGCGCACCGGCATCCACGGCCCCGGGGACCTCGACCGGCTCCTCGCCCGCGCCGACTGGGTGATCGCGGCCGCCCCGCTCACCGCACAGACGTACGGCATGTTCGACGTCCGGCGCTTCGGTGTGATGCAGCCGTCGGCGCGCTTCGTGAACGTCGGCCGGGGCGCTCTGGTCGACGAGGACGCCCTCGTGCGGGCGTTGCGCAGCCGCTGGATCGCGGGCGCCGCCGTGGACGTCCTGGCCACCGAACCCCTGCCGTCCGACAGCCCGTTGTGGCAGGTCCCGGGCCTGCTGGTGTCCCCTCACATGGCCGGCGACACGGTCGGACGGCACGACGAGCTCGGCACTCAGTTCGTGGAGCTGTTCGAGCGCTGGGAGGCGGGCCGGCCGCTGCGGAACGTGGTCGACAAGGAGCGCGGATACGTCCCCGGCCGCTGACGGCCCGCACACTCCCCTCACAGAACGCCCCCGCATATCCGGCCCGGACCCGGGTAGCCGCGCCGCCATGGCTCGACCGACCAGACACTCCAGAAACCAGGCCCACGCACACCCCACCCGCCGATCGCTGCTCGCGGGGGTGGCGGCGCTCGGCGCGACGGGCGCGACGGCGGGCTGCTCCCGTGTGGCCACCGCCTCCGCCACGGACGGCGGCGACCTGCTCGACCGGCTCCGGGCGGCCGGTGTCGTCCGGCTCGGGATCGCCGGGGAGATCCCGTTCGGGTACATCGACCGGGACGGCCGGCTCACCGGCGAGGCGCCGGAGCTGGGACGGGCGATATTCAAGCGGCTCGGGGTGGACCGGGTGCAGCCCGTTCCCACCGAGTTCGGGTCGCTCATCCCGGGGCTGAATTCCCAGCAGTTCGACGTCGTGGCCGCCGGGATGTACGTCAATCCCGACCGCTGTGAGCAGGTGATCTTCGCCGACCCGGACTACCAGATGCTGGACGCGTTCATCGTCCGCAAGGGCAACCCGAAGGGGCTGCGCGACTACCGGGACGTCGTGGCGAAGAAGGCCCGGTTCGCGACCGGCACCGGGTACGCCGAGATCCAGTACGCCGTCGACGCGGGGTATCCCGAGGACGACATCCTGATCGTGCCGGACCAGGTCGCCGGGCTGAACGCCGTGGAGGCGGGGCGGGTCGACGTCTTCGCCGGGACCGCCCTCACCACCCGGGAGGTGGTCAGGAAGTCGGCGAAGGCCGAGTCGACGCGGCCTTTCCGGCCGCTCGTCGACGGGAAACCGCATGTCGACGGAGGCGCGTTCGCGTTCCGGCCCACCGAGACCCGGCTGCGGGACGCCTTCAACGCCGAGCTGCGGAAGCTCAGGAAGAGCGGCGAGCTGTTCCGGATCCTGCGGCCCTTCGGGTTCACCGAGGCCGAGATGACGGACCTGACCGCGAAGGAGCTGTGCGGCGGATGACCTCCGGACTCTGGGAACTCGTCCTCAGGGGGGTCTGGACGACCGTCCAACTCCTCGTGCTCAGTGCCCTGCTCGGGGCGGCCGTGGCCTTCGTGGCCGGGATCGCGCGCACCCACCGGCGGTGGCCCGTCCGCTTCCTCGCGGGCTTCTACACCGAGGTGTTCCGCGGGACCTCGGCCCTCGTGATGATCTTCTGGGTGTTCTTCGTGCTGCCTCCCGCCTTCGGCTGGCAGCTGGTGCCGCTGTGGGCGGGCACCCTGGCCCTCGGCCTGACCTACGGGGCGTACGGCGCGGAGATCGTGCGCGGCGCGCTGCTCGCCGTCGATCCGGCGCAGAACGAGGGCGGGATCGCGCTCGGCTTCTCACCCGGTCAGCGGATGCGGAAGATCCTGCTGCCGCAGGCGGTGCCGGAGATGATCCCGCCGTTCTCGAACCTGCTGGTCGAACTGCTCAAGGGCACCGCCCTGGTGTCGGTGATGGGCATGGGCGACCTGGCCTTCAGCGGCAACCTGGTGCGCCTCGCGCTCCAGGAGAGCGCGGAGATCTACACATACGTGCTGCTCATCTACTTCGTGATCGCGTTCGCGCTGACCCGGCTGATGCGCGGCCTCGAGCTCCGGCTGAAGGCGGGTGTCCGATGAACTGGGACTGGGGCGCCGTACGCGACTTCATGCCGCTGTTCCGGGACGGGCTGGCCGTCACGCTCCAGGCGCTGGTCCTCGGGTCGCTGATCTCGTTCACGCTGGGGCTGGTCTGGGCGCTGCTGATGCGGGCGCCGACCCGCTGGGTGCGGTGGCCGGTGGGGATCGTCACGGAGTTCGTCCGGGACACCCCGCTGCTGGTGCAGCTGTTCTTCCTCTTCTACGTGCTGCCGGAGTGGGGGCTGACCCTGTCCGCGATGACCACGGGGGTCGTGGCCATCGGGCTGCACTACTCGACGTACACGATGCAGGTCTACCGGGCCGGTATCGAGGCGGTGCCCGCCGGGCAGTGGGAGGCGGCGACCGCGCTGAACCTGCCGAGGACGCGGACCTGGCGTGCGGTGATCCTGCCGCAGGCGGTCCGCCGGGTGGTGCCTGCGCTCGGCAACTACGTCATCGCGATGCTCAAGGACACGCCGCTGCTGATGGCGATCACCGTGCTGGAGATGCTCGGCCGGGCGCGGCTCTTCTCCCAGCAGCACTTCCGGTTCACCGAGCCCCTCACGGTGATCGGCGTGGCCTTCATCGTCGTCTCCTCCCTCGCCTCCCTTCTTCTGCGCACCCTGGAGCGTCGCCTTGTCCGTTGAGTTCGCCAACGTCACGAAGCGGTTCGGGGACCATACGGTCCTCGACGGACTGGACTTCTCCGTCAAGCCGGGGAAGCACGTCACCCTCATCGGGCCGTCCGGGTCCGGGAAGACGACCATCCTGCGGATGCTGATGACCCTCACCGAGCCGGACGAGGGGACGATCACCGTGGACGGGGAGCGGCTGTTCCCGGCGTCGCAGCGGCAGGTCCGCGCGGTCCGGCGGAAGATCGGGATGGTGTTCCAGCAGTTCAACCTGTTCCCGAACATGAGCGTGCTCAGGAACCTCACCGAGGCACCGGTGACGGTGCTCGGGCTGTCGAGGGACGAGGCGGAGGCGCGGGCGCGCGAGCTGCTGGATCTCGTGGGGCTGGCCGACAAGTGCGACGCGCGGCCGTCCCGGCTGTCGGGCGGGCAGCAGCAGCGGGTGGCGATCGCGCGGGCGCTGGCGATGCGGCCGCAGGTGCTGCTGCTCGACGAGGTGACCTCGGCGCTCGACCCCGAGCTGGTCGCGGGGGTGCTGGATCTGCTCCGGGACATCGCCCGCAGCACCGACATCACGATGCTCTGTGTGACCCACGAGATGAATTTCGCCAGGGACATATCCGATCAAGTACTGATGTTCGATGCCGGGCGGATCGTGGAGTCGGGTTCGCCGGAGAAGATCTTCGGCGATCCGGAGCAGGAGCGGACACGGGAGTTCCTCGGCGCGGTGCTGTGAGAGTCCCAGCTCTCGACGACGGGTCATGACCTTGGCATATGCCAGCGGGTCGGTACCGCAGTTGAGAGGTCCGCCGGGGAACGGCGGCGGGAACGGTTTCTCGTCAACAACCCCTCCCCCCGGCCCCCTTGGCCGTTATCGTGGAGATGATTCGCCAGCCAGAATCACGGCCAGAATCACGGCCAGAAAGCGACCAGGGGGGAACCGTGGCGCTGCTGTGTTGTTCCGGGGGACACCCCCCGGACCCCCGGCCGAGCCTGCTCATGCCCTGCACCACGACGCGAGGTGGGTTGTCATGAGGGTCGAGCCGACCGCGCCGTACCACTCGGCCCAGGACGCCCTGCGGGTGCTGGAGACGGTGGCGCGGCACTCCGCCGGTGTCACCGACGCCGAGCTGGCACGCCAGACCGGCCTCGGCGCGGAGCGGCTGACCGCGCTGCTGCGCATGCTGCGCCGCGAGGGCTACGTCGAGCAGGTCGCCGACGGGGCCTATGTCACCGGTGCCGCGCTCGCCCGCCTGGGTTCCGCCGAGGGACGCCGACAGGCCCTGCGCGACAAGATCCAGCAGACCCTCGACCGGCTGCGCGACTCGATCGGCGCCGCCGTCTACGTCAGCCGGTACGTCGACGGCGAGGTCACCATCGACCAGTACGCCGCCGGCCCCGGCACCCCGGCCGTCAACGAGTGGTTCGACTTCCGCTCCGCCGCGCACGCCACCGCGCTCGGCAAGAGCCTCCTCGGCCAGCTCGACCACAACGGCCGGCGCGACCATCTGTCCCGGCACAAGATGGCCCGCCTCACCTCGCGCACCATCACCAGCGACAAGCTGCTGCTCTCCCGGCTGGAGGCCCAGCCGCCCACGGTCCCGGTGCTCGACCTCCAGGAGTACGCGGTGGGCACGGTCTGCGCGGCCGTCCCGATCACCGCCGGCTCCTCGGTGGGCTGCCTGGCCCTCTCCCTGCCCGTCGCCCACGCCCACCGCCTGCGCCAGGCCGCCGACGCCCTGAACAGGAACGCGACACCCGTCCTGCTCTCCCTGGCCATCTGAGGCCGGCCCGGGCATGGTCGGAAGCACCCCCGCGGACCAGGTAGTATTTTCTTTGTCGCCGGCCGCGTCACGCGGAAGGCGAGAGTCATGCGCCGCTAGCTCAGTTGGTTAGAGCAGCTGACTCTTAATCAGCGGGTCCGGGGTTCGAGTCCCTGGCGGCGCACCGATGAAGGGCCTCTCGTGGAAACGAGGGGCCCTTCGGCGTCCTCCCGGGTCAGCCTCCGATACGCCCGCTCCCCCGGCGGCCGCCACCACACCGGATCGGCGCACCGCACCCCTTCCCTCCGCAGCAGCGCCCGGTGGATCTTGTTCGTGGCCGTGACCGGCATCCGCTCCACCACCCGGACGAACCGGGGCGCCATCTTCGTCCCCAGGTCCGGCTGGGCGCCCAGGAACGCCGCGAAGCCCTCCGGTTCGAAGTCCCCGGCGAGCGCCGCCATCACCTGGTCCCCGGTGACCGGATCCGGCACCGCGTAGACGGCGACGGCGGCCGTCCCCTCGTACCGGGCGAGGATGTTCTCGATCATCGCGGCGGCCAGGTTCTCGCCGTCGACGCGGAGCCGGTCGTCGCCGCGGCCCGCGAAGTAGAGGTGGCCGGCACGGTCACGGTAGAAGAGGTCGCCCGTCCAGTACCAGCCGTCCCGCCGGCGCTCCGCCTCCGCCGCGGGATTGCGCCAGTAGCCCTCGAAGGGGTTCGGCGCCCGGTTCACCAGTTCCCCGATCGCCGCGTCCCCGTTCAGCAGCCGGCCCGCCGCGTCGAACTCGGCCGGCGGGCACTCGGCCCCCGTCTCCGGGTCGAGGACGACGAGACCGGGTGCCGCCCGGCCCACCGCCCCCACCGGCGTGCCCGGCGCCCACTGCACGGCCGCGCCGCCCTCCGAGGAGCCGTACCCCTCGACCAGTCGCACCCCGAACCGCCGCTCGAAGGCCGCCGCGTCCACCACCCCCGCCTCGGTCCCGAAGCCGAGCCGCAGCACGTGGTCCCGGTCGTACGGGCCGGGCTCGGTGGCGAGGACGTACTGGATCGCCCGGCCCACATAGGTGAAGTACGTCGCCCGGTAGCGCCGGACGTCCGCCAGGAACCCGGACGCCGAGAACCGTCGGCGCAGCGCCACCCCGGCGCCGGCGGCGAGGGCGGGCGCCCAGTCGGCGATCACGGCGTTGCCGTGGAACATCGGCATGCACACGTAGTGCACGTCGTCCGGGCGGACGGCGAACTGCCCGGCCAGCGAGCGCCCGGCGGCGGCCAGCCGGCCCTGGGTGCAGATCGCGGCCTTGGGGGCGCCGGTCGAGCCGGAGGTGAAGTAGAGCAGGAGACGGTCGGCGGGCGTGGCCCGGGACGGGTCGGGGCGGGCGTCCGCGTACCGGGCGAGGAGGGCGTCGTACTCCTCGCCGCCGATGGTCAGCAGACGGACCCCGGGCAGGTCGAGACCCCGCAGGAGCGGGAGGTGGGCGGGCTCGGTGACCAGGAGACGGCATTCGGTGTGCAGGATGTCCCGGGCCAGTTCGGGGCCCCGGCGGGTGGGGTTGACGCCGGCGACCGCCGCGCCCGCGAGCGCGGCGGCGGACAGCCACAGCGGGAACTCCGGGGTGTTGTCGAGCAGCACCCCGAGGTGCGGTGGCCCCTCCTCGGGCAGCAGGTCGGCCAGCAGGGCCGCGCGGGCGGCGGCCCCGGCCGCGATCTCGTGGTGGCTGAGGACCAGGTCCTCGTACCACAGCCCCGAACGGTGGTCGCCCCACCGCGCTGCCACCAGTTCCGCGACGGACTCCATGGCCGCGCACGATAGTTGACGGATCGTCAGATGTGGAGACCTGTGCCCTGGAGGGCTGGAGGGCTACGGCATGAAGGCGTCGTCGCCGGCCTCGGCGAAGATCAGGTGGGCGCCGACCATGAAGGCGACGCAGACCGCGATGAACAGGCAGAGGAAGAGCAGCAGGCATCCCGACTCCGCGAAGAGCCTCCCGTGCGCCGGCGGCTTGGCCGTGGCGCGGTCGGGGTGTTCCGCCGTGTAGTGGACGGTGACGATGTCACCCTCGAGGATCGTGCCCGGGCCGCCCTCCTCCTCGAAGCGGACGGCACGGCCGTCACGGGTGGTGAACTCGTAGACGTGGTGCAGGGTCGTGCTCACCATGGTGTCGCCGCCGCCACTGGTCGTCGTGTACGAGCGCAGGCAGCGCGCCTCGGCGGTCAGGCCGCTGCTCCAAGCCTGGCTGACCCGCCGGGAACGGTTGATCACCGTGAACACACCGAACAGCCCGCCGGCGATCATGATCGACGGCACGATGTAGAACAGAACTTCCATGGAATCCCCCGAGGCGCCCGTACCGGACCCGAACGGCCGGCGTACGGGGAACGTACCCGCCCCGCCTGTGACTTCGTCTCAAGGGAAGCTCAGAAGTCGGACACCCCAGGGGAGTTGTGGGACCCGCCGTGGACGCCGCGCGGGGGATGGCCCGGCGCAGCGCCCACGGGGGCTGTCCGCACGGGGTCAGAACGTGACGTCCGAGCAGGCGTAGAACGCGTTCACCGTGTCGGCGATCGTCCACACCGCGAGGATCATGTGCCGGCCGCTGAGCCCGGACGGCAGGGTGCCGCTGTGCGACAGGGTGGCCGGGGGCCGCTGACCGCCGTAGGGGACGGTCAGGAACGGGGTGAGGTTGAGGTCGGAGCGGGCCAGGTTGTGGTTCTGGTTCCAGCCCTGTTTGGTCACGTAGTACTTGAAGTCGGTGGTGGCGTGCATGGCGGTGAACTGCCAGCGGAACGTGTAGCTCTGACCACCGGTCACCCTGGCGGCCGGCCACGCCGCGCCCGACGGGGTCTTGGGACGGTCGAGTTGGGCGAAGCGGGTGTTGTTCGCGGAACAGAGCTGTCCGTCGGCCGCGCCGGACGCCGGGAAGCCCTTGGGGCCCTCGACGCTCTGCGGCTCCCACTGGATGTCGCCGCAGTTGGTGACGGTGCCGTTCTGGCAGAGCTTCTGCCTGCTGATGGGCAGGTCGGTGTAGCCGTGACTGCTGGCGCCGCCGGACGAGAGCGCGAAGGCTCCGGTGGTGGCGAGGCCGAGCACGGCGGCATAGAGCTTGGTCCTTGTGCGCATGCTGCCGCTCCTGGAGAACGTGGGGAGTTCTGTGAGCCGTGCAGGTCTAGACCAAGTCTGAGATTAGGGCCGTTCCTTGAACATGTCCATACCAATCGCGGGGGGATTGCGGCGCCTGTTCCCAGATCGCGTCGCCTTCTCCCCCGCTACGGCGCCTGCTCGCCGCGTGCCGAGCAGAAGGCGACGGTCAGATCCTTCACCAGCGCCTTGCGCTCGTAGTCGTCGAGTTCCACGAGCCCCCGCATGGTCAGCCGGGTCACCGTGTCCTCCACCGAGTCGACGACCGAGGTCAGCACGGTCGCCCGGTGCTGGGCGTCGAGCGCGGCGATCCGGCGGCGGTGCATCGCGGCCGCGACCTCCGGGGCGTACTCCACCCGCAGCGGCTGCACCGCGTACACCTCCAGGCCGATCGCGCCGGCGTCCCGCGCGACCCGCCGGGTCAGGGCCTCACCCGCCGCGTCGACCGAACCCCGCCCCGAGCCCGGCGCCTCCACCGGGATCCGGGCCAGCGCCGCCTCCACGCACTCGCGCAGATACGTCTCGTGGTCCTCGACCCCGAGCGTCGCCCGCGCGGTGTCCCGCACCCGCCACACCACCAGCGCGACGACCCGCAGCGCGACCCCGCTCCCGTCGGCCGCCGCCATCGGCTCACTGCGCCAGTGCCGCAGCCGGACGTCGACCCGGCGGCGCAGCAGCAGCGGGTTGACCCAGAGCAGGCCGGTGCGGCGCACGGTCCCCCGGTAGCGGCCGAACAAGCCGAGCACCCAGGCCCGCCCGGTCCGGCCGCGCGCCAGACCGCCGAGGCCGACCATACCCAGGGTGCCGGCGCCCGTGTACGCGGCCCACTGCACCGGGCCGAGCCCGGCGCCGGCCAGCTCCGGGAGCCGCAGCGCCTCCACCGCGAGCGGGGGCAGCACCCCGGCCCACCACGAGGTGGCCAGACACCCCGCCGCCCCGCAGACCCCGGCCAGCACCCCCACCGCGCCGGGCAGCACCCGGGCCCGCCGCTCCACCAGCCCGGGGTCGACCTCCGCCACGGGCCGATGCTGCACGAGCCCCGGCCGCCGCAGCCTCGGCTGCTCCCCCGTCCCGGCCCGGCTCCCCACCACGGCGGGCCCCATCGCCACGGACCGCGGCTCGACCTCGTCCCGGAACAGCAGATGAACAGGAATCTCGGTGGTCGCCTCGTTCTGGATGAGCCGGGGGGTGGGGCGGGAGGGGGGGACTTCACGGGACGGGGTGGACGGTTCCGGCGGGGCAGGCGGCTCCGCCGGGGCGGACGGTTCTGCCGGGGCGGACAGTTCCACCGGAGCGGAGACGGGGGTGTGAGGCTCAGCGGTCGCGAGGGGTGTGCCCACCGCGGCGGGCCCGAACGGGACGCCGGTGGACGAGGCTTCCGGGGCGGGTTCCGGGGCGGGGTGCTCGGCGGTCGTGAGAGGGGTGCTCACCTGGCCTGGCCTCGTCGCCTCGCCGGCGGGCGAACCGGTCGGCGTGCCCGGCGGAGCGGGATGCTTCTCCTCGGTGGCGGGTGGGGCGAGGCCGTCGGTCGTCTCGGGCTGGGGTGGCCGCTCCGCCGTTTCTCCGGACGCCCGGGCCGGGGCCGGGGCTCCGGTCGTGCCGTCCGCCGTGTCGGGACCGTCCGGGTGTCCCGCCGTTCCCTCCGGCTCGGGGATGTGTGAGGTGGTCGTGTTCATTGCGTGCCTCCAGCCTCCGCGCCAGATACGCCATGGCGGTGAAGTGAACGAGGTGCCGTGCCCGTGCCCGTACCGTGGCCCGGTGTACCCGTGTGTCGGGTTGTTCAGGAGAAGAGGCGCCGCCAGGTCTCCGGTCCCGGGTAGCCGTCCGCCGCGCCGCCCCGCCAGCCCTGGGCGCGCTGGAACGCCTCGACGGCACGCCGGTCCGCCTCGCCCCAGCGCGGCCCCGGACCCGTCGCATAGGACCTGCCGAACCCTTTCTTCACCAGCTGCCTCCCCAACTGGGTGACGTACGCGTTCTGCGCGCCGGGCCGGAACAGGGCCCTGCCCGGGTAGGCGGGAACGACGCCCGGCACCGGGGAGGAGGCGGGCAGGCCACCGGCCCCCGGCACACCCCCGGAACCCGTACTGGTCCCGGCCCCCGACCCGGTACCGGTCGTGGGCGGCTGCGCCGCCGGGATGTCCTTGCCCTCACCGGTGACCAGCAGGGACCAGGTCCGCGGCCCCGGCACCCCGTCGGCGTCGGCGCCCCGCCACCCCTGCGCCTGCTGGAACGCCTGGGTGGCCCGCAGGTCGGCGTCCGACCAGCGCGGGCCGGGCCCCGTGGCGTAGAAGCGTGCGCCGCCACGCCCGACGAGGAGCCGGCCGAGCCGGGTGACGTACGCGTTGTCGGCGCCCGGGCCGAAGTACGCCGGTCCGGGATACGGCGTCGCGACACCCGCACCCGCACCCGCATGCGTAGCCGCGACCACAACCGCACCACCCGTAGTCGTGGCCGTCCCCGCACCGGCCCCCGCCGCCCCGTTCGTGGCGCTGCCGACGGCCGTGATCCCCTTGTAGCGGTAGGGAACGTAGCGGTCGGAATCGCTCCAGTAGGCGTACGGCGTGGCCTGACGGCGGGCGGTCGGGCGGGTCTGCTCGTAGGCGATGTAGTGGGTGTGGGTGTAGTCCGTCCAGCCGCCGAAAAGGACGACGTGCGAGCCTTTCTGCGGGTCGTCCGGATTGTGGAACAGCAGAATGTCGCCGGGCTGGAGTTCCTCCTTGGAAATACGCGTTCCGTACGGTCCGAGGCTGCCCGTCCACTCGTTCCCGGGCAGGCTCCAGGCCATCGAGACGAACCCGGAACAGTCCTGCCGGTAACCGTCGGACCAATACGTCGTCATGCTGTACGGCACCCGCGCCGCGACCCATTCCTTGGCCCGCCGGATGATCTCCGCCCGGGTCGTCGCGGGCGTCGTCACCGGCCCCGCCGGTCGGGCCGGCCGCCCGCTCGGGCCGTGCAGCGGGGCCTTGGTCCCCTGCGGGGTCTCGGGCTCTTCACCTGCGGGAACACCGGGCCGGGCGGGTGTGTGCGGGGCGGCGAGGGCGGCTACGGCGTGACCGGCGCCGAGGGCCGCCGCGGTCGCCGTGGCGACGACGAGGGTGCGGTGGGCGGCCGGGTGACCGACGATCGGGCCCGTCCCGGCACGGGTCCCCACCCGTCGCCAGTGGACGCATCCGGGGCAGTCGCAGTCACTCGCGGGATCGAATTCTTCGAATACCGGAGTATCCATGCGATTCCCCTCACACTCCAGATGGAAATGTCCGCGGCTGCGCACCTTCGTCAGTTTCTCAACTGTCTTCGCGGCGCGCATGCTGACGGTCCGAATGATGTACGCCGCCGCCCGCGCCGCCCGGCCGCCCGCTCCGGTGGTCGGGGGCACCCCCGGAGGTCATGTAGAGTTGTCGGCGTCAGCAGGCGCCGCTAGCTCAGTTGGTTAGAGCAGCTGACTCTTAATCAGCGGGTCCGGGGTTCGAGTCCCTGGCGGCGCACAGACGGTGAAAGGCCCCTCGCGGAAGCGAGGGGCCTTTCGCATGCTGTCCAACAGGGCTACGCCCGTTCTACAGTTCGCATCACAGCCTCCCGCGCCGGTCGCCGGGCTACTCCCGCAGCCCTGCGCGCGCGGTCGAGGACCGGCCCGGTCGGCGGTTTCGAGGGAGCGGGCCGCCGCCCGGGCCAGGTCAGGGAAGGGCACGAACGGTTCCGGCACCGGGACCGGGTCCGGGTCCAGGTCCAGGTCCAGGTCCAGGTCCGCAACCAGTACCGGCGGTCACACCCCGGTACCCGTCAGATACGCCGACACGATCACGTTCGCCGTATAGCTGCGGCTGGCCCGGTCGAAGGTGCCGCCGCAGGTGATCAGCCGCAGCTCGGCACGGCCCGGCCGGCGCGTTCCGTAGGCCTGCTCGGCGTCGAAGCGGTCGCGCTGGACGACCTCGACGCCGTCCACGGTGAACTCGGCGATCTTCCCGTCGTCGCGGGCCACCCGGATCGTCTCGCCGGCCCGCATGGTGCTGAGCTTGTAGAACACGGCGGGCCTGGTCTCGGTGTCGACGTGCCCGACCATCAGCGCGGTGCCCGGCGCGCCGGGTTTCGCGCCGGCCGCGTACCAGCCGACGACGCCCGCCTGGTCGTAGGGCGGCGGGTCGATCCCGCCCCGGGTGTCCAGACCGCGGGCGACCACCGGCGCCTGGACGCCCAGCTCGGGTATGTCGATGCGCTGCGGCAGCGCCTGCGCCAGCGGCGTCGCGGCGGGCGGCAGCTCGGCGTCGCCCGGGCGGCCCACCGCGGCCACGTCACCCGTGGTCGGAGCGGAGCCGCCCTGCTGTCCGTCGGTCACCTCCCGCCCCCACAGCCACAGCCCGAACAGCAGCAGGGCCCAGGCCACGCAGGTGAGGAGGCGACCGGAGGAGCGTTCGCGGTCGTCGGACACGGCTCAGCCCGCCCTGCGGCTCCGGCGGCGGACGCTCCGGAACGTGACGACGGCTGCGGCGACGCCCGCCAGGACCAGTCCGGTGACCGCCTGGGCGGCCCCGGGGCCGTCCGCCGCCCGCGTCTCGCCGGCGGCGAGCGGTGCGGTGCCGCCGCCGCCCGCGTGCACGGGGGCGATCGGGGTGGTGGGGGACGTCGGCTCGTACGGCAGCGCCGGGTCGATCGACCGCTGGTCGATCAACCGCTGCGGCGCGACGACCTCGATCCGGCCCTTCACCTGGAAGTCGACGCAGGTGATCTTCACGTCGTAGGTGCCGGCCTCCATCGAGGAGCGGACCTGGGTCTCGCCGACGAGCGTGCCGCCGGCGCCGACGAGACGGGCGTCCGCGACGAACGCCTCCGACACCGCGGTGGCCGTGCTGCCCGCGCAGCCGGTGACCCGCAGGGCGACCTCGGCGCCGGCGACCGGGGCCGAGGGCGTCAGCGTGACGCTTCTGCCGCCGTCGCCCTCCCCCATCGCGGACGCCGTCGGGATGAGCACCGCGGCAAGGGCCGCGGCACCCGCACACAGGGTTACCTTCAGTGAACTCATCGTGAACCTCCAGCTCTCTGGAGGTTCCCCCGGGAGGACCCACCGCGCATCCTCAAGCGGGGTTCCACTACTCCGTACGGGTTATGTCGCGGTCACGACGGGTTTCGGATCCGGCCGTCTCGCATGGGGTCCGCCTCGGGTGCGGTCGATCTCAGATGGAATCCGCCTCAGACGCGGTCCACGAGGTCCGCGATCGAGTCGACGACCTTCGACGGGCGGTACGGGAAGTTCTCCACCTGCTCGGGCCGGGTCAGGCCGGTGAGCACCAGGAACGTCTGCATGCCGGCCTCCATGCCCGCGAGGACGTCGGTGTCCATGCGGTCACCGATCATCGCGCTGGTCTCGGAGTGGGCTCCGATGGTGTTCAGCCCGGTGCGCATCATCAGCGGGTTGGGCTTGCCCGCGAAGTACGGCTGCTTGCCGGTCGCCTTGGTGATCAGCGCGGCGACGGCCCCGGTGGCCGGGAGCGGGCCCTCGGTGGAGGGGCCGGTCTCGTCCGGGTTGGTGCAGATGAACCGGGCACCGTCGTTGATCAGCCGGACCGCCTTGGTCATGGCCTCGAAGGAGTACGTGCGGGTCTCGCCGAGGACGACGTAGTCCGGCTCGTGATCGGTGAGGATGTAGCCGATGTCGTGCAGCGCGGTGGTCAGACCGGCCTCGCCGATGACGTACGCCGTGCCACCGGGCCGCTGGTCGTCCAGGAACTGGGCGGTGGCCAGCGCCGAGGTCCAGATGTTGTCGATCGGCACGTCCAGGCCCATGCGGCGGAGCCGGGCGTGCAGGTCGCGCGGGGTGTAGATCGAGTTGTTGGTGAGCACCAGGAACGGCTTGCCCGAGTCGCGCAGCTTCTTCAGGAAGGCGTCGGCGCCGGGGATCGGGACGCCCTCGTGGATGAGCACACCGTCCATGTCGGTGAGCCACGACTCGATGGGCCTGCGGTCTGCCATGTGCGGGATCTCCTGCCGTACGCATGTACGCGGTGGGGCGTCGGCTCCAGACTAGCCACAGGCCCGATCTTGAGGGAATGCCCCGATTCGGGGCGTCCACCTGCTGGGGCTGGGGGCCTCAGCGGCGTCGGCGGATCCGGGCGAGGACCGCGCCCGCGGCGAGGAGGACGGCGGCGGCCGCGGCGAGCACGGCGAGCGCGGCAGTGGAGAGGGGACCGGTGCTGGCGAGTTCCTCGGCGATGCCGGTCGTAGGGGCCGTGCCGGTGGGCTCGGGCGTCCCGGTCGTCCGCTTGCCGGGCGTCCCGGTCGGCGTGGGGGTGAGGCCGGGTGGTGGCAGGGCGGAGGCCGAGGTGTCGGAGGCCGAGGTGTCGGGGGCCGAGGTGTCAGGGGCCGAGGTGTCAGGGGCGGGATCGGAGGCGGAATCCTCGTCGGGTGCGGATGCGGTGCCGGACCCGAGGTCGGATTCGGGGTCGGATTCGGGGTCGGATCCGGGGTCGGATTCGGGGTCGGATCCGGTGTCCTGGTGAGGGTCGGATCCGCGATCCGCGCCCGTGTCGACCGCGAAGCGGTAGTCGTTCGACTGCCCGACCCACTCGCCGTCGTCGCCGTGCCGCTGGACGACGGCCGCGTTGGCGGTGATGTCGTTGGGCGCGGTGTCGGAGGTGAGCGCGAGGCGCAGCCGGACGGTGAGGGTCCGGCCGGGGCCGACGGTGAAGCCGGGGAAGTCGGGGAGGCCGGGAGTGCCGTCGGCGGACGCCTCGGGGCCGTCCGTGAAGGCGCCGACCAGTTCGTCCTCGTCCGTGAGTTCGAAGCGGACGGGGTGGGGGCGGCCGTCGGCGTAGAACTCCAGGTGGGGCTGGGAGGGCTTCAGCTCGCGGTGGTCGTCGACCAGGACGACGACCGGGTGGATGCCGGTACAGGTGCCCCGGGTGGTGTTGGTGAGGTCGAGGTACCAGGTGCCGTAGCCGCCGCCGGCCCGGTAGGCGCCGGGGCCGCCGTGGAGGCGGGTGGTGAGGGGGAAGGCGCCGTTGTCCGCGCCGGCGCAGCGGGGACCGGCGCCGTCGGCCGCGCCGGCCGTGGTGGGCGCGGTGAGGAGGACGGCGGCTGCGGCAAGGCAGAGGGGGACGGGCGTGCACAGTCGCATGGACACATGAGCCTGTGGGAGCGGGTGCGCGACGGGGCGACGCCACGCCGTATGACCATATGATTCCGCCCGATCGGCGTAGCGGCCGTCGCTCGGGCCGTACGGCGGGAAGCATCGCGGGCCGAACGGCCAACCGTCACGCCGGCCGCACACCGGGCGTATCCCCGAGGTCCCCGGGCGTATCCCCGAGGTCCCCGGGCGTATCCCCGAGGTCCCCGGCCGTACCGCCGCCCCCCCTCACCACAGGCGTGACCCCCTCACCACAGGCCCGCCCCGCCTCAGCCGTCCCCCCGTCCGAACACCGGCCCCAGCAGCAGGTGCGCGGCGCCCTCCGCGACCCCGCTCGCCCCCGCGGCGGCGAGCCGTACGGGTACCGGGCCCTCCTGGGCGCCCTCGCGGTGGGCGCGCGCGGTGAGGACTGCGGCGACCCCCTGGACGAAGGGTTCGGGGGCGGCCACGATGGTGCGGCCGCCGAGCAGCACGAGGTCGATGTCGAGCAGCCCGGCCAGGTTCGCGGCGCCCTCGCCGAGCACCCGGGCCGCCTCGCCGACGTCCCCCCGGTCCATGGCCGCCAGGCACAGCGCCTCGACGCAGCCCCGGTTCCCGCACGGGCAGGGCGGCCCGTCCAGCTGGATGACCTGGTGGCCGAACTCCCCGGCCCCGGTCCTGGCCCCCCGGTGCACGCTCCCGCCCAGCACCAGTCCGGCGCCGAGGCCCGTACCGAGGTGGAGGTAGGCGAAGGAGCCGCGCTCGCCGGCGACGGCGAGGCCGAGGGCGGCGGCGTTGGTGTCCTTGTCGACGACGACGGGCACGCCGAGCCGGGCGGCGAGGGCGTCCCGCAGCGGGAAGCCGTCCCACGCGGGGAAACCGGTGACCCGGTGCAGCACGCCGTGGGTGTGGTCGAGAGGGCCGGGCAGGGCCACGCCGACGCCGAGGAGGGAGGCGCCCGCCGCCCGGCCCAGCGTCCCGGCCTCCCGTACGACCGCCGCCAGCACCGCCTCCGCGCCGGCTCCCAGGTCCAGCGGCACGCGCCGCTCCCCGACCACGGTTCCGTCGAGGTCGGCCAGCACCGCCCGCAGTTCGTCCCGGTCGAGGTGGACCCCGACCGCGTGTCCGGCCTCGGGGACCAGCCTGAGGACCGTGCGCGGCTTGCCGCCGGTGGACGCGCGATGGCCCGCCTCCGCGGCGAACCCCTCCTCCCGCAGCCGTGCGGTGATCTTGCTGACGGCCTGCGGGGTCAGCCGGGTGCGTTCGGCGAGTTCGAGGCGGCTGATGCCGTCCGGACCGGCCGAGCGCAGCAGGTCCAGCACCAGCGCGGCGTTGTGGCTGCGCAGGGCCGGCAGGTTCGCACCGGTCGGGCGGCCGCCCCCGTTCGTCCTGTTCACGCCCTCATTTTCTCTCCCCTGCTTGCACTTTGGCAACAGCGTTGCGAAAGTGGATGCCATGACTGGTACTCCCCTCCGCGTGGGCCTGGTCGGCTACGGCCTCGCCGGCTCCGTCTTCCACGCCCCGCTGATCGCCGCCACCGAGGGCCTCGCCCTCGACACGGTGGTCACCTCGAACCCCGAGCGGCAGGAACAGGCCCGCGCCGAGTTCCCGGACGTACGCGTCACCGGCGGAACCGACGACCTCCTCGCCCGCGGTGATGACGAGCTGGACCTGCTCGTCATCGCCTCCCCGAACCGGACGCACGTCCCGCTGGCGACCGCCGCCCTGAAGGCCGGCCTGCCGGTCGTCGTCGACAAGCCGATCGCCGGCACCGCCGCCGAGGCCCGTGAGCTGGCGGCCCTCGCCGAGGAGCGCGGCCTGCTCCTCTCCGTCTTCCAGAACCGCCGCTGGGACAACGACTTCCTGACCCTGCGCCGGCTCGTCGCCGACGGCGAGCTGGGCGACGTACTGCGCTTCGAGTCCCGCTTCGAGCGGTGGCGGCCGCAGCCGAAGGGCGGCTGGCGCGAGTCCGGCGACCCGGCAGAGATCGGAGGTCTGCTGTACGACCTCGGCAGTCACCTCGTCGACCAGGCGCTGGTGCTGTTCGGCCCGGCCGTCTCGGTGTACGCCGAGGCGGACGTGCGCCGGCCCGGCGCGGAGACCGACGACGACACCTTCATCGCGGTCACGCACGCGAACGGCGTCCGCTCCCATCTCTACGCCTCCGCGACGACGGCTCAGCTCGGCCCGCGCTTCCGGGTGCTCGGCTCGAAGGCCGGCTTCGTGAAGTACGGCCTCGACCCCCAGGAGGCGGCCCTGCGCGAGGGCGAGCGCCCGGGTCCCGGCTGGGGCACGGAACCGGAGGAGCTGTGGGGCCGCCTCGGCGCCGGCGAATCCCCGCTGACCGGCGGCGGAACGCCCGTTCAGACCCTCCCCGGCGACTACCCGGCCTACTACGCTGCGGTGGCCAAGGCACTGATCGACGGCGGCCCGAACCCGGTGACCGCCCTCGAGGCGGCCGCCGCCCTCGATGTCCTGGAGGCGGCCCGCCGTTCGGCACGAGACGGAGTGGTGGTGACGCTGTAATGGGCACCCACGAGCTGACCCCGAAGTTCACCCCGGAGATCACCCCGACCCTGGAGGAGCTCCAGGCACAGGAACGGCGGCTGGTCTTCCGCCAGTTCACCTTCGACGACGCGTGGGCGCTCGGCTCACTCCTCGTGGAGCTGGCGCGGGAGCGGCAGGCGCCGGTCGCCATCGACATCCACCGCGCCGGCCAGCAGCTCTTCCACGCGGCGCTGCCGGGTTCCGCCCCCGACAACGACGCGTGGATCGCCCGCAAGCGCAAGGTGGTGGAGCGCTTCGGCGCCTCCTCCTACCTGGTGGGCTCCCGCGCCCGCGCGAAGGGCACGACGTTCGAGGAGTCCTCCCGCCTGGACCCCGACACGTACGCGGCCCATGGGGGTTCGTTCCCGATCACCGTGGAGGGCGTCGGGGTCGTGGGCGCGGTGACGGTGTCGGGGCTGCCGCAGCTGGACGACCACCGGTTCGTGGTGGAGGCGCTGGAGCAGTTCCTGGAGAAGTACCTGGACTGACGCGCCCTTCAGGGGCGCGGGGAACTGCGCGACCACCGGCCACGGACGGCCCGCAGCGGACCAGCCACCACCGCAGTCCCCCGCCCCCGAAGCGGAGCGTCTGCACGTCCTTGAACTCCTGCCGCTGACGCGCCTCCAGGGGCGCGGGGAACTGCGCGACCACCGGCCACGGACGACCCACAGCCGACCAGCCACCACCACAGTCCCCCGCCCCCGAAGCAGAACGCCCACGCGTCCTCAAACTCCTGCCCCTGACGCACCCCCCAGGGGCGCGGGGAACTGCGCGACCACCGGCCACGGACGACCCACAGCCGACCAGCCACCACCACAGTCCCCCGCCCCCGAAGCAGAACGCCCACGCGTCCTCAAACTCCTGCCCCTGACGCACCCCCCAGGGGCGCGGGGAACCGCGCGACCACCGGCCACGGACGACCCGCAGCCGACCAGCCACCACCGCAGTCCCCCGCCCCCGTAGCGGAGCGCCTACGCGTCCTTGAACTCCTGCCGCTGACGCCCGAGTCCCGCGATCTCCAGCTCCACCACATCCCCCGCCCGCAGGAAGGGCTTCGGCTCCGGCGCCCCCAGCGCCACCCCGGCCGGCGTCCCGGTGTTGATGACGTCCCCGGGATACAGCGTCATGAACTGGCTGACGTACCGGACGACTTCCCCGACCGGGAAGATCTGCTCCGCCGTCGTCCCGTCCTGCTTCAGCTCACCGTTGACCCAGAGCCTGAGGGAGAGGTCCTGCGGGTCGGCGACCTCGTCCGCCGTCACCAGCCACGGCCCCAGCGGGTTGAACGTCTCGCAGTTCTTCCCCTTGTCCCAGGTCCCGCCCCGCTCGATCTGGAACTCCCGCTCGGACACGTCGTGCGCGACGGCGTACCCGGCGACATGGGCGAGCGCCGCCTCGGCCGACTCCAGATAGCGGGCCGTGCGCCCGACGACGACCGCCAGCTCCACCTCCCAGTCGGTCTTGACGGACCCGCGCGGGACCAGCACGGTGTCGTGCGGCCCGACGACCGTGTCCGCCGCCTTGAAGAAGATGACGGGCTCGGCGGGCGGCTCGGCCCCGGTCTCCCGGGCGTGGTCGTGGTAGTTCAGCCCGATGCACACGATCTTGCCGATCCGCCCCAGCGGCGGGCCGATCCGCAGCCCGGCCGGGTCGAGCACTGGCAGCTCACCGGACTCCCCGGCCGAGCGGACCCGGCGCAGCGCCACGTCGTCCGCGAGCAGCGCGCCGTCGATGTCGTCCACGACACCCGACAGATCCCGCAGGTTGCCGTCGCCGTCGAGCAGCGCCGGCCGCTCCGCTCCCGCCGTACCGACTCGCAGCAGCTTCATGATCACAGTCTCCCTAGATCGCGGGGCGCCCGCCGACGGGTGCAGCCATCGGAGGACTGGTCGATCCTCCAAGCTGGGCGGACACTCCGCAAGACCCGGTTCACGTACTGGACCGTCTGTACAGGACCGTCACCGGTAGAGGGCCGCGCGCTCGACGGCGGTCCAGGTCGTGCTGGTGACGACGTACAGCGCGGCGGCCAGCGGGACGACGGCCACGGTGATCAGCGTGAAGAACGACATGAACGGCATGACCTTGGTGAGGGCGGCGACACCGGGCACGTCCTGGCCGCCGCTCTCGGGCAGCGGCATCGGCGTCCGCTTGGCGCGCGCGTAGTTGAAGGAGGCGACGGCGGCGACCAGGGCGAAGAGCACGAGGTAGACGAGCCCGGCGCCGCCGAACAGCCCGTCCCCGGCGAGCGCGTCGGTCCAGCGGTCGCCGAGGGGCGCGGCGAACAGCCGGTGGTCGAGCAGCTCGTTCCTCGCGCCGCCGATCGAGGAGCTGGAGAAGAGGTGGTAGAGCACGAAGAACGCGGGGAGCTGGAACAGGCTGGGCAGACAGCCGGACAGCGGTGACACCTTTTCCTCGGCGTGCAGTTCCAGTACGGCCTTCTGGAGCCGCTCGGGGTGCTTGGCGTGCTTCTTGCGCAGCTCGGCGATCCTCGGCTGCAACGCCGTACGGGCCTTCTGGCCGCGGGCGGCCGCCCGGGAGAGGGGGTGGACGAGGAGGCGTACGAGCGCGGTGAACAGGACGATCGCGGCGGCCGCGGCGGACGCGCCGAACAGCGGGTGGAGCAGGTCGGCGAGGTGGTCGACCAGGTCAGCGAAGACGGACATGGGTGAGGAGCCCTCCGGGGGTCTCGTCGTGCCGGGATGGGTGCCGGGGTGTTCCGGGCATGGCGGCAGGACGACCCGCGCGGGGTCACGGTGTCGGGAATGAGGCCCTACGCGGTGGTCGTCGCGAGGGCGTGGCCGGGCGCCCGGGGGCGGGGCCGGCCGGAGGCGTCCGGGTCGCGTTGCGGCAGGAAGGCCGTACGGCGGGCGCGGTCCCTGATGGCCGTCCGCACCCGGGTGGGCGGTACGGCGGGGGCGCTGCGCGCGGCGACGAGGGAGCAGACCGCGAGGGCGGAGGAGGCCGCGGCGGTGGCGGCGAGGGCTACGGCGGCGGAGAGGCTGCCGGAGTCCAGGAGCAGGACGTCGAGGACGAGGAGGAGAAGGAGGGGCGGGGCGGCGCGGCGCGTGGAGAACCGGGGCGTGGAGAACCAGCGCGTGGAGAACCGGCTGTGCGGCACCTCGTCTCCTTCCCGTTCCTGCCGGACTGTTCCTGCCGGACTGTTCCTGCCGGACCTTCTCCGGACTCTCTCCGGGCTTCTCCGGACTTTGTTCCTTCGCCGGTTATACCTGACCGGTCTCGATCGGTTCCAGGAGGCGCTTGGGCCGCAGCAGGGCGCGGCTGACCGGATCGGCCGGGTCGGGGTCGAGCCCCGGGCCCGGCACCATGAGGACGTCCGGGACGGGCACGATGGTTCCACAGGCGGGGCACTCGCCGTACGGGCCGAGTTCGGTGCCGCAGCCGACATGCCGGAAGATCCGCAGCTTGGCCTCGCCGAAGTGCTCCCGGCCCCACAGGCCGAGCGAGCGCAGGGTGGGCCACAGGGCGATGCCGCGGTCGGTGACGACGTACTCGTCGCGCGGCGGGGACTGCTGGTAGCGGCGCTTCTCCAGGATGCCCTCGGCGGTGAGCGCCTGGAGGCGGGCGGCCAGGACGGCGCGCGGGATGCCGAGGTGGACGAGGAAGTCGTTGTAGCGCCGGACGCCGTAGAGCGCGTCGCGTACGACGAGCAGGGTCCAGCGTTCGCCGACGACCTCCAGTGCCCGGGCGATCGAGCACTCCTGTGTCGCGTAGTCCTTGCCGAGTGCCATGCGGTCCACTGTAACCACTTTCACCGTGGTCGGTTCAATCATCGAACCTATGGTGCTACCGTTTCTCGGCATGAGTAGGTTCACTGAACGAACTTTCACGCCCGAGCCGCGTGCGGTGGCGGCCCCGCCGGTCGTCCGCCCCGGCGCCACCCTCGCCGTGACGAGCGCCGCCACCGCCCTCGCTCTGATGACGTACACCGCGCCGATGGTCACGCTCGCCGACACCGCCGCCGAGCTGCACACCCCGCTGTCCGCCCAGGCCTGGCTGCTCAACGGCACCCCGCTGGGCCTGGCCGCCGTCCTGCTGGTGGCCGGCAGCCTGGCCGACGACCACGGCCGCCGCCGGGTCTTCGTGTGGGGCACGCTCGCCCTCGCCCTCACCACCCTGCTCGGCGGGTTCGCGACGACGACCTGGCAGTTCACCCTGGCCCGGGTCGCGCAGGGCGCGTCCAGCGCGGCCCTGCTCGCCAGCAGCCTGGGCCTGCTCGTGCACGCCTTCCCCACTCCGCGCGGCCGGCTGCGGGCGACCGGGGTGTGGGGCGCGTTCGTCAGCGGCGGCATCGCGGTGAGCCCGGTGCTCAGCGGCGCCCTGCCCGACTGGCGGCTGGTGTACGCCGTGCTGGGCGTCGCCACCCTGCTGGTCGCGGCCCTCGCGCCGCGCGTCCTGGCGGAGTCCCGCTCACCGCGCGGCGGCCGGCCCGACCTGCTCGGCGCGGCGACCTTCGGGGCGGCGACGGTCGCCCTGATCGCGGCACTCACCCTGGGCCGGGACGGCTGGCTGCGGGCGCCGGTCGGACTGCTCCTCGTCGCGGCGATCGCCCTGCTGGCCGCCTTCGCGGCCGTGGAGCGCAGAACGGCCACCCCGATGATCGACCTCGCGCTGCTGCGCCGGCCCGACTTCCTGGCGTCCTCGATCGGCGGACTGGTGACGGGGCTCGCGGTGATCGGCCTGTTCAGCTTCCTGCCGACGGTGCTCCAGCGCACGCTCGGCCTGTCCCCCATGGACACGGCCTGGCTGTTCCTCCTCTGGTCCGGCCTCTCCTTCGTCGTCGCCCTCCAGGCCCGCCGCCTCGCCGGCCGCGTCCCGCCCCGCGCCCAGCTCGCCCTCGGCTTCGCCCTCCACGCGGCGGGCGTCCTCGCCCTCCTGGGCGCGGTGGACGCCGGCTCCTGGCAGCGCATGCTGCCCGGCTTCGTCGTCGCCGGCATCGGCAGCGGCCTGCTGAACGCCGCGCTGCCGCTGCTCGCGGTGGAGTCGGTACCGGCGGCGCGGGCGGCCATGGGTTCGGGGGCGCAGCAGACCCTGCGGTACGTGGGCTCCTGCGCGGGCGTGGCCCTCACGATCGCCCTCGCGACGGGGTCGGGCGGCCTCGCCCAGGGGGCCGACGTGGCGATGGTGGTGTCGGCGGTGCTGGCCGTGGCCGGGGCCGTGGGAGTGGTGGGGGTCCGGGGCGTCCGACGGTGAGCCGGGGCCTCCGTCGGACAGGCCCTAGATCGCCGACGGACCCCCGGTCCGGCTGCCCGGCGGCCGGGACGCCGTGAACGAACTCGGCGGATGCGTCTCCTTCGACACGGGCGGACCGGACGGCTTCGACACGGGCGGACCGGACGGCGGCGCCGTCTTCCGGGTCTGGACTGGACCAGAGTGCCCTCCGGGACACCGGATCCCGTGCTCGCGCTGACCACGCCGAGCGCGGCGGAGGCCGTCCGGGCGTTGTTGCGGCCGCTGCGGGATCCGTCACGCGTGCCATGAGGCCGCAACCGCGATCACCGTCCGGACGCTCTCCATCCACATGTACATGTGCACGCTCGGGATCACGGAGCGCGCCGGACTGCTCGTCCGGCAGCTCGCACGCTTCGGCTGGGTGCAGGCGCGCTGCTGCGCGTTCGCCGTCGCGCTGTTCGGCGGGATGGCCGTGTCGAAGCTGCTCCCGCCCCTGCCGGTGGCCCGCTACGACCTGCTGCTGGTCTACGGCGTCCTGCTCACCGCCGTCGGCTACCTGCTGGGCTGGGAGACGCGGCGGGAGGTCGCCGTCGTGGCCGCCTGCCATGTGCTGGGGCTCGCCTTCGAGGTGGTGAAGGTGCACGTCGGCTCCTGGATCTACCCCGAGCCGGGCCTGGCCAAGATCGCGGGAGTACCGCTGTACGGCGGCTTCATGTACGCGGCCGTCGGCAGTTACGTCTGCCGCTCCTGGCGGCTGCTCGACCTCTCCCTGACCGGCTACCGCCCGCGCGCCACCGCCGCGCTGGCCGTCGGCCTCTACGTCAACTTCCTCAGCCACCACTGGCTGCCGGACCTGCGGCTGCCGCTCGGCGCGCTGCTGCTGGTCGCGACGGCGGGAACCTGGGGGTACTTCACGGTCGGCGAGCTGCGCCACCGTATGCCGCTGGCGCTCGCGTTCGCGCTGATCGGCTTCTTCCTCTGGGTGGCCGAGAACATCGCCACCTATCTCGGGGGCTGGACCTACCCGTACCAGCTGAACGGCTGGGAGCCGGTCTCCGTGTCCAAGTGGGTCTCCTGGGCCCTGCTGATCAGCGTCACCTTCGTGATCTGCGGCGCCCGCCGCACCACGGCCGCCTCCGAGACCGGATAGGCGCGCGCGGGCCGGCCGCCCACGTCTACCCCCGAGGCCGTGTGGCGGACAGCTTCCCCCACACCACCAGCCGGTACCGGGAGGTGTACTCCGGCGTGCAGGTGGTGAGCGTGAGGTAGCGGCCGGGGACGTCGTAGCCGTACGACGGCCTGGTCAGGGAGCGGGGAACCGGCTGGATGACACCCGAGTCGCGGGGCGAGGTCCGCGGGAGGACCGCGTCGACGGTGTACGTGTAGCGCGCGTCCCTGGTCTCCACCTCGATCTTGTCGCCCTTCTTCAGGCGGTTGAGGTACCGGAAGGGCTCGCCGTGGGTGTTCCGGTGCCCGGCGAGGGCGAAGTTGCCCGCCTGGCCCGGCTGTTGGGTGTGGCTGTAGTGACCGGCGTACCCCTTGTTGAGGACCTTCTGCTTGCCGGTGCCCTCGGCGACCGGGACGCGCAGGCCGAGGCGGGGGACGGTCAGGATGGCGTACGCGGCGGAGGTGCGGGGCGCTGTGGCGGTGCCAGCGCCGGTGCCGGTGCCGGTGCCGGTGCCGCCGGGCTGGGCGCCGGCGGGGTCGGACCCGGGGTCTGAAAGGTTCCCGGATGCGCCGGAGCCGGACTCGGTGGCGTCACCGGAGTCGAGGCCGCCGCCGGAGTCGAGTTCCCCCCACTCCCGCTCCAGGGCCTCCACCCTCCGTTCGGCGCCCTCCTTGGCCTGCCGGTTGGTCCACCACAGCTGGTGGGCGACGAGGAGCAGGACCAACAGCCCTGCGGTGACGAGGAGTTCGGCACCGGTCCAGAGCACCCGACGGATCCGGGCGCGCCGTCGCCGGGTGCTGTGCTGTACGAGGGGAATCCGCACGCGGGGCACCATAAGGGGCGCGGGACGAGGTCTCCATACCCGTACGTCCCCGACTCCCGTACACGACCTGGGTGTTCGCCCCCTCGAACCCCGCCACCGGCTTCGTTCATAGGTTTGAGAAAGGGCTGTCAGAACCCTCGACAACCCCACGCGCCACGCCCGATGCTTCGTTTCGGCCGAACGGGACCGGCCACGACTCGGAGCGGAGTAGTCATGATCCGACGCAGGACACTGCTGGCCGCAACCGGCGGCGCGCTCTTCGGAACCGCACTCGCGACGGGCACCGCCCGCGCGGACGCGACGATCGCCGTCAGCCCCTCCACGACGTACGGCACCTGGGAGGGCTGGGGCACCTCGCTCGCCTGGTGGGCCAACGTCTTCGGCACCCGCAACGACTTCGCCGACATCTTCTTCACGACGAACTCGGTGACGTACAACGGCACGACACTCCCCGGCCTCGGCCTGAACATCGCCCGCTACAACCTCGGCGGATGCAGCTGGAACACCGTGGGCGGCGAGAGCATGGTCGCCTCCCCGAACATCCCCGCGTACAAGCAGATCGAGGGCTACTGGCAGGACTGGAACAACGAGGACCCCACGTCCTCGGCATGGAAGTGGACGGCGGACGCGACCCAGCGCGCGATGCTGCTGAAGGCGGTGGCGAGGGGCGCGACCACCGAACTGTTCGCCAACTCCCCCATGTGGTGGATGTGCCTGAACCACAACCCCTCCGGCGCCTCCGGCGGCGGCAACAACCTCCAGTCCTGGAACTACCGCCAGCACGCGTCCCATCTGGCCGCCGTCGCGCTCTACGCCAAGAACAACTGGGGCGTGAACTTCGCGACGGTCGACCCCTTCAACGAGCCCTCGTCGTCCTGGTGGACGGCGACGGGCACCCAGGAGGGCTGCCACATGGACGCGGCGGTCCAGTCGGCCGTCCTGCCGTACATGCGCAGCGAGCTGGACAAGCGGGGCCTGACGTCGACGCGGATCTCGGCGTCGGACGAGACGAGCTACGACCTCGCCCGTACGACCTGGAACTCCTTCTCCTCCACCACGAAGGGGTACGTGAACCAGGTCAACGTCCACGGCTACCAGGGCTCGGGCGGCCGCCGCGACCTGCTCTACACGGACGTGGTGACGACGTCCGGAAAGAAGCTGTGGAACTCGGAGACGGGCGACAACGACGGCACCGGCATGACCATGGCAAGCAACCTGCTCTACGACTTCCGCTGGCTGCACCCCACGGCCTGGGTCTACTGGCAGGTCATGGACCCGACGGCGGCCTGGGCGATGATCGCGTACGACGCGAGCACGCTCCAGGCGGGCGCGGTGCAGACGAAGTACTACGTCATGGCGCAGTTCAGCCGCCACATCCGCCCCGGGATGACGATTCTGGACACGGGCGTGAGCCACGCGGTGGCGGCGCTCGACCGGACGGCGAAGCGGCTGGTGATCGTGGCCGCGAACACGTCGCCCTCGGCCCAGACCCTGACCTTCGACCTGTCCGGCTTCACGACGGTGACGGGCGGCACGAACGGCCTCGTCCCGCGCTGGAACACGGTCACCACGGGCGGCGACCAGTACAAGGCGTACTCGGACACCGTCCTGAGCGGCAAGACGGTGAGCGTGCCGTTCGCGGCGAAGTCGGTGCAGACGATCCAGGTGGACGGGGTGACGGTGTAGGGCCTTCGCCCTCCCGTCGGCCCTGGCCTGCACGTATCTCTCCTTTGTCACCGACGGGCAGTACGGTGTCGTCCATGCGCCCCGACACGCCTGCCGAAAACGTCGACCACACCGCCGAGGCGGCACGCCTGGAGCGGACCGCCGGCCTGTATCCGGAGGACGCGGAAGCCCTGCTGCTGCAGGCCGCGGCCCACCGGGAACTGGCCGGCGACCGCGCCGGCGCGACCGCGCTCTACGACCGCCTCCTGTCCTCCGCGGAGAGCCTGGACACCCCCCACCTGGTCCGCGCCCTGAAGGCCTCGAACCTCTGGGAGTACGGCCACGAGGCCGAGGCCCGCGCGATCATCGACGGCATCCGCGCGGCCGCCCCGCGCGACCCGGCCCCCTGGGTGATCGTCGCGGAGGCACTGGAGTCCCACGACGAGCTGGAGCAGGCGGAGAAGACGTTCACGGAGGGGGTACGGCTGCTCCTGACGGACGCCCCGGAGCCCCCCTACGCCACGCACCCGCTCCTCTTCGGCCGCCACCGGGTACGGCGGATGCTGGGCGCGGTCCACGACGAATGGGACGTGGTGGCGGACGCCCTCCACTCCTCCCCGGTGTCCCTGGACGAACTCCACGACCCGAAGCGCGTGTGGTCCCTCGGCTCGGACAACCCGGCGGAGCTGGCGGCGGAGATCTCCCGCCTCCGCGCCGAACTGGGCACCTACCGCGAGGCCCTCTCCCGCCCCTTCCCGGTGGCGGTCCTGCACTGGCCGGCGGGGGAACTGACGGAACTGGTCGCCGCGTATCCCTCGCTGGGCGCTGAATACCCCTCCCACGAGGAGCACCTGGCGACGATAGAGGCGTCCCTGCGCGAGCTCGCCGCCTCCGGCACCGCGAACCTCGGCATCGTGACGGGCACGGTCCCGTCCTACGAGGCCTTCGCCGCCTCGGAGGCCGCGTCCCCGGACGACACGAACCTGCTGCCGCAGTACGCGACGACACTGGCGGCCCGGGGGCGGGCGGTGGCTTGGCCGCCGCAGAGGGGGGTCGGTTGTTGGTGTGGGTCGGGGGTTGCTTATGAGGGGTGCCACGGGACCACGGAGGCGTAGCGTCGGCCACATCACGCCGGGTGGGTCACAGTGACCCAGCCCTGGCTGACGTTCGCCCTGATCTTCGCCGTGGGCTGGGCGGCCTACGGCGCGCGGGTCATCCGGGGCGCCCTTCGGGGCCGCGAGGGCCTGCGCCGGCTCGGCGTCCGCGGGACGCGCACGCGGGGCGAGGTGGCCCGGGGCCCACGCCGCGAGGGGGACACGGTACACCCGGCCCAGGTCCGCTACCGGGCGGGCCCGCACGACCAGACCTACCGCCGGACCCCCCTCAACGCGGACCGGCACGTCCTGCGGGCCGGCCACGAGGTGATCGTCCGCTACGACCCCGACGACCCCCGGCGCGTGGTCGTCGTGCGGACCCAGGCGTCGTTCAGCCCCTACACCTATCTGGTGTGCGGGGTGGCCCTGTGCTTGTTCGGGGTGGGGTTGGGGGTGTGGGGCCTGGTGTGAGCGCAGGGCGGTGCGAGCACCGGACCGGCCCGCGCACGGATGAAGACAAAAAGGGACATGAGAGGAACATCCTTGGCCAAAGCCGTTGTCAGATAAGGGACTTACCGCCCCCGTTCGGCATCCGTCTCCCTCTATGTCCAACCTTTGCAGTACCGTCACATTCTCCGTCTGTTGTGTGTAAGGGGCTGCTACTTATCAAGCTGCCCCTGACCTGTGCATTTGAGGAAGCATGCCCTACGAGTCCGGCGCCGATTGGCAGTACGACGTCCCCACGACCGGCAGCACGCATCTCCCGCCGGATGCCGGCTACGGCAGGGCACTGACCAATCAGGGATACGGCTTCGAGGTCGCTGTCGCCGACCTCATCGACAACTCCATCGACGCCGGCGCCGACAAGATCGTCGTGCACTTCCTGCGTGATGCCGACCGGATCCTCACCCTGCTGATCATCGACAACGGCAAGGGCATGGACGAAGAAGGCCTGGACGCGGCGATGACCGTGGGGCGCCGACGCGACTACGGCACCGACGCTCTCGGCATGTACGGCACGGGTCTGAAAGCGGCCTCCCTGTCGCATGCCTCCTCGCTCACCGTGGTCAGCCGAACGAAGCGCAGCCGTGCCGCAGGGCGGCGTCTCACAGCCGAAGGCATCGAGGACAGCTTCCGCTGTGACACCGTCAACCACCGCTACGCGCAGGACCTCGTCGACCGCTACGACGGTGTCATCGAATGGCACGGCACCATCATCCGCTGGGACGGCGTACGCGCCTTCGAGACGGTCGCGCGCGGCCAGAGCGACCAGTTCCTCTCCAAGGCGATCTACCGGCTCGAAACCCATCTCGGGCTCTACCTCCACCGGTTCCTCCAGCGGGGTCTCCAGCTGGACATCGCCGTGTGGGACGTGAGCAGTGGCGAACGGGGCTTCGGCGAGGAGGTCGACCACATCGCGGTGGAGGCCCTGGATCCGTTCGGGTACAAGGTGCCGGGCAAGGCGGGCTATCCCCGGCAGTACACGGCACCTGTGGAAGGCCTGGGGGAGGTGAGCCTGACCGCTCACATCTGGCCCGCCAAGTCCAAGCAGGCCGGCTTCCGCCAGATCGGCGCGCTCACCGACCGGCAGGGCTTCTACTTCTACCGCAACGACCGTCTCGTGCAGGCCGGAGGCTGGAACGGCCTGCGGAACCCGGAAGGCCACCTGGTTCTGGCCCGGGTCGCCGTCGACCTCCCTTCCCACGAGAACAGCGTTCTCAGCCTCGACGTGAAGAAGGAGACCATCACGGTGACTCCCGCCTTCACGCTCGGCGTCGAGAAGGCCGTGGACAGCGGGGGGCACACCTTCCGCAGCTACCTGGACGACGCCCAGACCGCGTACAGGGACGGAGCCAAGCGCACCGAGATCGTGCGCAAGCCCGTCACTCCCCCCGGAAAGGGCATGGACCCGAAGGTGAAGCGGGTCGTCAAGGAGGAGCTGCCCGAGAAGCCCGGCGAGGAGCCCATCACGTTCAGATGGGGGACGGTGCCCTCGGACAGGTTCTTCAGCCTGGACCGAGAGAACAACGCCGTGATCCTCAACAAGGCCTTCCGTGAGGACTTCAGCGACGGGCGGCGCGGCGGAGCCAACGACGCCCCGGTCACAAAGACCCTGCTGTACCTGCTGCTGGAGGACTTCTTCGGCCTCGGACGCTGGGAGCGGGGCCGCCAGGACCGCGTGGACTACTGGAACACCATCCTCCTGGCCTCGGTGGAGGCGCAGCGCGCCCGCCGGGAGCAAGGGCTGTACTGACGGCACCGCCGCTGCTCCGCTTCGTCTCCGATCCGCTACCAAGGACTTCCCATGAGCGTCGCCCCTGCCACCACGCTTCTCGAGATCCACACCTCCGCACTGGCGGGCATGGGGAGCGTCCCCCGGCATTTCGCCCGCTGGGCCGCCCTCGCCGCCGACGAGGACCACCCGGACGCCGACCTCGGCGAGGAGCTGTTCCACGCCTGTCTGGTCGACGGCGACGAGGGCCTCCGGGCCCTGTGGAGCCGTCATCTGACGGCCTGGGACTTCGCCGAGGAACCGCAGTGGTCACCCGGCGCCGCAGCCCGCACCGACGAACGGCGGACGGCCGTCTACGACCGGCTCCGCCTCGGGAGCGACCTGCGCAAGGCACTGGACGCCGCGGTGCCCGTGGCGAAGATCCCCGGACCCACGGTGATCACGCGAGAGTTCTCGCCCTGGTACACCCCTGAGCGAGCGGCGGCACGCTCGTTCTACTGGCGGGCCTACGAGCGCAAGCTCCGGGCCAAGGGCTGGCCGGACGCGGCGATAGCGAGTCTGGACGAGGCGAGCCGAGCGGTCGTCGAACGCCTCAGCGACCCCGAGCAGCCGTCCGCCCGGCAGGCGAAGGGCCTGGTCGTCGGCTACGTGCAGTCCGGCAAGACGGCCAATTTCACCGGCGTCACCGCCAAGGCCGTCGATGCCGGCTACCGGCTCGTCATCGTGCTGGGCGGCACCCTCAACCTGCTGCGCGCCCAGACCCAGCGCCGCCTCGACATGGAGCTGATCGGGCAGGAGAACATCCTGCGCGGCGCGGACGTCACGGACGTGGACTCGCTCGTCGGCGTGGACTATGTCGGTGACGACGGGGACTGGCCCGACTTCGTCAGCCATGGCGCTCGCCCGTCCACGCTCGGCGCGTTCGACGTCGAGCGGCTGACGACACGCGACAACGACTACAAGAGCCTGGCCCAGGGAATCCGCGCCCTGGAGTTCGAGAAGCGCGAGCCCACCCGCCCCCTGCACGACCCGGCGAACCTGCACCACACGGCCGCCCGCGTTCTGGTGGTCAAGAAGAACAAGTCCGTCCTGACCAAGCTGGTCAAAGACCTCAAGCAGATCCACGGGCTCCTCGGGGAGCTGCCTGCTCTGATCATCGACGACGAGTCCGACCAGGCCTCCGTCAACACCCTGGACCCGAAGAAGTGGGAGCAGGGCAGGACCGAGCGCACCGCCATCAACGGGCTGCTCTCCCAGCTGCTCACGCTCCTGCCGCGCGCCCAGTACGTCGGCTACACGGCCACCCCGTTCGCCAACGTGTTCATCGATCCGGGGGACGACGCGGACATCTTCCCCCGCGACTTCCTGATCTCGCTGCCTCGCCCCGCCGGGTACATGGGAGTCCAGGACTTCCATGACCTGGACGTCGTCGACGGCGGTGAGGGCGAGGCCGAGAGGAGACATGTCCGAGGGATCCAGGACTCGACGGACGACCGCCTTCAGGAGGCCCTGGACGCCTTCGTCCTCACGGGCGCGCTGAAGCTCTACCGTGAGGACGAAGGCGTCCCCTCCCACCCGTTCCGGCATCACACGATGCTGGTGCACGAATCGGTCCGCATGGCCGAACACGACGCGCTCGCGCGGCGCATCGAAACCATGTGGCACAACGCCGCCTACGCGGGCACCGAGGGCCACACACGCCTGGAGTCCCTCTTCGAGAAGGACTTCCGTACCCACGCCGAAGACTCCTTGCCCGCTCCCGCGACGTACGCCGAGCTCAAGCGCTACGTCTACGAGGCCCACCACCGCATCAACAAGGGCGGCACCCCCGTCATCGTGGTCAACGGTGCGAGCGAGCGCGACTACTCCCAGCCCGACCTCGACTTCGACCGCACCCCGAAGGTCTGGAAGATCCTGGTCGGCGGCACCAAGCTGTCCCGCGGTTTCACCGTCGAGGGCCTGACGATCACGTACTACCGCCGTACGACGCAGCAGGCGGACACGTTGATGCAGATGGGCCGTTGGTTCGGCTTCCGACCCGGCTACCGTGACCTGGTGCGGCTGTACATCGGCCGTGAGGAGAAGCTCGGCAGGAGCCGCGCCGCGAAGACGGTCGATCTGTACGAGGCCTTCGAGGCGATCTGCCGCGACGAGGAACTCTTCCGCGCCGAGCTGGCCCGCTACGCCCCCTTGGTGGACGGCCGACCCCAGGTCACGCCCGCCCAGATCCCGCCGCTGGTGGCCCAGCATCTGCCGTGGGTGAAGCCGTCGGCTCGGAACAAGATGTTCAACGCGGAGCTGGTGGAAGTGCGGTCGCCGGGGGTCTGGGAAGAACCCACCGCCTACCCCGATGACCCCGACTCCCTGCGTCACAACACGGAGTGCTGGGCGCCGGTCCTCGGAGCACTGTCCTCCGCTCCCGTCTCGCTCGGTCTGGACGGCGGCCCACGGTACGACGCCCGGGTCGGCACGGTGTCGCACGAGGAACTGCTCCAGGTGCTGTGCGACCTGCGCTGGTCCGTCCCGGCGCAGTTCTCACCCCACCTGGAGTTCCTGCTGGACGCCGGTCGGGATGGTGGCACGATCGATGACTGGATCGTGATCGCTCCGATGCAGACGTCCGCTCGCCGGAACGAAGCGCGCATACTGGGGCACGGCCCCTTCTCCGTGGCGCGCCGCACACGCCGCCGCGGCCCTCTGTTCGGCGCGATCCGAGACCCCAAGCACGTCGCGGCGGCGAAGCGTCTGGCGGGAGCCTCGAACCTGACCGGAAACGCAGCCGTCGAGCAGAACGTCCGCCCCCGCCGGGGTGCGCTGGTGCTCTATCCCGTGGTGGAATCCGAACCCCGGATCGTGTCCGACGGGTCGATCGATCCGCGTGACCTCGTCATGGCCTTCGCCTTCGTCGCCCCGCCGTCGACGGCACGGGGCGACCGTCCCCTGGTGCGGTTCCGCGCGATCGACTCGACCAGGGCGGAAGCGGCGATCATCAACCGTGACGACATGGGTTCGTGAGGCTCGACGACAGTGAACAGCGTGAAGCCTTCCTCTCTCGCCGTCTCGGCCCGCATGAGCAGACAGGCGAGCAAGGACACCGGGGTCGAGCTGGCCGTACGGCGCCTGCTGCATGCGGCCGGGCTGCGCTATCGCGTGGAGTATCCCGTGCCGGGCATGCCCCGGCGACGGATCGACGTGGCCTTCACCCGGGCCAAGATCGCGGTCCTCATCGACGGCTGTTTCTGGCACGGGTGTCCTCAGCACGCCACGCATCCGAAGGCCAACGCGGACTGGTGGCGGCAGAAGCTGGACCGGAACATGGCCCGCGATCGGGAGACGACGGAGCACCTGGTCGCGGAGGGGTGGACGGTGCTGCGGTTCTGGGAGCACGTGCCGGCGGAAGAGGTCGCGACAGCGGTACGTGCGGCGGTGGTCCGGGAGACACGAGAGCAGGGCGGCCGAAGGGGCGGACGGGGGAGCGAATGACTGACCGACTGGGATTCGTGGACGTCTGCGCGGGGGCGGGCGGCCTCGCGTCGGGGCTGGAGAGCGCGGGTTTCTCGCCGGTGCTCCTGCTCGACAACAAGCCTCAGGCGTGCGAGACGCTTCTGGCCAATCGACCGGACTGGAAGGTCGTCTGCGAGGACCTGATCGACTTCCTCCCGGAAGAGCACCCGGAGACCCTGGACGTCGATCTGCTCTCGGCGGGCCTGCCCCGGGTGAAGTCCTCGGCCGCGGTGGGACGGTCGGACAGCGAGCCGGAACTGCGGCTGCTCACGGCCACGATCTATCTGGTCCACGCGGTCCAGCCGCGCGCCCTGCTGCTGGAGAATCTCCCGGCGCTCGTCGACTCGCCCGACTACGCGGAGGTGCGCCGGTTCGTCGCGGAGGAACTGGACCACCTCGGCTACCGATTGCGCTGGTTCGTGCTGAACGCCGCGGACTTCGGTGTGCCACAGGACCGCGAACAGGGTGTCCTGGTGGCGCTCAAGAAGCCCTGGTTCGGTGCCTTCGCCCCGCCGGAGCCGACTGTGGGCGAGCACGTCTCGGTCGGCCAGGCGCTGCGCGGCTCGATGGCGGCACGGGGTTGGCCGGAGGCCGACGCCTGGGCGGATCAGGCGAGCGCCGTGGCGCCGACCCTCGTCGGCGGCTCCGACAACCGGGGCGGTGCCGACGTCGGCCCCACCGGCACGAAGCGTGCCTGGGCGCGGATGGGGATCAACGGGAACGCGTTCGCCGACGAGGTGCCGGGAGCGGACTACGCGTGGCCCCGCTCGGACGACGTGGCGCAGATGCCGAAGCTCACGGTGGACCAGGCCGCCGTCGTCCAGGCCTTCCCCCCGGAGTGGCGGATCACGGGCCAGAAGACCGCCCGATATCGACAGATCGGCCATGCCACCCCTCCGCCGGTCGGCAGGGCACTCGGCGAGGCGATCGCGACCGCGCTGCGGTCCTCGGGCCGGGAGTAGCCGGTGGGCGATGGCACACCTGCCGGCCGGCTAGACTTCTCGCCCATGAGCCACGTCACGCACCCACCCTCCTCACCTGCGGTTTTTCGCATCGTGGACCTGTTCGCAGGGCCTGGAGGGCTGGATGTGGCGGCGGATGTCCTCGGTCACCGGGTCACCGGCATCGAATGGGACGACAACGCCTGTGAGACCCGTGCGGCGGCGGGGATGGACACGTTCGCCGGTGACGTGAGGGATTACCGCGCCGCCGACTTCCCGCACGCCCAGGTGCTGACGGGCGGGCCGCCCTGCCAGACGTTCACCGTCGCCGGACACGGGGCCGGCCGCAGGGCCCTGGACGAGGTGCTGAAGTACATCGCGCGGCTGCACGACGCCGTGCGCTCGAAGGAGACGCCTTGGCGTGAGGTCGACCGTACCTGGAGCGGGATCTCCGAAGAACTGCGACTCAAGGCGACCGAGGCGGACACGGTCAAAGCCCTGAAGCGTGAGGTCGAGGCGGTCCGCTCGGTCACCCGCAAGGCGGCCAGGAAGAGCCTCGCCGAGCACGGCTGCTCGACCGAGGAGATCGAGATCGCTCTGAAGACGCTGGAGGCGCCTCTCGGCCTCGCCCGCCGGGACGCCGACCTCAAGAGCCTCTTCGACGGCCTCGTCTCCCTGGAGAAGTCCCTCGACGCGCACCGGGTCAGGTTGGAGGAACTGGGCGACGAACGGACGGGGCTCGTCCTCCAACCGTTGTGGTGGGTGATCGAACGGAGCCGACGCCCGGGGCTCGTGCCCTACGAGGCCGTCGTGCTGGAACAGGTGCCGGCCGTGATGCCGGTGTGGGTGGAGTACGAGAAGGTGCTGGACACCCTCGGCTACCGGACCAGGACGCAGATGATGCACACCGAGGCGTTCGGCGTCCCGCAGACCCGCAGGCGTGCCGTGCTCATGGCCAGGCTCGGCGAGATCGACATCCCGGAGCTGGACGAGCCCCACGAGCGGTACCGGCCGGGCGGTGCTCCCGCCGCCTCCAGCGACGCGGATCGCGTGGACGCCAGGCTCTGGGAGGTCGACGAGAAGAGCGTGGGCAGGAGGAAGGGGCCGAAGGACTCCTGGGTGTCCATGGAGGCCGCTCTGAAGAAGGCCCGGGACATCGCGCGGGAGATCGTTCCGGACCTGGACCTGCCGGACCGCCCCGCCTTCACCGTCGTCTCGAACTATGGGACAGGCGGCGACCCGGGCGCGCGAGGACGCCGTGACCACGACGACCCGTCGTCGACGGTGACCGGGAAGGTGTCCCGCAATCGGCTCGTGCACAAGGGCACGGACACGGACCTCCCCCGGTTCGGCCGTTTCGAACTCGCCGAGGCCGGGGTGCTCCAGACTTTCCCCGTGGCCTACCCCTGGCGGGGCCGCGACCGGTCCCAGCAGATCGGCAACGCGGTGCCGCCCCGGCTCGCACTGCACGTGCTCCGGCATGTGCTCGAACCGGAGCTGAGCGAGAAGGAGGCCGACGCCAGGCTGGAGCAGGCCGTGGCGAAGCTCGAGAACTGGCGTCCCCCGAGCGAGCCGGCGAGGATCCGCCGGCGGGAGGACCTGGAGGGTCACCCACTCACCGGCAGGTGACCCCTCCGGCTCACCCCTGCGGCGCCCGCCCTCGGACCGGCGCCGTCTCGAAGAGGTCGGCGAAATACTTGGTGAGCGTCTCCACGGACTCCTCGGGAACGGGCTCCTCCTCCGGCCCCGTCGGCAACTCGTGGCGGGGCACGGGGGGAGCCGTCTCGGCCTCGTCGATCCAGCGGCGCAGATCTTCGGGATCCCGCCACTCGTCGGCGGCCATCGCGTCGTAGACCAGGGTGGCACCGGCCGTGTTGATCGCGGCCATGAGGCCGTTGACCTCGCGGCCGGTGGTGGCGATGCCGCTCCGGAGGACACGGACCAACGCCTGGGCCGTGGGACGGTGGTCGACCAGGTCCGACCGCATCACGGTGTGGATCAGATCCTGATTGGAGCAGGCGACCACCACCGGGGCGTAGTCCCCGCCGTTGCGGAACAGTTCGGCCGCCCACCACAGCCGTGAGAAGCACTGCCGGTCGGGGGCGCCCTTGAAACGGGCCGGGTCGACACGAGGCTCAGGAGTCTTCGCCGAAGGCGCGGAGATATGCCGCCACACCACGTAGTCCGGGGCGACACCGAGCGCGAGGTGGTTCCAGATCCGCCGGTCGGCGGCTTCCCTCCGGGTCAGGCGGAGAGCCGCGTGCAGACGGGGGGCCAACCAGGCGTCGGCCTCCGTCCGGTTCTCCTTGAACTGGTGCAATGCGTCGTCGATCAGTTCCCGGAGGGGCTCCGCCCGCCAGCGGGGGTCCTCCTCCGGGAGGGGCTCGACGACCTTCGCCAGGTCCACGCCCCCATGCCCCTGGATCCCCCGGAGCAGATCCTCGGTGAGGAAGGGGTCGGCGGCCGTGGCGGAGAGCAGTCCGAGTCGCTCGGGACGGTGGTGCGGCTGCTCGATCACGGCCGGTCCTCTCGGTTGATCTGCTGAAGCGCGCGCAGGACGTTGGCGAGCGACTGACGCGCACCGGCACGACGCACGGCGGCGTAGTGGACGCGGGTCTGGAGTTCCACCCATCCCGCGTCGCCGGTCCGCCGCCGGTGAACCTGGCGCAACGCGTCCTCGGCACGGAGGCCGGGCACCACGTCGGGGAGCATCTCCCGCAGCACCTCCCCCCTCCAGTCGGTGGGGAACACGGGCGAGCCGTCGGGCTCGACCTCCAGATCACCGACCGCACTGTGGAAGACGGCCGTCCACACGTCGGTGGCCATCTGTGAGAGCAGCAGCTCGTGGACCTTGTTCTCCATCCCGCCGGTCTCGCCGCCGAGAAGGTCGGAGAGCCCCTCGACGTCGGTGTTGACCATCACCAGCGGGAGCCGGCCCGAGGCGTCGACGACCCAGGGGGCGTCGGCGTAGGGACGCAACCACTCCCGCGCGCTCTTGGTGAAGCTCGTCTGCTTCACGTCGAGGCGGAGTCCGCCGAGCGGTTCCTCGGCGGTCGTGTCGATCGTCCAGTCGGTGTCGGTCTCGGTGATCGCCCGGCCCTGCACACCGTCCACGGTGGCGACCGCGTGGACCGCCAGATCGGCACGGCCGACGTGGTCGTCGCGGCGCACCTCGATCGCGCCGGACCACTCCTTGCTGTCCGGGGCGTCCTGGCGGAGTTCGACCGTGGTGCGGACGTTGGTGTCGCCGTCGGTGAGCACCGCGAGGACCCGTAGATCGCTCCACGGGGCGTCGGGGTCGGTGGCGCCGGGGGGCAGGGTTGCGGACAGCCCGATCCTGGCGGACAGCCAGTCCTCGTGCTGCGCCACGCCCAAGGCGACGGTCCTCTGCGGCGTCGAGAAAGCAGAGGTGTCCAAGTGGTCACGGGTGCGGTCGGGCAGCCTGAGCGAGACCGAGGTCACCCTCAGACCGACCGGGCGGTTGAGTCGCTTGTACGGATAGAACTTCATGCCTCACTCCCCTGAACCGGCACGGAGTTCGAGCGCGAGTCGCGTGAGTTCGGTGCGGACCGGATGGCTGGTCGGATCGGTGGCCCCACGGAACACCGCCTTGCGGGCGCCTTGCTCGAAGTGCAGCACGCCGCCCTCCACCTCGCAGCCCTCCACGGCGACGAGTTCGGCCCAGTCGAGTCTGGGCCTGCCGCCCGAGCGGACGTCGAGGAGGACCACAGGGGTCATCGCGGGCAGTTCGTCGGCGCGTGGAAGTTTCACCTCCGCGGTGATCCGCCACTCCCTGTCCTCGCCGATCTCGGCGTCCAGCTCGACCAGTTCCGGCACGGCCGGCCCGGTTCCGCGCTTGGGTGCGGCGGTCCTGCGCGGGACGGTGAGTTTCTTGCGCAGCTTGGCACTCTCCTCGGCGCCGGGGCGCTTCGGCCGGACCACCAGCTCCCTGACGGCTGAGTTGACCTCAGTGGTGAGTCGGGAGATCCGGTTGTGGGCGCTGTGAGACCAGCGGAGGGTCAACTCCTCGGTCTGGCCCCATCGGTCGTGCTCGGGGGGCTCGGCGGCCCGCAGAAACTCCTCGGCCTCCCCTGCGAAGGGAGCCGACTCCCCCGCTGCGTGGCCCACCAGGAGCACGGCCTGGAACTGGGTGACTCCCAGAGGCAGACCGTGGACGGTCGACTTCTTGATGGTCATCCGGTTGCCGCGCAGCGAGTGGACCTGGTTCGGCACCCCGTCCCTGTCCTCGGCCTCTGTGACCAGGAGCACTCCCTGGTGCGTGCCGAGGGTGCCCGAGCGTCCGCCGGACAGGGGGAGCCGTAGCGGAACGGTGCGGAGGGCCACCTGGCCGGCCTCGGTGAGCCGGTCCACGGTCGTCCCTTCGTAGAACGCGCGCAGTGCCCGGCTGCGCGAGGGCTGGGTGTCCAGGGGGTCGACCGTCTCCTCCTCCACGACGATCTCACCGTTGCGATACGTGCGCACCGAGGTCTCCAACAGCGGAAGCCTGCTGCCGCCTCCGGTCATGGCCGCCCAGAAGTCCCGGCCCAGGGCCTCGACAAGACGTCGATGCATGACGCGAATGTCCCGGATCCCGGCGTCCGCGCCTCCGTCCTCGTCGTCGGCGTCCGTTCCGCCCTGTTCGAGACTCGCCACGTCGTGGGCGCCGACGATGAGGAAGGACGTGCCCGGCTCGTCGTTGTCGCGGGTGAGATGGAGGCGCTCGACCGTCTCCTCGTCGGCCCACCAGGAGCGGACCACCTCCGCGTTGTGCGTCTCGGGGTCGGGGCGGCCCAGCCAGGCGGGACCCGCGTACGGGGTGCCGCCGACGGAACGCCACGGCAGCTCAAGCCGTCCGATGACGCGGCGCTCGGTGCGCCCCTCGTGCGGGACGGAGAGCGTGGAGTTGATGAGCACCATGCCCAGCGCGCTGGTGGCCCAGAGCGTCGCCTTGCCGAGTCCGTAGGAACCGCCCGCGCCTCGCCCTGACTTGAGGCTCTCCAACTGCCTGCGGACGACGGCCGCGAACTTGCCGTCGCCGTAGTCGTCGCCGGTGAGGCCGGAGGCGTTGTAGTCGTCGATCCGGAGGAGGATCAGTCGACCCTTCTCGAACATGTCGCGCACGCCTGCGTCCACGACGCGGCCGACCTTCTGATCGGCGGCGGACTCGGAGACGGCCGAGTAGTGGGGGAGGAGTTCGTCCCAGAGGACGGCGGCGCGGAACGCCTCCAGCTTCTCGCCGGTGAGTTCGTGGAGGGTGTAGCGCACCCGGACGGGTCGTCCGTTCTCCACGAGGCGCTCGTCGAGGCTGTTCTGGCAGGTCTCGCGCGCGAGGACCTGGACGTCGGCGTCGAAGGCGAAGGCCGCGGCGTTTCCGCCGTCGCGTCCTCCGTCCTGGTACCCGGGCCGGTGGTACCAGGTGACCGGCAGGCCGGCCTGCGTGTCGGTGGTACGGGTGTGCACGGTGCCCAGGTCGGTTCCGAGCGCCTTGGCGATCTCACCCATGACGGTGGGGCGCGGGACAGAGCGCTTGGTGATCCACGCCGAGACGGCGGCGCGGGTCAGCCCCAGTTCCTCCGCCAGCTCCGCCTGCGTCTTGTTCGCCAGCCTCAACTGACGGGACAACCAGGGCCCGAACTCCTCACCGACCTCCATGGGGCCTCCCACTCTCTGCCGTATGTCGTTGTGCCACAGTCATGGACAGGCTAATTTGACGCGAGGACAGACGTCAACTGACTCTTGACAAGCCCCGATCGACCTCTCCGACACCTGCCCACCCTGCCCGATCGGCCCGATTCGGGAGTTGTCTCCAGATTGCCGGTTCGGCGGCGGCCGGGAGGGGGGACGGGAAGTTCTCGGACGTAAACCGCAACGCAAATCGGAGAGGTCAACTCCGGTAACCCGGGCGGGAATTGGGGTAGACCGAACGGGTGACGCACCCTAGGATCACGGCAGCGGAAAGTGTCCGCCTCACTCGGGAACTCCCGTGTGACAACGGGTGAGTTGTGCCCTGTTGCATTTTCACACCCCCGAACGTGCTTGTGGTGCGGGGATCCTCGAAAAGTACCTAAGGACGCGAATCCATGGAAGCCCCTCCCGACGAGACGGAACCTCCGCACCACTGCGCCCCTCATTCGATGCGCGAGATCAACTCGGTTCGCTTACAGCTCCATTTAGCCTGTTCCGAAACGGAGAGAAAGCAGATTCTCGACTCGTTCGGTATGACGATCGAGGAATTCGACGAGCTCTTCGACCACCGTCCTGGACCCACCGACCTCCACGACGACTGACCCGCGACGGGCGATGTCCCTCGACGCGCGATCGGCGAGGTCACGGGGTCGCCGAACCACATCTGCCCAGGTCGCACAAGCTCGGGCCGCTCCACGCCCGACCCCTCTCGTACCTGTTTCGTCATGCCGTCTATCGCAGGAGCCGTGAAGAAGCAATGTCCGATTCCTCATCATCGGTCATCCGCACCGTCATCGAACAGTCCTCTCGCGTCCTGCAGACGTACGAGGTCGACCCCGGCCTCATTCCCGAGCATGCCAACGGTGAGCGGCGCATCACTCAGGGCGGATACGGCGACCGCCAGCTCTTCGAACTCGTGCAGAACGCGGCCGACGAGATCGCGAACGAGCCCGGAGGGAGCGTTCACGTCGTTCTCACCGAGACGCACCTCTACTGCGCCAACGAGGGGTCCCCCGTCACTCCCATGGGTGCGGAAACCATTCTCCGAATGAGCATGTCGCGCAAGCGAGGCGGTCAGATCGGCCGATTCGGCGTGGGAGTGAAATCTGTTCTGGTCGTCACCGACACTCCGCAGTTCTTCAGCAGAACCGGTGACTTCGGATTCGACCGCGAATGGGCGCTGGAGAAGATCCGGTCGGTCCCCGGCGTCCTGGAACACCTGGGCGATCCGTTCGAGGCACCGGTGCTGCGGATGGCCCGTCCTCTCGACGCGTCCGCCGAGCGCGCCCAGGACCCCGTCCTCGACGAGTTGCTCGACTGGGCCACCACCGTCGTCCGCCTGCCACTGCTCCCCGGCGCCGCCGGCAAGTTGGCGCTGGACATGCACGGCGGGCGGACGACTGCCGGATCCACCCGCGAAGAGTTCCCGCTCGGCTTCCAGCTCCTCTCCCCGCACGTGGCGAAGGTCGTCCTCGAGGACCGTCGGCCCCGTCCGGCCGTCGGTCGTGTGCTGACCGCCGAGCAGTCCGGGAACCTGCACATCGTGGTGGAGGAGCGGACGGGAAGGCCGACCGTCAGTGCCCGCTGGCGGGTGTTCTCCACCACGCACGAGCCTGGTCCCGCGGCCCGGGCCGACGCAGGCGAACTGCACGACCGACTCGCGCTGGGCCTCGCATGGGCGGTGCCCGCGCTGGAGAAGGACGAGAAGACCGGGCTCCACGTCAGTCCCCAGTCGCGGGGGCGTGGGCGCTTCTGGTCCTTCTTCCCCACCAAGTACGAGATGTCCCTGAGCGGCATCCTCAACGGTGCCTGGAAGACCAACGAGGACCGTCAGAACCTGCTCGACTCCTCCGCGTTCAACGAGGAGATGGTGAAGGTCTCGGCCTCGCTGGTGGTCGACTCCCTGCCAGGCCTGGCCCCCGCCGAGGACCCCGCCGCGTACCTCCCGCTGCTGCCCGGCCGTGTGAAGGAGGCGATCAGCTGGGCGGACGAGTTCCTGACCCGGGAGATCTGGGAGCGGACCGCCGTCCGTCCGTCTCTCCCCGACCAGGAGGGCGTGCTGCGCGTCCCGACCGAGCTGCGCGTCCCGCCGCGTCTCGACAAGGACCGGCACGCCGGCTGGTTGCGGATGTGGCACGAGACACCCGGCCGCCCGTCGGACTGGCTGCACCCGAACGCCGAGGTGGACACGCTGCGTTCGGGAAAGGTCGAGCACATCCTCGGTGCGGCCGGGCACAAGCGGTCCGACGTGCGCACCTGGCTGGAGGCCCTCGTCGAGTGCGGCACCGCCGAGGCGTCCGCGACCGCGATCCGCATCCTCGCCGACATGGTCGAGGCCCGGTCGCCATACACCGAAGAGGCCCGCAAGGCGAAGATCGTGCTCACGGAGGAGCACGGCCTCGTCCCCCCCGTCCCCGGTCAGGTCTTCCGCCGGGCCGACGAGGACGGGCTGCGGGAGTCCCTGGTGTACGTGGTCGGCGAGATCGCCCGGGACCCGGGACTCGCCTCGGCCCTCAACCTGCTCGGCATCCGCGAGGCGGACGTCGAGGGCCGGTTCATCAGCGTTCTCGACCAGGGGTTCGACGGCTACGGGAACGCCGAATGGGCACGTTTCTGGGACCTGTTCCGTCAGGCCGGCGGGCGCCGGCTGACCCACACCGTGCTCCAGCACGTGGCGGACGTCGGCGCGACCCTGCGCGTGCGGACCGCGGACGGGAAGTTCCGCCCGGTGCGCGACTGCATGCTGCCGGGCGCGGTGGTCGACGCGGGACGCGACCCGGCCATCGCCGTCGACATGGGTTTCCACTCCGACGACCTCGCCTTCTTCCGGGAGATCGGTCTGCGGGAGCGGCCGTCGACCTCGGTTCGCCCGGAGGGCGAGAGCTGGTTCGAGGAGTACCGGGAAGCGGTCCACGCGGCCTATCTGCGGAGCCTGGACCAGAGGGCTCCCCGTCCTGCCCTCAACCGCATGAAGGTGGAGGGTTCCGCGATCGGTGGCCCGCTGCGCCTCTTCCGGTCGCTCTCCGAGGAGTCCCGAGCGGCCTTCCTGAAAGCGCTGCCGGACGACGCCGTGGTGGACAACTGGACCCGCCAGATCGGCGCGCAGTCGAGCACCCGGCAGGCCGTGATGTCGCCGATCCGCTGGATGCTCAGGAAGTACGGAACGGTCTCCACCTCCCAGGGCCTCAAGCCGCTGGGCGAGGCGGTCGGCCCCCAGCTCGCCGCCTACCGCGACGTGCTGCCGGTCGCCGACATCTCCGCCGAGAAGGCGCGCAAGCTGCGCCTGCCCGTCACGGTCGACGAGGTCCCGGCAACGCACTGGGAGACTCTCCTCTCGGAGGTGACCCGGAGCGAGGACGACGCCTTCGTCGGCAACACCTACGTGATGCTCACCCGGTTCGGAGCGGACTTCCCCGAGGACGCGCTGACCCGCTGCCGGATCGGCGACACCTGGGGCACCCGACCCGACGACGAGATCACCGTCGCCGTCGGTGCGACCGAGTACCGGGCACTGCGCGCGGAACAGCTTCCCGCCCTGCTCGTGGCGACCGCCGAGGACGCCGACCTGATGGTCGAGAAGTGGAGCATGAAGCGCTACGCCGAGGCCATCACCCGGGAGACCCGCGAGGTCCCGGACGGCGACCCGGTCCCGCTCGTGGAGCTGTACCCCGCACTGCGCCAGCGGCTGAACAGCGGCAACCGGAATGCCGTGGTGCAGCGGTGCACGGAGCTGGAAGAGGTGACCAGGACCCCGAACGCCGCGAAGACCCGCCCCCTGGACGCGGTGCGTCAGGGCACCACGGTCAAGGTCCGCGTCCCCCTGGAGCCCGAGCCGATGCTCCGCCTGATCGACCGTGAGCTGGAACTCGGACTGGGCCCCACCGGCTGCAGGGCCGTCCTGGAACGTCAGGAGCAGATGGCTCGGGACAGCGCGACGAAGGCCGCCCTGAAGGCCGTGCGCGACGCCGAGGACGTGGTCACCAAGATCGAGCTGCTGATCGGTGCGGAGGCCCTGCGGTCCGGTCTCCCCGAGGGGCTGATGGAGGCCGAACTGGAGGCGACCGGCGGCGAGGAGCCGTCCGGGCACCGGATCGCGCAGATGGCCTTCAACGCACGCGGCGACAGGGTGCTCCACCACCACGCCCGGGACATCCAGGCCAGGTTCCCCCACGCCCCGGTCGGATACGGAGGAGCGTCGGCCGCCATCGCCTTCGTGTCGAGCCTCGGACTGCCGGTGACCTTCGCCGGCTCCCGGACGCCGTCGCCGCCCGTTTTCGAGACGATCGACGGTCCGCGGGACTTCCCCGGGCTCCACGGGTACCAGGAGGACCTGGTCCGCAACATCACCACGTTGCTCGACCGACTGGCCCCGCAGCGCGCGATGCTGTCCCTGCCCACCGGCGCCGGCAAGACGCGCGTCACCGCCGAGGCCGTGATCCGCTGGGTGAAGCGGGTCGGCGAGCTGCACGGACCTCTGCTGTGGATCGCGCAGACCGAGGAGCTGTGCGAACAGGCCGTGCAGAGCTGGAAGTTCGTGTGGAGCAAGGTGGGGGCGGAGCGGCCCCTCACCATCAGCCGGCTGTGGAGCGGCAACGAGGTCGGCGACGTCGAGGGACACCCGCATCTGGTTGTGGCCACGGACGCCAAGCTGGAGCGGTGCCTGGGTGCCGAGCAGTACGAGTGGCTGCTGGAGGCCTCTCTGGTGATCGTGGACGAGGCCCACACGGCGATCTCCCCGCGATACACCGACATCCTGGGAAAGTTGGGGCTCACCCAGTACGAGACCCGTCGTCATCTGCTCGGTCTGACCGCCACCCCGTACCGCAACACCAACGAGGAGGAGACCAAGCGGCTGGCCGGCCGCTTCGGCCGGCGGCGCCTCGACGAGGGTGTCTTCCCGTCCGGCGATCCGTACCGGGACCTCCAGGAATGGGGGATGCTCGCGCAGGTGGAGCACCGCACCCTCGAGGGCGGCAGCATCGAGCTGACCCGCGACGAGAAAGCACAGGCCGAGCGCATGGCCATGCTCTCCCGCTCCGCCGAGCAGCGCCTCGCGGAGGACCACGCGCGCAGCCGTCGGATCGTCGACGAGGTGGCCGGCCTCCCCGGGGACTGGCCGACCCTGCTCTTCGCCACCTCCGTGGACCACGCCAACTACCTGGCCGCCCTGCTGAACGACCGGGGAGTGTCCGCCGCCGCCGTGGACTCGACGACCAGCACGCAGGACCGACGCCGACGCATCGAGGACTTCCGCGCGGGACGCATCCGTGTCCTCACCAACTACGGGGTGCTGACCCAGGGGTTCGACGCTCCCGCCACCCGTGTCGTGGTGGTCGCCCGCCCGGTCTACAGCACCAACGTCTACCAGCAGATGATCGGCCGGGGCCTGCGCGGCAAGAAGAACGGCGGCAAGGACTCCTGCCTGATCCTCAACGTCAGCGACAACATCGCCAACTTCGACACCAAGCTCGCGTTCACCCAGTTCGAACATCTCTGGAGCCGCAAGTGACCGACGTCTACCTGGACAGCCCCCCGCTCACCGACGAGCAGCGGGCCGTGGTCGATCAGCCCTGGGACGCGCGTGTCCTGGTCACGGCGGGAGCCGGGGCGGGGAAGACGCACACCCTGGTCCGCCGGCTCGACGCGCTGTGCGGTCACGAGGACCCGGAGGAGGCGTTGGAGGCCGCCGAGATCCTGGTGCTCACCTTCTCCCGAGCCGCCGCCCGCGAGCTGCGTGAGCGGATCGCCCGGCACGGCGACCGCGCCCGGCGGGTGCGCGCCCAGACCTTCGACGCCTGGGCGTACGCCGTGCTCCACCGGGCGCATCCTGACGGCGACTGGACGGCGACCGGCTTCGACGAACGGATCGCCGCCGCGACCGACGCCGTCGAGAAGGGCGCGCTGGAGATCGGCGACGCCGTCCCACCCGCCCACGTCGTGATCGACGAGGTGCAGGACCTGCTGGGCACGCGCCGCGAGCTGGTGGAGACGCTGCTCGACCGGTACCAGGACAGTTGCGGCTTCACCGTCGTCGGGGACGCGGCCCAGTCCGTCTACGGCTTCCAGATCGCGGACCCGGGCGAACGCGCCGACGAGACCGGCAGGTTCTTCGACTGGCTGCGTTTCTCGTACCCCGACGAACTGGTGGAGCTGCACCTCACCGAGAACTTCCGGGCCACCACCACGGAGGCCCGGATCGCGCTGGCGCACGGCCCCCGCCTCCAACAGCTCACCGACCCGGACGAGGCGGGATCGCTCTACGACGAACTGCGCGACCTCCTTCTGGCCCCGGCGAACGGCATGGGCGACCTCACCGACGAGTTCACCCTGAACGGCCTGCGGGACCTCTCCGACACCTGCGCCGTCCTCACCCGCGACAACAGGGAGGCTCTCGTGGTCTCCGAACTGCTGCACGCGCACGGCGTCGAACACCGGCTGAGACGTCCGCTCGAAGACCGTCCGGTGCCGTACTGGGTGGCCGAGTTGCTGCGCCGCACGGAGGCCACCGGTCTCGCCGAGGACCGGTTCCGCTCCCTGCTCGGGGAGATCGCCCTGCCGTACGAGCCCGACCCGGCAGCTCTGTGGACCACCCTGCGGCGGGTGGCCCGTGGGTCCGGGCGGGGCGTGCTCGACCTGGACCGACTGCGCCGCGCGGTCGCCGAAGGCAGGTTCCCCGACGAGGCGGCCGACCCGGAGACCGCCCGGATCGTCGTCTCGACCGTCCACCGGGCCAAGGGCCTGGAGTTCGACCGGGTGATCGTTCTGACCCCGCCGACCGTCGCGGAACTCCACAAGCGCCACAAGGACGAGCTGGACCTCCCCGCCGAGGCGCGCGCCCTGTACGTGGCGATGACGCGTGCCCGCCAGGACCTGTACCACATGGCGCCGCCCGAACTGCCGCAGTTCAGGCGGGCGGGAAAGCGCGGCGACGGCCGTCGCTACATCGGAGGGTGGCGGTCCTACGACCGGTACGGCGTCGTCGTCGAGGCGGCTGACGTGTGCCAGGACGATCCTCCGGGCCACGACGGCGACGCCGCGGCCACTCAGGCGTACCTCCTGGAACGGGTGGGTCCCGGAGAGTCCGTGGTGCTGCGCAAGCGCCACGACCTGCCCATGGGTGAGACGCAGAGCCCGCCGTACGCCCTGCTGCACGACGGGCGGGAGATCGGGGAGGCGTCGCGACGGTTCCGCGAGGAGCTGTTCCAGGTGCAGAAGGTGAACAGGACGTGGGACCCCTGGTGGCCGGACGAGATCCACGGGCCGCGGGTCGACATCCTGCAGACGGTGACGGGCAGCACCGCCGCCGGGGCCAACGCCGGCCTCGGGGACCGGGGCGTGTGGATCACCCCGAGGATCACCGGCGTCGGATGGTTCCGACGAGCCGACAACGACGAGGAGCAGGGCGCATGACGCAGGTGGCGGGCCGACACTCCGAGCACTACCGGGTACGGGACGAGGAACTCCTGGTGGGACTCCGCCGCGAGCTCCTCGGCCCCACCGAGGACGCGGAGCCGGACGACCGGGACGAAGTGCTCACCCAGGACGCGCCGATCGATCGCTACCTGACCGGCGTGCTGTACCCGCGCCCGGCGGACGAGGGTGCCGAGGAACGGAAGAAGGAGGAGGCCGCCGAGCAGGACGGCCTGGACGACGCGCCGCTGCTCGCCCGCGAAGACGTCGAGGGGTCCGGCACCGTGCAGGACATCGGCAGGGCGGGTGACCGCCGACCCTCCTCGATGGGTCTGACCTTCGCGGTCGCCCCGACCATAAGCGACACGGTCGTGGTCTCGGCGCGTGCGGCCGTCTATCGGCCCACCGACGCGGACGGACATCCGGTCGAGCCTCGCCGCGCCGAGGCCCGCACCACCTCCGACCAGCAGGAACACTGGCGGCGTGTGGAACTGGACCTTCAGGACCACCCGATCGACGTCACCACGCCCGGCAGTACCAAGAGGGAGCTGCACACCGGGGTCGTCCTGCATGTGATCGTCCGGCGCCCCGACCCGGCCACCCGAACGGTCACGATCACGGTGACGCTGATCAACTCGGAGAGGGTCGGCAAGTGGGACCTCCAGGACGCCTTCTCCTTGTTCCAGTGCGGGCTCACGGTACGGGCTGCCGACGGCTCCACCGCGTTCGTCGAGCGTCCCGCCCCGGCCGCCGCCCACGACCCGGAGATCGCCACGAGTCGGCTGCTGCACCGTCACGCCCCGACCTTCGCCGTGGGACACGGCTGCTCGGCGGAGTGGGACTGGACGCCGTCGCCGATCGGCGTGACCGAGACCGAGACCGCCGCCGTCATCGAGGTGCGCAGCCAGTTCGTGCCGTCCGTGGAGGTGCTGCTCACCGACTCCAACCCGGAGATCGACAGCTCGGCGCTGTCCATGCTGGGCCTGGCGGAGAAGTCCGACACCGACGTCCTGGCCGCTCTGGAGGATCTCGCCACGGGCTACGAGCGGTGGATCGAGCGCAAGACGGCCGAGGCGGAAGCTCTGACCGGCGGACACCACGAGAGGTCCGCGCGGGACCAGGTGAAAGCCTGCCGCGAGGCGCTGGGACGCATCCGTGCGGGCATCGACCTGCTGCGGGCCAAGCCCGACCTGATGCGGGCGTTCCGCCTCGCCAACCACGCCATGGCCGAGCAGCGCGCCCGCAGCGCTTGGGTCAAGGGCGGACGCGTCGGCTCCCCGGACCCGACCTCCGGTCGCTGGCGCCCCTTCCAGATCGCGTTCGTGCTGCTCTGCCTGGCCGGCATCGACGACCCCGACCACGAGGACCGGAAGCTCTCCGACCTGCTGTGGTTCCCCACCGGCGGTGGCAAGACGGAGGCCTATCTCGGGCTGATCGCCCTCACGTCGTTCCTGCGGCGCATCCGCAAGGGCGCGGACGGCGGCGGTGTCACCGTTCTCATGCGCTACACGCTGCGGCTGCTCACGCTCCAGCAGTTCGAGCGCGCCGCGATCCTGCTCTGTGCCATGGAGCAGCTACGGCGCCGGACGCCCGAGCTGGGCGACGAGGAGTTCTCCGTCGGCATGTGGGTGGGACGTTCGGCCACCCCCAACACATTGGCCGAGGCGGGCGAGAAGCTGGACGAGCTGCGCAAGAACCTCGACAAGCGCCTCGCCACCGAGAACCCCGTCCAGCTGCACGCCTGCCCCTGGTGCGGAACCCGCCTCGACGCACGTGACTACGACGCCGACGAGGAGGCCAAGCGCATGTACGTCCGGTGCCCCGGCGCGGACTGCGACTTCGCCGAGGGTCTGCCCGTCCACCTGATCGACGAGGCGGTGTACGACGCTCGGCCGACGCTGGTGATCGCCACCGTCGACAAGTTCGCCTCGATGCCGTGGCGCCCGGCGACCGCATCCCTGTTCAACCTCGACGACCCGCATGACGGCACCCCGCCACCGGAGTTGATCGTCCAGGACGAACTCCACCTGATCTCGGGACCGTTGGGCACTCTGACCGGCCTTTACGAGACCGCCGTGGACGCGCTCGCCGACCGACCCAAGGTGATCGCCTCCACAGCGACCATCCGCCGCGCCGCCGAGCAGGGCCGCCATCTCTTCGCCCGCCGGGTGCGCCAGTTCCCGCCCGCCGGCCTGGACGCCCGCGACTCCTGGTTCGCCGTGGAGACGCCCCGCGCGGAGAAGGCGAGCCGCCGCTATGTCGGCCTGCTGGCCCCCGGGACCAGCCAGTCCACGCTGCTGATCCGCACGTACGCCACGCTGCTGCACCGGGCCAAGAACGCGGACACCGTGGACGAGGTGCGCGACGCCTACTGGAGCCTGGTCGGCTACTTCAACAGCCTTCGGCTGCTCTCGGCGGCCGAACTCCAGGTGCACGACGACGTGGTGGCCTACCTGGAACTGCTCGCCGATCGTGAGCAGACGACGGTCCGCTCGGTCGCCAACTACTCGGAGCTGACGAGCCGGGTCGACGCCAGCGAGATCCCGACCCGCCTCAAGGGCATCGAGAAGAAGCACCCCGACGAGGACGCCGTGGACGTGCTGCTGGCCACCAACATGATCGCGGTGGGCGTGGACGTGGACCGGCTGGGTCTCATGGCCGTGATGGGTCAGCCGCAGACCACGGCCGAGTACATCCAGGCCACCAGTCGCGTGGGTCGCGCCCACCCGGGCCTGGTGGCGGTCATGCTCAACTCCGCTCGCTCCCGCGACCGTTCGCACTACGAGAGCTTCCAGCACTTCCATTCGGCCCTCTACCGTGAAGTCGAGTCCACCTCCGTCACGCCGTTCTCCGCCCGCGCCCGCGATCGCGGCCTCCACGCGGTGATCGTGGCCCTGGCCCGCATCATGATCCCCGCTGCTCGCCCCAACGACGGCGCCGGCAAAGTCGCGTCGTACGAGGACGTTCTCCGGGACGAGGTCAAGGAGATCCTGCTGCGTCGCGTCCGCGTGGTCACCCCGGAGGAGACCGGCGCCGTGTCCCGCGCCTTCGACGAGTTCGTCGACTGGTGGTATCAGGAGGCCGAACTCCACAGCGGCCTGCTCTTCGAACCCCGACGGGGCAATCGTGCCCCCTCGCTCCTCAAGTCGTTCGACGACGAGTCCGAGGACACCGAGGCGTACTCCACGTTGTGGAGCCTGCGCGACGTCGACGCCGAGTCCGCCCTGTTCATGGAGGGAACCCGATGACCCCGCCCCCCGCCCGCCGGCGCCGCACGACCAAGGGCGGCACGCCCGCCCACAACCTGCCCCGCCGGGGTGCGGTCCGCCGCGCCCAGGCCATCACCACGTACGGCGTCGGGTCACTCATCGCCGTCGACCACGAGTCCTTCGTCGTGTCCGGCCTCGACCACGCCGAGGACAGCTGGAGAGCGGACGAGGCCCCGCGGATCCATGAACGGCGTCTGGCCCGCCTGCTCGGCGTCCGCTACTTCCGGCTGCCTCCCGCATCCGACGACGACAGCAAGGACGGTCTGCGGGTCCGGCGGTTCCCCTTGATGCACTCCTGCCCGGAGTGCACCGAACTCCAGCGGCACCGCGACTTCAACCCGCCGGAAGGACGAAGCGTCTGCGGCACGTGCGAGGTCGACCTCGTCCCCTCCCGTTTCGTCGTCGCCTGCGAGGCGGGGCATCTCGGCGAGTTCCCGTACTGGCAGTGGGTGCACCGCTCCTCCGAGCGCGGGACCACCGCCGTCGGGCAGTGCGGCGGAAAGCTCAGGATGCGTTCGTCGGGGCGCACCTCCTCGCTGCGTTCGATCGTCGTCTCCTGCACCTGTGGAAAGGCCCCCGAGGTCTCGATGGAGGGCTCGTTCCGCAGGAACGCGCTGAAGGATCTCGGGCTCACGTGTCGAGGCACCCGGCCGTGGCTGGGCACGTCCGCCCCCACCGAGGACTGCGGACTCCTCCTGCGCACACTGCAGCGTGGTTCGTCCGCCGTATGGCAGCCGGTGCTCAAGTCGGCGCTCTCCATCCCGCCGTGGAGCAACGGTCGCGCGGATCCGCTCGCGGAGCACTGGGACGCGCTCCGCGAGTACGAGAGGCGCGAGCACGTCGAGATCTACCTCAAGGGTGTCTTCAAGGGGAAGTGCCCTGTCCCGCTGGACGAGGTGATGGCGCTGCTCGACGCCGAGCGCGAGGAGGACCCCGACGGCGAGACGGGATCCACCTTCGACCACCGCTATCGCGCCCTGCGCAACAAGGAGTACGAGCGTCTGCGCTCGGGCAACGACGAGAGCGAGCACACCCGCGACGAGCAGTTCATCTGCGAGACCCCGTCGGGCGACACGGGGGTGCTCGACCCGCTCGGCATCACCGGCCCGATGCTGGTCAAGAAGCTGCGGGAGGTGCGTGCCCTGAAGGCTTTCACCCGGCTCGCCGACCCCGACTCCTCCACCGAGTCGCGGGAGATGCCGCTCTCCGAAGGTGACCCCGAGCGTCCTCTGCTGTGGCTCCCGGCCATGGAGGTCCACGGCGAAGGGGTGTTCCTCCGCCTGGACGAGGACCGGCTCGACACCTGGGAGAAGTCCGTGGCTGTGGCGGCCCGGGCCGAGCGCATGTGCGCCGCCCACCAGCGCGTGCTGCAGGAGAGGGCGGGCGAGGGACGCCAGGCCGTCCCCTCCCCCGCCACCCCCCGCATGGTGCTGCTGCACACACTGGCGCACGTCCTCATCGACGAATGGAGCCTGGACGCCGGGTACCCTGCCGCGGCCCTGCGTGAGCGTCTTTACGCCGCCGACGACATGGCCGGGGTGCTGATCTACACGGCGACGAGTGATTCGGCGGGCAGCCTCGGCGGTCTCGTCGCCCAGGGTGAACCGGAACTCCTGGACCTCACGGTCCGTTCGGCCGTGCGCCGTGCCGAGTGGTGCTCCTCCGATCCGCTCTGCATGGAGACCGGTGTGTCCGGCGCCGGCGGGACGAACCTCGCCGCCTGCCACGCCTGCGTGATGCTCCCCGAGACGAGTTGCGAGCACAACAACATCCTGTTGGACCGCGCGCTGCTCGTCGGCACCCCGGAAGATCCTCACCTGGGCTTCTTCGCGGACATATTGGCCGACTGACATCCGGCCGGCAGCAGTGGCTTGTCGCACTGATGCAGGCCACCTGGTACCCCCTCCCACGGCAGGGTGCCGGGTGGCCTGCACGATGCACTCCTGCTCACCACGCACGAGGACGCCTCAGCGGGCTTCCTCCCTCAGGGGCTCGTCCTGTGAGGCAAGCCGTCGGCCGTGGCTGTCCAGTTCGGCGTCGTAGCGGGTCCGAGCACGATCCAGGGCCTCGCCCACGTCGCAGCCATGCGCACGAAGCCAGTGAAGGAAGTCCGTGATGACCGTGATCACCGACTCCTCGGCCACGGTCCTCCCCAGTTGTCCCGGGCCGGGCCGGAGGGACGGTTTCGCACCCGCGTAGAACTCCAACAACGCCTCGGCCCGCCGCACGCCGGGGCCCTCCACATGGCCGTTCGGCGACGTGAGACTCGTTGCCAGCTCACACCAGGTGACCTTCCGGTCGAGGCGGAGTTGGACGCCCCACCGGACAGCGACCGCATCGACGAGGGCCATGCCCCGCCCGGCCTCGGAGTCGGCGTTCGCGTCGAGGAGAGTGGGCAGTGCGCGCGTGTCGGGGTCGTGGACTTCGATGCGCAGAGACAGTCCGTTCATCGAGACCGCGAGTGTGGCCGGGGTCCCGGGGCCTACGTGCCTGATGACGTTGGACGCCAACTCGCTGACGCAGAGTTGGGCTTCGTCGGCGACTTCGTGCAGGCCCCAGATGCCCAGGTGCAGCCGCATGGCTCGACGCAGGGCAGCAACCTCCGTCGGCTCGGCCGTGAACGGAAGGTCCCACGCCCTGCGCGCCATGCACGCCTCTCGACCCACGGAATCCCCTCTCGTCGCCGTCGACACCCCCGTGAGCCACTGTGCGTCACGAGATATCACGATGAGTTGCGTTCCGTCAGAGTGCAGCCGACAAATCCCTTCGTGCAATGTGCACAGCGAGATTCCCACGTCCGAGTGATTGGCAAGCACACCCCTTGGCGCGAGACTGAACGTCCGCTATTCGAAACGGGGTTGATATGGCCGGATCACCGACGGCACGCCGGCGCCGGCTCTCGATCGAGCTGAAGAAGCTCCGCGAGCAGAGCAGGTTCACGTGTGCCCAGGTCGGCGAGGCACTCGACTGGAGCGGCTCGAAGGTCAATCGCATGGAGACGGGCAGCGGCCGGGTGCAGCCCTCGGACATCGACGCCCTGTGCCGGTTCTACGACACCAGCGACGAACTGCGCGAGTTCCTCAAGTCGCTGGCCCGGCAGGCCAAGGTGCGGGGATGGTGGCAGGTCCACGGTGCCGGAGTTCCGGAGTGGTTCAACATCTACATCGGCCTGGAACAGGACGTGTCCACCTTCCGCCAGTACCAGTGCGAACTGGTGCCCGGCCTCATGCAGACCCCCGAGTACGCCTCCGAGCTCCACACGACCGGTGCGCACTTGTCCGCCGCGGACATCGAAAGGGCCGTACGCGTGCGCATGGAGCGGCAGGCGATGCTGAGCCGCCCCGACGCCCCCGAAGCCTGGTTCATCGTGAACGAAGGCGCTCTGCGCAACGTCATCGGGAACCGCGCGCTGATGCGCGAGCAGCTCGAACGCATCCTGGACACCGCCCGGTTGCCGACCGTGACCCTGCAGGTCCTCCCCTTCGACTCGGGCACCTATCCCGCCACGGGCTCATTCACCATGTTGGGCTTTCCCGCCCCGGAGGATCCCGATCTCGTCTATCGGGACGGCATCACCGATGCCGTCTACCTGGAAGGCGAGCATCATGTACGGGAGTACACCCGGGCGTTCGACGGTCTGCGGGCCGCGGCCCTGAGTCCTCGACGTTCGGCCCAGTTGATCGAAACGGCCCTGAAGGAATACGCAACGTGAGCATTGCAGCGCCCAGCGAGGACGGCCGTCCGGTGTGGTTCACGTCGTCGTACAGCAATGGTGCGGGAGGGGAATGCGTCCAGTGCGCGCTGACCGATGACGGCGCCCTGGTGCGAGACTCGAAGACGTCGGGAGGACCTGTGGTGGCGTTCGGAAACGAGACCTGGCTCTCTTTCATACGCTGCGTGAAGCATTCCGCCTCCGCAGAGTGACGAAGCGGATCAGACTCACTCCGTCGTCACCACTCCATCCGGGTGCCCGAGTCACCGCGGCAGGTTCGGTGTTCACACGTCGTCGATGGCCAGAATCTCAGTCCCTGCTCTGGAGAACGTCCTCGCCGAGTCGGTATGACCTCGAAGCGCCCTTCCCCCGACTACTTGCGCGCAATCCCGGGCGGGCGCACCAGATGCGCAATCCGTTGCAATCCTCGGCCGCACCCGGGTCCGGACACGCATCCTGGATCTCCGACGACCGCAGACGGAGGGTGAGCATGACGCTCAGGTTCATCGGCACGACCAGCGACGACGGAGACTGCCCCACCCTGTACGAGATCGAGGGCACGGACGAGATTCTCGTCCAGGGGGAGCGGGAGACCGACCCGGGGCATCTCGTCCAGCTGCGGGATGTCAAGGAGTCCGAGACCTTCGTCCGCGTGCCACGCAGTCTGCTGACCCGCTTCGCGCCGAGGAGCGACGCACCACAGCTCCAGTCGTTCGCCGCCGTCTCCGGCCTCTTCCACGACTTCAAGCACACCGCCTGGCGCCTGGAGACGCGCCGGGGATACGCCTCCGACCGCAACAGCCCCAAGTGGGCCCGGTTCCTCGCGGGCGAGGACATCGCTCGCGACCCGGACAACTCCTGGCGGGAGAACGTCCGGGCGCAGACGGCGCAGGGGAAGCGGTTCGAGCGTGTGCGGCTGGTGGACGAGCCGATCACGCAGGGGCAGGAGTTCCTCCTGGCGAGTGCGTCCAGCAACGTCGCGGCAGGCGAGGACATCCGTAATCTGACCCGCGCCCAGGCCCGGGAACTGCGGCTGCCGGACTACGACTTCTGGCTCTTCGACTCGAAGATCCTCGCCCGCTTCGCTTTCGACGACGAGGACACGACCCTCGGTGTGTACGTGACCGAGGACCCGGCCGAAGTCCTCGCCGCCTGCCAGGCCCGGGACGCCGCCTGGCACGATGCGGTCCGTACCGAAGACTTCGCCAGGCGGGTACGTTCCACCGTGTGAGTACGGACTACCAGACCGCCAGAGAAGCCCTCGGCGCGCGGTTGCGCGAGCTGCGCACCGAGGCCGGTCTGGAGGGCAGGGGTCTTGCCGCGAAGCTCGGCTGCCAGCCGTCGAAAGTCTCCCGGCTGCAGAACGGCAAGCAGACTCCGACCGCGGGCGACCTGACCGCGTGGGCGCGGGCCTGCGGGCGGCCGGATGTCGAGGCCGAGCTTCAAGGGCTGCGGGCCGGGCTGGAGATGAAGCAACGGCACCGCTCCTGGCGGCGGCAGTTGGCCGGGGGACACCGAGGCCGCCAGGAAATCGCCGTACGCCAGACCGAGGCGACGAAGGCGATCCGCGGGCTCGAAGTGTCGCGCGTTCCGGGGCTGTTCCAGACGCCGGAGTACGCCCGCGTCATCTTCGACGCCAACGCGGAGTTCCGGGGTATCACGCCGACCACCGAGGACGCCGTCGAGGCCCGGATGCGTCGCCAAGAGGCGTTGTACGACCCCGAGAAGACGTTCCGGTTCCTGGTGTGCGAGGCCGCTCTGTACCACCGGTCGTGTCCCGCGGACGTGATGGCCGAGCAACTGGACCGGCTGTACAACCTGGTGGGCCGACACCGGATCGAGCTGGGCATCCTGCCGTTCGGCGCACAGTTGCGTCGTACGGCCCCGCACGCCTTCTGGATCTACGACCGCCGACTGGTCATCGTCGAGACGATCAGCGAAGAGCTGTGGCTCACCGGAGACGAGGACATCCGGCTGTACGAGCGGGCGTGGGACTGGCTCGCCGAGTCCGCCGAGTACGGGGCGCCCGCGCGTCGCCTGATCGGGCGGGCGAGGGCGTCCTTGGACCTCTCGTAGGCAATCCGCCGCAAGCAGCACGGCCGCCTGCGCAATCACGCGCAATCGCCGCGCAGGTGCGTAATCGCGCCGCCTAACTTCCTGGTCATGGCCACGAGGCCGCCCCATCCACCCGGCAGGCACGTGACGTGCTCCTCTCCGGAACACGCACCCGCCACACGTCCGGCACTCCGGGTGAGGGGCTGCCCGAACCTCCTCCAACCTCGAAGGAGCCCACCCCATGACCGCCACCACCGTCGCCACCGCGACCCGCACCGGTCGTTCCCTCGTCACCGCCCCCGAGTTCGAAACGCTGGCCGCGTTCTGCGCCGACGAGTACGGCCTGGAGCGGGGCGTCGCCGACCGGGTCATCGACCAGGCGCTCGCGCTCGTCTTCGTCATGGGCCAAAGCGGTGAGGGCGCGAGCATGGCGCCGTCGCAGCAGGTCGACCCTGGCTGGCACACGCTCATCCTGCACACCGGGTGGTACGCCGGCTGGTGCGAGCGGAGCTTCGGGTACTTCCTGCACCACCAGCCCAACTCCAGGGTCCGCACGCGCGGGCTGATGGTCGACGTCATGGGCCGGATCCGGGCCGCGGGCTTCGACGTCGACGAACGGCTGTGGGGTACGGCTGCCGAGTGCAACCCGCCCGCCTGCTGTGGCGACGGCGACGGCTGCTGACACCCCCTCCCCCACGTCTGCGGGCCGGCGTCCCCACGGCCGGCCCGCCCCTCCCCGCGCCAGAAACGGACTCACCCGCGTGTTCCTGACCGAGCTGACCGCGACCAGTCGTGTGACCGTCTTCCCCCTCGAAGGCCTCACCGTCGCCTACACCACCCAGTCCAGCGACGCACGCGGCCTCGGTGACATCGGACTCGTCACCGTCGTGGACGAACAGAGCGACGGCGACGAACTGTGGCACCTCGCCCGCGACCTCGGCGGACGCGCCCATGACGGAGACCAGGCCCGCTGGATCCTCACCCAGGCAAGCCGAGCCCGCCTGGTCAAGTCGTACACCGACCTGCCGGACACCAGGTGGACGGCGCACATCCGTCGGCGCTTCGAACTCGACGCCCTGTTCGCGAACCACGAAGTCCTCATGACCGGTCGGATCGTCCGGCCGAGCCTCTGACAACCGCTCCCTCATGCGTAGCGTCCTTGCCGCAAGGACGTCCGGCCGGCTGAGGGAAGATGGATCCTGGCATCGGGATCTGTAGGACACTGCCCGTAGGACAGAGGATCAAGGAGCAGATCGTGAGCGCACAGCACGAGGAAACGCCCGTTCCTGCGCCGTTGTCATTGAGGACCATCGGCGACATTCGAGCGGCTCTGCGGTCCGGGCACGGCTTTCCCGGTGACCGGGAGTCCTTCGAAGCGGATCTTCAGCATGCGCTGGAAACGTCGACGGAGACAGACCTGAACGCGGTCGCTGCGGTGATCGTCGATTACCGAGGCAGGATCCGTCTCTACCAGGACCCTGAATTCGACATCGCGGTGCAAGAGGGCGTCGACCTCACGGCCCGGCTGAAGCGGGAGGCCCGGGACCGGTGACCGGCGTCATCGCGGCCGTGACAGTCAGGGCAGCCGATCGAGCGAAGGCCCTCGGCGTCGAGCGCGCCCTGGAAGTCTTGCGGCAGGAGCTGGAGCAGGTGCCGCGGCTCGGGGTGCTGCTCGGGCCGACCCGGCCAGACGGTACAGAGGTCCGCAAAACGCGAATCGAGCCCCGAGGCGATCTGCCGGGGTTGGCGGTGGCGTACGTGTACACCCCGTCGCCTCCGCCGCCGACGGTCGCAATCGTCTCGGTGACCCCGGACGACGGCGCCCTCGCCGAGTAGGCCGTCCTCCCAGCGGCAGGTGGCGAGCTCCCGCTCGGCTCACCTGGGCGAACCGGTCGGCGCCCTGGCCGCTGAGGTCGACGAGCGGGTGATCGACGAGTACCGGACCCTCCTGGCAGACCGGTCCCGCGGTCAGCCCGTCTGAAGCTCCGTGACGATCCGCTGCGCCGTACGGAGGGCGGGCTCCAGCCGAGGGTCCTCCGGGTGCGCGCCCGGTCCGAGGATCTTCGAGCAGGTGAACAGGGTCATCAGCTTGCCGTCCCGGCTCTCGACATCGCGACGCCGTTCACGACGGACCCGATCGGCCAGCGCCGGCACAGCGAGCGAACTTCCCCACAGCGTGGCGGAATCCAGCCCTCGTGGCGCGTTCCCCCAGTCCTCCCAGTGGAAGAGACAGAACGTCGGCGCGGTCATGTTGGCCCAGGTCAGATCCGCGTGAGCCGGAACCCATCGTTCCACGGTCGTGTCGAAGTCGCCCGGGAAGGCGGTGCGGAGGGACTCGGTGACGAGCGCCTGGGTGACGGTGACGGTGTCCGGGGTGGCGATGCGCCTCGTGCGCTGCACCGCGAGCGCGTCCAGCGAGGTGTTGAGCGCCTGCCACCACGCGTCCACCAGCTTCGGGTCTTCGCTCAGTACGGCGGTGCCGATCGGGGTTCCGGGCAGGATCTCGGTCTCGTCGGCACGCCGCATCGCGGGCTCGTCGGCGTCCCGCCAGACCACACACCCCTGCCATAGGGGCTGTGCGACGCCGTCCAGTCGCGCGGCGGACTCAGTGCCGTTCCATCCCTGGTCCCCGATCTTGTCTAGCGGGCGGCGTTCAACACGTATCCCAGGTGCCGCAGTCTGTTCGGGCTCCCACGGAGCGACGCTTGCGTACGACCGTTTCCGGGTCCAAACGCACCTGAAAGGCGCGCTCGACGCGATCAAGAGCCTCGTCGACCGGCTGGGTGCGCAGATCAGCAGAACGACCAGGGGACACCGAAAGCGTCATGAAAGCGACCGTAGCAGCGGTTCGAACCGCTGAAAGAGCACCCGGCGACATGCCCCCACGGCCTCGACGCGTGATCTCGTGCCGCCGCGCCGCCTCCCTCAACCGTGCTCCCTCCTGGGCGTTTCGCCGTGATGGGCCGAGCCCCTCGCCCCGCATTCCCCTGCCACGCGCGAATGGTTTGAAACGGAGCTTCTGTGAACCTTGAGCTGCGGCACCACAGCAGCGTCGAGCCGGTGCGGCGGACGATCGTGGACATCCATGTCGAGGTCCGTCAGCGCGACTTCGGCCTCACCGGGCCCTTCTACTCCGCCGAACGCTTCGCCGAGCGACTGGCCGGCCACAGTTCGCTCCCCGGTTGGGGGACGGTCGTCGCGTACGACGGACATGAGCCCGCCGGTTTCGCGTACGCCACCCCGCTGAGTGCCGGCACGCGCTGGTGGTCGGCCATGACCACGCCGCTGCCCGACGGGTACACCACGGAGACGGGGAGGCGCACACTCGCGCTGAACGAGATCGTGGTTCGGCAGCCGTGGCGCGGCACGGGACTGGCCCGTCGTATCCACGAAGCGCTCCTGGCGGACAGGGCAGAGGAGCGAGTCACCCTTCTGGTCAACCCGAGGGCCTGTGACGGCAAGGTCCAGGCGGTCTACGAACGTTGGGGATACGAGAAGATCGGCGAGCAGCAGCCCTTCTCGGACTCCCCGGTCTTCACCGCGATGATGCGCGCCCCCCTGCACCGGGGATGACAGCTTCGACGGGAGATGAGCGGTCCGCGCGTCCGTGGCGCAGGCGGCCAAGAATGGATCACTGGAGCAGGTGGCTCCACCCACCCCTGGGACGTACCCGACAGCGAAGGCCGGACCGCGCGGGCCGCGGCCTTCGCTGCGCTACGGGACAGTCAGGTCAGGGCAGGCAGACCACGTAGATCGTGCCGCTCCCCGCCCGGCCGTTCGACTTCTGGCGGATGTTGCCCTTCCAGCCGACGGGCTTGCCGGAGGAGTTGCGCGTCGGTTCGGTGCGGGCGACGTACATGCTCTCGACGATGTCGGCTCCGACGCCGCCGCCGGTGGCGGTCCAGCCGGACGGGCAGGAGATGGTGGTTTCTCCGGAGGTGAAGTACTTGGACTTGACGACGGGGCTGGCTACCGCAGCGTCGGCCGAGGAGGAGGGGAACGAGTTGAACGCGACCAGGGCGAGGAGGATCACGGTGACCGCGGCCAGGGCGTAGGCGGGCCGTCGGGCAGCAGCGCTCATGCCACTCATGTGGTTCCTTCCGGTGTGATGGAGGGTGCCACCGGAATGTCGGCCGCCATCCCGGGTCACGTCACCAGGACAGCACCGGCCCGTGCGCGACACACGGGTGTCTCCGTAGGTGATCACAACTTGTCGGAAGGAGATCGTCGCTGCACGCCACACGCCGGTGGTCGGCCTACGCCTGATCCAGGATCTTCGTGAGGTGGGCGAGGACGTGCGGCCAGCCCTCCCCCATCCCTTCGAACGCCGCCTTGCCCAGCGGTGAATCGAGGTCGAAGCCCTCGTGGGTGAGGAAGAGACGGGTGCCGTTGCCCTCGGGTTCCAGGCGCCAGGTGATCGTCGTATCGAGGCTGCCGTCCGCGAAGCTGTAGCGGAGGAGGCGTTCCGGGTCGACTGTCCGCTGTGAGCCACGCCACCGGAACCCCTCCGGTGGCGCGGAGAGGTACATGCGTGAGTTCCAACCATGACGACGGTGACGGCAGCGGCCGTGACAAGGACGACGGTGACGACGACGGGCGGCTGCGGGCGCGGGTGCGGGGTGGGGAGCGGGAGGCGTTCGGGGAGTTGTACGAGCTTCACTCCCAGGCTGTGTACAACCATGCCCTGCGGCTGACCGGGAACTGGTCGGCGGCCGAGGAAGTCATGTCGGAGACGTTCCTGGCCGCGTGGCGGGGGCGGCAGGACGTGGAGGTGGACGGCGGGTCGTTGCGGCCCTGGCTGTTCGGGATCGCCACCAACAAGGCCCGTAATGCCGAGCGGGGGGTTCGGCGGCGGCTTGCCTTTCTCGCCCGGCGGTCCGAGGTGGACGTCGTGGGCGACTTCGCCGAGGAACTCGCCGGGCGGGTCGACGACGCCCGGCGGCTCGCCGAGGTACGGCGGGTGCTCGGGCGGCTGCGGCGGCACGAGCGCGAGGTCATCGCCCTGTGTGTCTGGGGCGGGCTGGACTACGCGCAGGCCGCCGAGGCGCTCGGGGTGCCGGTGGGGACCGTACGGTCGCGGCTGTCGCGGGCTCGGAAGCGGCTGCGGGAGTTCGTCGAGCGGGAGGAGCGTTCAGCGCATATCTCGCCTAAAGGATTTATGGAACCTCGTTCCCGTCGCGGAGAGGTAGAGAGTGAGGCCGCGTTCGTGGCCCTGCCCCTTCAGGAGGAGACCCGATGACTGCCACTCCGGCCGGATCCGAGCAGGAGGAGCGGGGGGAGCGGGAGGAGCTGGTTCGGCTGCTGCCCGTCGTTCCCCGCGAGCAGCAGCTGTCTCCTGGGCGTCACTCCCATCACAAGGATGTACTGATGCAGCTCATCGATCGCGATCGCCGTGACGAGAGGGAGAGCAGCGGCTCCCCGGCCAGGTCGCCCCGCAGGTTCGCACGGCCCGCTCTCGTCGCCGGTGCCGTCGCCGTCGCGCTGGCCGCCGGGCTCACCGTCGGGATCGGGGCGGGAGAGCACGGCGGCGGTGGCGGTACGGCTGCCCGGCCCGGGGCGAGCAGTACGGGAGGAGGGAGTCGTAGTGCCGTCGTGACCCTCGACCGGATCGCCGCCGTCGCCCTGCGCACGGACGTCGAGCCGGTGGACGACAGTGAGTTCGTCTACGTGCGGAGCAAGGTCTCCGGCAATGAGGGGGTCTTCGACGGGCCCGTCGAGCTGGGCAGGCCGCATGAGCGGCAGGTGTGGTACTCGCAGCAGGAGAAGGCCGTCATCGACGTCGGGCTGATCCGTGAGGACGGGCAGGACTGGCCGATCGAGATCGGGGTGCCGGACGGTACGGATCCGAAGAACTCCGCGGTACCGGCCGGCATCGACCGGCCCACCTACGCCTGGCTCGCCTCGCTGCCCACCGATCCCGACGCCCTGCTGAAGCTGCTCTACGCCGAGACCCGGGTCGAGAAGGGGCGCGACAAGGACCAGGAGGTCTTCGACCGGATCGGCGATCTCATCCGGGAGCAGATCATGCCGTCCGCCACGGCCGCCGCGTTCTACAAGGCCACCGCCCGCATCCCCGGCGTGACCGAGGCGGACGACGCGGTGGACGCCGTCGGCCGGCACGGCATCGCCATCGCCCGGGAGGACACCCTGTACGGGACCCGTACCGAGTGGATCTTCGACCGGGCCACCCTCGGCTACCTCGGCGAACGCACCGTCTTCAGCCGGGACACCAAGCGGGGCAAGGCCGGGACGGTCGTCGACAACAGCGCCGTGCTGGAACGGGCCGTCGTGGACAAGCGCGGGCAGGAGCCCGACGAGCGCCGCCGGGCCGGGCGGAGTTAGCTAGCCCACGCGTCTCGCCGCGGCGGCCCGCACCTTCCGCGTCCTCCCGTGCTCGGCCAGGAAGGCGAGTACGGGTGCGGGGGTGCCGTCGGTCTCGGTGAGCCGGCGCTGGAGCCAGTCCGAGGCGGCGGTCAGGGTCGTCGGCTCCCAGGGGCGGTCGGGGCGGGTGAGGAGGGTGTGCAGGACGGTCCACTCCTCCAGGCGCGTCGTCACGAACGCGTCCGTCCGGACCGCCTCCGTCATCCCTGCCCCCCACTCCTCCCAGGTCGCGTCGGGGCCGCCGGACACCAGGGCCGTCGCCCTGCGGTCCAGGTGGCGGACCACCGCCGAGCGGGCCATCTGGCGGTCCGGGTCGCCGGTGAGGATCCGGTGGACGAGGGCCGCCTCCTTCCCCGGCTCCACCTCGTCGAGGGCGCGCAGGTGCGCCGCGAACCGGGTGTGCTCGGCAGGCTCGGGCGCGGTCTCCGCCAGGAACGCGGTCTCCGCCAGGAACGCTGTCACCGCCTCGTACAGGGCGTCCGGCCGGTCCAGGTGGACGTCGTGGCCCGCGTCCGGGACGACCGTCAGCCGCGTCCCCGACGGCCGGCGGGAGCGCATCTCCGTGTGCTCCGCCGCCGGCATGCTGCCCTTCTCGCCCCGTACGGCCAGGGTGGGGCAGGCGATCCGGGACCAGGGCTCCCAGTAGTCCTGGGTGGCCGGTTCGGCCACCGCCGCGACCATGGTGGCGCGGTCGACGCGCGCGTGACCGCCGTCCGCCCGCCAGTCCAGGCCGCGGGCCCAGGCCTCGTGGCCCAGGAAGGCCACCGCCTCCTCCCGGGTCGGGAACGGGACCGGCCAGCTGTCCAGCCAGCCCCCGATCGTCTCGGGGAGCCCCTCGTCGCCGCCCGCCGGGCCCGCCTCCACCAGGATCAGGGAGGTCACGAGGGAGGGGTGGGCGGCCGCCGTGAGCAGGGCGGTCAGGCCGCCCAGGGACTGGCCGAGCAGGACGGCCGGGGCGAGGCCGAGGGCCCGGACCAGCTCCACGGCGTCCCGTACGGCCGCCGCCCGGCTCATGTCCGCGGGGGTGCGGGTGCTGGCGCCGTGGCCCCGGGCGTCGTAGCGGACCACGCGGTGGCCGTCGGCGAGGAGGCGGGCGGCCAGGTCGTCCCACTCACCGAGGTGACCCGCGAGGCCGTGCAGCAGGACGACGGGGGGTACGGTCGAGGGCCCGGGCTCCTCGGGGGACTCGTCGCGGTAGGCGAGGGTCGTGCCGTCGGCGGTGGTGAGGGTCGGCAACTCGGGCGGTATCCGTCCTGGGAGAGGGTCACATCGACTGCGTACGGCCCAGGCTCCCCTCTCCCCCGGGGCCGCCGCCAGCGAATTGGGCGCGCTGGCCTCGGCTAGCCTCGTAGCGACCGGAAGGACCAGGAGGAGGCAGGCATGGCCAAGGTTCCCAGCTCGTTGATCGCCGCGAGCGGACTCGTCGGCGGGTACGGCGTGGCCCGGTGGACGAAGAAGCGGCAGTTGGGCGGGGCCGTGCTGGCCGTCGCGGGGGCCGCGGCCGCGCAGCAGTGGCGGCAGCGGGCGGGCGGGAAGGCCGCGGGGGCGCTGGGCGTCGCGTACGTCGCCGCGTTCGCCGGGTCCCACCCGCTGGCCAAGAAGGTCGGCGCCTGGCCTGCCGTCTTCGGGGTGGCGGGCGCCGTCGCGCTGGCCTCGTGGGCGGTGGCCGACCGCCGGGGCTGACCGGCACCCCGACCCTCACCGGCACCCCGACCCTCAGTAGGACTGCGGCGGGTGTGAAGGCTGCGGAGGCTGCGGGGGGTGCTGGGTGTACGGGTAGCCCGCCGCATCCGGGTGCTGGGTGTACGGGTAGCCCGCGGCATCCGGGTCGTACGGGTGTCCCGCCGCGTCCGGGGCGTACGAGTAGCCCGCCGCATCCGGGTCGTACGGGTAGCCCGCCGCGTCCGGGGTGTGCGGGGCGTACGACGGCCCCACCGCCGGACCGGGCCAAGGCGCCGGTGTCGGTACCGGCTCCGGCACCGGCTGTGCGCCCCGCCCCAACGCCGACCGCACCGTCACCCCGTGCCGCCGCTTCAGTCGTCGTATCTCCCACACCGACAGGACGGTCACCGACAGCGGGCCGCCCAGCAGGAAGCTGTAGAGGACGAGCGGCGGGGCGGCCACCTCCGGGTCGTCGAGCATGCTCAGGGCGAACAGGGACCACACCAGCAGCGGGGAGAGCAGCGGCGGCAGCAGCTCGTGCACGTCACCCACGCGGAAGCTGGAGTTGACGCCGTACACGATGAGCAGCAGCGTCAGGGGCACCGCGAGGAGGAGGCCGAGGAAGCAGGCCAGGCCGCCGAGGATGAACAGCACGACCATCAGCAGGCCGACGAGGATGCCGTGGTAGCCGATGTCGGCCGTGGAGATGATGTCGCCCTTGAGGCACGCCACCATGAACCAGCACGCCCCGAAGCTCGCCAGGATCGCGCCGACGGTGAGCAGCGGGCCGGCCAGGCGGCGTGCGTAGACGCCGGTGAGCGGGGAGCGGGCCGCGCAGATGAAGGCCGTCACCGCGAGGAACGCGGTGCTGAACATGATCGCGCACGCGAAGAGCAGGTCCTCGAGCTTGCCCATGACGAACTGCTCGCGGCCCTCGGTGATCGGGTACGCCATCACCAGCCAGACCGTCGCCACCAGCCCGACGACCGTGCGGGCCCACTGGAGCCCCTGCACGACCGGGTCCTCGATGCGGTCGGTGCGGGACGGCGCGGCCAGGCGCGTGGCGAGGGCGTGCGGATTGGGCAGGGAACGGAAGTGCGCGGACGTGGTCCGGCCCGTGGTGTTCACGCGTGTGTCTCCCCCGAGTACGTGACGGTGGTTCACGTGTTCGCACGTGCCACGGCGGGACACCTTATACGATCTTCACTTCACCATGATCTTCAGCTCGCCCTGATCCTCGCCTCGTCAGCGATCACGCTCCTCCGTCGGCCGACCGGCCGGACCGGAACGTCCGCCGGTACCCCTGCGGGCTCGTCCCCACCACCTTGCGGAAACGTTCCCGGAAGGCCGTCGGCGAGCCGAACCCGGTCCGGAGGGCGATCTGTTCGACGGGGTACGCCGTCGTCTCCAGCAGGTGCTGCGCCCGCCGCACCCGCGCCCGGTGCAGCCACTGCGACGGCGTCGTACCGGTCTGTTCGCGGAAGCGGCGGTTGAGGGTGCGGGTGCTCAGGCCGGCCCGCTCGGCGATCCGGTCCAGGGTCAGGTCCTGTTCACAGTTGTCCTCCAGCCAGGACAGCAGCGGCTCCAGGGTCGCCCCGGCCGGTGCCGGCGGGACGTCGTGGACGATGAACTGGGCCTGGCCGCCCTCGCGTTCGAGCGGCATGACCGCCATCCGCGCCGCCTGCGCGGCGACCGCCGAGCCGTGGTCGCGGCGGATCATGTGCAGGCACATGTCCATGGCGGCGGCCGCGCCCGCCGAGGTGAGGAACTGGCCGTTGTCGACGTAGAGGACGTTCGGGTCGACCGTCACCCTCGGGTAGCGCTCCGCCAGGTCCGGCGCGGCGATCCAGTGCGTGGTCGCGCGCAGCCCGTCCAGCAGGCCCGTCGCGGCGAACAGGAACGCGCCCACGCAGACCGACGCGATCCGGGTGCCGTTCGCCGCGGCCGCGCGCAGGGCCTCGGCGACACCCGGCGGCAGCGTGGGCGGCGGCTGCGCGACGCCGGGCAGGACGATCGTGTCCGCCTCCGCGAGCGCCTCCAGCCCGTACGGCGCCCGGATCGTGAACCCTCCCGCGCTCACCTCCCCCGAACCGCTCCCCGAACCGCTCACCGAGCCGCTCGCCGAGTCGCTCACCGAGCCGCTCCCCGAGTCGCTCACCGAGCAGACCTTCACCCGGTACGCCTCCCGGCCGTCCGGAAGGCGGGCCCAGCCGAAGGTGTCGATCGGGGCGGAGAGATCGAAGGGGATGACCCCCTCCAGCGCCAGTACGGCCACGGTGTGCATGGCGAGAGCGTACGGAAGGGAAGGGCCTCCTGGCGAGAATCCGTCGACCCCTGGCACTCCTGCCACTTCTCCAAGATCCTGGCGCGGCCTAGCGTCGGGCCCGTGACCAAACTGCTCCTCGCCCTCCACGTCCTCGCCGCGATCGTCGCGGTCGGTCCCGTCACCGTCGCCGCCAGCATGTTCCCGCCCGCCGCGCGCCGTGCCCTGGCCGCGCCCGACGACGAGGGGGCGGCCGGGACCGTACGGCTGCTGCACCGCATCTGCCAGGTGTACGCCGGTGTCGGCATCGCCGTGCCCGTCCTCGGGTTCGCCACGGCGGGCGCGATGGGTGTGATGGGCGACGCCTGGCTCATCGCGTCGACGGTGCTGACCGTCCTGGCCGCGGGGGTGCTCCTCGTGCTGGTGCTGCCCCGGCAGGAGGTGCTGGCCGAGGGCGGCGGAAGCCGTGAGGTGACGGTGCGGCTCGCCATGTTCACCGGCGTGTTCAACCTGCTGTGGGCGACGGTGACGGTGCTGATGATCGTGCGGCCGGGATCGACGACCGGAGCGTGACGGCTCCGCCGAGCGGCGCGACGGGCCGTCGGTTCTCCGCGGCATCGAGGTGGCATCGAGGTGGCATCGAGGTGGCATCGAGGTGGCTGGTCGCGCAGTTCCCCGCGCCCCTGGGGGAGCTGCCGTACCTCGGCGGAATTCGCCCCGCCGGTTTCTGTTATCCCCGCCGGCCCCCGCCCGTCTCCCCTGCATGCACACGACGCGACCCCCGCAGATCAGCCGCCGCGGCATGCTGAAGGTCACGGGCGTGGCGGCCGGGGCCACCGCCCTCGGCGCCGCCACGGCCCCCTCGGCGACCGCAGCGCCCCCCTCGGCGCCCTCCGCCGGCTACGCGCACCCCGGTCTGCTGCACACCCGCGCCGACCTGGAGCGGATGGCCGCCAAGGTGAAGGCCGGCGCCGCACCCCAGACGGCCGGGTACGCCAGGCTGACCGCCAACCGGCACGCGCAGAGCGGCTGGACGGCCAACCCGCAGGCGACCGTGGTGCGGGGAGGCACCGGCCAGAACTACGCGATCCTCTACAACGACATCCACGCCGCCTACCAGAACGGCCTGCGCCACCACGTCGGCGGCGACAGCGCCCACGCCGACACCGCCGTGGCGATCCTCAACGCCTGGTCCGCGAAGCTCACCTCCCTGGCGGGCAACGCCGACCGCTTCCTGGCCGCCGGGCTGTACGGCTACCAGATCGCCAACGCCGCCGAGCTCGTCCGGGACCACCCCGACTTCGCGCTCGACCGCTTCCAGGAGATGCTGACCAAGGTCTTCGCCCCGCTCAGCGACGACTTCCTGGTCCGGCACAACGGCGCCGTCGTCACCAACTACTGGACCAACTGGGACCTCACCGCCCTGGCCTGCGTCCTGGCCACCGGCATCTTCTGCGACGACCGGGCCCAGGTCGCCCGCGCCGTCGACTACTTCAAGCACGGCGCCGGGCTCGGCTCGGTCCGCAACGCCATCCCCGTCGTACGGGACGACGGCCTCGCCGAGTGGCTGGAGGCCGGCCGCGACCAGGGGCACGCGCTGCTCGGCGTCGGCCTGATGGGCACCGTCTGCGAGATGGCCTGGAACCAGGGCATCGACCTGTACGGCCACGACGACAGCCGTTTCCTCAAGGGCGCCCAGTACGTGGCCAAGTGGAGCATGGGCGGCGAGGTCGCCTACACGGCCAACACCCGGAAGAAGGGCGCGATCGGCGGCTGGTCGGGGACGGAGACCGCGTCCGGCGCGGCCGGCGTCGACCCGGCGATGACCCGCCCGATCTGGGCGATGATCGCCAACCACTACACCAAGCGGCGCGGCCTCTCCGCCCCCTATCTCACCCGGATCGCCGCGAAGGCCGCCCCCGAGGGCGGCGGCGGGGACTACGGCCCCAACAGCGGCGGCTACGACCAGCTCGGCTTCGGCACCCTGGCGTTCACCCGGGACCGGACGACGGCCACGGCCACCGATTCCCCGTCCCCCACCGCCTCCGCCGCGTCGGACCAGGCGACCTCCGCCTCCACCCCCACCTCCCCGTCCACCCCCACCTCCCCGTCCGCCGCCACGCCCTCCCCCTCCGCCGCCGGCAAGAGCCCTCGGACCGGCGGCCTCGCCTCCACCGGCTCCACCGACGTCGTCGCCTGGACCGCCGCCACCGGCCTCACCGCCCTCGCGGGCGGCCTGCTCATGCTGCGCCGCCGGGGACGGGTGCGGGAGGACGGCGGGGCCGAGTAGCCCGCGCGCGAGGGCGTGGCCCCGGCCCCCGAAGGCGCGAGGGCGTGGCCCCCGCCCCCGGAGGGCTACGCCCCCAGCGCCCGCGCGACCGTGTAGATCAGCAGCCCCGCCAGCGAGCCCACGACCGTGCCGTTGATCCGGATGAACTGGAGGTCCCGGCCGATGTTCGCCTCGATCTTCCGCGTGGTGTGCTCGGCGTCCCAGCCCGCCACCGTCTCGGTGATCAGGGAGGTGATCTCCTTCCGGTACGTCGTCACGACGTGCACGGCCGCGCCCTCGACCCAGCGGTCGACCTTCTCCTGCACCTTGGGCTCGGTCGCCATCCGGGCGCCCAGGGTGAGCAGCGAGGCCCGCACACGCAGCCGCAGCTCGCTGCGCTCGTCCTCCGCCGCGGCGACGATCATGGAGCGGACGGCCGTCCAGGCGGAGGCGATCAGGTCCTGCACCTCGCCCCGGCCCAGCACCTCGCCCTTGAGCCGCTCCACGCGCGCGCGGGTCTCGGTGTCGGACTGCAGGTCGGACGCGAAGTCGGTGAGGAAGCGGTCGAGGGCGCCGCGGGCCGGGTGGGAGGGCATGTCCCGCATCTCCGCGCAGAACCGCAGCAGCTCCTTGTAGACGCGCTCGCCGATCCGCTTGTCGACGAATCTCGGCGTCCAGCCGGGGGCGCCGCCCTCCACCGCGTCCATCACGGAGTCGGCGTGCAGCACCAGCCAGTCGTACGCCCGGGACACCACCAGGTCCACGGCCCGGCGATGCCCGCCGTCGGCGACGATCCGCTCCAGCATCTTGCCCATGCCGGGCGCGACCTCCTGGGCGTCCGCCCGGCGGGTGATGGCCTCGCCGACCACCGCCTGGACGTCCGAGTCGCGCAGCACGGCCAGAGCGCCGCGCAGCGCCGTCGCCAGTTCGGCCGTCACCCGGTCGGCGTGTTCCGGCTCCGCCAGCCAGCCGCCCAGCCGGCTGCCGATGCCGACGGCGCGCAGCCGCTGCCGTACGACGTCCTCGGAGAGGAAGTTCTCGCCGACGAACTCGCCGAGCGAGACACCCAGCTGGTCCTTCTTGTTCGGGATGATCGCCGTGTGCGGGATGGGCAGGCCCAGCGGGTGCCGGAACAGGGCCGTGACCGCGAACCAGTCGGCGAGCGCGCCGACCATGCCGGCCTCGGCGGCCGCCGCCACATACCCCGCCCAGGGCCCCGCGCCCCGGTGGCCGGCCCACTCGGCGAGCACGTACACCAGCGCCACGAACAGCAGCAGCCCGGCCGCGGTGACCTTCATCCGCCGCACCCCGCGCTGCTTCTCCTCGTCGGCGGCACTGAAGACGGTCATCGTGCGTGCCGCGCTCGTCACGGTCGGCTCCGCTTCCGTACGATCCATCGACTCCACCCGTACCCGATTCCCCGCGTCCCGCACGCGGACATTGTCCCTGCTTGACCGACTCCCGGAACGGAACAAGAGTTCCCGACGTCTGTCAGGTGGGGGAGCTCGACGGTGAACTCCTGAACGATCCCGGAGCCTCACCGGCTCCCCTCGCCGAGGAGAACCACACCCGCATGACCAGGCGCCCCAGTGGTTGTGCCCTGCTGTCCGCCCTCGTCGCCGTGATCGTGGCCGTGTCCGCCGCCATCTACGCCGGTGTCTCCGCGGACGAGGGCACGGCCCGCCCGGACACGTTCGCCGCGCCCCGCGCGCCCCACAACCCCGCCGACCCCGCCGAGCCCGCCTCCAGCGGCGTCTGGGCCGGCACCTGGGCCGCCGCCCCGACCGGCGGCGAACCCGGCAGCGCCGCCCTCGGCACGGCGGACCGCACGGTCCGCAACATCGTGCACACCAGCGTCGGCGGCACCAGCGCCCGCATCACGCTCTCCAACCTCTACGGCACCCGCCCGCTGACCGTCACCCACGCCACGCTCGCCGTCGCGGCCGCCGACGACAGCCCCGCGGCGGCCGCCGGCACCCTGCGCCGGCTCACCTTCGGCGGCACCGGCACGGTCGTCGTACCGCCCGGCGGACAGGCCGTCAGCGACGCCGTCGCCCTGCCCCTGCGGGCCGACTCCGACGTCCTGGTCAGCACCTACTCCCCCACCTCGGCCGGCCCGGTCACCTACCACCCGCACGCCCGCCAGACCAGCTACGTCGCCGACGGCGAGCACACCGAGGACGTCACGGGCGACCCGTACACCGGGACCAGCCCGTACTGGCGCTACCTGACCGCGCTGGACGTCCTCGGCGACCAGGCCGACGGCACCGTGGTCACCCTCGGCGACTCCCTCACCGACGGGATCTCCTCCGCCGAGGGCGCCAACCGCCGCTGGCCCGACGTCCTCGCCGACCGGCTGCGCACCGCCGCCGCCCGCGGCACGGACGCGCCCCGCTACGGCGTGGTCAACGCGGGCATCAGCGGCAACCAGGTCCTCGCCGACGGCCGCGGCGGCGGACCCAGCGGCCTCAGCCGCCTCGACCGGGACGTCCTCGCCCGCCCGAACGTCAAGGTCGTCGTGATCGACCTCGGCGTCAACGACATCCTGCGCAACAAACGGCTCGCCGACCCCGACGCGGTCGTGGCCGGCCTGCGCACCCTGACCGAGCGGGCCCACGCCCGCGGCATCAAGGTCGTCGGCACCACCCTCGCCCCCTTCGGCGGCCACCGCGGCTACAGCACCGCCCGCGAGGACGTACGGCAGCGGATCAACGAGGCGATCCGGGACGGCGGGGTCTACGACGCCGTCGTCGACGTCGACAAGACCCTCCGCGACCCCTACGACCCGCGCAGCCTGCGCCCGGAGTACGACTCGGGCGACCACCTCCACCCCGACGACCTGGGCTACCGGAAGCTGGCGGAGGCGATCGACCTGGACGACCTGGCAGGCACGGCGCCCACCGTGCTGTGAGCGCCGGGCCGCGGCCGGACGGTCAGTGCTCCCAGTGCCGGCGCTCGTCCCCGGCGCCCTCGTGCAGCTCACGCCGAGCCGACTTCCGCTCCAGCTTCTGCTGCCGCCGGGCCGCCCGCGTCAGCTTCCGCTCGATGCCGACCCCGCCCCAGAAGGCGAACCCGGTCACCACCACCCGCGGCGCGCCCGGATCCCCCGGCACACCGGCCTCCCGCTGGTCGAACCCGCCCATGACCCCGATGCCCCGGACGACGACCTCCACCCCCGGCGGCACGATGATCTGCATCCCGCCCATGATCGCGACACAGTTGATCTCCACCTCACCGTCGGCGAAGTTCGCCTCACGCAGGTCGATCTCCCCGCCGCCCCAGAACGCGAAGCAGTTGAACCGCCTGGGCACCGTCCAGCGCCCCCTGCGCTGGAAGCCCGACATGACGGCGACGGCCCAGGCCGACGAGCCCTCACCGCCCACGATCCGCCCGGCCCAACCGCCGTCCGCCACCGCGTCCTTGCGCAACGACACCACAGGCGGCGGGGCGACACCCGGGACCGGCAGATCCCGCGTGATCGGCGTCAACTCCCCGTACGTGCGCGCCCGGTACGTCTGGTCCAGCCGCTCCTCGAACTCCGTCATGTCCAGACGGCCCTCCGCGAGGGCGTCCCGCAACACCTCGGCGACCCGCTCACGGTCGGCGTCGGAGGCACGGAGATCCGGGACTGCGTCGTCGCTCATGCCAGCAGCCTACGAGCTACGGCCGCCGGGCACTACGGTCTCCCGCTCCGGCGGCGGCTCAGGGCTGTCCCCCAGGGAATGCAGCATCTTCGCGATCACCGCCTCGATGTCCGGCTCCCGGACCGACAGATCCACCAGGGGATACTCCGCCGCGATCCGGGCGACCAGCGGAGCCGCCGACTCCGACGCCCCGAACGCCAGCCACTGCCGCGGCCCCTCCACCTTCACCACCCGGGCCGCCGGACCCGCCTCGATCGGCGGCAGCTCCCGCTCCAGATCCACCACCAGCATCCGCTCCGCGCCGCCCGCCTCGTGCAGCCCGGTGAGCGCACCGTCGTACACCAGACGCCCGTGGTCGATGACCATCACCCGGGAGCAGAGCTGCTCGATGTCCTGGAGGTCGTGCGTGGTGAGCAGGACCGTGGTGCCGCGCTCGGCGTTCAGCTCCCGCAGGAACTCCCGCACCCGCCCCTTGGAGACCACGTCCAGACCGATCGTCGGCTCGTCGAGGTAGAGCACCTCGGGATCGTGCAGCAGTGCCGCCGCGATGTCGCCGCGCATCCGCTGGCCGAGCGACAACTGACGCACCGGCACATCCAACAGGGCACCCAGCTCCAGGAGTTCCACGAGCCGGTCGAGGTTCTCGCGGTAACGGGCCTCCGGGATCCGGTACATGCGGTGCATCAGCCGGTAGGAGTCGATCAGCGGCAGATCCCACCACAGGGTCGTCCGCTGCCCGAACACCACCCCGATCCGGTGCGCCAGACGGGTCCGCTCGCGGGACGGATCGATACCCGCCACCCGCAGCCGGCCGCCGCTCGGGGTCAGGATCCCCGTCAGCATCTTGATCGTCGTCGACTTCCCCGCGCCGTTCGGCCCGATGTAACCGACCATCTCACCGCGCGCCACCGTGAAGGAGATCGAGTCGACCGCCCGCACCCGCCGCACCTCCCGCCTCAGGAAGCCGGTCTTCCTCCGCACATCGAAGACCTTCTCGACGCGGTCCAGTTCAATGAAGGCGCCCATCGTCAACTCGCCCACCGTCAACTCCCTGCGCTCCGATACGACCTGAGACCCGCCCGCCACGCCAGCCCGGCCAGCGCACAGCACACCACCGCCACCAGCGGCGACGCGAACGCCGCCCACCCCGGCAGCCCCACCGGGTACGGCCGGCCCAGCACATGGGCGGCGGGCACCCAGTTCACGAAGGCCAGCGGCACCATGAACGTCACCCCGCGCACCAGCTCCTTGCCGAACACCGTCGGCGGATACTGGAGCAGCGTCTGCCCGCCATAGGTGAACGCGGCCTGCGCCTCCGACGCGTCCTGCGCCACGAACTGGAACGCGGCGCCCGCCACGAACACCGCACCGAAGATCCCCGCACCGCTGATCACCATCACCGGCAGCAGCAGCACCTTCACCGGCGTCCACCCGATGTCGAGCGCGACCAGCGCATACCCCAGCACCAGCGCGCCCTGGGTGACCCGGCCGATCCGGCGCAGCGCGAAACGGTCCGCCGCGGCCTGCGCCAGCACCGGCGCCGGACGCACCAGCAACGTGTCCAGCGAGCCGTCCCGCACCCGCCTGCCCAGCCGCTCCGCCGAACCGATCAGCAGATCCGCCAGCCCGAAGGACGTCGCCGACAGCCCGTACAGGAACGCGACCTCGGGCAGTGTGTAGCCGCCGAGCACGTCCACCTGCGCGAACATCAGCAAGATCGCGACAAAGTCCAGCCCGGTCACCACCAGCCCGCCCAGCGCCGTCAGCGCGAACGACACCCGGTAGGCCAGCGTGGAACGGATCCACATCCCGGCGATCAGCCCATAGGCACGCACACCCAGCACCACCCGGCCGCCCTCACCCACCCTGGACCACCACCCGCCGGGTCGCCGCCGACTGCACCAGCCGGCCCACCCCCAGCAGCACCACCGCCCACGCCGCCTGGAACGCGAACACGGACAGCGGATCGGCCTCCCCCATCAGCAGATCCGCGGGCATCTGGAGCAACGCCGCCCACGGCAACTGCCGCACGACGTCCCCGAGCGCCCCCGGAAACGCGTTCAGCGGCAGCGCCATCCCGCCGCAGAACATGCCCGTCACCATCAGCACCTGCAACGCGCCCGTGCCGTCCATCAGCCAGAACCCGCTCAGCGCCACCAGGAAACGGATCGCGAAACTCACCACCATCGCCAGCACCACGGCGACCAGGAACGCAAGCCACAGCAGCGGATCGTCCGGCAGCGCCGTCGGAAAGAACAGCACCCCGAACACGAACGGCACCACCCCCCGCCCGATCAGCTGGAAGAGCGACCGCCCCAAGTCGGCCGCCAGCCACCACGCCTGGAGATCCGCCGGCCGGTACAGGTCGATCGCCACCTCGCCCGTACGGACGCGTTCCATCAACTCGGCCTCGAAGCCCCCGCCTTGAATGGCCAACGTCGCGTACAACGCCTGCCCCAGCCACACGAACGTCACCGCCTGCGCCTGGTCGTAACCCCCCAGGTGCGGCCGCTCGTCCCACAACGCCAGATATGTGTAGACGAGGATCAGGCCGAAAACCGTGTTCGTGAACACTCCGGCGGCCGTGGCCGCCCGATACGTCGCGTACCTTCTGAAACCCCCCGCTGCGACGGCCGCGTACAACCGCGCCGAACCCACGGCAACCTTCCTCCTCGCCCGCTTGTCTCCCACTGCGACACCGAAGCGCAGGAGCCTAGTCCCCGGGCGCGGCGGCGTGCCACGCGTTTTCCCCCGCAACGCGTGCCGATTGCCGGGAACGGAACGCTTGGTGCGAGAGTCTTCAACAGGGGGCGCAGAACGCGTACGAGACGTACGTGGACGTACGACGCGAAACAGGAGTCCGAGCAGCACATGAGCGACGAGCCACAGCCGCAGCAGCCGACCGAGGGCTTGGCACCGGGTGAACCCGAGGGGGACGGCACGAAGCCGAAGCGACCCAAGCGCACCGGCTGGCGGCGCCTGATCCCCACCTGGCGGATGGTACTCGGCACGTTCGTCCTCGGAGTCCTGCTGCTCGTCGGCCTGTTCTTCGTCGGCTACTCCATGGTCAAGATCCCGCCGGCCAACGCGCTCGCCACCAAGCAGTCCAACGTCTATCTGTACGCGGACGGCACCGAGATCGCCCGTGACGGCCAGATCAACCGGGAGAGCGTCGACCTCTCGCAGATCTCCAAGGACGCCCAGCACGCCGTACTGGCCGCCGAGGACCGCGACTTCTACACCGAGTCCGCCATCGACCCCAAGGCCATGCTGCGGGCCGGCTGGAACACCGCCACCGGCAAGGGCAAGCAGTCCGGCTCGACGATCACCCAGCAGTACGTCAAGAACTACTACCTCGCGCAGGAACAGACCGCCAAGCGCAAGGTGAAGGAGTTCTTCATCGCGATCAAGCTCGACCGCGAGAAGTCCAAGGACGACATCCTCGAGGGCTACCTCAACACCAGCTACTTCGGCCGCAACGCCTACGGCATCCAGGCCGCCGCCAAGGCCTACTACGGCATCGACGCCATGAAACTCACCCCCGCCCAGGGCGCCTACCTCGCCGCGCTCGTCAACGCGCCCAGCGAGTACGACGTGATCGCCCACCCCGAGAACAAGAACGCCGCCGAGGCCCGCTGGAACTACGTCCTCGACGGCATGGTCACCAAGGGCTGGCTGGACGCCGCCGAGCGCGAGGGCATGAAGTTCCCCACCCCCAAGGAGACCTCCGGCGCCGACACCGGCATGTCCGGCCAGCGCGGCTACCTCGTCACCGCGATCAAGGACTACCTGAAGAACAACAAGATCGTCACCTCCGACGAACTGGAGGCCGGCGGCTACCGCATCACCACGACCATAGAGAAGAAGAAGCAGGACGCCTTCGTCGACGCCGTCAACGACAAGCTGATGGACAAGCTCGACAAGAAGAACCGCAAGGTCGACACCTACGTCCGCGCCGGCGGCGCCGCCGTCGACCCCAAGAACGGCGAGATCCTCGCCCTCTACGGCGGCATCGACTACGTCAAGCAGTACACGAACAACGCCACCCGCCGGGACTTCCAGGTCGGCTCCACCTTCAAGCCGTTCGTCCTCACCTCGGCCGTCCAGAACGACTCCGAGACCCAGGACGGCCGCCCCATCACCCCGAACACCATCTACGACGGCACCAACAAGCGCACCGTCCAGGGCTGGCCCGGCGGCGCCTACTCCCCCGCCAACGAGGACGACGTCAACTACGGCGACATCTCCGTGCGCAGCGCCACCGACAAGTCCGTGAACTCCGTGTACGCCCAGATGGCCGTCGACGTCGGCCCGGAAAAGGTCAAGAAGACCGCCGTCGACCTCGGCCTGCCCACCGACACCCCCGACCTCCAGCCCTACCCCTCCATCGCCCTGGGCACCGCCACCGCCAGCGTCCTGGACATGGCCGAGGCGTACGCCACGCTCGCCAACCACGGCAAGCACGGCACGTACACGATCATCAAGAAGGTCACCAAGCACGGCGACGAGGTCGTGGACCTGCCCTCGCCGAAGGCCTCCCAGGTCATCACCCGCGAGGCCGCCGACACCACCACCGCCGTCCTGCGCAGCGTCGTCCAGAACGGCACCGCCACCGCCGCCCAGGCCGCCGGCCGCCCCGCCGCCGGCAAGACCGGCACCGCGGAGGAGGACCAGGCCGCCTGGTTCGCCGGCTACACCCCCGACCTCGCCACCGTCGTCGCCGTCATGGGCCAGGACCCGACCACCGCCGCCCACAAGTCCCTCTACGGCGTCATGGGCCTGCAACGCATCAACGGCGGCGGCGCGCCCACCGAGATCTGGGCCCAGTTCACCAAGGAAGCCCTGAAGGGCACCCCGCCGAGCGACTTCAGCCTCCAGCTCCAGGACGGCGCCGAGGAGTCCGCCTACCCGTCGGCACCCGCCACGGAAGCGGAGCCCAGCACGTCCCCCGACGAGAACGGCACCACCACCGGCGGCCAGGACGACCATGGCCAGACCCAGGGCCAGACGCAGGGCCAGACCCAGGGCCAGACCGGCGGCGGCACCACGGACGGCGGCACCCCCACCACGAGCGCCGGCACCACGGACGGCGGCACCACCGCCGGCACCACCGACGGCGGCACGGACACCTCGGGCACCACCACGGGCACCAGCAGCGGCACCGGCGACAGCGGCGCGACCACGGACGGCACGACCGCCGGCACCATCGAGGGCGGCACGGCGGGCACCATCGCGGGCACGGACCCCCAGCTCACCGCCCGCCGCGAGACCGACTAGAACACGACCCCGTCAGTGACCGCCGGTCGCCTTGAGCCCGATCACCGCGACCAGCAGCAGACAGACGAAGAAGATCCGGGCGGCGGTGGCCGGCTCACCCAGCACCACCATGCCGACCACCGCCGCCCCGGCCGCCCCGATCCCCACCCACACGCCGTAAGCGGTACCGATGGGCAGCGAACGGGCGGCGTACGACAGCAACAGCATGCTCGCGACAATGCCGGCACCGGTGAACAGACTGGGAACCAGCCGGGTGAAACCGTCGGTGTACTTCATACCGATGGACCAGCCGACTTCCAGCAGACCGGCGACGACAAGCAGAACCCAGGCCATGGGGCACCTCCGAGACGTGATCACAAACGGGGGTGCGTCGTCTTCGCGATCCTGCCTTCGGCTTCCCGGTACGGCGCGTCTCGTCGGGCTGGCTCCCTCCAAGCTAGCAAAGGAATACCAAAGGGGCTGGTGACCATGGTCACCAGCCCCTTCGAACGCTTCTCGCCGTCGATCTAGAGGTACAGCCCGGTGGTGTCCTCCGACCCCTCGAACCGGTCCGCGGCCACCGCGTGCAGATCCCGCTCCCGCATCAGCACATAGGCGATGCCCCGCACCTCCACCTCGGCCCGGTCCTCCGGGTCGTACAGCACCCGGTCGCCCGGCTCCACGGTCCGTACGTTCTGACCCACCGCGACGACGTCCGCCCACGCCAGCCGACGGCCCACGGCCGCCGTCGCCGGGATCAGGATGCCGCCGCCGGAACGCCGCTCACCCTCACTGGCGTCCTGCCGCACGAGAACACGGTCGTGCAGCATCCGGATGGGCAGCTTGTCGTGCTGGGGACCGCTCTGGTCGCTTCTGTTACCGCTCACGCCTCGAACCTACCTGCCTTCGCCGTACGGACAGCCGCCGGGCCGCCTCTCAGGACCTGCGGCGCCGTCCGCTCAGCACGAGCAGCCCCACGACACCCACGATCACGAGCGCCACCGGCACGACCCGCTCGAGCCGCGGTGCGCCCTCGTCGTCCACGAACTTCGCCCGTACGTCGGTGACGGCCCGGTTGACCTGCACATAGGCCCTGCCGAGGGTGTGGTCGACGTTGGCGACGACCCTGGCCTTGGCGTCCCCGACAATGGTCTTCGGGTGCACCCGCACCCCGATCTCGTCCAGCGTCTCGGCCAGCGCCGCTCGGCGGGTCCTGATGTCCGCCTCGATCTGCGCCGGGGTTCTGGTGTCCGACGTGTCCGCCACGGTAAGGCCTCCGAAGTAAGCCGGTACTTGTCCGGTGATGCGGTCTGGTAATGCTGTCTGGTGATGCTTGTTCTGGACAGTCTGTCAGCTCTGCCCGCGATCGCACTGTCAGGACCCCCGGTTACGCTGGAACGATGAGCGAGCGACTCCAGCCCGGGGACGTGGCCCCCGCCTTCACCCTCCCCGACGCCGACGGCAACGAGGTGTCCCTGTCGGACCACAAGGGCCGCAAGGTCATCGTGTACTTCTACCCCGCGGCCCTCACCCCGGGCTGCACCAAGCAGGCCTGCGACTTCACCGACAACCTCGACCTCCTGGCCGGCGCCGGGTACGACGTCATCGGCATCTCCCCGGACAGCCCCGAGAAGCTGGCCAAGTTCCGCGAGAAGGAGTCCCTCAAGGTCACCCTCCTCGCCGACCCCGACAAGCGGGTCCTCGACGCGTACGCCGCCTTCGGCGAGAAGAAGAACTACGGCAAGACCTACATGGGCGTCATCCGCTCCACGATCGTCGTCGACGAACAGGGCAAGGTCGAACACGCCCTGTACAACGTCCGCGCGACGGGCCACGTGGCCAAGATCATCAAGGACCTGGGTATCTGACCCTCCACTCCCACGGCCCGCACGGGGACCCCCCGCCGCGGGCCGCTCCACGTTCCGGGCGTGACCGTCCGATAAACGGTTCGTTACTCCGTACGGGCCACGAACGGGTGGCCGGGGACGGAGGGGTACATGGACGTGCGGGGCGCATCGGAACGATCGGACGCATACGGCAAGGAACGGCTCGCGCCGGAGGTTGCCGAAGCGCGCAACTGGACTGATCTGATGCGGCGGCTCGGCCTCAACCCGAGCGGCGGCCAACGGCGGGTGCTGCAGGAGCACATAACACGTCACGGACTTGATACAAGCCACTTCGTCAAGCGCAGCCCATGGCGCAAGTACCCCGACGCCGCCATCGCGGAAGCCGCCGTCTCATCGTCCTCGCTGCGGGAAATGGCCCTGAAGCTGGGTGCCACGCCGGCCACAGGAACCCTCTCCCATATCCGACGCCGCATCGATGCGGCCGGCATCGACGTCAGCCACTTCCCCGGCATTGGCCGCCCTGAATTGGACCTGCCCTTCACTCCGGACGAACTCCGGGCAGCCGCATCCGCAGCCACGAGCGTGCGTGGCGTGGCGCGTGCACTGGGCGTTCCCGATGACAGCAGATCCCGGGCGACACTGAGTCGCATGCTGGCGGCCCAACACATCGACATCAGTCACTTCTCCAATCGACGTGCGGTGATTCCCGAAGACAAGTTGCGGAGCCTGGTACAGAACGCCACCAGTTACGCCGATGTCATGCGCGGTCTCGGCATGGACGTCAACAACGCCAATCACCGGCGCGTACGGCGCGCCGCCTCCCGCCTCAATCTCGACACCAGCCACTTCAAGCGCAGGCCTTGGGGGCGCCCGGAGCGCCCGGCACCCCCACCGACTGCGCATCGAGTGCTGGTCGTCCTGCCGGAGCAAGCTGGACGGACGAACAGGACCCGACTTCATCAGGCCCTGATCGAGATTGGGGTGCCATACGCGTGTGTGGAGTGCGGCAACGTCGGTGAGTGGCGCGGGCGTCCGATCACCTTGCAGATCGACCACGTCAACGGCAACTGGCGGGACAATCGCCGGGAGAACCTTCGATATCTGTGCCCCAACTGCCATGCGCTTACGGAGACGTGGTGCCGCCAGAAGGGCAGAGTCCCACTCGCCGGGTGACCCGACAGCCCCGTACACTGAGTGCCGCCGGTCGAGCACGATGACCGTTTTTGAGCGGCCGTGATGGAATTTGGCAGTCATGCTGGGTTTAGGTCCCAGTGGGTTAACACCCGTGTGGGTTCGAGTCCCACCGGCCGCACGCAAAAGAGGGGCCGCCCAGCCGGGTGGCCCCTCTCCCGTGTCTCAGCCCAACAACTCCCGAACCACCGGTACCAGCCCCCGGAACGCCTTCCCCCGGTGGCTGATCGCGTTCTTCTCCTGTGCCGTCAGTTCCGCGCAGGTGCGGGTCTCGCCGTCCGGCTGGAGGATCGGGTCGTAGCCGAAGCCGCCCGTGCCGGCGGGGGCGTGGCGCAGGGTGCCGGTGAGGCGGCCCTCGACGACGCGTTCCGTGCCGTCGGGCAGGGCGAGGGCGGCCGCGCAGGCGAAGTGGGCGCCCCGGTGTTCGTCGGCGATGTCGGCGAGTTGGGCGAGGAGGAGGTCGAGGTTGGCCCGGTCGTCGCCGTGGGTGCCGGACCAGCGGGCGGAGAAGATGCCGGGGGCGCCGTTCAGGACGTCGACGCAGAGGCCGGAGTCGTCGGCGACGGCCGGCAGGCCCGTGGCCCGGGCGAGGGTGTGGGCCTTGAGGAGGGCGTTCTCGGCGAAGGTGACGCCGGTTTCCTTGACGTCGGGCACGTCGGGGTAGGCGTCCGCGCCGACGAGGTCGTGGGGCAGACCTGCGTCGGCGAGGATCGACCTGAGTTCGGTGATCTTTCCGGCGTTGCGGGTGGCGAGGATCAGGCGGGTCATGCGCCCAGTATCCCGTCCTCGCCGCCCGTGTCCGGGGCCCCCGGTCCGCCGTTCGTTACGGGGTGCAGACCTTGGTCAGTTCGCCGGCCGCGTCCGTGACCGGGCTGAGGTCGGGGGTGTTGTCGCCGTTCTCGACGGCGGTGCGGACGTTGCCGACGGCCTTGCTGAGGTCGTCGACGGCCTTGTTGACGTCGGCGTTGTCGGTCTTGTCGCCGATCTCGTCGAGGTTCTTGTCGATGGAGTTGAGGGACTCCTCGAGCTGGGTCGGGTCGTTCGAGGCGCTCTCCACGGCCTGCTGGAGGTCCGTGACGCTGTCGGCGATGGCGTCGGCGGTCTGGACGCAGTCCAGTGCCTTGCTGACGGCGTCGCAGCCGGTCACCGTGAGCCCCAGTGTGAGCGCGACGGCCGTTGCGGCAACGGCGGCGGTGCGGCCGCCTCGGTGTCGTACTCGGCTCGCGAACTTGGCCATGGCTGTGTTCCTCCCTTTGTCAGGCCCCCAGGGAGGCCCCCCGTCGGCGTACTGCCCTGCGTATTGCTCTGCGTATTGCCCAAGACGCCGGGGCGCGCGCCGGGGTTGCCCCCGCGCGGCACCCTTCTTTGTGCGCTCTTTACTTTCCGAGGACGGTATCAAGCGCGGCGCGCTGGATGGACGCCAGTTCGGTGCAGCCGGAAACGGCGAGGTCGAGGAGGGAGTTGAGTTCCTCGCGGGCGAACGGCTCGGCCTCGGCGGTGCCCTGGACCTCGACGAAGCGGCCGTCGCCGGTGCAGACGACGTTCATGTCGGTGTCGGCCTTGACGTCCTCCTCGTAGCAGAGGTCGAGGAGGGGGATGCCGCCGACGATGCCGACGGAGACGGCGGAGACGGTGCCGGTCAGGGGCTGGCGGCCGGCGCGGACGAGCTTCTTGCCCTGGGCCCAGGTGATGGCGTCGGCGAGGGCGACGTAGGCGCCGGTGATGGCGGCGGTGCGGGTGCCGCCGTCGGCCTGGAGGACGTCGCAGTCGAGGACGATGGTGTTCTCGCCGAGGGCCTTGTAGTCGATGACGGCGCGCAGGGAGCGGCCGATGAGGCGGCTGATCTCGTGGGTGCGGCCGCCGATCTTGCCGCGGACGGATTCGCGGTCGCCGCGGGTGTTGGTGGCGCGGGGGAGCATGGAGTATTCGGCGGTGACCCAGCCCTCGCCGCTGCCCTTGCGCCAGCGGGGGACGCCTTCGGTGACGGAGGCGGTGCAGAAGACCTTGGTGTCGCCGAAGGAGACGAGGACGGAGCCTTCGGCGTGCTTGCTCCAGCCGCGTTCGATGGTGACGGGGCGGAGCTGTTCGGGGGTGCGGCCGTCGATGCGTGACATGGCGTCGAGCCTAGCCGTAGCTGCGGAAGGGGCTCCTCCCCTGGTGGGAAGGAGCCCCTCGGTGGTGAGCGGGGGTCGGGCTCACATCATGTCTTCGATCTCCGCGGCGATGGGGTCGGCGTCGGTGCCGATGACGACCTGGATGGCGGTGCCCATCTTGACGACGCCGTGGGCGCCGGCGGCCTTCAGGGCGGCTTCGTCGACGAGTGAGGGGTCGGAGACCTCGGTGCGCAGGCGGGTGATGCAGCCTTCGATCTCTTCGATGTTGTCGAGGCCGCCGAGCCCGGCGACGATCTTCTCAGCCTTGGTGGCCATGTTCGGTCTCCCTGAATTCCCTGGTGCGAACCGCTTGGTCGCAGTAACCCACAGTTGGCCCAACTTCGCGAGCGGTCGTGTCGTGCGTATCGAATGATGGCGTCACGACAGCGGAACCGTCTCGCGACTGGTCTACACCACCGGGTGGGCGGTCGCCAAGCCAGCTTCCTCCGCGGAAGGATCCGGATGAGTGCCGACAGCGCGGTGAGTCCCGCTCGGGCCCGTTGGAACGCGGTGTTCCAGGGGTTGCAGAAGATGGGGCGCAGTCTTCAGCTGCCGATCGCGGTGCTGCCGGCGGCGGGCATTCTCAACCGGCTCGGGCAGCCAGACGTGTTCGGGGACGAGGGGCTGGGGTGGACGGACATCTCGAAGGTGATGGCCGGGGCGGGTGGTGCGCTGCTCAACTCGGAGCTGGGGTTGCCGCTGCTGTTCTGTGTGGGTGTGGCCATCGGGATGGCGAAGAAGGCGGACGGGTCGACGGCGCTGGCGGCGGTCGCCGGGTTCCTCGTCTACTACAACGTGTTGCGTCAGTTTCCGGAGGACTGTCCGTCGGGGTCGGAGGCGGTCCCGAACATCGGCTGTATCGCGTCGGTCGACCAGACGGCGGTGGCGTTCACCTACGAGAATCCGGGGGTGTTCGGCGGGATCGTGATGGGGCTGCTGTCGGCGTTCTTCTGGCAGCGGTATCACCGGACGAAGCTGGTGGACTGGCTGGGCTTCTTCAACGGGCGGCGGCTGGTGCCGATCATCATGTCGTTCGTGGCGATCGGGTTCGCGGCGCTGTGTCTGTGGATCTGGCCGCCGATCGGTGACGCTCTGGAGAGCTTCAGCGACTGGCTGGACGGGCTGGACGCGTGGGGTGCGGGCATCTTCGGTATGGCGAACCGGGCGTTGCTGGTGATCGGTCTGCACCAGTTCCTGAACGTGCCCATCTGGTTCCAGTTCGGCAGTTACACCAAGGCGGACGGCACGGTGGTGCACGGTGACATCAACATGTTCCTGGCGGGTGACCCGGACGCGGGGCAGTTCACGACCGGTTTCTTCCCGATCATGATGTTCGCGCTGCCGGCGGCGGCGCTGGCGATGACGCACTGCGCGCGGCCGAGCCGGCGCAAGGAGGTCGGCGGGCTGATGCTGTCGGTGGCGCTGACGTCGTTCGTCACGGGGATCACGGAGCCGATCGAGTACTCGTTCCTGTTCGTCGCGCCGCTGTTGTACGTGGTGCACGCGGTGCTGACGGGTGTGTCGATGGCGGTGACGTGGGGGCTGGGGGTGCATGACGGCTTCAGTTTCTCGGCGGGTCTGATCGACTACGTCATCAACTGGAACCTGGCGACGAAGCCGTGGGCGATCATTCCGATCGGTCTGTGCTTCGCGGCGGCGTACTACGTCGTGTTCCGCTTCGCGATCACGAGGTTCGATCTGAAGACGCCGGGGCGGGAGCCTGAGGAGGAGCACGAGGACGTCACCAAGGCCTGAGCGAAGGTCTGCTGCGGCCTGTCGCCGCACGGGTCGCGGGGCTCTCGGAACACGGTTCCGGGGGCCTTTTCGCGTGCCCGGCGCATAACGGGCGAACGTCCAAGATCCGGCACGGCGCGTAGCGCTCCGGTTGCAGGTTTGACGGGTTCCTTATATCGCCTTCACCGTGCTACAACATGGTCTACACCACTGAGTGGTGTAGACCATCACCGATGGAGGAAGTCTATGAGCACCGCCACAGCGCCAGCGGCGGCCCCCGCGAAGAAGTGGGGATCCGGTCTGTTCCAGGGTCTGCAGAAGGTCGGCCGCAGCCTCCAGCTCCCGATCGCCGTGCTGCCGGCGGCGGGGCTCCTGCTCCGGTTCGGCCAGCAGGACATCCACGACAAGCTGAACCTGCCCGACAAGGTCACGGCGGTGTTCGCCACGGCCGGCGGTGCGATTTTCGACAACCTGCCGCTGCTGTTCTGCATCGGTGTCGCCATCGGCTTCGCCAAGAAGTCGGACGGCTCCACGGCCCTCGCGGCCCTGGTCGGCTTCCTCGTCTACAGCAACGTCCTCAAGGCGTTCCCGGTGACCGAGGCGAAGATCCAGGACGGCGCGGACATAGCCGCGTCCTACAACAACCCCGGTGTCCTCGGCGGCATCATCATGGGTCTGCTGTCGGCCGTGCTGTGGCAGCGCTTCCACCGCACAAAGCTGGTGGACTGGCTCGGCTTCTTCAACGGCCGCCGCCTGGTGCCGATCATCATGGCGTTCGTCGGCACGCTCATGGGTGTCTTCTTCGGTCTGGTCTGGGAGCCGATCGGTGAGGTCATCTCCGACTTCGGCGAGTGGATGACGGGTCTCGGTGCCTTCGGTGCGGCCCTGTTCGGTCTGATCAACCGCGCGCTGATCCCCATCGGCATGCACCAGTTCGTGAACACGGTCTCCTGGTTCCAGCTCGGCGACTTCAAGGACGCGGCCGGCGAGATCGTCCACGGCGACCTCAACCGCTTCTTCGCCGGTGACCCGAGCGCCGGTCTGTTCATGTCCGGCTTCTTCCCGATCATGATGTTCGGTCTGCCGGCCGCCGCCCTGGCCATCGCCCACTCCGCCCGTCCCGAGCGCCGCAAGGCCGTGCTGGGCATGATGATCTCGCTCGCCCTGACCTCCTTCGTCACCGGTGTCACCGAGCCCATCGAGTTCTCGTTCATGTTCATCGCGCCGGTGCTCTACGCGATCCACGCGGTGCTGACGGCCCTGTCCATGGCGGTGACCTGGGCGCTCGGGGTGCACGCGGGCTTCACCTTCTCCGCGGGCTTCATCGACTACGCGCTGAACTGGAACCTGGCGACCAAGCCATGGCTGATCATCCCGATCGGTCTGGTCTTCGCCGCGATCTACTACGTCGTGTTCCGCTTCGCGATCACCAAGTTCAACCTCCCCACCCCGGGCCGCGAGTCCGACGAGGAGATCGAGGACCTCACCAAGGCGTAGGCCACGGCTCACGTCGAGGTACGACAAAGGCCCCCGGAACGATCCGGGGGCCTTCTCGCGTACCGTCCGCCTGAACCTCGTACGGCGCTCCGCGCGGGGCGCGGCGGTCAGATCTCGTACGTCACCCTCGGCACCGCCAGTTCCACGGGGCCGTCGTAGACCTCGCGGGCGTCGGCGAGGTTGATCTGGGGGTCGGTCCACGGGGGGATGTGGGTGAGGACCAGGCGGCGGGCGCCGGCCCGGGTCGCCGTCTCGCCCGCCTCGCGGCCGTTGAGGTGCAGGTCGGGGATGTTCTCCTTGCCGTGCGTGAAGGCGGCCTCGCACAGGAACAGGTCGGTGTCGCGGGCCAGCTCCTCCAGCGCCGGGCTGAGGCCGGTGTCACCGGAGTAGGTGAGCGACCTGCCGCCGTGTTCGACGCGGATGCCGTACGCCTCCACCGGGTGGGCGACGCGTTCGGTGTGGACCGTGAAGGGGCCGACGTCGAAGGTGGACGGCTTGACCGTGTGGAAGTCGAAGACCTCGCTCATGGAGGAGGCCGACGGGGTGTCGGCGTAGGCGGTGGTCAGCCGGTGTTCCGTGCCCTCGGGTCCGTAGACCGGTAGCGGATCGCAGCGGCCGCCGTCGTGCCGGTAGTAGCGCGCCACGAAGTACGCGCACATGTCGATGCAGTGGTCGGCGTGCAGATGGCTCAGGAAGATCGCGTCGAGGTCGTAGAGACCGCAGTGGCGCTGCAACTCGCCCAGGGCGCCGTTGCCCATGTCGAGAAGCAGCCTGAAGCCGTCGGCCTCGACGAGGTAGCTCGAGCAGGCCGATTCCGCGGACGGAAACGACCCCGAGCAGCCGACGACGGTGAGCTTCATAAAGCAGAAACCTCCGCTGGCGGGAAATCGAGAGATAGGGGGCGACGGGGGTCGTGCGGTTCGTCGAGCGTAAGGCGCAAAACGCCGGGTCGCTCCTCCGCCAAGGTCTGTTGTGGGCGAACTCACCTGTGCTGTCACCGGTTCGGCTGGACCCGGGGCGTATGAGGGGTGCGGGAGGGCGCGCGTTGTCGTGCCCGCGCCGGTAACGTCGTCCTCATGGACACGTCCTGGTGGCTGGCGCTCGCGGCGGTGGTGCTGCTGGCGCTGCTCGTCACGCTCGTGGACGGCTGGGGGCGGGGGCACCGTCCGGCGCGACGCGGGGGCCGGTCGCCGGGCCGGCCGGGGCGGGCGCGGGGCGCGGTGGGGCGGCCGCAGCCGGCGGAGATCTGGTGGGCCGGCGTGCCGTTCGAGGAAGGGCCGGAATCAGGAGGGGCCGCGCGATGGGGGTCCCCCCAGGCGTTCGGCACCGGGGGAGCGCCGGGTGGGGCGGCGGCGGGAGACGGGCGGGCGAAGGACCGGCCGTGTCTGGTGCTGGGGGTGCGGGGCGACCGGGTGACGGTCGCGAAGATCACCAGCAAGTACCGCGACGAGCGGCCCGGGGTGATCCCGTTGCCGCCGGGTGCCGTCGGTGACGCGCAGGGGCGGCCGAGCTTTCTGGAGACCGACGAGCTGCGGCAGGTTCCGCTGGGGGACTTCCGGCGGCGGGTGGGGGTGGTGGACCCGGTCCTGTGGGACCAGGTCCGTCACCTCGCCACGTAGGAAAACTCGCCACGTAGGAAAAACTCGCCGCGCAGGAGAACCTGCCACGCAGGAAGACTCGCCCCCCAGGTTAGTCAGGCCCAGAGCTGGCCCTGGAGGGTTTCGATGGCCTCCTCCGTGGTCGCGGCCGTGTAGACGCCCGTCGACAGGTACTTCCAGCCGCCGTCGGCCACCACGAAGACGATGTCGGCGCTCTCGCCGGCCTTCACGGCCTTGTTCCCGACGCCGATCGCGGCGTGCAGCGCGGCGCCGGTGGAGACGCCGGCGAAGATGCCCTCCTGCTGGAGCAGTTCCCGGGTGCGGGTGACCGCGTCCGCCGAGCCGACGGAGAAGCGGGTGGTGAGGACGGAGGCGTCGTACAGCTCGGGTACGAAGCCCTCGTCGAGGTTGCGCAGGCCGTAGACCAGGTCGTCGTAGCGCGGCTCGGCGGCGACGATCTTGACGTCCGGCTTGTGTTCGCGCAGGTAGCGGCCGACGCCCATCAGGGTGCCGGTGGTGCCGAGGCCGGCCACGAAGTGGGTGATCGACGGCAGGTCGGCGAGGATCTCCGGGCCGGTGCCGGCGTAGTGCGCGCCAGCGTTGTCCGGGTTGCCGTACTGGTAGAGCATCACCCAGTCGGGGTGCTCGGCGGCGAGTTCCTTGGCGACGCGTACGGCGGTGTTGGAGCCGCCCGCGGCCGGGGAGGAGATGATCTCGGCGCCCCACATGGCGAGCAGGTCCCGGCGTTCCTGCGAGGTGTTCTCGGGCATCACGCAGACCATGCGGTAGCCCTTGAGCTTCGCCGCCATGGCGAGGGAGATGCCGGTGTTGCCGCTGGTCGGTTCGAGGATGGTGCAGCCGGGGGTGAGCCGGCTGTCCTTCTCCGCCTGCTCGACCATGTGCAGGGCGGGGCGGTCCTTGACCGAGCCGGTGGGGTTGCGGTCCTCCAGCTTCGCCCAGATGCGGACGTCGGCGGACGGCGAGAGCCGCGGCAGGCGCACCAGAGGGGTGTTGCCCACCGCGGCCAGCGGGGAGTCGTAACGCATCGGTGGTCAGCGGGCCTAGGCCATGCCGCCGGCGACGGCCGGCAGGATCGTCACGGTGTCGCCGTCGGTCAGCTTGGTGTCGATGCCGTCGACGAAGCGGACGTCCTCGTCGTTGAGGTAGACGTTGACGAAGCGGCGCAGCTTGCCGTCGTCCACGATGCGGGCGTGGATGCCCGCGTGCCGGGTCTCGAGGTCGGTGAACAGGTCGGCGAGGGTCTCACCACTGCCCTCCACCGCCTTCTGACCGTCGGTGTACTGGCGGAGGATGGTGGGGATGCGGACCTCGATGGCCATGGCTCAGGGCTCCTGTCGGAAGGTGGGCAGCGCGGGGTACGTGCATGTGAGGCGGCGCCGCGGCGCACGGCCGTACGGCGGCAGGGTCCTGCGTCAACAGATGGCGCTGGCGAGCCTGCACAGGTCGACGTGCAGCCGCGCCACGAGCAGTGCGCCCGGCGTCCTCGTGCTCACGTCGTTCAAAACCATGGGCTCATCGTATCGATTCCCGGTCCGGCTCCTGGAATGTGATCCCATATCGTGGACGATATCGGGCCGGGGAGTGAGACCGTCCGGCTGGAGCGGCGCCGGACCGGCCGGGTCGGCACGACCGGGACGGCCTTCGTGCGGCGGCATCGCGGCGGCGGCAGTCGTCACGCGTGCTCGGTGCCGGCTTCCGGGAGGCGGGCTGGTGCGCGCGGCCGGCGACGAGCGGATCCAGGAACACGGCCACGGTGGACCGTGTGGTCACGCGTACGACTCGACGATCTTCACGTCCTCCTCCGTCACCACGCCCTCGACGATGCGGAAGGAGCGGAACTGGAACGGGCCGCCGCCGTCGGTGTCGGCGGTCGAGACGAGGACGTAGTGGGCGCCGGGCTCGTTGGCGTAGGAGATGTCGGTGCGGGAGGGGTAGGCCTCGGTGGCCGTGTGGGAGTGGTAGATGACCACCGGCTCCTCGTCGCGGTCGTCCATCTCGCGGTAGAGCTTGAGGAGGTCGCCGGAGTCGAACTCGTAGAACGTGGGCGACATCGCCGCGTTCAGCATCGGGATGAAGCGCTCGGGGCGGTCCGAGCCCTCCGGGCCCGCGACGACGCCGCACGCCTCGTCGGGGTGGTCCTTGCGCGCGTGCGCCACGATCTGGTCGACGAGGTCCTGGGTGATGGTCAGCATGGTCGCCAGGATAAGCAACGGGGCCGTTCCGTACCGAGGTGCGGTACGGAACGGCCCACATGGCGGACGCCCTGAGCGGCGGCCGCAGGGGGCGCCACGAGTGCTCCCTGCGGCCGGGCGTCCTGGATGGCCCTTGAGGCCGGTCAGCCGACCTTCTGGAGCTCTCGCTCGCCGCGGTCCGTGATCTGCGGGTTGCGGCGCTTGAGGACGAACCAGCCGGCGCCGAGGGCGAGTGCCCAGCCCGCCATCACGTACAGGCAGACGCGCGAGTCGGCGTCGTAGGCGATCAGGCAGGTGACGAAGAGCAGGAAGGCGATGGCGATCCAGCTGCACACCGCGCCGCCGGGCGCCGGGAAGGACGAGGCGGGCAGGCGGCCGGCGACGACCGCGCGGCGGTAGAGGACGTGGCTGATCAGGATCATCAGCCAGGTCCAGATGCCGGCCGCGGTGGCGACGGACATGACGTAGCCGAAGGCCTTCTCCGGGACGATGTAGTTCAGGACCACGCCGATGCCCATGAAGGCGACGGAGACGGCGATGCCGAGGGCCGGGGTCTTGGTCGAGGACAGCTTCCTGAAGGCCGCCGGGGCCTCGCCGCTGTCGGCCAGGTTCCGCAGCATGCGGCCGGTGGAGTACATGCCGGAGTTGCAGGAGGACAGGGCCGCGGTGAGGACGACGAAGTTCACGATGCCGGCGCCCGCCGGGATGCCGATCTTGGCGAAGGCGGCGACGAAGGGGCTCACGCCCGGCGCGAACTCGGTCCACTTGACCACGCAGAGGATGACGGTGAGCGCGCCGACGTAGAACAGCGCGATACGCCACGGGAGCGTGTTGATGGCCTTGGGGAGGGTCTTCTCGGGGTCCTCGGACTCGCCGGCCGTGACGCCGACCAGCTCGACGGCGAGGTAGGCGAACATGACGCCCTGGAGGGTCATCAGGGACGAGCCGATGCCCTTGGGGAAGAAGCCGTCGAAGGCCCAGAGGTTGGAGACGGCGGCGGTGTCGCCGGCGGAGCTGAAGCCGAAGGTGAGGACGCCCAGGCCGATCACGATCATGCCGATCAGCGCGGTGACCTTGACCATCGAGAACCAGAATTCCAGCTCACCGAAGACCTTCACGGAGATCAGGTTGACCCCGAAGAGGATCACCAGGAAGACCAGGGCCGTCACCCACTGCGGGACGTCCGGGAACCAGTAGTGGACGTAGATCGCGGCGGCGGTCAGCTCGGCCATGCCGGTGACCACCCACATCAGCCAGTACGTCCAGCCGGTGAAGTAGCCGAAGAACGGGCCGAGGAATTCGCGGGAGTACTCCGCGAAGGAGCCCGAGACGGGCCGGTAGAGCAGCAGCTCACCGAGGGCCCGCATGATGAAGAAGACGATCGCGCCCGCGAGGGCGTACATCAGGATGAGGCTGGGACCGGCCTTGGCGATGTTCGCCCCGGCTCCCAGGAAGAGGCCGACGCCGATGGCACCGCCGATCGCGATCATCTGGACCTGGCGGCTGCCGAGTCCTCGCTCGTATCCCTCTTCGGACGTCTTCTCCGTGTCGACCTGAGCGGAGGTCATGTTGTGGTGCGCCTTTCTCCATGCCGATCCGGGCCTCTCGTCGGCCTCGGATCGGGTTTCGATCCCCCCGGATTGATGGAGCTGGGCGGTCTCGTGGGGACCCGCCCGTGCCTGGCCGGCGGTCGCCGGCTCGGTGGCGCACCCGGCGGAACAGTGGGTGGTGTTCGCCGGGCGGTCGTGAAGATTTATCACGCCCGCACCATTGATCGCGGGTATGACGTGTGGCGCACGGCACAAGAAGAAGCGGATGAATGAGACACAAAGAGGACACTCCCGGCTGTCGCGGTGACGCGATCGTTATCCGGATTTGAGTGTCCTCTGAGCGAACAGGAGGGGGTGCGAACGACGGTTGAAAGGCGTACGAACTACGGCATAAGGGTCGTGACGAGGGTTTCCTGGAGGCCGCCGAGCCACAGGTACGCCATCACCATCGGCTTGCGGGGGTCGTCGTCCGGCAGCCGGAAGAGGAGATCGGTGTCGTCCTCGTCGGTGATCTCCAGCCGGGCGCCGATCGCGAGCCGCAGGTCGTTGAGCGCGCTGAGCCACTGCCGGGACTGCTGCGGCGTCAGCTCGAGCACCGCGCCGCCGTCACCGGCCGACTCCGCGGCGAGCGCGTCCAGCGAGCGGACCACCGCGAGGGCGTTCTCGCGCTTGCCGGCCCGGAGGTCGTTCTCGGTGTAGCGGCGGAACTCCGCCGAGTGCGCCTTCTGCTCGTCCGCCTGCCGCGGCCCCGGGGTGCCCTCCGGGTCGGTGTACGCGTCCGGGAAGAGCCGGCGCAGCACCGGGTCGGCCGGGGGCTCGGTCGGCCCCTCGGCGAACAGTTCGGCGAGCGGGTCGTCGGGGGCGTCCTCCGCGGGGCCGGGGCCGATCAGCTCCAGGAGCTGTACGGCCAGCGACCGGATGATGGAGATCTCGACGTCGTCGAGCGCGACGGCCGCGCCGCCGCCGGGGAGCGGTTCGAAGTGTCCGGGCATGGGTGAGGAGGCTACTTCCGGTCCTGCTGGAGGGTGGCCCACAGTCCGTAGCCGTGCATGGCCTGCACGTCGCGTTCCATCTCCTCGCGGGTTCCGCTGGAGACGACCGCCCGGCCCTTGTGGTGGACGTCGAGCATGAGCTTGGTGGCCTTGTCCTTGGTGTAGCCGAAGTACGTCTGGAAGACGTACGTCACGTAGCTCATCAGATTGACCGGGTCGTTGTGGACGATCGTGACCCAGGGGACGTCGGGCTCGGGTACGGCGAAGGCCTCCTCCGCCGACTCGGTGCGTTCGATCTCAAGGGGCGCGGGTGACGTCACATGGCCATGCTGCCACGCATCGCCGAAATCGTCACACTGACGAAATGGGGTTACGATGCTTGCCATGCTGCACACACCGGGGGACGCCCCCCGGACCCCCGGCCGGCGCCGGGCCACCCGGAAAGTCATAGCTAGGAGAGTTTGGTGGACGTAGCGGACCTTGGGCTGCCGGTGGACGTTCCCTCGACGGCGCTCTTCACGGACCAGTACGAGCTGACGATGCTGCAAGCCGCGCTGAAGGCCGGTACGGCCGAGCGGCGCAGCGTGTTCGAGGTCTTCACCCGGCGGCTGCCGGAGGGCCGGCGCTACGGCGTCGTCGCGGGCACCGGGCGGGTCCTGGACGCGGTGGAGAACTTCCGCTTCGACGCCGGCGTCCTCGGCTTCCTGCGCGAGCGGTCGATCGTCGACGACGAGACCCTGGACTGGCTCGCCGGATACCGCTTCTCGGGTGACGTGTGGGGCTATCCCGAGGGCGAGGTCTACTTCCCCGGCTCACCGATCATGCGGGTCGAGGGCTCCTTCGCCGAGTGCGTGCTGCTGGAGACGGTGATCCTCTCCGTCCTCAACCACGACTCCGCGATCGCGGCCGCCGCCTCCCGGATGTCCTCGGCCGCCGGCGACCGGCCGCTGATCGAGATGGGCGCCCGCCGCACCCACGAGCTGGCCGCGGTCGCCGCCTCCCGCGCCGCGTACGTCGGCGGCTTCGCCACCACCTCCGACCTGGCCGCCGGTTTCCGCTACGGCATCCCGACGGTGGGCACCAGCGCCCACGCCTTCACCCTGCTGCACGACAGCGAGCGGGACGCCTTCCGGGCCCAGGTGGACTCGCTGGGCCGGGGCACCACGCTGCTCGTCGACACCTACGACGTCGCCGAGGCCGTCCGGACGGCGCTGGAGGTGGCCGGGCCCGAGCTGGGCGCGGTCCGTATCGACTCCGGGGACCTGCTGCTCGTCGCGCACCGGGTACGCCATCAGCTGGACGAGCTGGGCGCGACGGGGACGCGGATCATCGTCACCTCCGACCTCGACGAGTACGCCATCGCCTCGCTGGCCGCGGCGCCCGTGGACGCCTACGGCGTCGGGACGCAGCTGGTGACCGGGTCCGGGCACCCGACCTGCTCGATGGTCTACAAGCTGGTCGCGCGCGCCGAGTCCACCGACCCGAAGGCGCCGCTGGTGCCGGTGGCGAAGAAGTCGACCGGCGGGAAGACCTCCGTCGGCGGCCGCAAGTGGGCCGCGCGGCGGCTGGACGGGGACGGGGTCGCTCAGGCCGAGGTGATCGGCACCGGCGCGGTGCCGGCCGAGCTGGCCGACCGGCAGCTGCTGGTGGAACTGGTCAAGGGCGGCGAGGTCGTCGCCCGCGAGCCCCTGGACGTCGCCCGCGACCGCCACAGGGCGGTCCTCGCGAACCTGCCCCTCTCCGCCACCCAGCTCTCCCGCGGCGAACCGGTCCTCCCCACGGAGTACCTCCACGGCCGGCCCTGACGCGACGGGGGCGCCCGGTGCACAGCCGGTGACGCCCCCTCCCGTACCGGCCGCAAACTCTCTAGGCTTGCTTACTTCACCCTCCCCAGGCTCGAAGAGCTGGGGGGACCCCCATCGAAGGACACCGACCATGCGCCGCGCCTTGATCGTCGTAGACGTGCAGAACGACTTCTGCGAGGGGGGCAGCCTCGCGGTGGCCGGGGGTGCCGATGTGGCCGCCGCGATCACCGAGCTGATCGGGCAGGCCCCCGCCGGATACCGGCACGTGGTCGCCACCCGCGATCACCACATCGCGCCCGGCGGACACTTCGCCGACAACCCGGACTTCGTCCACTCCTGGCCGGCGCACTGCGTCGCCGGCACCGAGGGCGTCGGGTTCCACCCGAACTTCGCGCCGGCGGTCGCCTCCGGCGCGATCGACGCCGTCTTCGACAAGGGCGCCTACGCGGCCGCGTACAGCGGTTTCGAGGGCGCCGACGAGAACGGCGTGACGCTGGGCGACTGGCTGCGGGCCCGCCAGGTCGACGAGGTCGACGTGGTCGGCATCGCCACCGACCACTGTGTGCGTGCCACCGCGCTGGACGCGGCCCGCGAGGGCTTCCGCACCCATGTCCTGCTCGACCTCACGGCCGGCGTGACCAAGGAGACCACCGACCGCGCCCTGGAGGAACTGCGCGAGGCGGGCGTCGAACTGTCGGGCAAGCCGGTCGTCTGACCCGCCGCACGCACGGCGGGAGCTACGCCGCGGCCGGCCGCAGCAGCGAGCGGATCGGCCGCCACAGCTCCGGAGCCGTGGTGACGACACCGTTGTCAGGTGTGGTGCGCCATATGAGGCCGTCCGGGTGGTGGAGTACGGCCGTGATCTCGTCCGGGGTCGGCGGGGCCGCGTTGCCGCGGAGGTAGACGGCGCGCAGGCCGAGGTTGCGGAGCCTGGTCAGGGCCCGGGCCCGGTTCTGGGCGTGGACCAGGACGCGCACCCCCGAGGCCGGGTCGGTGGCGGTGGGACTGGGCAGATTCAGCGCCACCACCACCCTGCCGTTGGGCAACTTGCAGAAGCCTCCTGCGGCCATACGGTCACACCCCCGTGCGCGTCGGTGTCAATAAGGAATTCACAGGACGCACCTAAACACGACCGGCGGCAACCCGCCAAGGGGTTGCCGCCGATACGCTTCTGACCTGCGACGATACGGACTACTTCGTCGAGGGACCGACCTTCACCGTGATCGTCGAGCCGCTCAGGGGCTCGTTGACGATCTTGATCGAGGTGTTGGTGTCAGTGACCTTGACGCCCGCGAGCGGGGTCGTCGCGTCGTAGTACGTCGACTTGCCGTCGTCGAAGACCGGGACACCCGGACGCGACTTGATCTTGACCGCGACATCCGCCCTGTGCAGCGTGATCGCGTCCGTCCGGTACCAGCTGAAGGGCGAGTCGAAGCTCTGCAGACGGGCGTTCATCACGCTGCCGTCGGCCCACTTCAGCGGGGTCGGGTGCGAGTCGATCGGGAGGATCAGGCCCTCACCCGGGTGCTGGCTGGTGTTGTCGTCCGCCTGGGAGGTGTCCCACTTCCAGATCAACAGGCCGTTCTGGTACGGGTAGTGCTCCACCCAGTCCGGACGGGTCGTCGAGAAGCCGAAGTTGTACGGGCCGACCTTGAGGGTCTTGTCGTACGACACGTACTGGCGGTTCTCGGCGATGTAGTACTGCGCGTAGTCGTCCGTGATGGACGCGCCGATACGCGAGAAGCCGGTCGCGGTCCAAGCGGCGTCCGCCGCCTCCGCGTTGTCCGAGAAGAGCGCGGCGCCGTCCGCCGTCACCGTGATCTCGTCGGCCGCGAAGCCCTTCTGGGCCACGCCGCCGTCGGTGGCGTAGCGGAAGCGCAGGCTGATCTGCTTGCCGGCGTAGGCGTCCAGCGGGAACGTCAGCTTCTGGTAGGCGTCCACCGTGCCGGTGAGGGCCGGCTTGCCGCTGCCGTCGCGCGGGATGGCGGTGCCGTCGGCCAGCGTGCCGTCGATCGGCGTGTAGCTGGCGCCGCCGTCCGTGGAGACCTCGGTGTAGAGGTAGTCGTAGTCGGTCTCGATGTCCCACCAGCCGTCGAGGGTGAGGGACGCCGACGACTTGCCGGTCAGGTCGACCGAGCGGGTCAGGGTGTTGCGCAGGTCGTCACCGCTGCCGCTCCACCACTGAGTGGCACCCTGTGCCGGGGCGACCACCTCGGTGGTGACCTCCTTCTCCGGCAGCTCGACCACGAGGGCCTGGGCGTTCTTGGTGTTGTACTCCGCGACGCCCAGCTTGTGGGTGGACTTCTTGCCCGCCGTGGCGACGTCGTAGTCCAGCCAGCCCAGCTGGAGCTTGTCCCAGGCGTTCATGTCGCCGGGGAGGTCGCCGATGGCTTCCTTGCCGGTGCCGAGCCAGGAACCGGAGGACATCAGGGTCCAGAAGCCGGTGGAGTTCTCGCCGCCGCCGGAGGTGTCGTACTCGTCGGGCAGGCCGAGGTCGTGGCCGTACTCGTGGGCGTAGACACCGAGGCCGCCGTTCTCCGGCTGGATGGTGTAGTCGCCGACCCAGATGCCGGAGTCACCGATCTCGGTGCCGCCGAGCTTGTTGGTGTCCGGGCCGGTGGAACCGGCGTCGGTACCGAAGGCGTACCAGCGGTGGGCCCAGATGGCGTCCGCGCCCTGGGCGCCGCCGCCCGCGGACTCGTCCTCGCCGGCGTGCACGATCTGGAAGTGGTCGATGTAGCCGTCGGACTCGTTGAAGTCGCCGTCGCCGTCGAAGTCGTAGCGGTCCCACTGGTCGAACTCGGCCAGCTCCGCCTTGATCTCGGCGGGCGTGGCACCCGCGGCCTCGCGCTCGGCGACCCAGGCGGTCACGCCGTCCTGGACCGCGTACCAGGCGCCGGTGGAGGCGCTGTTGGAGCCGTAACGGGCCTCGTTGTAGGGGACCTTGACCCAGTCGGTCACCTCGCCCTCGACCGAGTAGCGGCCCGAGGACTGCTTCTCGTAGTACTTCTTCAGCGACTCGGTCTTCTTGCCGGTGCCGAAGTACAGCTCCTGGAAGTGCTCCTGGTCGTAGTCCGCCTGCCAGGCCGTGGAGTTGTCCTTCGAGCGGTCCGGCGCGGCTATCTGGTTGTGCAGCGGGCCGGGGGTGCCGCCGTAGCGGCTGTCGATCTGGTCGCCGAACTCGACAAGAATCGTGAAGATCTTGTCGGTCTTCTCGCGGCCCAGCTCGACGTACTTGCTGTCGCCCTTGCGGCTCTCCAGCTGGACGACCTTCGAGCCGTCCCGGTCCTTGACCGACGCCTCGCCGGATATGACCTGCTGGAGGGCCTCCTGACGCTGCGCTTCCTGCGTCTTGCTGAGCGGGCCGTCGAAGTCGTGCTCCTTGGCCTTGGCAGGCTGCGGATCCTGCCGGTCCACCGCCGCGGCCTGGGCCGCACCGCTCCCAGCGGCCTGCGCCACGGCGAACGTCGAGAACGTCGCCGACGCCGCCGCAAGAGCGACGACCGTCGCGGCCGTCCTGAACGTCCAGGTTCTACTCGTCACTTGAAGCCTCCCTCACGCGCCCGTCCGCGCGGAAGGAGGAATCCCTGTCAAGGAAGGTCCGCGCGCTGTTATACGCGTGTAGTCAAGTGACGCCATTTGACTACTGGTTGGAAAGAAAAGACAGACCTTGACTTGGACAAGTCAACTGCATTATTGGGAGCCGGTGTTCGCATTGCGGACATGTGACAGTCACGTGAAGGGCGCGCGGAGCCGTCCACTTGGCGGACTCCATGACTCCGTGCGCCCCCTGTGCTCCGGCACCGTGGGTTAGGTCACGCTTACCGTTCGTTCCACTCGGGCATGCAGGCGAATAGAGTCGAGATCTCCCCCGCATCCGAGGACACGATTGCCATGCCTCGTCCGACTGTCGCACAGCTCACGTACGGTTCCTGCACCGTCATCTTCTCGACGCTCGCCATGCTGCTGCTGTCACAGACGAGTTCCGGCCCCGGGATCGCGGTCATCGCCATCGCCGCACTCGGACTCGGCCTGCTCGTCGCGATGACGGTACCGGTACCGCGGCCGTCCCCCACGCCACCGGCCCGGCGAGCACAGCCCGAGGCGGTACCCGTACCCGCCTCCGTCACCGCCGCACCCGAGCCCGTCCGGGAGCCGACGGCCCCCTGACCGACCTGCGGAAGGGCCCGAGCCGTCCGGTACGGGCCCTTCCGCATGCACCGGCACGGATGCTCCGCACGCATGCACCGGCACGCAGGCTCCGGCACGTCAGGTGACGGCGACCACCACGGTCTTGGCCGCCTTGTCGTGCAGGCCCTGCTTGTACGGCTTGTCGAAGTAGCTCCAGCCGCCGCAGATCGCCGTCCACACACAGGCGCAGCAGAACGCGAACGGCAACCACAGCACCAGGGCGCGGCTCAGCGAGGTCTGCACGGAGGGCGTGGAGCCGTTGTCGAGGTTGGCCACCCGCATGCCGAACCACTTCTTGCCGAGGGTCTGGCCGCCTCGGGCGGTCAGGATCGTGTCGTACGCGACATAGAGGATCGCGGTGATCAGCTCGCGTCCGAAGGTCTTGCCGAACTCGATCTCGTCGGCGTCGACCGTGTACTGGTCCACCCGGAAGACCCAGGCCAGCAGCACGACCACGGTGTAGACCAGGATCATGTCGATGATCCGGGCGAGGGTGCGTCTGCCGCTGTCGGCGAGCGGCGGCATGCCGGCCAGCGGGTCGGCGGGGTAACCCCCGTAGGGGTCACCGCCGTAAGGGCCGCCGCCGGCTTCACCCCCACCACCGCCACCGCCACCGCCGGTGTACGGCGGGGGCGGTTCCCCGTCGTACGGCCTGTCGTAGGGCGAGCCCCCCGAAGGCCCCTGCGACGGCCCCGGCGGGGGCTGTTGCGGAGGCTGCTGCGGGGGCTGCTTCCGGAACGGGTCGTCCTCCGGCGGGCCGCCGGAGTCGGAGGGCGGTTCGGTGGTCATGGCCCGAGTGGACCGCGAACCCCGGACCGCCGCATCCGGCGAGCGGCCGTACGGGGGTATGGCCGCACGGGGTGCGGCGGCTGTGCGTGGGGCGGCCCGGGTCAGCCCGCGACGAACGTGTGGGCCGCCTTGTCGTGCCAGCACTGGCGCCACGGCTTGTCGAACAGGCCCCAGACGACACCCACGACACCGACGACGAGCAGTCCGGGCACGCTGTAGACGAGCCAGCGGCGCAGCGCGGCCCCGAAGGACGGGGGCTCGTGCCCCTCGATGTCCCGCACCTGAAGACCGAACAGCTTCTTGCCGAGCGTGCGGCCCCACTTGGCGGTCGGCAGGGCCTCGTACAGGACCCCGAAGACGAGCAGCACGGCGAGGACGATGCCCAGGTAGACAGAGGTCGTGCCGTCGAGCAGCCAGACGGTGACGGTCTCTCCGGTGAGCTTGGCCTCGTCGATCTTCTCGTTGACGTGGCCGAGGGCCTTGATGCCGAGCGGCACCGCCGCGGCGGCGGTGACCGCCGCGAGGACCAGGGTGTCCACGAGACGCGCGGCGAGCCGCTTGCCGAGGCCCGCGGGCCGGGCCGCCGCCTGCCGGCGGGCAGCCGCCTGGAAGATGTCGTCGACGGGCGGCTTCCAGGGCGCGGGCGGCTCGTCGCCGCCCGCGAGCCGGTGCACCTGCTGGGCCCAGGACGACTGCCCGCCACCGAAGCCGGGGCTCATCGGTGCGGACGCCTGGACGGCGGCGGCGGCCTGGGCCGGGGCGGGTACCTGGCCGGCGGCCGGAGCGGGCGCCGGCGCCGGGCCGGCGGACTGCTGGGGCACACCCGGGGCGCCGGAGAGGGCGGTCGCCTGGCCGGCGGCGGGCGGGAAGCCCTCGGCGCCGCCCTGCGGCACGCCGTGCGGGGCGGCGGGACCCGGCGCCGGTGCCGACTGCGCGGCCGCGGCCCGCTCGGCCGCCGCCTTCCCGGCCCCGAAGCCGGGCTTGGCGGGAGCGGGGGCAGGAGCGGGAGCGGGAGCGGCGCTCGCGGTACCGGGGGGTGGGCCGAAGCCGCCCTCGGCACCGGCACCCGCCTGCCCGGTCGCGTTCTGCGGGCCGAAGGCCGGACCGCCCGTGCCCGCCGCCCCCGGTCCGGCGGCGCCCTCCTGTGCGCCGGACGGGCCGGTCTGTGCGCCGGACGCGCCGGGGCTGTCGGCCGTGCGCGGGGCCGGCGCGCGGAAGATGACCGTACCGGGGTCGTGGGGAGGGGCACCGGCACCCGCGCCGGCTCCGGACTCGGGCTCGGGCTCCGCCTGCGGAGCCGCCGCCTGGAGCCTCGGGTCGGGGCCCTGCGGGGTGCCCCAGGAGATCCGGCGGTCCTGGTCACCGCCGAAGCCGGACTGGTGGGAACGGTCGGCGCCCCACGACGCGGCGGGCTCGGCCCGGCCGCCGTACGGCTGCGCCGGGTTCGGGTCCTCGTCGAAGAAGTGCGGGCCGGTCTCCTCGACGGAGGCCGCCGGAGGCGTGAGCGGTTCACCGGCCGAGGGGGCCGGGCGGCTGGTGCCCGGGACCCAGGCGGAACCGTTCCAGTACCGGACGTATCCGGGAATGGAGGGGTCCGGGTAGAACCCTTCGCGGGGCCGGTCGTCGCCGGGGGCCGGGGTTGGGGCGCTCATGTCCGTCGTCCCGTATCTGCTCGGAGGTGGGCTTGGGGGGATCCACATCTATCAGACCGGCGCAACCCCCACCCGCACTCCCGGCGGACCCGCCCCTTTCCGGGCATCCCCGTGCAGGCCCTTCACACGTTCGGAACCGTCCGCCACGTCTCGCGGAAAAAAACTTCTCCGAACCCGCGTAATGCTCCGCATCCTTCTCGCTCTCTCCCTCCGTACAGATCCGTACCGAGAGGAGAACGACCATGCATCACACCGTGGTGGAGCGCGAACTGGAACTCAGGCTCATCCTGTCGCCGGAGCGCAGCATTCCCGTCCCGGCCCGGCTGGGCTACCGCAGTGACGACCCGTTCGCCGTCCATGTCACCTTCCACATCAACTCCGAGCACCCCGTGCACTGGACCTTCGCCCGCGAGCTGCTGGTGGAGGGGGTGTTCCGGCCCTGTGGGCACGGGGACGTGCGGGTGTGGCCGACGAAGGTGGACGGCCGCAGTGTCGTGCTGATGGCGCTGAGTTCACCCGACGGCGACGCCCTGCTGCAAGGGCCGGCCGCCCAGGTCTCGGCCTGGCTGGAGCGCACGCTGCGGGTGGTGCCCCCGGGGGCGGAAGGGGAGCAGCTCGGCATCGACGACGGTCTGGCCGAACTGCTCGCCCCGACCCCCGCGGACGACCTGTGGCCGCGCGACCCGTGGCCCTCGGACGAGTCGGTGGACGGTGAATGAGGCGGGGTGGAGAACGGGATGGAGAACGGGATGGAGAGCGGGGTGGAGAGCGGGGTGGATCAGAACAGCTTGCCCGGGTTGAGGATGCCCAGCGGGTCGAAGACGTGCTTGACCGCCCGCTGCATCTCCAGCCCCACCGGGCCGATCTCGCGCGCCAGCCACTCCTTCTTCAGGACGCCGACGCCGTGTTCGCCGGTGATGGTGCCGCCGAGTTCCAGGCCGAGGGCCATGATCTCGTCGAAGGACTCGCGGGCGCGCCGGCTCTCGTCGGGGTCCTGCGCGTCGAAGCAGACGGTGGGGTGGGTGTTGCCGTCGCCCGCGTGGGCGACGACGCCGATGGTCAGCCGGTGCTTGTCCGCGATGCGTTCCACGCCCTCGATCATGTCGCCGAGGCGCGAGCGGGGCACGCACACGTCGTCGATCATCGTGGTGCCCTTGACGGCCTCCAGGGCGACGAGCGACGACCGACGGGCCTTGAGCAGGAGTTCGGACTCGGCGGCGTCGTCGGCGGGGACCACCTGGGTGGCGCCGGCCGCCTCGCACAGCGCGCCGACCGCGGCGAGGTCGGCGGCCGGGTCCGGGGTGTCGAAGGCGGCGAGCAGCAGGGCCTCGGTGGACTCCGGCAGGCCCATGTGGGCGAGGTCGTTGACGGCCTTGACGGTCGTACGGTCCATGAGTTCGAGGAGCGAGGGCACGTGCCCTCCCGCCATGATCCGGCAGACCGCGTCGCAGGCGGCGGCCGCCGAGGCGAACTCCGCTGCCAGCACCAGCTGCTGCGGCGGCTGCGGCCTGAGCCCCAGGACCGCCCGTACGACGATGCCGAGCGAGCCCTCGGAGCCGACGAACAGCCGGGTCAGGTCGTACCCCGCGACGCCCTTCGCGGTGCGGCGGCCGGTGGACATCAGACGGCCGTCGGCCAGCACCACGTCGAGGCCGAGGACGTACTCGGCCGTCACCCCGTACTTCACACAGCACAGGCCGCCGGAGGCGGTGCCGATGTTGCCGCCGATCGTGCACGTCTCCCAGCTGGAGGGGTCCGGCGGGTAATAGAGGCCGTGTTCGCCGACCGCCCGGGAGAGCGCGGCGTTGACGACCCCCGGTTCGACGACGGCGATCCGGTCGACCGGGCTGATCTCGAGGATGCGGTCCATCCTCGTCAGGGAGAGCACGACGCAGCCGTCGGAGGCGTTGGCGCCGCCGGACAGACCGGTGCGGGCGCCCTGCGGGACGACCGGGACGCGCAGCTCGGTCGCGGTGCGCATCACGTGCCGCACCTGCTCGACCGTGCGCGGCAGCACCACGACGGCCGGGGTGCCGGCCGGGCAGAAGCTGGCCATGTCGTTGGCGTACGAGACCGTGACGTCGGGGTCGGTGAGGACGGCCTCGGCGGGCAGGCCGGCGAGCAGACGGTCGACGAGGCTGCCCGTGACGTTGTCGTGCGGCGCTTCGATACGGCTCATGATCACAGCCTCGCACCCGGGGCCATCGGTGTGAACCCCGGCCACGGGAGCCGTCACCTGCCCGGGTGCGGTCACCGTGGGGACGCAGAGTGAACCGCATGGAGAACGAAGAGGGCACCGCCCCGGACGTGGCCCCCCGGAAGGCCTCCTGGTACCGCCGGCCGCTGTTCGTCGGCCCGCTGGCGGGGTGTCTCGTGCTGGGCGGCGCCCTGCTGCTGTGGGCGCCCGGCGGGCCGGACCGGGGCGGGGCGGCGGCGCCGGGGGCGCAGGCGCACTCGGCGGTGCGGACCGGGGTGGCGGCCGCGCTGCCCGATCTGGCGGTGCTGATCGAGGAGCGCGAGAGCCGGGTGCGGAAGCATCCGCGGGACGCGCGGTCCTGGGCGGTGCTCGGCGCGGCCTATGTCGAGCAGGGGCGGCGCACCGCCGACGCGGCCGGGCAGTACCCGAAGGCGGAGCGGGCGCTGCGCACCTCGCTGTCGGTGGGTCCGCGGGGCAACGCCGAGGCCCTGGGAGGGCTGGCGGCGCTGGCCAACGCGCGCCGCGACTTCCGGGCGGCGAAGGCCTGGGGCGAGGCCGCGCGCACGGCGGCACCGCGGCGCTGGACGACGTATTCGCAGCTCATCGACGCCTACACCGGGCTCGGCGAGTACAAGAAGGCCCATGGGGCGCTGGACCGGCTGATGCGGCTGCGGTCCGGTCCGCCCGTGCTCGGGCGGGCGGCGGACGTGTACTGGGACCGGGGCCGGCGGGAGGACGCGCAGGCCGCGCTCTCCGACGCGGCGGCCGCGGCCGCCTCCCCCGCCGAGGAGGCCGCGTGGCGGGAGCGGGCCGGGCAGCTGGCCTTCGAGCGCGGTGAACGCGAGGACGCGCTGCGCAGCTTCAGGGAGGCGGTGCGGCTCGACCCCGACCAGCGGGCCGCACAGGCCGGGCTGGGGCGGGCGCTGGCGGCGCTGGGCCGGATGCCGGAGGCGCTCAGCGCGTACCAGGACGCGCTCGCCGGGCAGCCGCTGCCGCAGTACGCCCTCGAACTGGGCGAGCTGTACGAGTCGCTGGGGCTGACCCGGCCCGCCGGGGCGCAGTACGACCTGCTGCGCGAGCGGGTGCGCCGGGACGCGGCGGGCGGGGTCGACGGGGAGCTGGTGCTGGGCCGCTTCGAGGCGGACCACGGGGACCCGGGGTCGGCGGTACGGCGGCTGCGGGCCGAGTGGCGGCGCCAGCCGGGGATCGCGGTGGCGGACGCGCTGGGGTGGGCGCTGCACCGGGCCGGGAAGCACGAGGAGGCGCTGCGGTTCGCGGCGATCGCCACCGACCACGCGCACGGCGGCGCGGTGCGCAGCGCGCCGTACGCCTTCCACCGGGGGATGATCGAGCGGGCGCTGGGGAAGACCGCGCCCGCCCGGCGTCATCTCCAGGAGGCGTTGCGGCTCAATCCGTACTTCTCCCCGCTGCACGCCCCGGCGGCGCGTGCGGCGCTGGCGAAGCTGGGCGAGGTACCGGACGTCGAGCCGCCCGACTGACGGACCAGGGACCGGTCCTACAGGTTGCCGCGCTTCTCCTGCTCCCGTTCGATCGCCTCGAAGAGGGCCTTGAAGTTGCCCTTGCCGAAGCCCATCGAGCCGTGCCGTTCGATGATCTCGAAGAACACGGTCGGACGGTCCTGGACCGGCTTGGTGAAGATCTGGAGCAGGTAGCCGTCCTCGTCGCGGTCGGCGAGGATCTTCAGCTCGCGCAGGGTCTCGACGGGCACCCGGGTGTCGCCGACCCACTCTCCGAGGGTGTCGTAGTAGGAGTCGGGGGTGTCGAGGAAGCGGACACCGGCCGCGCGCATGGTGCGGACCGTCTCGACGATGTCGCCCGTGTTCAGCGCGATGTGCTGGACGCCGGCGCCGCCGTAGAACTCCAGGTACTCGTCGATCTGGGACTTCTTCTTGGCGATCGCGGGCTCGTTGATCGGGAACTTGACCTTCAGGGTGCCGTCGGCGACGACCTTCGACATCAGGGCGGAGTACTCGGTGGCGATGTCGTCGCCCACGAACTCCTTCATGTTCGTGAAGCCCATGACCTTGTTGTAGAAGCCGACCCATTCGTTCATGCGGCCGAGCTCGACGTTGCCGACGCAGTGGTCGATGGCCTGGAAGGTGCGGTGGGCGGGCGGTTCGACGAGCGGGTCGGCGGTGACGAAGCCCGGGAGGTAGGGGCCGTCGTAGCCGGAGCGGTCGACGAGGGTGTGGCGGGTCTCGCCGTAGGTGGCGATCGCGGCGAGGACGACCGTGCCGTGCTCGTCCTTCAGCTCGTAGGGCTCGGCGACCGAGCGGGCGCCGTGCTCGATCGCGTAGGCGTAGGCGGCGCGGGCGTCCGGGACCTCGATCGCGAGGTCGACGACGCCGTCGCCGTGCTCGGCCACGTGCCGGGCGAGGAAGTGGCCCCAGGGGGTGGCGGGCTTGATGACGGAGGTGAGGACGAAGCGGGCCGAGCCGTTGGTGAGCACGTACGAGGCGGTCTCGCGGCTGCCGGTCTCCGGTCCGGAGTAGGCGACCAGCTTCATGCCGAAGGCGGTGGAGTAGTAGTGCGCCGCCTGCTTGGCGTTGCCCACGGCGAAGACGACCGCGTCCATTCCCTTGACCGGGAAGGGGTCGGCCTGCCGGGCGGTGTCGGGAGTGTGGTGTGTGGTCTGCGTCATAGCGGAAGCCTCGCCTTCGCCCGCAAGGTGCGCAATAGTTCGCTTCATCGCTGGGCAATCTGTCCAGCGGCACGACGGTGTCGGCGGACTTTCTGTACAGGGTGACCATCTAGGAGGCGGCGGTGGCGATCGATCATCTGGACGGACGCATCATCGGGCTGCTCGCCCGGGAGCCGCGGATCGGTGTGCTGGAGATGTCCCGGCGGCTGGGGGTCGCCCGGGGCACCGCGCAGGCGCGGCTGGACCGGCTTCAGTCGAATGGCGTCATCCGCGGCTTCGGTCCGGACGTGGACCCGGCGGCCCTCGGCTACCCGGTCACCGCCTTCGCCACGCTCCAGATCCGACAGGGCCAAGGGCCCGACGTACGCGCCCACTTGGCGACCGTGCCGGAGGTGCTGGAGCTGCACACCACCACCGGCAGCGGGGACATGCTGTGCCGGCTGGTGGCCCGCTCCAACGCCGATCTCCAGCGGGTCATCGACCTGGTTGTCGGTTTTGATGGGATCGTCCGGGCCTCCACCGCGATCGTGATGGAGAACGCCGTCCCGCTGCGGATCATCCCGCTGGTGGAGCAGGCGGCCCGGGACCGGGAGAGGACCTAGCGGCGGGCTGTGCGGCATGGGCGGTGAGCGCGTGTGAGCTTCTGGGAGTACCTGGCGGGCCGTCACCAGCAGTTGCTCACGGACGCCTGGCAACACGCGAGCGCCGTCTTCCAGTGCATGGTCGTGGCGACCGTCCTCGGGGTGCTCGTCGGGGTCGCCACCTACCGCAGCGCATGGGCCGGCGACCTCGCCACCACCGCCACCGCCACCCTCCTCACCGTGCCCTCCCTCGCCATGATCGGTCTGCTGATCCCGGTGGTGGGGCTCGGTGTGCCGCCGACGGTGCTCGCGCTGACGCTGTACGGGCTGCTGCCGGTCGTGCGCAACACGATCGTCGGGCTGCGCGGGGTCGATCCCGCGCTGGTGGAGGCGGCCCAGGGCATCGGGATGTCCCGGCCGGCCCGGCTGCTGCGGGTCGAGCTGCCGCTGGCCTGGCCGCCGATCCTCACCGGTATCCGGGTCTCCACCCAGATGCTGATGGGCATCGCGGCCATCGCCGCCTACGCCTCCGGGCCGGGGCTCGGCAACGAGATCTTCCGGGGCATCGCCTCCCTGGGCAGCGCGAACGCGCTCAACCAGGTCCTCGCCGGCACGCTCGGGATCATCGTCCTCGCGCTGCTGTTCGACGCCGGATACGTCCTTCTCGGGCGGCTGACGATTGCGAGGGGGATCCGTGGCTGAGTCGCACGGGGCGAGCATCGAGCTGGAGAACCTCACCAAGCGCTACCCGGGCAGCTCCGGACCCTCCGTGGACAACGTGACCATGGAGATCAGGGCCGGCGAGACCATCGTCTTCGTCGGGCCGTCCGGCTGCGGCAAGTCCACCACCCTGAAGATGATCAACCGGCTGATCGAGCCGAGCGGCGGCCGGATCCGCATCGACGGCGAGGACGTCACCGGCATCGACCCGGTGCGGCTGCGCCGCAAGGTCGGGTACGCGATCCAGTCGTCCGGGCTCTTCCCGCACATGACCGTCGCCCAGAACATCGCGCTCGTCCCCCGCATGATCGGCTGGTCGAAGGCGCGGATCCGGGACCGGGTGGAGGAGATGCTCGACCTGGTCGGGCTCGACCCCCGGGAGTTCCACGACCGCTATCCGCGCCGGCTCTCCGGCGGCCAGCAGCAACGGGTGGGCGTGGCACGGGCGCTGGCGGCCGATCCGCCGGTGCTGCTGATGGACGAGCCGTTCGGCGCGGTCGACCCGATCACCCGCGACCACCTCCAGGACGAGCTGATCCGGCTCCAGCGCGAGCTGCGCAAGACGATCGTCTTCGTCACCCACGACGTCGACGAGGCGATCAAGCTGGCCGACCGGATCGCGGTGCTGCGCGAGCGCTCGCAGATCGCCCAGTTCGACACCCCGGAGGCCATCCTCAGCCATCCGGCGGACGACTTCGTGTCGGGCTTCGTGGGCGCGGGCTCGGCACTGAAGCGGCTCCAGCTGACCCGGGTGCGGGACGTGGGGATCACCGACTTCCCGACGGCGTCCGTCGACGACCCGCTCCAGCACGTCGTCAACCGGCTGCGCACCAGCGGCCGAGGCGAGATCCTCCTCCTCGACCGGCGCGGCCGCCCCGCCAAGTGGCTGCGGCGCGGCGACCTGCTGCGGGCCCGGGGCTCGCTGGAGCGCGCCGGGACGCCGGTGGGCGACACGGTGACCCGGGACGCGACCCTGCGGGACGCGCTGGAGGCGGTGCTGACGGACGGCTCCGGGCGGGTCGCCGTCACCGGACGGCACGGCGAGTACACGGGAGTGGTGGACGTGCAGACGCTGATGAACTCCGTGCGCGACCTGCTGGAGGCCGACCGGCGCCGGCGGCGACAGGAGGGCGACGGAGGGGGGCGCCGGGCGTGACCGCTGTCGACTGGGAGGAGACCGCGACGGCGCTGCCGCCCGCGCGGGGCCGGACCCGGCAGGTCGGCTGGCGGAAGCTGACCGTCCTGCCCACGTTCCTGGTGGCCCTGCTGCTCGGGACCTGGCTGTGGTTCCGGCAGGCGGACCTGGACGCGGTCTCCGAGAACGCGCTCTCCCACGGCCAGGTCTCCGAGGCGTTGTGGCAGCACGTCGAACTGACCGTGATCTCCACCTTCTTCGTGCTGGTCGTCGCGATCCCGCTGGGCATCCTGCTGACCCGCCCGGGGTTCCGCCGGGCCACGCCGATCGCCCTGGCCGTCGCCAACGCCGGCCAGGCGACCCCGGCGATCGGTCTGCTCGCGCTGCTGGTGATCTGGCTCGGCACCGGGATGCGGGCCGCCCTGATCGGCATGGTCGCCTACGCCGTCCTGCCCGTGCTCGCCAACACCGTCGCCGGGCTCAGGGCCAACGACCCGACGCTGCTGGAGGCGGCCCACGGCATCGGCATGTCCCCCATGGGCGTGCTGAAGAGGGTGGAGCTGCCGCTGGCCGTCCCGCTGATCCTGGCCGGCGTCCGTACGGCCCTCGTCCTCAATGTCGGGACGGCGACGCTGGCGACCTTCGGCGGGGGCGGCGGCCTGGGCGTGCTGATCACCGCCGGGATCACCAACCAGCGGATGCCGGTGCTGGTGCTGGGCTCGATCCTCACCGTCGCCCTGGCCCTGCTGGTGGACTGGCTGGCCTCGCTGGCGGAGCTGCTGCTGCGGCCGCGGGGACTGGAGACGGGAGGACCAGAGACGCGGGGACCGGAGACGGGAGGACCGGAGACGCGGGGACCGGAGACGGGAGGACCGGAGGCGCGGGGACCGGAGACGCGGGGGTGAGGCGCCTGGCCCCGGTGCTGGCGCTGGCCCTGGTGTGCGGCGGCGGGGCCGTGGTGTCCGGGTGCGGGCTCAGCAGCGGCTCCCCCATGGTCGACGACGTCTCCCCCGGCACGATCGGGAAGGGCACACCGCTCGACGGCGCGCGGCTCACCGTGACGTCCAAGTCGTTCACCGAGAACCTCATCCTGGGCGCGATGATGGGCATCGCCTTCCAGGCGGCGGGCGCGGAGGTCGTCGACCGCACCGGCATCCAGGGCTCCATCGGCTCCCGCGAGGCGGTCCGCAGGGGCGAGGCCGACGCCATGTACGAGTACACGGGCACCGCCTGGATCACGTACCAGGGCAACAGCAAGCCGCTCGCCGACCCGCGGGCACAGTGGCAGGCCGTGCGCGACGCCGACCTGAGGAACGGGCTGACCTGGCTGCCGCAGTCGCGGCTGGACAACACCTACGCGCTGGCCATGAACCGGGCGTCGCACGAGGAGTACGACACGGACACGCTCTCCCAGGTGGCGGCCCTGGCCATCGCGGTGCCGGGCGCCGTGACGCTGTGCGTGGAGGGCGAGTTCGCCAACCGCGCGGACGGGCTGCCGGGGATGCGGAAGGCGTACGGGATGGACGTGCCGGCGTCCCGGATCACCCAGATGGACACCGGGATCATCTACACCGAGGCGGCGAAGGGCCGGTGCACGTACGGGGAGGTGTACACGACCGACGGCCGGATCACGTCGATGGACCTGGTGGTGATGGCGGACGATCGGGCGTTCTTCCCCCACTACAACGCGGCACCCGAGATCAACTCGAAGACGCTGGAGAAGTGGCCGGCCATCGCGGACGTCCTCGCGCCGGTGACGAGGAAGCTGGACAACGCGGTGGCGCGGGAGCTGAACGCGAGGGTGGACGTGGACGGGGAGGATCCGCACCGGGTGGCGCTGGAGTGGATGAGGGAGCAGGGGTTCGTGAAGTGAGAACGTGGGGCGTTGCCTTGGTGCGGTGCCTCAGCAGCTGGGGACCGTGTCCTTGCCCTGCTCCAGGGCCTTCAGCGCGCTCACCGTGCCCTTGAGCGTGGTCACCGGGATCAGCCGCAGGCCCTCGGGCAGCTCGGAGCGGGCGTCGGAGCACTCCGCCTTCGGCACCAGGAAGACGGTCGCGCCGTCCCGGCGGGCGGCCTGGGTCTTCAGGGCGACGCCGCCGACCGCGCCGACCTTCCCGGCGGCGTCGATCGTCCCCGTACCGGCGATGGTGCGGCCGCCCGTGAGGTCACCGCCGCTGCCGTCGCCGTCGAGCTTGTCGACGATCCCGAGGGAGAAGAGCAGACCGGCGCTCGGGCCGCCGACGTCGGCCAGCTCCAGGTCGACGTCGATGCCGTCGTCCGTGCGGTCGAGGTATCTCAGGGCGGCCTCGGTGGCGGCGTCCTGGGACTGCTCCATCTGCTCGGTGTTGTGCTCCTCGATCTCCTCGGTGTTCTCCCCGCTGGGGTAGACCGAGTCGCGCGGCATGATCGCCTGGTCCGTGCGGAACCAGCCGTCGATCACATCGCCGAGCCTGACGCTCGCGTCCGGGCCGGTCGCCTCGATCGTCGTCATCCGCAGCTGGCCCGTGGTCTTGCGGACGGGCGCGCCGGAGACCGTGATGACCTGCGTGCCCTGGTTCTCGCCGAGCACGTTCGCCGTCATCCCGGGCTGCGCCACCGAGAACGGCAGCGGCGCGAGGGCCGCCGTGGTCAGCAGAGCCACGAGGGGCACGGCACAGACGGCGACGGCCTGGAGGCGCGTGAGACGAGAGAGCACGGGGTCAATGTAACCGGCGGGGGCCGGAGGGCTCCTGCGCAGGTGGTACCTCGGGCCCGGGACCGGCGGCGTCCTGCGGTGCGCGGGCGAGGGTGTACCAGCCGTCGCGGGACATGCCGGTCGCGGTGAGGCCCTCGGCGAAGGCCGCCGTGAACACCTCGCGCACCGCGCGGCGCCAGCGCAGCGCCAGCTCCGGCCGCTCCGCCCGCAGCGCGACGACGTCCTGCGGCACCCGGCACCACAGACGCGGGCCGCTCGGGTCGCGCGGGTCGCGCACGTCACAGCGGGCGAGCGGTCCGCCGTCCGGCGCGGCGCGGGTGACGGGCGCGGCGTCCCGTTCCCCGCTGTCGCAGGGGCTCTCGTCCGGCTTTCGGGGTGCGACCAGGTCCCAGGTGATCGTCAGCCGGTCGCTCTCGTCGCCGTCGTTCACGCCGTCGGCCATCGGGCCGTAGAAGTCGACGAGGTACTCGGTGCCGAGGGCGCCCAGCTTGACCAGGTTGAAGCGGGCGTTGCGGCCGACCAGCGGATCGAAGGTCCAGCGCATGCTGCGAGCGCCGCGTTCGAGCGCCCAGGCCCGCTGGGCCTGCTTGACCGTGTGGCCGAGACCCCGGTCGGCGGCGGCCACCAGGGAGTACGTCTCCTGCCCGGCCGGGGGACCGAACACGGCGACGGCCGCCCCGGCGAGCCGCTCCCCCGCGTACACGGCGTGCACGGCCCCGCCCGCGTGGACGAGGCTGTGCAGCACCTCCGCCGGATAGGGCGGCGCGCCGGGCGGGGTCTGCCAGACCTCGCCCAGGTAGGCGGCGACCGCCGTGAGCCCGGCGACGTCGTGGACGGTACGCACGGTGACTGGGGTCATCGACCCAGTGTCGGAGTCGGGGGAGGGCGCCGCCTAGGGTGCGTTCGGCCGCGCCGGTGCCGGACCGCCGATGTCGGGCCTGCCGGGGCGCGCAAGCCTCAGCGCAGCGCCTCCGCCACCTCCCGTGCCGCGTCCACGACCCGCGGGCCGACCCGTTCGGGCACCGCGTCGGCGAGCATCACGACGCCCACACTGCCCTCGACGCCCGTGACACCGAGCAGCGGGGCGGCGGCGCCGCTCGCGCCCGCCTCCAGTTCGCCGTGGGTCAGGGTGTAGCCCGGTTCGTCGGGCGGTCGCCTGCGTGCGGCGAGGATCGCCCGGCCGGCGGCCCCCCGGTCCAGCGGGTGCCGGAAGCCGGCCCGGTAGGCCACGTGGTAGTCGGTCCAGGTCGGCTCGACGACGGCGACGGCCAGTGCCTCCGCGCCGTCGACCAGCGTGAGATGCGCGGTCGCCCCGATGTCCTCGGCGAGCGATCGCAGTGCGGGCAGCGCGGCTTCGCGCACCAGCGGATGGACCTGCCGGCCCAGCCTCAGCACTCCGAGGCCGACCCGGGCTCGCCCGCCCAGGTCGCGTCGTACGAGTGCGTGCTGTTCCAGGGTGGCGAGCAACCGGTACACAACGGTCCGGTTCACGCCCAGTTTGTTGGAAAGCTCGGTGACGGTCAGCCCGTGGTCCGTATCGGCCAGCAATTTGAGGACCCTGAGGCCCCGGTCGAGCGTCTGGGAGGTCTCCGCGGTCACGACGCCCACTCCTTAAGTGGTGAGGTCGACGGCCTCCTTCGCGGCGGATGCGACACCGAGTCCCGTCAGTGACGCGCTTCAGAGGCCGCCGATCGACAGATGGGCCCGGCGTACCCGGGCCCAGTCGCTTCACGGCTGCGCTCCGCGGCGGCGCTGCCACGGGGCGTGTGCGTAGCGGGACAGTAGCGAAGCGGGTTCGCTGAGCGGAAGGCTCCGTCCAGAATCCGGTCAATGGCCGGTATGGACTTCCTCGGTTTGCCCCGATACGTACGGTGCGTGGCGGCGTGCCACGCGCCCCGCCGTGTCCTCGGTCCGGCCCCGCCGTGTCCTCGGTCCGGCCCCGTCCTGTCCTCGGTTCGGCCCCGGCACCGGTCTCGGTCCGGCCCCGGCACCGGTCTCGGTCCGGCCCCGGCACCGGTCTCGCCGGTGGGGGCCGTCACTTCATCCGGGTGGCCCACTCCTGGACCTTGGCGATGCGCTGCCGCAGCTGCCCCGCCGTCGCCTCCGCGCTCGGCGGGCCGCCGCACACGCGCCGCAGCTCCGTGTGGATCACCCCGTGCGGCTTGCCGCTCTGGTGGACGTACGCGCCGACCATGGTGTTGAGCTGCTTGCGCAGCTCCATCATCTCCTTGTGCGAGACGACCGGCCGCCGCTCGGCCGGCAGCTCCAGCAGGTCGGCCTCGGCGTCCGGCCGCTTCTTGCTGTGCGCGATCTGCTTGGCCTGCCGCTTCTGGAGCAGCAACTGCACCTGCTCGGGCTCCAGCAGCCCCGGGATGCCGAGGTAGTCCTGCTCCTCCTCGCTCCCCGGGTGGGCCTGCATGCCGAACTCGGCGCCGTTGTACATGACCCGGTCGAAGACGGCCTCGGACTCCAGCGCCTCGAAGGCGAACTGCTCCTGCTCGCCGGTGTCCTCGTCCTGCTGCTTCTCCGCCTCCTGGAGGAGCTTGTCCTCCTCGGCGTACGGGTCCTCCTCGCCGTCCTTCTTCGGCTTGTCGAGCGCGTGGTCGCGCTCGACCTCCATCTCGTTGGCGAAGGTGAGCAGGTCGGGCACGGTCGGCAGGAACACGGACGCGGTCTCGCCGCGCCGCCGCGACCGCACGAAACGCCCGACGGCCTGCGCGAAGAAGAGGGGGGTGGAGATGGTGGTGGCGTACACACCGACTGCGAGGCGCGGTACGTCGACGCCTTCCGACACCATCCGCACCGCGACCATCCACCGGTCGGTACTGCCGCTGAACTGGTCGATCCGGTCGGACGCGCCGGAGTCGTCGGAGAGGACCAGGGTCGCCTTGTTCCCCGTGATCTCCCGGATCAGCTTGGCGTAGGCGCGGGCCGAGTCCTGGTCGGAGGCGATGACGAGGGCGCCCGCGTCCGGGATGGCCTTGCGGACCTCGGTGAGCCGCTGGTCGGCGGCGCGCAGCACGCTCGGCATCCACTCGCCGCGCGGGTCCAGCGCCGTACGCCAGGCCTGGCTGATCGCGTCCTTCGTCATCGGCTCGCCGAGCCGCGCGGCGATCTCGTCACCGGCCTTGGTCCGCCAGCGCATGTTGCCGCTGTAGGAGAGGAAGATGACCGGCCGGACGACGTTGTCGGCGAGCGCCGAGCCGTAGCCGTAGGTGTAGTCGGCGGAGGACCGCCGGATCCCGTCCGTCCCCTCCTCGTACGTGACGAAGGGGATGGGGTTGGTGTCGGAGCGGAAGGGTGTACCCGTCAGCGCCAGCCGCCGGGTGGCGGGCTCGAAGGCCTCCAGGCACGCCTCGCCCCACGACTTGGAGTCACCGGCGTGGTGGATCTCGTCGAGGATGACGAGGGTCTTGCGCTGCTCGCTGCGGTTGCGGTGGAGCATCGGCCGTACGCCGACACCCGCGTACGTCACGGCGACGCCCTGGTAGTCCCTGCCGAGCGGTCCGGCGCTGTACTCGGGATCGAGTTTGATCCCTATCCGCGCGGCCGCTTCCGCCCACTGCTTCTTCAGGTGCTCGGTCGGCGCGACCACGGTGACCTGCTGCACGACGTGGTGGTGCAGCAGCCAGGAGGCGAGGGTCAGCGCGAAGGTCGTCTTGCCGGCGCCGGGGGTGGCGACGGCGAGGAAGTCGCGCGGCTGCTCCTGGATGTACTTCTCCATCGCCCCCTGCTGCCAGGCCCGCAGCTTGCTGGCGGTGCCCCAGGGGGCCCGGCCGGGAAACGCGGGAGAGAGGTGGTGGGAGTGGGAGGTGGAGGATGCGGCGGTGGTAGTCACGGTCTCCGGGTTCGGGGGTCGGGCGGCTCGGTTCTCGGCTACTGATCACTCGGCTACGTATGACAACCGGGCCACCCTACCGGCGGCCCGGTACCGTCATCGCGCGAACGGGGCCGGGTCGGCGCCGGGTGGGACTGACGTCACAGCGCCCGCAGCCGCCCCGCGATCACCACGATCTCGGACTCCGTACCGGAGGCGATGTCGATGACCAGGTCGTACGCCGCGTCCTGGTCGCACGCGGCGAGGTCCACGCCGTGCAGCGCGAGGAAGGTCGCGGCGGCCAGCCACGCGGCGCGCTTGTTGCCGTCCACGAGCGGATGGTTCGTGGCGATCGCGTGGAGCAGGGCGGCGGCCTGTTCGTAGGGGTCGTCGTAGGCGGCCGTACCGAACATCCGGGCGCGGGGCCGGTGCACGGCGGACGCCAGCAGTCCGGGCTCCCGGGCCTCGGGGGGCCGCCCGCCGAACGCGATCCGTGCGATGTCCGTGACCTCGGCGACGGTGAGATGCCTGGTCATGGTCACTCCCCGAGCCTGCGCAGCAGACCGGCGTGCGCCCCCGCGAGCCGCTCGGCCGTCTCCCGCACCCGCGCCTCCTCCGCCCGCAGCCGCGCGCGTACGGCGTCCAGCGCGATGTCCTGCGGACGGCGGCCGGTGGCGTCGGCCAGGTCGTCGAGGGCGCGGCGGAGGCCGGGGTCGAGGGGGAGGGAGAGAGGGGAGGCGGGCTGTTGCATGCGGGTGAGGCTAGAAGACGGGTGTGAGGCCCGCCAGGGCATTTACGGTCGCCGGTACTACGGTCGCCGGTACTACGGTCGCCGGTACTACGGTCGCCGGTATTTACGGTCGCCGGTATTACGGTCGCCGCTCCCGCACCCGGGTGGTCACCCAGGCCCCGAAGAGGGCCACGACGGCCATGGGCAGGAAGACTGCGGCGAAGGCGCCCGGGTGGGACGACCCCTCGGCCGCCGTGGCCGCGTGGGCCACCGCCCCGCCGCCCAGCGCGGCGAAGGCGGCACCGCCGGCGGCCAGCAGCAGCACGTTCGCCAGCCCGTCGGAGATCTGGAGGGCGGCGGAGTTGGTGCCGGCCTCCTCGGGCGCGGAGAGCTGGAGCAGCAGCACGCTGGTGGAGGCGATCACGAGCCCCATCCCGAAACAACCGAACCCCCAGGCGACGGCCACGGTCCAGACCGGCACGGAGTGCAGGAGCACGCTGGGCGCCGCGGCGATGGCGAGGGCGACGAGCACCATCCCGAGCGTCATCAGCCGCTCCCGGTACGGCTCCACCCGCGGCCGCGACTGCACCCAGGACCCCAGCGCCCAGGTGCCGCCGCTCGCCGCGAGCGAGAACCCGGCGAGGGTCGGGCTCAGCCCCCGCTCGGTGACGAGCATCAGCGGCACGAACGACTCGGCGGAGATGAAGGCCCCGGCGGCGACCCCGCGCAGCAGGACGACGGAGGGCAGCCCGCGGGCGGCCCGCCAGGTCCCGCGCGGCAGCAGCCCGAGCACGGCGGGTACGAGCAGGGCGAGGCCGGCGGCACCGGGGAGCACGGAGAGGGGCCGCAGGTCCTGGGCGGCGTACTGGAGGAGCCCGGCGCCGAGGGAGATCCCGAGGGCGAGCCGGATCCGGCGCCGGTCGAAGGACGCCGGGGAGGCGCCGGTCGAGTCGAGGGGCCCGCCCGCCCGGAGCCGTATCTGGGGCAGCGCCAGGGCGAGCGGAAGCAGCACGAGGACGGGTATCCCGAGGAACACCCACCGCCAGCCGAGATGCTCGGTCACCGCCCCGGCGGCCAGCGGGCCCACGACCGACGGCAGCACCCAGCAGGCGGCGAAGGCGGCCATGATCGCCGGCCGCAGCCGCTCCGGATAGGCCCGCCCGACGACGACGTACAACGCGACGATGACCAGCCCGCCCCCGAGACCCTGCACGGCCCGCCCGAGGATGAACACCCACATCCCGCCGGCGGTCCCCGCCACCACGAGCCCCACCGCGAAGGCGGCGATCCCGCCGCTCAACGCCCCGAGCGGCCCCCGCCGGTCGGACCACTGCCCGGCGAGCACCATCCCGAACAGACTGGTGGTGAAGTACCCGGAGAAGGCGAAGGCGTAGAGGGACACCCCACCCAGCTCCCGGGCCGCCACCGGCATGGCCGTCCCCACCGCGGTCGCCTCGAATGCGATGAGCAGCACGACGGAGACGATCCCGACACTGAGTGCCCGGAACGAACTCCCCAGCACGGACTCATCCGCGAGCGGGCCGGAGGTCTCGGTGGCTGCTGCGACGTCGGTGTCACGGGGTTCCAGGACTGCCATGCCCGCCAGCGTAAGGTCCACCACCGACAATGACCCCTGTCGCGAGACGGGCCCACCTTGAGACCTTGGTCGTAGGCCACCCGCTTCATGAACGCCGTATGGCAGTCCCGTTGCAGCGCTCCCGCTCCCCTTGAACCACCCTTCCCCCCGCCCGTACGGTCAACTCACCAAGTCCACAACGGGCCTGGTGAACGGCCGTGTGCCCGAGTGGTTCAGGGGCTCGCCTGCAAAGCGAGTTACGTGGGTTCGAATCCCGCCACGGCCTCTACCTGCCTTCCGGACCAGGGCGCCGGGAAACGGCGTGCCCGTCGGGCTCTCCCCGTGGGACCATGCGGCTCCACCACAGGGAGGAACGGCCGGGGTCGTGGCGAACGAGATGCTCACCGTCTGTCTGGCGCCGGGCGCCCATCAGGATCTGGACGCGGCGATCGGGCGGGCGCTCGCTCCGTTCGACATGGACGGCGATCACGAGCCCTATCAGGGCGAGTGGGACCAGTGGCGGTACCCGCGGAGTGGAAACGGGTTCGACGTGGTGCCCGGACACGAGGGCGATCCGCGGCTGGCCGGGATACCGGTGACGGCGGACGAGGACCCCGTTCCCGGGGAGTGCGCCGGAGGGCCGCGCGGGCTGCTGGACTTCCGCGGCATGCGGGCCCGCGCCGAGCGGCTGGCCGCGACGATCGGTCCCGGGGAGCATCATCTGGTGCCCTCCGCGCAGTGGCAGACCGAGTGGGTGGTTCCGACGGATCATCTGCTCACCCTGGACGGGCGGTGGTTCTACGTCGGCCGCACCGGTGCTCCGCCCCGATGGCTCTCCCTCGACTTCGTCAACCAGTACCTGGACGACCTTCCGGCCGACGTCATCGTCGTCCGGCTCCGCATCCACTGCTGACCGGCACCGCCGGCACTACCGGCACAACCCACACCACCCGCACAACCCACACCACCCGCACAACCCCCTTCCCGTTCCCGGGATTTAACCTCCGCCCCCTTGGCGCTCACCTCTCTACGCGCGTAACTTGAGCCGGATCCCCCACACCACCGGCCGTACCGACGACGTACGAGGAGACCACCAGCGTGTCCAGAAACGCAGGGAGCAGACCCCGCGCAGCCCACTCCGCCCGCCGGGCCGGCTACGCGCTCATATCCGTGGGGCTGGCGAGCGCGTTCGCCATCACGTCCCTGCCCGCCGCCTACGCGACGCCGTCCGGTACGGCGGTGATCGCCGAGGTGTACGGCGGCGGAGGGAACTCGGGGGCGACCCTGATCCGGGACTTCGTCGAGCTGGGGAACGCGGGTTCCGCGGACTACGACCTGTCGGGCTACAGCGTGCAGTACCTGCCGGGGTCGCCGTCGGCGTCCTCGCAGTGGCAGGTGACCGCGTTGAGCGGGGCGGTCGCGCCCGGCGGCCGGTTCCTCGTGGCCGAGGCGGCCGGCACCGGGGGGACGACCGCGCTGCCGACCCCCGACGCCACCGGGTCCATCGCCATGAGCGCCACCAGCGGCACCATCGCCCTGGTCTCCGGCACCACCGCCCTGACCTGCAAGACCGCCGCCGACTGCGCGGCGGACAGCCGGATCGTCGACCTGGTGGGCTACGGCAGCGCCGTCGTGCGGGAGGGGAGCGGGCCGGTCACGGGGGCCTCCAACACCGCCTCCGTGGCACGGGGTTCGGCCCTGGCCGACACCGACGACAACGCGGCGGACCTCACGGCCGGGGCGCCCTCGCCCGTCAACTCCGCCGGGCAGACGCCCGGTTCGGGAGGCGGGGACGGGGGCGGCGACGGGGGCGGCGATCCCTCCACGCCGGGCACCGTCCGCGTGCACGACATCCAGGGCACCACCCGCCTCTCCCCCCTCAACGGCCAGACCGTCACCCGCGTTCCGGGCGTCGTCACGGGCGTGCGGACCTCCGGGTCGAAGGGGTACTGGATCCAGGACCCGTCCGCCGACGCCGACGCCCGCACCAGCGAGGGCGTCTTCGTCTACACCGGCTCCGCCGACCCGACCGTGGCCGTCGGCGACTCCGTGCTCGTCAGCGGCAAGGTCAGCGAGTACTACCCGAGCAGCACCAGCCAGTCGGTCACCGAGATCACCGCGCCGACCGTGACCGTGCTGTCCGGCGGCAACGCGCTGCCCGCGTCCGTCACCCTCGACCCGGCGAGCGTGCCGGACGGCTACGCGCCCGCCGCCGGCGGCGGCAGCATCGACGCGCTCGCCCTCGAACCGACCGTGTACGCCCAGGACTTCTACGAGTCCGCCGAGGGCATGCGGGTGACGTTCGCCGACGCGCGCGTGGTCGGCGCGACCACCGAGTACGACGAGCTGTGGGTGACGGTCAAGCCGGACGAGAGCCCCTCGGCGCGCGGCGGCACGCTGTACTCCTCCTACGACCAGCCGAACACCGGCCGGCTGAAGGTGATGGCGCTCGACACCACCGCCGCCTTCCCGGAGGCGAACGTCGGCGACGAGCTGTCCGGCACCACCACCGGCCCCCTCGACTACTCCACCTACGGCGGCTACAACGTCCAGGCCACCCAGCTCGGCACGCTCGCCGCGGGCGGCCTGGAGCGGGAGGTGACCCGCCGGGCGAAGGGCGGCGAGCTGGCGGTCGCCACGTACAACGTGGAGAACCTCGACGCGCTGGACGGCCAGGAGAAGTTCGACCGGCTCGCCGAGGGCGTCGCGGTCAACCTCAGCTCGCCCGACATCGTCGCCCTGGAGGAGATCCAGGACGACAACGGCGCCACGAACGACGGCACCGTCACCTCCGAGGCCACCCTGAAGCGGTTCACGGACGCCATCCGCGCGGCCGGCGGACCCCGCTACCAGTGGCGGTACATCGCCCCGACGAACAACCAGGACGGCGGCGAGCCCGGCGGCAACATCCGCCAGGTGTTCCTCTTCAACCCCAAGCGGGTCTCCTTCACCGACCGCGCCGGCGGCGACGCCACCACGGCCACCGGTGTGGTGAAGACGCGCAAGGGTGCCCGGCTGACGTACTCCCCCGGCCGGATCGACCCGACGAACGACGCCTGGGACAACAGCCGCAAGCCGCTGGTCGGCGAGTTCGTCTTCCACGGCGAGAGCGTCTTCGTGATCGCCAACCACTTCACCTCCAAGGGCGGCGACCAGCCCCTGCACGGCCGCTACCAGCCGCCGGCCCGCAGCTCCGAGACGCAGCGCCAGGCGCAGGCCGCCGCGGTGAACACCTTCGTCACCTCGCTGCTCGCGGCGGACAGGACGGCCAAGGCCGTGGTGCTCGGCGACCTCAACGACTACGAGTTCTCCCCGACCGTCACCGCCCTGACGGCCGACAAGGTCCTCAAGCCGCTCATCACCACCCTGCCGGCTGCCGAGCGCTACACCTACGTCTACGACGGCAACTCGCAGACCCTGGACCACATCCTGACGAGCCCGGCCGTGACGCGTTTCGACTACGACGTCGTGCACATCAACGCCGAGTTCGCCGACCAGGCCAGCGACCACGACCCGCAGATCGTACGGATCGACGTCGACCACTGCCGCTAGGCGACACCGGCCGACCGATCGATCCGGCACGGGCCTGGCGAGCCGGGATCCGGTGACGCTCCGCCCCCTGCCGAGGGGGGGGGGGGGGGGGGGGGGAGGGGGGGGGGGGGGGGGGGGGGGGGGTGGGGGGGGGGGGGCGGGGGGGGTGGGGGGGGGGGGGGGTTCCCCCCCCCAA
>NZ_JBVJAB010000001.1:739347-778124 GCF_055591025.1 Streptomyces sp. NPDC041784
AAGGACAACACAGGCACACCGCCACCCCCACCCCTCCCCATCACCCCCCCCCCCCCCCCCCCCCCCCCCCCCCCCCCCCCCCCCCCCCCCCCCCCCCCCCCCCCCCTCGCCCGTACAGGTGATTCCCCGGTCGGCCACACCCGCCGTCCGGGGCCGGACCGGCTTCTCCACTCCCCGCCGCCCCTCCCCGGGGGGTACCTCACGGATACGGGCTGTTCCACCGCAGCCTCGCACCCGGTACTCCGTACCCCGTACCCCGTACCCGAGGAGGCTCGGACAGAGATGTCGGACCCCGCGCGCATCGACGTACACCAGCACCTGGTCCCACCGGACCTCAGCCGTGCGATGGCCGAGCGGGCCAGGGCCCTCGGCTGGCCGACTCCCGCGTGGGACGTCCGCAGCGCGATCGCGATGATGGACCGCAGGTCGATCGCCACCGGCCTGCTGTCGTTCCCCGCCCCGGTCGCGGCCCCGGACGATCCCGCCGGAGCCCGCGCCGGAGCCCGGCGCGTGAACGAGTACACCGCCGAACTCGTCAAGGACCGGCCCGATCGCTTCGGTCACTTCGCCGTCCTCCCCCTGCCCGACATGGACGCCGTGCTCGCCGAGGCCGCCCACGCACTGGACGAGCTGAACGCCGACGGCCTGATGGTCCTGTCCAACGTGTACGGCCGCTACCTCGGCGACCCGGAGTTCGAGCCGCTCTGGGCCGAGCTGGACGCCCGTGCCGCCGTCGTCCTCGTCCACCCCACCGCGCCGCCGGTCGCGCCGGTCCCCGGCCTGCCCGGCCCCCTGGTGGACTTCCCGTACGACACCGCCCGCACGGCCCTCCACCTGGCCGTGAACGGGGTGCCGGGACGGTACCCCCGGATCAGGATGGTCCTGCCCCACGCCGGCGGCTTCCTGCCGTATGCCGCCCACCGCTTCGCGGTCGCCGCCCGGCTCCACCCCGGCTCCACCCCCGAGGGCCTGCTGAGCGAGCTCCGGCGCTTCTACTTCGACACCGCCATCTCCGCCGGCCCGGCCGCCCTGCCCTCACTGCTCGCCTTCGCCGCCCCCGGACACGTCCTGTACGGCAGCGACTTCCCCATGCTTCCCGAGGAGTGGGCCACCGGCTTCGACAGCGGGCTGGACGCCTACCCGCACTGGGAGCCCGGGCAGCTCCACGCCGTCAACCGTGGCAACGCCGAACTCCTCGTCCCCCGACTCGCCCGGCCCTGACAGCACGGGGCGGTCACCCAACCCCGGCGTGTCCTTCGCCCCGTGACCGTCGTGCCGAAACCGTCGTGTCGTCAGGCGTGGAGGCCGCCGCCCGCCTCGTCCTCGAACATCTCCGGCCAGTAGCGCCAGCCGTCGTCGGTGGGGGTGTTCGGGGTCGGGTCGCAGGCGACCGGGTCGACCGCGGCCAGGGTGCGGGACATCGTCTCCGCCAACTGGTCGTAGGCCTCGGTCAGTTCGTACACCTCGTCCAGGGCCCGCTCGCGCCGTATCAGCCACAGGGTGAACGCCAGGGTGGAGAGATCGGCGTTGAGCGGGCGCAGGCCGAGGTCGGGCTCGCTCCAGCTGAGGACGGCGCCCGTGGCGCCGTCGACGACCAGGCTGGTGTCCTCCACCAGATGGCCGAGGCGGATCAGCCGGTCCGCGTGGGCCGGGAGCTGCTCCTCGGTGAAGACGCCCTCACGGGCGTCCGCGCAGTACTCGGCGAGGGTCTGGAGCGGGATGTCCGTCTCCAGGGTGAACCAGACGGCCTCCTCCGGCAGGCCCACCTCGCGCAGGAAGCGGCGGGTCGGGGCGTGGGTGAGCGCCTGCGGGAAGTCGACGTCCTCGAAGCGGGCGATGTGGCCCGCCCCGAACTCCTCGTCCAGCAGCCGGACCGGGAGGTCCAGGGCGAGGCCGGACGTGGTGCCCGGGCCGGCCACCAGGGACAGGGGGCGGACCACCGCCGCGATCTTCCAGAACGGGTCCGGTCCGCCGCCGGTGCCCTCCTCGAACACCGCGAGCAGCTGACGGGTCGCCTCCGCCACCGCCTGCGGGCCCAGCCGGCCCGCGTAGGAGGCGAACTGGCCGCGCAGCGCCGCCAGTTCGTCGGCCGCCGTGGCGAAGCGCAGCAGCTTCTCCAGGGAGGGCGCCAGCGGGCGGGTGTCCATCAGGTCGGGGCGGTCGTGCAGGAAGTACGTCGTCGAGATCTCGCCCGTCGCGCCGTCGAGCAGCACGGACTCCCGCTCGCGGCCGTCCGCGCCCAGGATGCCGCCTATGACCAGCCGGTCGCTCAGCTCCGTCGCCAGCCGGCCGTCGGGGTCGCCGGTGGAGTCGCGGACCGTGCGCAGGCCGTCCGTGCGCAGCGCCTCGAAGGTCAGCAGGCCGCCGTCGCCCGGCAGTCCGGGGCCGGTCAGCCAGCGGCGCGTCGGCGCGTGTGTGACAAACGGGTCCAGCTGGTCCTCGGTGAAGGTGATCGTCGTCGTGGCGGTGGTGGTCCTGGTCGTGCCCATCGGGTCCCCCGTGCGTGAAGTTCGCCGTCCCACTGCTCCGCACCCTACGCGGCCCCACTGACAACGGCTCCTGACCAGCGGCGTCGCCTGTCGCACCCGACACCGGTCCCTTCCAGTGAGACGTCAGAGCACCCGCGCACGTTCCCTTCCCGCGGGAATCGCCTCCACCGTCTCCCCCACTGCCTGAAGGGCGTGGCAGGTGCCCCCATCGCCCGTGACGAGGACCACACCGTTCACGGGGCGGCGCCCCGCTCCCGGTCCGCGCCGGTCACGCGAAGTACACGCCGCCCAGCACCACGACCACCGCCGCCGTCACGAACCGCAGGATCCACAGCAGGAGCTTGCCCGCGCTCGGCGGGGGCTCGTAGCGCCGCGGATCGCTCACTGGCCCGTCACCACCGCCGCCTGGGGCCGGATCGGAAGGCGGTTGACCGGGCGGCCCGTCGCGGCGCGCACGGCGGAGGCGATGGCCGCCGGGGAGGTCACCACCGGGACCGCGCTGGCCGCCTTGGCCCCGAAGGGGGCGACCACGTCCCGTTCCTCGACCAGTTTGACGATCCGGATGTCCGGGGCGTCCAGGGCCGTCGGCAGGGAGTAGCCGGTGAGGTCGGGGTGGCGGATCAGGCCGCGCGGGGTGCGGAGGTTCTCGGTGAGCGCGATGCCGACGCCCTGGGTGACGCCCGCCTCGATGCGGGCCGTCAGCTGTGCCGGGTTGAGGATGCGGCCGACGTCCTGGGCGACCGCCAGTTCCACGACCCGCACCGAGCCCAGCTCGATGTCGACGTCCACCACCGCGCGGATCGCGCAGAAGGCCATCCCCACGAAGGCGTCGCCCTGACCGGCCGCGTCCAGGGGTTCGGTCGGGTGCGGGCGGCACTGCGCCGTCGCCCACAGCTCCTTGCCGTGCAGTTCCTCGGTGACGGTGGTCGACAGGACGCCGTCGTACGAGGTGATCTTGCCGTCGGTGATCTGGAGCAGCTCGGTGGACATGCCGAACTTGTGCGCCAGGGGCTGGAGCAGCTGGGTGCGGACCATCTTGGCCGCGCGCTCCACCGCCCCGCCGGAGACCCAGGTGTGACGGCCCCGGCAGCCCGGGCCCGCGGGGGGCTGGTCGGTGTCCACGGGGGCGACGTGCACCTCGTCGACACCGAGCGTCTCCTGGACGATCTGACGGGCCAGCGTGGTGAAGCCCTGGCCGGTCTCCACGGCCGCGCACAGCACCGTCGCGACGCCGTCCTGGACCTTCACGGTGGCCGTGGAGACCTCGTCGGCGCCCTCGGCGCCCAGCATGTGCACCATGCCCAGGCCGTAGCCCACGCCCCGGCGCACCGCGCCCGGTTCGCCCGCGCCCTCGGGGCCGCCGGGCAGCAGCCACTCGTCCTCGGGGGTGTCCTTGGGCAGCGGCGGAAGGGGGAACTCCTGGACGGCCTGGAGGAGTTCGGCGACCGGCGCCGGGCAGGTCACCGTCTGGCCGGTGGGCAGGACGTCACCGGTCGCCATGACGTTGCGCAGCCGCAGCTCCGCCGGGTCCACGCCGAGCTTCTTCGCCAGCTTGTCCATCTGCGCCTCGTAGGCGGCGCACACCTGCATCGCGCCCTCACCGCGCACATGGCCCGACGGGGGGTTGTTGGTGCGTACGGCCCAGCCCTCGATGAAGGCGTTCGGGACGACGTAGGGGCCGCAGGCGAAGGAGACGGCGGCGGCGAGCGCCTCCGCGGAGGTGTCGGCGTAGGCGCCCGCGTCCAGCAGGATCTGCGCCTCGACCTTGACCAGCCGGCCCTCGGCGTCGGCGTGGTGGCGGTAGCGCAGCAGGGTCGGGTGCCGGTGGGCGTGACCCAGGAAGGACTCCTCGCGCGTGGCGGTGAGTTTCACGGGGCAGCCGGTCTTCAGGGCGAGCAGCCCGAGCGGCAGCTGGAATCCCTGGTCCTCGCGGTCGGCGGTGGCGCCGGGCACCCCGGTGACGACGATCTTCACGCGGTCCGGCGCCAGGCCGAACACCGCGGCGGCCGTGTCGCGGTCGCTGTGCGGGTCGGTGGAGGCCAGGTACAGCTCCACGCCGCCGTCGGGGCGGGGCACGGCGAGTCCGGCCTCGGCGCCGATGGGGGCCGGGTCGGCGCGCCCGATGCGGTACTGGCCCTCGACGACGATCTCGCCGGCCGCGGCCGGGTCGCCGTGGTGCAGCGGGATGTGCCGGATCAGGTTGCCGTCGGGGTGCAGGGCCTCCGCCTCGAAGGCCTGCTCGGGGTCGATCACCGGGTCGAGGACCTCGTACTCGACGATGACGGCCGCGGCCGCCATCCGCGCGGTGTCCGGGTGGTCGGCGGCGACGGCCGCGATGGGCTCGCCGTGGTGGCGTACGACCTCGGAGGCGAACACCGGGCGGTCGGCCCGGCCGCGTCCGTGCACCGGGCTGCCGGGCACGTCCTCGTGCGTGACGACGGCCCGCACACCGGGCATCTCGCGCGCGTGGGACGTGTCGATGGACACGATGCGCGCGTGCGGGTGCGGGGAGCGCAGCACGGCCGCCCAGAGCAGGCCCTCGGCCCACAGGTCGGCCGCGTAGGGGAAGGTGCCCTCGGTCTTCGCGCGCGCGTCGGCGGGCTGGAGCGACGCGCCGAGGCCGTGCGGGATCGGCTCGGGGGCCGGTGCGGCCTCCGCGGGGTTGGTCGCGGTGGCGGCTTCGTTGCTCACGCCGGGCCTCCGTCCTGGGCCTGTCCGTACGCCGGGTCGTGCGGGTGCGGCTGCGCCGGGTTCTCGAACGCCGACACGTGGACGCCGCCCGCGCCCGGGCCCGCCTGATGCGGAATACGTGCCTCTCCGCCGTCCGACTCGGAGTCGGCGGCGGCGTGCGCCTCGCGTTCGGCGACGACGTCCTTCACGGCCCTGAGGACACCCTTGTAGCCCGAGCAGCGGCACAGGTTGCCGCACAGGGCCTGACGGGTCTCCAGCTCGGTGGGCGCCGGGTTGCCCTCGAGCAGGTCGTGCACGGTCATCGCCATGCCGGGCACGCAGAACCCGCACTGCACCGCCCCGCAGCGGGCGAGCGCCCGCTGCACGTCCGAGGGCTGCCCGTCGACGGCGAGGCCCTCGACGGTACGGATCTCGCTGCCGGCGGTGGTCACGGAGGGGACCAGGCAGGAGGCGACGAGCCGTCCGTCGACCTGGACGTTGCAGGCGCCGCACTCGCCCTGCGAGCAGCCGTCCTTGGCGCCCGCGAGGCCGAGCCGCTCGCGCAGCACGTAGAGCAGCGACTCGCCGATCCAGGCGTCGGTGACGGGCCGGTCGGAGCCGTTGACGCGCAGGACGTAGGAGGCGAGCGGGTGTTCCTCGGCCGGGGGCGGGGGCAGTTCGCCGGGGGCGGCGCCGTCCGGGCGGTCCGGGGCGGTCCCGTCGGGGGCGCCTTCGTGCGCGCGGCCGGAGGGGTCGTCGTCGGGCGCGGCGGAGTCCGCCTCGGGGCCGGCGGGCGGCTGGGCGAGCCTCTGGGCGCCCTCAGCGGCCTCGTGGGCGTCCTCCGGTTCCCCGGCGGGCCGGGCGGGCTCGGAGGCGGGCTGAGCGGCCTCCAGGGGCGTCGGCTCGTCCGGCGCCGGCACCGGCGTGTCGCGGGTGTGCTCGGCGGGCGTGTGCGCGGCGGTGTCCCCGGGCGCGTCGGCGTACGCGGGCGTGTGCTCGCCACCGTGCGCGGCGCCGTGCCCGGCCCCGTGGTCGGTCCGCTGTCCGGCCCCGTGATCGGTCCGCTGTCCGGGGCCGTGGCCGACCCCGTGGTCGGTCCGCTCCCCGGTCCCGTGGCCGTCCCCGCGCGCCGGATCGTGCGCCCCGCCGTGCTCCGGCGCGTGGCCGAACGCGGGCGCGCCCGGCGCCGCTTGCCCGGCCGCTGGATCGGACGTCACCGGGTGACCGGTCTCCTGGAGCCGGGCATGGGCGGCCGCCTCGGCCTGCTGGGCCCAGGACTGCCCCGCGCCGTTGGTCGCGCCGGGCGCCCAGGGGGCGGGCGCGCCGCCCGGCAGGGTGGCCGGAGGGGTGCCGCCGCCCCACTGCTCGACCAGGGACGACGTGGTGAACTCGCCCGATTCGTCCGGAAGGTCGCCGCCCGCAACCGGGATCGACCACTGCCCGGTCACGTCATGGCCCGGGGCGGGCGCGCCGGCCGCCGAGTCGTCGAAGCTCCACTGGCCGGTCGCGCCGGGGTTGTACGTGAACCGGTCGTCGCCGACCGTCTGCGGGCCCGTCTGCGCGGGCCACTCGGTGCCGCCCGCCGGGGTCGCCCAGGTACCGGTGTCGTCCGCGGGCGGCGCCGCCGCTATCTGCGGCGGCACGTATCCGTGACCGGGCGCGGCGAGCGGGGTGTCGCGGGCGGCCAGGAGGGCCTCGATGCCGCCCTCGGGCAGCTTCACGAAGGCGGTGGCGCCGTCGTCGTAGTCGCCCTGGGGCAGCGGGTCCCAGCGGCCGCCGCCGCTCTGGGGCACGCCCTCCGTGTGCTGGTCGTCGGTCACGACAGCGCCCTCCCCAGTGCTCGTCGGGCCAGCGCGGCGACGGTGCGCCGCAGGTGCAGTACGGCGGGCGGAAGCTCGGGCACGGAGCCGTCCACCCCCGGGGCCGGGTCGGGGATGCAGGCGGCGGCGACGTACTCCCCGAAGGCCGTCAGGGCCTCGGGGACGATCGAGCGGCTGTTGTCCCAGTCGATGAGCCGGGCGACCCACTGCTCGGCGTCCAGGGGGCGCAGCGGCATCGGCGCTATGGCGCCGACGGCGCACCGCACCCCGCGCCGGGCGGGGTCGAGGACGAGGGCGACGGACGCGACGGCGCGCCCGGGGCCGGTGCGGCCGGTCGCCTTCAGGAAGACCTGCGGGGCGTGCAGCAGCGGCACGCGCACGTACCCGATCAGCTCGCCGCCGCGCAGCATCTCCATGCCGGCCAGCAGGTGCGAGACCGGGATCTCCCGGCGGGCCCCGCCCGGACCCGCGATGATCAGGGTCGCCTCCAGGGCGGCCAGGACCGGCAGCGCGTCGCCCGTGGGGGCGGCCGAGGCGATGTTGCCGCCCAGGGTGCCGGCGTTGCGGATCTGCGGCGGGCCCGCGGCGCGCGCGGCGGCGGCGAGCGCCGGGATGAGGGCGGCGAAGTCGGGGCGGCCCATCCGCGCGTGGGTGAGTCCGGCGCCGAGCAGGGCGTGGCCGTCCTGGTACTGCCAGCCGCGGATCTCGCTGATCCGGCCGAGTCCGACCAGTCCGGTGGGCCTCAGCTGTCCGGAGTTGACGGCGGCCATCAGGTCGGTGCCGCCGGCCACGGGCACGGCGGCGGGCATGGCCGCCAGGGCTGCCACCGCCTCGTCCAGCGTCGTGGGCAGCGTGACGGCCTGCGCCGCCTGCGGTGCGTGCGTGGTCAAAACCGGCTGCCCCTTCCCGCTGCCCCACCTGGTCCCACCTGTGTTGCCGTACGGTACGTGCTGACAGGGCGGACGTGGCAACTCTGGCACATCTTCGCAACACCCGAACGCGGGGGTCCGCTAGGAGGCATTCGCCCACCTCACCCAGCAGATGGTCCGTTTTCGTACGGCATCGCCGGTGCACGCGAATTGCCACTCTTCGGTGACCCTGCCGGGGTTTATCCGTGACGTGCCGAACGGCGGGGACGGCGGGGACGATGGTTCGCTCGGGCTACCGGTTCGGTGGCGTGCCGTCGATCGGGCGCCCGAGGACGCCCGGCCGCCGCTGCCAGGGCCGGGGTCCCTCCGGCGGCCGGTAGGCCACCCCCAGGGCGTCGAGCCGCCCGTAGTGCGCCTCCATCCGCCGCTCGAAGTCGGCGAAGTCCCGTTCCCCGGGGGCGGGCAGCGGGCTCCAGGCGACCTCGGCGAAGGCGGCGAGCCGGGGGAAGGCCTGGTAGTCCACGCGCGCGGGGTCCTCCATCACCTCGGTCCAGACGTTGGCCTGCGTCCCGAGCACATGCGCCGCCTCGTCCGGCGTCAGCTCCGCCGGAACGGGCTCGAACCGGTACACGTCCTCCAGGGTGCGCACGTACCCGATCGGCACGGGCTCGTCCGGGCCGCCGTCCTGCCGGTGGTCCAGGTACACGTGCTGCTCGGGACACATGACGACGTCGTGCCCCGCGCACGCGGCGGCCGTCCCGCCCGCGTAGCCGCGCCAGGACGACACGGCCGCGCCCGGCGCGAGCCCGCCCTCCAGGATCTCGTCCCAGCCGATGAGCCGACGCCCGCGCGCGGAGAGCCAGGTGTCGAAGTGCCGGACGAACCACGACTGGAGCGCGTCCTCGTCGGCGAGGCCGAGTTCCTCGATACGGGCCTGCGCGGCCGGCGACCGCCGCCACTGTTCCTTGGGGCATTCGTCGCCGCCGACGTGAATGAACTCCGACGGGAAGAGGTCGAGGACTTCCTCGAACACCTCCTCGTAGAAGCGCAGGGTGTTGTCGGTGGGGGCGAGTACGTTGGGATTGACCCCCCAGGTGTCCCACACGGAGAGGGCGGTGGTGTCGATGACGTCGGTGTTGCCGAGTTCCGGATACGCGGCGATCGCGGCCTGCGAGTGTCCCGGCACGTCGATTTCGGGGACGACGGTGATATGCCGCTCGGCGGCGTACGCGACGATCTCCCGGATGTCGTCCTGGGTGTAGTGGCCGCCGTGCGGCTTCTCGTCCCACAGGGGTGAGGCGCGATGGCCGAATTTCGTGCGGGCCCGCCAGGCACCGACCTCGGTCAGCCTTGGGTGGCGCCGGATCTCGATCCGCCAGCCCTGGTCGTCCGTCAGATGGAAGTGGAAGACGTTCAGTTTGTGCGCCGCCATCAGGTCCAGGTAGCGCAGGACGCCTTCCTTCGGCATGAAGTGGCGGGCCACGTCGAGCATCAGGCCGCGCCAGGGGAAACGGGGCGCGTCCTCGATCGTGAGGTGCGGCACGGCCCAGGTCCGGTCGCGGCCGAGCGGGGCCCTGCGGTAGGCGTCGGGGCCGAGGAGCTGCCGGAGCGTCTGGGCGCCCCAGAAGACACCGGCCGCGCTGCCGCCCTCGATGAGGACGCCGCTCGGGTCGCTGACCAGGCGGTACTCCTCGGGGCGGAGGCCGGGGTCCAGTTGGAGCCCGATGCCGTCGCCGTCGGTGTCGTCGAGTTCCCGCCCCTCGCGCAGCGGCAGGCCGGTCGCCTGCCACAGGACGGTGCGCAGCCAGTGGCCGACACCCTCCGCCGCGGTACCGGCGTAGAGCCGGGAGTGCGCCGTCAGTCGCACCTCGCCGGAGCCGGCGACGACGCGGCGGGGCACCGGAATCAGTTCGGTCACGTCAGTCCTTGACCGCGCCGCCCAGTCCGGAGACCAGACGGCGCTGCACGAGTACGAAGAACACCAGCACCGGAATCGTCATCAGTGTGGAGCCCGCCATGACGCCGCCCCAGTCCGGGTCGTCCGGCTTGAAGAACACCAGGAGGGCCATCGGCAGGGTCGACTGCGAAGTGTCGCTGATGATGAAGGACTTGGCGAACAGGAAGTCGTTCCAGGCGGAGATGAAGGAAAACACACTGGTGGCCACCAGGCCGGGCAGGACGAGCGGGAAAAGGATCTGCCACAGAAAGCGCGTACGGCTCGCCCCGTCGAGGTACGCGGCCTCCTCCAGCGCCTCCGGGACGGCTTTCACAAAGCCCCTCAGCATCCAGATCGCGAAGGGCAGCGAGAAGGCGATGTGGGGCAGGATCAGGGACCCCAGGGTGTTCAGCTGACCGAAGTCCCGCATGAGGAAGAACAGGGGGATCGTCAGTGCCTCCACGGGCACCATCTGGGCCACCAGGAACATGATCAGCAGGGTGGTCCGGAAGCGGAACCGGAATCGTGTCACGGCGGTCGCGGCGAGAAACGCGATCAGTCCGGAGGCGATCACCACGGTGCCCGCGACGAGAAGACTGTTGAAGAAGTAACGGCCGAATTCCTGCTGCCCGAACACCCTCCGGAAGGAATCCAGGGAAGGCGCGAGGGTCCACGGCCGCGGCTCGTCGGACTCGATCTCCCCGGCCGGTCTGAAGGCGCCCAGCACCATCCAGTACAGGGGGAAAGCGACGACGGCCGCGGTCAGCAGCGCGCACGCCTCGGCGGCGAGCCGCCACGGACGGGCCACCAGGCCCCGCGCAAGGTTCACAGTTCCTCCCCCTGCCGGCGCAGCAGCCGCAGGTACCCGAGCGTCACGGCGAGCAGGACGACCAGCATCACGACGCCGATCGCCGAGCCGAGGCCGTACTGCGAGGACGCGAACGCCTGCTGGTAGGCGTAGACGTTCAGGACGAGGTTCTGGCCGGCGATCCCGCCGCCGCCCGTCATGACGTAGATCTGGGTGAAGACCTTGAAGTCCCAGATGACGGACTGGATGGTGACGACGGTCAGGATCGGCCGCAGCATCGGCACGAGCACCGACCGCCAGATCCGCCACTGCGAGGCGCCGTCCAGCGAGGCCGCCTCCAGCACCTCCGTCGGGACGGCGCGGATCCCGGCGTAGACGGTCACCATCACGAACGGGAAGGAGCACCAGACCACTTCGAGGAGCACGAGGAGGAAGGCGCTGTAACGGCCGTAGGTCCAGGAGTGGTCGCCGAGGCCCAACACCCGGTTCACCGGGCCGAAGTCGGGGTCGAACAGGAACAGCCAGACCGTGGAACCGGTGACCGCCGGGGTCGCCCAGGCGCCGAGGGCGGCCAGCATCAGCGCGAGCCTCGGCACCGCCCGCACCCGGGTGAGCAGCACGGCGAGCGCGCAGCCCACGGCGAGCGTCGAGACGACACAGGCCGCCGCGAAGACGACCGTGGCCAGCAGCACCTGCCAGAACTGCTCGTCACCGAAGACGTCGGCGTAGTTCCCGAACCCCCGGAACACGGTCGGCTGCCCGCCGCTCACCTGGGCCTGGGTGTACTCGAACAGCGAGATGAGCCCGAGCTGGTGGACGGGGTAGACGAGCAGCGCGCCGAGCACGACGAGGGCGGGGCCGAGGTAGATCCAGGGCGTGAGGTCCCGCCGGACGCGCTGACCGGCCGAGGGGCGCGGGGCTGTCACATGTGCGGCTCCGCCGCGCGGGCGCGAGCGGCCACCACCGACCCGCGGTCGCCCACGGTCACGCTCCCCCACCCCCGAGCCGCTGGGCGGCACCGGCGTCACCGGCGTCACCCGGCGGAGCCGAACGCGTCGTCCATCTTCTTCGCCGCCTCCGCCGAGGCCGCCTCCACGCTCTTCCTCCCGCTGATGACCTCCTGGAACATGGTCGGCAGGACCAGCTGGGAGTCGATCTGGGACCAGGCGGGCGACGCGGGCACGAACCTGGTGCCGGCGGCCAGGGTCCGCACGAACGGCTTCACGAACGGCTCCTTCGCGGCGGCCTGGTCGCGGACGTCCGTGAAGGTCGGCAGGAAGCCCATCGCGTCGAAGAGCGCGGCCTGGGTCTTCTTCGAGGCCAGTGCCTCCATCAGGTCCACGGCCAGGGTGCGGTGCGAGGTGCTCTTCAGGACGCCGAGGTTGTTGCCGCCCGCGAAGGCCGGGGCGATCGAGCCGGCGCTCACACCGGGCAGCGGGACGACGGCGTACTTGCCCTTCACCGCCCCGGCCTCCACGGCCGTGTGGCTGAAGTCGCCGCCGATCGCCATGCCCGCCTTGCCGGCCGCGAACGCGGTGACGGTGTCGTTGCCGCCCATGCCCGTGCACTTGGCGGCCGGACAGTTGTCGTCGGAGAAGAGGGAGGTGTACTCCTCGATGCCCTTGCGGGCGGCGGCGCTGTCGATGCCGGAGGCGTACGAGCCGTTCCTGCCGTCGGCGAGTTCGCCGCCGTTGGCCCAGACGAAGGGCATCGCGCCGTACGTGTAGGCGCCGCCGACGACCAGGCCGTACAGGTCGGGCTTCGCGGCGCGGACCGCGCGGGCGGTGGTGGCCAGTTCGGCCATGGTCCTCGGGACGGCGAGGCCGAGTTCCTCGAAGACGTCCGTGCGGTAGTAGAGGGCGCGGACGCCGACGTAGAAGGGGGCGCCGTAGAGCTTTCCGTCGACGGTGACCGACTGGCGGGCGGTGGGGTCGGTGTCCTTGCCCTCGGGCCAGGCGCCGAACTCCTCGGTGACGTCGAGGAGTCCTCCGTCGCGGACATGGCCGGCGGTGTCGGTGTTGCCGTACTCCATCACGTCGGGAGCGGACTTCGGGTCGTTGAAGGCGGCCTTGACGCGCTGGGCGCGGGTCTCGACCGGGATGTACTCGACGTCGACCTCCGTGCCCTTGTGAGCCTTCTCGAAGGCGGTGACGACGGAGTCGACGACCTTCTCCTTCGGCGTGTTGCCGACCTCCTGGAAGAGCCAGACACGCAGCGTGCCGCTCTTGTCGTCGGTGTCGGAGGAGGAGTTGGAGGAGGTCTGGGGGGCGCAGGCGGTGACGACGACCAGGGCGGCGGCCGCGAGCAGGGCCGGCCGGATGGGGAGCTTCATGGAGTGACCCTCCGAACGTTGCAACATATGCAATGGTTGTTTTGCTCTGCACAACACACCGGAGGCTAGGGACTGCATGAACACGCCGACAAGAGGTCTCCACCACTCTGTGACCACCCGACGCACCCCGTGCAACGACAAAGACGCCAAAGGCCCCCAGGCGCGCCAAAACGCGCCTGGGGGCCTCAGAGCCTCAGGAGGACCGGACGGGTCTACTTCTTGCCGCCGCCCTTGCCCTTGTCGTCTCCGCCGCCGATGCCCATCGACTCGAAGATCTCCTTGCACATCGGGCACACCGGATACTTCTTCGGATCGCGGCCGGGCACCCACACCTTGCCGCACAGCGCCACGACGGGCGTCCCGTCGAGGGCGCTCGCCATGATCTTGTCCTTCTGGACGTAGTGCGCGAAGCGCTCGTGGTCACCGTCGCCGTGCGACACCTGCGGTGTCGGTTCTACAAGGGTCCCCGTACCGGTGCCGCGCTCGGGCTCGAGAGTGCTCATGGGCCCAAGCGTACTGAAGCTCGCCCGGATCAGTTGAGCGAAGGGTCGTCCGGATACGTCGCCACCATCGCCAGTTCGCTGCGCTGGCGGCGCAGGACCTCGCGCCAGAGTCTCTCCGGGGACGGGGAGGAGACGTCGCCGGGCTCGGACTCCACCACGTACCAGGCGCCCTCCACCAGCTCGTCCTCCAGCTGACCGGGGCCCCAGCCGGCGTACCCGGCGAAGATTCTCAGGGAGCCCAGCGCGGAGGCGAGCAGCTCCGGCGGGGCCTCCAGGTCGACGAGGCCGATCGCGCCGTGCACCCGGCGCCAGCCGAGCGGACCGCGGTCCCCGGAGCAGTCGCCGGGGATCACGGCGACGCCCAGCGCGGAGTCGAGGGACACCGGGCCGCCCTGGAAGACGACACCGGGTTCCCCGGTGAGGTCGGCCCAGCCCTCCAGGATGTCGCCCACGCCCACGGGCGTAGGGCGGTTGAGGACGACACCGAGGGAGCCCTCCTCGTCGTGGTCGAGAAGGAGCACCACCGCACGGTCGAAGTTCGGGTCCGCCAGGGCGGGCGTTGCCACGAGCAGCCGCCCTGTGAGCGAGGACACCTCGGTCATGCCAGACATGATCCCCCATCTTCCCGTGGAGTGGGGAGGCAATCGGGGTGCGGGAGTGAGGGCAGGTCGGGCGCACGGATGCGGTCCGGGCGCACGAACGCGAAAGGCCCCTCGCGGTGACCCCATGTGCCCGCCGCGGAACCGTTCGTGTTGTGACACAGCTATGACCTCCCTGGGTGGTCCTCGGGCTTACGGGAGGGGGGTCGACGGCGATTACTCTGTCTCCTCTGGCCCTGCCCCACTCGATGGAACGCGAGATACATGACCGTCAACGACGATGTCCTGCTTGTCCACGGCGGAACCCCGCTGGAGGGCGAGATCCGTGTCCGCGGTGCGAAGAACCTCGTACCGAAGGCCATGGTCGCCGCACTGCTGGGCAGTGAGCCGAGTCGGCTGCGCAACGTTCCGGACATCCGTGACGTGCGGGTCGTACGCGGGCTGCTGCAACTGCACGGGGTGACGGTCCGTCCGGGTGAGGAGCCCGGCGAGCTGGTGCTCGACCCGACCTATGTGGAGAGCGCCAACGTCGCCGACATCGATGCCCACGCGGGCTCGAGCCGGATCCCGATCCTGTTCTGCGGTCCGCTGCTGCACCGCCTCGGCCACGCGTTCATCCCGGGCCTGGGCGGCTGCGACATCGGCGGCCGGCCCATCGACTTCCACTTCGACGTGCTGCGGCAGTTCGGCGCGAAGATCGAGAAGCGGGAGGACGGGCAGTACCTGGAGGCCCCGCAGCGGCTGCGCGGCACGAAGATCCGCCTGCCGTACCCGTCCGTGGGCGCGACCGAGCAGGTGCTGCTGACGGCCGTCCTCGCGGAGGGCGTCACCGAGCTGTCGAACGCGGCCATCGAGCCGGAGATCGAGGACCTCATCTGCGTGCTGCAGAAGATGGGCTCGATCATCGCGATCGACACCGACCGCACGATCCGCATCACGGGTGTGGACCAGCTCGGCGGCTACACCCACCGCGCTCTGTCGGACCGTCTCGAGGCGGCCTCCTGGGCGTCCGCGGCGCTGGCCACCGAGGGCGACATCTACGTCCGCGGCGCGCAGCAGCGCTCGATGATGACGTTCCTGAACACCTACCGGAAGGTGGGCGGTGCCTTCGAGATCGAGGACGAGGGCATCCGCTTCTGGCACCCGGGCGGCCAGCTGAAGTCCATCGCGCTGGAGACGGACGTGCACCCGGGCTTCCAGACGGACTGGCAGCAGCCGCTGGTCGTGGCCCTGACGCAGGCCACGGGCCTGTCGATCATCCACGAGACGGTCTACGAGTCCCGGCTGGGCTTCACGTCCGCGCTGAACCAGATGGGCGCGCACATCCAGCTCTACCGCGAGTGCCTGGGCGGCTCCGACTGCCGCTTCGGCCAGCGCAACTTCCTGCACTCCGCGGTCGTGTCGGGCCCCACGAAGCTCCAGGGCGCCGATCTGGTCATCCCCGACCTCCGCGGCGGCTTCTCGTACCTGATCGCCGCCCTCGCGGCCCAGGGCACGTCCCGGGTCCACGGCATCGACCTGATCAACCGCGGCTACGAGAACTTCATGGAGAAGCTCGTGGAGCTGGGCGCGAAGGTGGAACTGCCGGGCAAGCTGCTCGGATAGCTCGTCGGTACGACGATGGGGCGGCCCCTGGGAAAGGGGCCGCCCCATTGTCGTGGTCCGCGCCCACTGCGGACGACGCGTCCCGAAGGACGCCGCGCGATCGGTCACACGCGATCAGTCACAGACGGCCCGCGGTCACCCACGAGCCGCCCAGCGGGGCGCTACTTGCCCTTGGCCGCTTCCTTGAGCTTCGAGCCCGCGGAGACCTTCACGCTGTAGCCGGCCGGGATCTGGATCGGGTCGCCGGTCTGCGGGTTGCGCGCGGTGCGAGCGGCACGGTGGGTGCGCTCGAAGGTCAGGAAGCCGGGGATGGTGACCTTCTCGTCGCCCTTGGAGACGATGTCGCCGACGACCTCGGCGAACGCGGCCAGCACGGCGTCGGCGTCCTTGCGGGTCACCTCGGCGCGGTCGGCCAGCGCGGCCACCAGCTCACTGCGGTTCATGTTGTTACTCCCGTGTTCTTCTTGCCGTTGCGGCGTGCCACGCGGCGGAGCCGCATGTTGGGCACAGCGAAGTCGTTGTGCTCGCGCCCAGAGACGCATCCTGCCCCTACCTGCGGCGGGAAAGCCAATCCGGCACCCGCAGGAGTCGTGAGAACACCCTTGGGAGTCACACGAAGAGCGGCTGAGGCTGGCCGTCACGATAAGGCGCGGCACCGACAGGGTGTCCGGCGGCGCGCCGGAGCGGGGACCGTGGTGATCCTCACAGTCCCCGCAAGGGTCCGAGGCCCGTGGTGACCGGGTCCGTGGTGCCTCGGCCCGGGGGACGAGACCCCCTAGGCGCCCGCGGCCTTGGCGGCCTCGCGCACCGCGCCCGCCACCGCGCCCGCGACCTTGTCGTTGAAGACGCTCGGGATGATGTAGTTCGCGTTCAGCTCGTCCTCGCTCACGACATCCGCGAGGGCCTTCGCCGCCGCGAGCATCATCTCGGTGTTGACCGTGCGGGACTGCGCGTCCAGCAGGCCGCGGAAGACGCCCGGGAAGACCAGCACGTTGTTGATCTGGTTCGGGAAGTCGGAGCGGCCGGTGGCCACGACGGCGGCCGTCTGGCGGGCGATCGCCGGGTCGACCTCGGGGTCCGGGTTCGCGAGCGCGAACACGATGGCGTCCTCGGCCATGGCGGCCACGTCGTCGCCGTCCAGGACGTTCGGGGCGGAGACGCCGATGAAGACGTCGGCGCCGCGCACGGCCTCCTTGAGGGTGCCGGTGAGGCCCTCGTGGTTGGTGTTGTCGGCGATCCAGCGCAGCGGGGAGTCGGCGGAGGCGTCCACCAGGTCCTCGCGGCCGGCGTGCACGACGCCGTGGATGTCGGCGACGACCGCGGTCTTGACGCCCGCCGCGATCAGCAGCTTGAGGATGGCCGTACCGGCCGCGCCGGCGCCGGACATGACGACCCGGATGTTCTCGATCGCCTTGCCGGCCACGCGCAGGGCGTTGGTGAGGGCGGCGAGGACGACGATCGCGGTGCCGTGCTGGTCGTCGTGGAAGACGGGGATGTCGAGGGCCTCGCGCAGCCGGGCCTCGATCTCGAAGCAGCGCGGCGCGGAGATGTCCTCGAGGTTGATGCCCGCGAAGCCGGGGGCGATCGCCTTCACGATCTCGACGATCGCGTCGGTGTCCTGGGTGTCCAGGCAGATCGGCCAGGCGTCGATGCCGGCGAACCGCTTGAAGAGCGCCGCCTTGCCCTCCATGACCGGCAGCGCGGCCATCGGGCCGATGTTGCCCAGGCCCAGTACGGCCGAGCCGTCCGTCACGACCGCAACGGAGTTGCGCTTGATGGTGAGGCGGCGGGCGTCCTCGGGGTTCTCGGCGATCGCCATGCAGACGCGGGCCACGCCCGGCGTGTAGATCATGGAGAGGTCGTCGCGGTTGCGGATCGGGTGCTTCGACTGCATCTCGATCTTGCCGCCGAGGTGCATGAGGAACGTACGGTCGGAGACCTTGCCGAGGGTGACGCCCTCGATCAGGCGGAGCTGCTGGACGATCTCGTCGGCGTGCGCGGTCGAGGTGGCCGCGATGGTGACGTCGATGCGGAGCTTCTCGTGACCGGAAGCAGTGACGTCGAGGCCGGTGACCGAGCCTCCGTGGGACTCGACGGCCCCGGTGAGCTGGGAGACCGCGGTTCCGCTCGCGGGCACCTCCAGCCGGACCGTCATCGAGTAGGAGACGCTGGGCGCCGTTGCCATGGCCGACTTCCTCTGCACTGCTGGTGGCGGGTTTGCCGTCAGATCGTCGCACCTACTGACGAGTACGTGGTAGCCGCACGGAATTGCGAACGTTGTGTTCTCATGAAAGGAGGCCCACGTCACATCGGACGTGGGCCTCTCTCACGTTCATGACACCGACCCGCCATGCTCGCCTCGCGGCAAGTGGTCGCTCGTAGCGACGAAGGTTGGGCCCGGGGGCTTGGATCGAGCCGGTGTCACACCCAGGCTAACAAACGGATCCCCGAACACCATTCCCGTCCGGGGAGTTCACAGGAAACGATCCGCCGGACGGGTGCCGCCTCAGTCTCTGAGCAGGTCCGGGACCCCGTTCGCGTCCGGTTCGTCCCGCTCGCCCGACACGATCGTGAGCTGCTGGGTGGCCCGGGTCAGGGCGACGTACAGCACGCGCAGTCCGGCCGGGGACTCGTCGGCGATCTCGGCCGGGGACACGACGACGGTGGCGTCGTACTCCAGGCCCTTGGCCTCCAGGCTGCCCAGGGCCACCACGCGGTCGCCGAGCCCGGCGAGCCAGCGGCGGGCCTCCTCGCGGCGCTGCATCGCGACGACGACGCCGACGGTGCCGTCGACCTGCCCCAGCAGGCGTTCCGCCTCCGCGCGGACGGTGGCGGCCAGGGACCGCTCCACCGCCGTGAAGCGGGGGACGACGCCGGTGGAGCGGACCGCCGACGGGGCCTCGGCGCCGGGCATGGCCAGCGCCAGCACCTTGGCGGCGAGTTCGGCGATCTCGGCCGGGTTGCGGTAGTTCACGGTCAGCTGGAAGCGGCGGCGCGGACGGGAGCCGAGGGCCTCGTCGCGGGCCTCGGCCGCCTCGTCGGGGTCGGACCAGGAGGACTGGGCGGGGTCGCCGACCACCGTCCAGGTGGCGTGCCGGCCGCGGCGGCCGACCATGCGCCACTGCATCGGCGTGAGGTCCTGGGCCTCGTCGACGATGACGTGCGCGTACTCGACGCGCTCCTGGGCGAGCCGTTCGGCGCGCTCGCGCTGGGTCTCCTCGCGCACCGGCATCAGCTCCTCCAGGCCGGTGAGCTGGTCCAGCGGGTCGAGTTCGCGCCGCTTGCGCGGGCGGGCCGGGGTGCCGAGGACCGCCTGGAGCTCGTCGAGCAGGGCGATGTCGTGCACCGAGCAGCCGTCGCGCTTCAGGGAGCGGGCGACCCGGCGGACCTCGCCGGGGTTGAGGATCCGGCGGGCCCAGCGGCCGAGCCGGCGCTCGTCGGACATCGCGGCGAGGACGCCCTTCGGCGTCAGCTCGGGCCACCAGGCGTCGAGGAAGGCGAGGAAGGAGTCCTCGCTCGTGACGTCCTCGTCGAAGGAGGAGCGCAGTTCGGCGGCCAGCTCGGGGTCGCTGTGCCGGCCCGCGGCACCGGAGCGCTCCCACAGGGCGTCCAGGAGCAGCTTGCGGGCGCGCGGGCGCAGCAGGTTGACCGGGGCGGTGCCGCCGAGGGCGCTCTGCCGGATCCGGTCCAGGTCGGCCGGCTCCAGCTCCAGCCGACGGCCGAAGGCGACCACCCGCAGGCGGGTGGGGGTCGTAGCGGCGGAGACCGGGGACTCGTCGAAGCTCAGCTGCCCGTCGCCCTGCGCACCGCTCCGGCCACCGCCCTGGCCGCCGCTCTCCAGCGCCCCGCGCGCCGCCTTCCGCAGCACCCTCAGCATCCGGTGCGACCCCTTGGCCCGGGCCACCGCCGGGGAGTCGTACAGCGTGGCCTCGGCGCCGTCGACGAGGGAGCCGATGGCGCGGATGGCGACCTGGCCCTCCTCGCCGAGGGAGGGCAGCACGCCCTCGGTGTACGCCACCAGCAGCGGGGTCGGCGAGACGATCAGGATGCCGCCCGCGTACCGGCGCCGGTCCTGGTAGAGGAGGTAGGCAGCGCGGTGCAGCGCGACGGCGGTCTTGCCGGTGCCGGGGCCGCCCTCGACGTAGGTCACGGAGGCGGCGGGGGCCCGGATGACGAGGTCCTGCTCGGCCTGGATGGAGGCGACGATGTCCCGCATGGTGTGCGAGCGGGCCTGGCCGAGGGCGGCCATGAGGGCGCCGTCGCCGATGACCGGCAGTTCGTCGCCGGCGAGGAAGGCCCGCAGCTCGGGACGCATCAGGTCGTCCTCGACCCCGAGGACCCGGCGGCCCTTGGAGCGGATCACGCGACGGCGTACGACGCGGCCGGGGTCGACCGGGGTGGACCGGTAGAAGGGAGCCGCCGCCGGCGCCCGCCAGTCGATGACGAGCGGCGCGTAGTCGGAGTCCAGGACTCCGATACGGCCGATGTGGAGCGTCTCGGCGATGTCGGCGGTGTTGTCCTCGCGCACCGCGCCCTCGGCGGGTTCCACGGCGGTGTAGGCGCCGTCGGGGCCCTTCTTGCCGTCCCTGCCGAGGAGCAGGTCGATCCGTCCGAACAGGAAGTCCTCGAACTCGTTGTTGAGCCGGTTGAGGTGGACTCCCGCCCGGAAGACCTGGGCGTCGCGCTCGGCGAGCGCGCCGGGCGTGCCGACCTGGCCTCGCTTGGCCGCGTCGTCCATCAGGAACTCGGCCTCGTGGATCTTCTCCTCGAGCCGCCGGTACACCCGGTCGAGATGTTCCTGTTCGATGCTGATCTCGCGTTCCCGGACCGAGTCCGGTGCGGCGTCGACCGCGGTTTCCTGCTGAGCCTGTGCGGCCACCGGGCCCCCTTCTGACGTGCTGGGCAGCCGTCAACCGTACGCGAAGGGGACCCCGGGAGGCTACGGACCGGCGCCCCGGGTCCTCCCGGAGCGCCCGTCTCACTCGGTCAGACGTCGATCTCGACGAGCTTTTCCCCGCCGAAGGTCATGACCTCGAAGTGGTCGATGTCATTGGCCGTGAAGGCCGCGCCGCCCATGACGTAGAGCGGATTCTTGGCCTGCTCGGTCTTGGCGTTGGGGATGCCGTAGCCCCACTCCGGGACCGACCAGGAGGAGACCGTCTCGCGCTTGCCGTCCTTGCCGACGGCGATCAGCGAGCACTTCTCGGGGCCGGTGACGTTCTTCAGTTCGACGCCGACCTCGGTGCCCCAGCCCTTCTCGCCCATGGCGACGGTCGCCGAGACCTTGGTGGAGGCGTCGGTCGCCGAGACCTTGGTCGGCAGGGCGTCGAAGGCGGACTTCGTGGTCACGGTGGCGGACTTGGTGGAGCCCGCCTGGACCCCGGTGCTCCCGCTGTCGCCACCGGTCGCGGCCAGCACGCTCAGCGGACCGCCGACGATCAGCGCGGCCGCGGCCGCCACCAGGAAGAAGGAGCGGCGGCGCTTCTGGGCGCGGCGCTCCGACACCTCGTCGACCAGCTTGTCCACGAGCCGTGGGCTGGGCCGGGCGGACAGGGACTCGCCGATCGCCGGCGTTCCGGTGCCCGGCAGGTCGGCGAGGGCCGCCAGCATCGGTTCCATCCCGGCCAGCTCGTCGAGCTGCTGCGCGCACCACTCGCATCCGGCGAGATGTGCCTCGAAAGCGGTCGCCTCGGCGTCGTCGAGGATGCCGAGCGCGTAGGCGCCGACGGTCTCGTGCTCGCTCGGGCTCGGAGATCCCACAGATCCCTGCATGGGGCCAGACATACCCGGGCCACCTGCTCCGAACCCCCCGTAAACGTTCATCACGCCGTCACCCCCCGCTCCTCCAGAGCCAGCTTCATCGAACGCAGGGCATAGAACACCCGAGAACGGACCGTTCCGCTGGGTATGCCCAGCGTCTCGGCCGCCTCGTTGACGGTACGCCCCTTGAAGTACGTCTCGACGAGCACCTCCCGGTGGGCAGGGGTCAGGTCGTCGAGCGCATCGGACAGCGTCATCAGCCACAGCGCCTTGTCGATCTCGTCCTCCGCGGGGATGACCTCCAGCGGCGACGGGTCGACCTCCTGCGGCCGGGCCTGCCGGCTGCGGTGGCCGTCGATGACGATGCGGCGAGCGACCGTCACCAGCCAGGGGCGTACCGATCCGGTCGCTCGATTGAGCTGGCCGGCGTTCTTCCAGGCTCGGATGAGTGTCTCCTGCACGACGTCCTCAGCACGCTGCCGGTCTCCGGCAACCAGGCGCAGGACATACGCAAGAAGGGGTCCGGCATGCTCCCGATACAGAGCACGCATCAGCTCCTCGTCAGGTTCCGAGGGCTGGGACATGCGATGTCGGGCCCTCGATCCACGTTCATTGGCCACGGCCGCATCCTTGCGCACGCCCACCTCCGGTGTCCGGGGGTTCCCCCAGTCGGTCGCTCGCTGACGGGTACGCACGGGGGCTGCGGAGTGTTCAAACCGAGCAGACAGTTTTCTTCGGGGTGTCATGACGAGGGGGACATGGCGGCACATTCCCACCGCCTTTTCTTTACATTTCCGCCACACGGGCGAGTTCGCGCTGGCTGCCCGGCTGGTGACGCGAGCAAACGGAATGTTGTCGAAATCACTTCGATTCATCTTCGACGAAATTCCTGGCGTCTCGTCAGAGAAGCCGCATACCGGGCAGTTGAGCGCGTGCGAGCGCGGCGCGCCGACGGTGCCGCGCGACCCTTTCCCGGTTCCCGCAGACCTCGCTGGAGCACCAGCGCCGGCGCCGGCCGCGGGAGGTGTCGACGTACACGATCGGGCAGTTGTCACCCTCGCACTCGCGCAGCCCCGCGCGGGCGGCGGGATCGGTGAACAGCTCGACGGCGTCCCGGGCGACCACGGCGAGCAGCGCGGCGCACCGCGGCGGTCCGTCCAACTCGCGTACGAGGGTGCCGTCCTCGCCCCGGGCGGCCCGCGGGACGGGGGGCGCGGCGCGGGCGGCCTCGTTCACCCGGGCGAGGGCGGCGTCGTAGGGGCCGGTGTCCGTGCGGGCGAGCCAGTCGTGCACCAAGCGGCCGATGTCGCCGCGCAGTTCGCGGAAGGCGACCGGCCAGCCGACGTCGGCGTGTACCAGCGGTGTGCCCGGCGGCACGAGTCCGGCGCCGGCGATCCAGGCGCACAACGGGGCGACGCCGTCCAGATGTTCGTACGGGTGGCTGGTCGCGAGGAGGTCGAGACAACTGCGCCCGGAGTCGAACCGCAGCTCGTAGGGGACCGTGACCGTACCCAGTGCCATGCGCCACCGCCTAGGCGTTCCTCTGGAGAACCGTTCCCCTCACAGTGCCAGCGCAGGCCCAGGACAACCAGGGGGTCTCGGGGCTGTGCCCCGAGGACGGCCCACCCCGGTTCACGCGTCCGCGTACTTGGCGTCGGCCGCCGGATCCAGCGCCAGGCGGTAGCCGCGCTTGACCACCGTCTGGATCAGCTTCGGCGCCCCCAACGCCGTCCGCAGCCGGGCCATCGCGGTCTCCACCGCGTGCTCGTCGCGCCCCGCTCCGGGCAGCGCGCGCAGCAGATCCGCCCGCGGCACCACCCATCCCGGCCGCCGCGACAGCGCCCGCAGCAACGACATCCCGGCCGGCGGCACCGGTTTCAGACAGCCGTCGACCAGCACCGCGTGCCCCCGGATCTCCACCCGGTGCCCCGCCACGGGCAACGCCCGCGCCCGGCCGGGCAGTTCCTGGCACAGCAGCTGCACCAGCGGGCCGAGCCGGAAGCGTTCCGGCTGGACGGTGTCCACGCCCCGTGCCTGGAGCGGCAGGGCGGTGACCGGTCCGACGCAGGCCGGGACCACGTCGTGGTGCATCGCGGTGAGCAGCTCGGGCAGCAGCCCGCGCTTCTCCGCGCGCGCGAGCAGGGACACGGCGGCGGGCGCGCTGGTGAAGGTGATCGCGTCCAGACCGCGCGAGACGGCCGCGTCGATCAGCCGGTCCAGCGGTGAGATGTCCTCGGGCGGCATCCACCGGTACACCGGCACACCCACCACTTCGGCGCCGGCGGCCCGCAGCGACTCCACGAACCCGGGCAGCGGCTCCCCGTGCAGCTGGACAGCTATCCGGCGGCCGTCGACACCCTCCTCCAGCAGCCGGTCGAGCACCTCGGCCATGGACTCGGACGACGGCGACCAGCCCTCGGTCAGCCCCGCGGCGCGGATCGCGCCCTTGACCTTGGGCCCGCGGGCGAGCAGTTCGATCTCGCCGAGCCGGGCGAGCAGGGCCTCGCCGAGACCCCAGCCGTCGGCGGCCTCGATCCAGCCGCGGAAGCCGATGGCGGTCGTGGCCACGACGATGTCCGGCGCGTGGTCGATGAGGCCCTTGGTCGCGGCGAGCAGTTCGCCGTCGTCGGCCAGCTGCACGATCCGCAGGGCGGGCGCGTGCAGCACCGCCGCCCCGCGCCGCTGGAGCAGCGCGCCCAGCTCCTCGGCCCGGCGGGCGGCGGTCACGCCCACGGTGAACCCGGCGAGGGGCCCGTGTTCGACGGCGGCCCGGGGTCCGGCGTCCGTTCGCTGCTGTTCGTCGTACATAACTCTCGTCTCGCACTCGAGTCGTTTTGCATAGCACCTACAGGCCGAACGAGCCTGTCAACGGCTCGTGACAGGCTCGGTTCGGCTTGATGTCGCCGGTGTTACGTCACACCTCGGCGTAGCTGAGCTGCGGCTTCGCCTCGGAGGCCGAGCTGGCGGCGGTCACCCGGCCCGCCGGGCGGCGAAGGTATACGGCCCAAGTGACCACGAAGCACAGACCGTAGAAGGCGAGGAAGGCGACGAACGCGCCCGTCCCGGAGCCGTAGGAGAGGAAGGACTGACGGAAGGCCAGGTTGATGCCGACGCCGCCGAGCGCGCCGACCGCACCGATGAGCCCCATCGAGGCACCGGAGAGCCGTCGCCCGTAGGCGGCCGCCTCCTCGCCCTGAAGCCCCTTGGCGACGGCCTTCGCCTGGAAGATGCCGGGGATCATCTTGTACGTCGACCCGTTGCCGAGGCCGGTGAGGATGAACAGCGCCACGAAGACGCCGACGAAGAGCGGCAGCGACTTCTGCATGCTGGCGAAGATCAGGACGGCGGTGGCCGCGCCCATGCCGACGTAGTTGTAGAGGGTGATGCGGGCGCCGCCGTACTTGTCGGCGAGCCAGCCGCCCACCGGGCGGATCAGGGAGCCGAGCAGGGGGCCGATGAAGGTGAGGTACGCGGCCTGCAGCGGCGTACGGCCGAACTGGACCTGGAGCACCTGGCCGAAGGCGAAGGCGTAGCCGATGAACGACCCGAACGTCCCGATGTAGAGGAAGGACATGATCCAGGTGTGGGCGTCCTTGGCGGCGTCCTTGGCCGCGCCGGTGTCGTTCTTCACGGACGCGAGGTTGTCCATGTAGAGCGCGGCGAGGACCGCGGCGATCACGATCAGCGGGATGTAGATCCCGAGCAGCACGCGCGGGCCGCCGCTGGCGCCGATGACGGCGAGGGCGATCAGCTGGATGACGGGCACGCCGATGTTGCCGCCGCCCGCGTTGAGCCCGAGCGCCCACCCTTTCTTCCGCAGAGGGAAGAACGCGTTGATGTTGGTCATGGAGGAGGCGAAGTTGCCGCCGCCGATGCCCGCGATCAGGCCGACCAGCAGGAAGGTGTTGAAGGAGGTCCCCGGTTCCATCACGGTGAACGCGGCGACGGTGGGGATCAGCAGCAGAGCGGCGGAGACGATCGTCCAGTTCCGGCCGCCGAAGATCGCCACGGCGAAGGTGTACGGCACCCGGACGGTCGCGCCGACCAGCGTCACCATCGACGTCAGCAGGAACTTGTCGGCCGGGGTGAGGCCGTACTCCGGGCCCATGAAGAGCACCAGCACGGACCACATCGTCCAGATCGAGAAGCCGATGTGCTCGGAGAGGACGGAGAAGACGAGGTTCCGGCGGGCGATCTTCTCACCCTTGTCGTTCCAGAACGTCTCGTTCTCGGGGTCCCACTCCTCGATCCAGCGGCTCCCCCGCTTCGGGACGGTCGGGGTGGTCTGGGCGGGCGGGGGTGCGGGGGCTGTACCAGGGGCTGTCATGACGCCTCCACGTGCTCCGGGCTCGGGTGGTTCGCGGTGATGAGCGGTGATGAGTCCCGAAGGTAGGGAGGACGCGTTTCCGCACTGTGCCTGTGGGTGACCGGAAGGGAACGTTGCTCTCACCTCCGGCGAGGACGGCGTGAGAGGTTCCGCGCAAGAGTACGCGGCGGGTCCGGCGCCCGGCCGGGACGATCTCCGGCTCCCGCCGGCGCCGACGCCCCCGGGACGGCCACGGCGCCGCGGTCGTCTTCAGGCCCGGTGGGCTCGCTCCCGGCCGTCCGGCCACAGGCGGGGGGCCCGGCGGGCCGCCAGGTCCTCCGTCCAGCCGAAGCCGAGAACGCAGAGGGCGGTGAGGAGCCAGATGAAGGGGAGCTGTGGCCAGGGGCTCTCCAGCAGCCAGGGGGTGGTGTCCTCCAGCCAGGCGACGCTCCACAGGTGGTCCCGGAGGGCCTCGGTCACGGCGATGCAGACGTTGTGCCACAGATAGATCGTCACGGCCCGGGAGTTGAGCAGCGTGATCAGCCGGTCCCAGCGGCGCAGCGGGCGCGGCCACGCGGACCAAGACGGGCTGAGGTGCAGGAGCAGCAGGACCACCGCGAAGGACCACAGGGACTGGGCGAACGGCATGTCGTCGAGGTCGTGCCCCTCCCTGAGGTCGTGCGTGAAGGCGTACCAGAGGCCGGTCCCGGCCACCGCCGGCGCCAGCGACGGCACCACGTACCGGGGCAGCCGGCGCAGCAGGCCCTCCTGGTGCGCCATGCCCAGCAGCCAGCACGCGCCGAACGCCCCGAGGTCGCTGAGTCCGGCCTCCACCCGCCAGCCGGGCACGGTCAGCGCGCCGGACTCCAGGGCGGCCGACAGCGCGATCGGCGCGAGCACGGTCGGCCAGGGCACGCGCCGCAGGGCACGCAGCAGGAGCGGGGAGAGGAGGACGAACCACAGGTAGGCGCGCAGATACCAGAGCGGTACGCCCATGGCGACGGCCCAGTCGTCGGTGATCAGCCCGTGCGCGCCGGGCAGTCCCTCGCCGTACGGCGGGTCGCTGACCGGCAGGATCCAGAACGTGAGGTGGAGCCACCACCAGCCGGACCCGCCGTCGTCGTCGGGGCCCCAGCCGGCCAGCAGCATGCCGCTCACCCCGACCGCGCCGAACAGCCAGAGCGGGGGCAGCAGCCGGCGTAGCCGTCCTCGTACGACGTCCAGGGCCGGGCGTCCGGTGAGGGAGCGGGCCATCAGGTTGCCGGCCAGGGCGAACATCACGCCCATGGAGGGGAAGACGATCGGCAGCCAGGCCCAGCCCATCAGGTGGTAGAGGACGACCCGGAAGAGGGCGACCGCGCGCAGCAGGTCGAAGTAGCGGTCACGCCCACGCTTCGGGGCGGGGGGCGCGTCCACGGCCGGGGGCGCGTCCACGGACGGGAGCGCGTCCGGGGCGGGCCGGTCACCGCCGGCGTCCGCCTCCCTGACGTCCTGGGACCGGATGTCGCTGTTCGTCATGCCGCGCCCCCGTCCACGGCCGCCGCCGCCCGGCCCGCCTCGGCCGGGGCGGCCTCCCCGGGCGGCGCCGCCACCTGCCCCTTCCTGCGCAGCTTCTGCCAGCGCAGCCGGCCGCCGGTGAGCGCGGTGATCCAGGACTGGAGCAGGACGATGTACATCAGCTGCCGGTAGAGGAGCTGCTGGAGCGGGAGGGAGACGAGCGGGGTGAGGCGTTCGCGGTCCAGGACGAAGGCGTACGCCGCGCAGCCCGCCTGCACCGCGAGGACACCGAACCAGGCCGCGATGGTCTTCCCGGTGGGCCCGAAGAGCAGCCCGTAGACGAGGAACAGGTCGATGAGGGGGGCCAGGAGCGGGGCGACGACCATGAAGAGGGAGACCAAGGGCAGTCCGACGCGGCCGAACCGGCCGGACGGGCCGCGTTCGACGACCGCCCGGCGGTGCTTCCAGATCGCCTGCATGGTGCCGTAGCACCAGCGGTAGCGCTGGGACCACAGCTGCTGGACGGACTCGGGCGCCTCGGTCCAGGCGCGCGCCTTCTCGGCGTAGACGACCTTCCACCCGTCCCGATGAATGGCCATGGTGATGTCGGTGTCCTCGGCGAGGGTGTCGTCGCTCATGCCGCCGACCCGGTTCAGCGCGGTGCGGCGGAAGGCCCCGACGGCGCCGGGGATGGTGGGCATGCAGCGCAGGACGTCGTACATCCGGCGGTCGAGGTTGAAGCCCATCACGTACTCGATGTGCTGCCAGGCGCCGATGAGGGTGTCCTTGTTGCCGACCTTGGCGTTGCCGGCGACGGCGCCGACGCGCGGGTCGGCGAAGGGCTGGACGAGTTCGCCGACGGTGGACGGCTCGAAGACGGTGTCGCCGTCCATCATCACGATGAGGTCGTGCCGGGCGTTGGCAATGCCCCGGTTGAGGGCGGCGGGCTTGCCCGCGTTGAGCTGACGGACGACGCGTACGCCGGGCAGGGCGAGGTCCTCGACGATCCGGGCGGTGCCGTCGCTGGAGCCGTCGTCGATCACGACGATCTCGATCGGGTGCTCGCTGGTCATCAGCGAACGCACCGTGTTCTCGATGCACTTGGCCTCGTTGTACGCCGGCACCAGCACCGACACGGGTTCGGTGACGGGCGCGTCGGGCCCCCAGACGAAGCCGCGGCGACGGGTCCGGCGGGTGTGGAGGGCGGACAGCAGCAGCATCAGCCCGAAGCGGGCGAAGACGAGGATGCCGATGGCGGCGAGGCCGACGACGAGGACGGAGGTGATGTCGTCCGACGCGGCGACCAGGAACACCCAGGCCTTGCCCTTCCACAGGTCGACCCCGGTGACCTCGGTGTGCGCGCTCGGGGCCTTCAGGGCACCGGTGAGGTGGTCGAACCGGTAGCCCCGCGCCTGGAGTTCGGGCAGGTAGCTGTCGAGCGCCCGGACCGTCTGACTGCGGTCGCCGCCGGAGTCGTGCATGAGGACGATCGCGCCCTTGCCCTGCTCCGGAGTGGAGTTGCGGATGATCTGCTCGACGCCGGGCCGGCGCCAGTCCTCGCTGTCGGCGGTGGTCAGGACGGTGAGGTAGCCGCGGCTGCCGACGTACTGCGTGACCGGCCAGGACGCGTTGTCGAGGGCATCGGCGCTGGAAGAGTACGGCGGGCGGAAGAGGGACGTGCGGATACCGGCCGCTCCGGCCAGGGCCAGCTGGTTCTGGGTCAGCTCCCAGTCGATGCGCTTCTCGGACTGGTAGGAGAGATCGGGGTGGTTGAAGGTGTGCAGCCCGATCTCGTGCCCCTCGTCCACCATCCGCTTCACCAGGTCCGGGTAGCGGGAGGCCATGGTGCCGGTGATGAAGAAGACGGCGTGCGCGCGGTGCTTCTTCAGGACGTCGAGGACCTCGGGGGTCCACTTCGGGTCGGGGCCGTCGTCGAAGGTGAGCACGATCCGGCGGTCCGGCACGTCGAGGTTGGTGGCCCCGCCGCCACGGGTGTCGACGACCGGGCCGCCGGCGCGGATCTTCTGCGGCACCTTGTCGGCGGCGGCCTCGGGGCGGATGCGGTAGTCGGCGAGGATCTCGCTGTGTACATAGCCGCGCAGCATCAGCATCGCCATCATCGCGAACAGGACGACCAGTGGCAGCAGATGCCTGAGCCGCAGCGGGATCAGCCGCCGGCCCCGGGCCTGCCGCCCCGCGGACCGCCGCCGCCGGCGCCCGCCCGCCTCACCCCCTTCCGGTAAGGACCCCCCGGCGGAGCCGGACGAGAGGGACGAGGGCGAGGAGGGCGGCGAGGAGGATCGCGCGGACTGCCCGACGGCAGCCCGTCGGGCCGAGCGTCGACTGGTACGTGGTGCCATCGGTGGACGTACTCCGGGGACGAGGATCAGGCGGCGGACAACCGACGCGAGGATCGGACGGGGTGAGAGGCGAGCGACGGGGGCCGGTGAGGACCGGCCGGCCGGCTGCAAGGGTGATGCGACGGGGGCCGCACGCCGGGTGTGCGGTGGGCCCTGCACGGGTCCGGCCGCAAAGACGGTTGCCCGCCCGGATGAGGCGGTACGGCCCCGGCCGCGAAGGTCACGCGGCTCGGGTGGTGGCCGACGACGGCGGCCTCAGGGGCCGGCCGTCCCGTGAACGGCAGCCTCAAGGGCCGGCCGTCCCGTACGTCAGGTGACCGTGTCGGTGCCGCCCGCCGGGGGCGGTGAGGAGTCGGCCGAAGGGCTGGCGGGCGGCGGGGTGGACGCCGGCGGCGGGGTCGGGGTGCCGCCGATGACCGAACTGGTCGGACCGGGGTCCACGGAGGCGGAGGCGCTCGGCACCGAACTGGGCCCGGTCGTGCCGCTCGGGGTGGGCCGCGGGGGCGCCGCCCCGGTCGGGGCCGCCGCGCTCCCGGACGCGGCGCCGGTCGCGCTCGCCCCGGGACGGACCGGTACGACACCGGACGCGGAGGCGGTGACGCCCGGGGTGCCGGGCGCCGCGAAGCCGGGCAGTACGGCCGGGGGTGTCGCCGAGGCGCTGGGCCCCCGGGTGGCGTCGACCTCGCCGGCCGGCTTGTCGTCGCCGCCCTGCCCCGGCACCGGCAGCCAGGGCGCCCCGGCGTTGCCCGACAGCAGTGTGGCGACGATGACGACGGCGTACGCGCCGCAGGCGACGCCGACGGAGATGCCGATCCGGCGGAAGGTCCGGCTGCGGCGTCCCGACTCGTCGACGAAGACGGGGACGTCGGAGGCCTCCTGGCCGCCGTCCCGGGCCGCCGCCGGGTGCGGGGAGTCGATCTGGACGGTCACCTCGTCCGGGTCGTGGTCGCGCCCGGCGTCGCCCGTCCGCTCCGCCCAGGGGTCGACGAGCCCGGAACGCGCAGGCCCCGCATCCACCGACCCGCTCAGAGGTTCATTTTCGGACACCTTGTTCGAGGCGACCGTTGTACCGGTTTCCACCGTGACGTCCCGTAAGAGACCGGATCTTCCCCCCGCGCCCATGACCGGCACGTCCCGGGTCGGAGGGGCCGGCTCCGGCCACTCCGGTTGGGTGTCTTCCCGCCATTCCTTCACGTGCGCACTTCTCCCCACGGAACAGTTCTGGGTGCGCGTACGACCATGAGCGCCCGTCGACGGAACCGGGCCCCCACCCGGTTCTCGCGCCCCTTTCACCCCACTGCGCTCAGGTCGACGAATCTAGCGCAGCCTTGGGCTCCGTGTTCGTGATGTGTGATTTGCACACAGATGGCATGCCCATGTCCGTGGCTGGAATCCATCCCTCGACAGGCCTCCGAAGCCACCCTTCCGCACCGCCGATCTCCGCCGCGGCCCGTCGAAGCGCGTCGAGTCCCGGATGGACCAGCCCCTTTCGCCACACCAGCGACACCGGGGACAAAGGGACCGGATCGACGAGCGGCCGTAGCACCGCCCCAGGCATGGCCGGAAAGTCCACCACCGCGAGGACCGGATTGCCCCATTTCTCCATGATCCGCTGGAATTCCTCGCCCCCGACGACCAGCGGAGCCGGCGGTGCGACGGCGATCCCGCGCCCCTCGAAGAGCAGCCGCGCGAGATCGGTCCACTCGGGCGTGCGCGGATTCCCGGCGCCGGCGTACACCGTCTCCCCCGCCAGCCGGGCCAGCGGCACCTCCGCGAGCGACGCCAGCCGGTGCCCCTCGGGCAGCACGACCGCCATCGGCTCGAACCGCACGAGCTGGTGCTCCAACTGCCGTCTCAGCGCCGGGTCCAGGCCCGCGTACCGTCCGAACGACGCGTCCAGCCGGCCCGCGACGATCTCCACCGCCGCGCCCGTCAGCCCGCTCTCGTAGCGGGCCATCAGCTCCAGCTCGGGGGCGAGTTCACGGGCCCGGTGCAGCACCCGCCGCCCGGTGACCAGGCCGGGCGTGTTCAGGTCGACCAGCAGTGGCCGGGCCTGTCCGAAGGCCGCGAGCAGATCGTCCTGCGCCTGGAGCACCCGCCGCGCGTACGGCACCAGCCGCTCCCCGTCGGCGGTGAGCGTCACCTGCCGGGTGGTCCGCACGAACAGCTCGGCGCTCAACTCCCGCTCCAGCCGCCGTACATCCCGGCTGAGCGCCTGCTGGGCGACGTACAGACGCGCGGCGGCACGCGTGAAGTGCAGCTCCTCGGCGACGGCGAGGAAGGCGCGCAGAAGGCGGGGATCCAGATGAGCGGACATCCGCAGAACTTACAACGCGGATGCGTGAATCGGCCCCGAACAGGTGTTGGACCCCTTGATCACCGCCGGGCGAGGCTCACTCCATGCCCCCGCACCCGCCCACCGACCCCACGACCGACCGCTCCACCGACCGCTCCACCGACCACTCCACCGACCACTCCATCGACGGCACCACCCACCACCACACCCGTCCCACGCGGCCCCGCACCAACCCCCTCACCCCCTACCGCCGCCTCCTCTCCCTCCCCGGCACCCGTGCCTTCACCGCCGGGAACCTCCTCGCCCGCCTCCCCATGGGCATGTTCAGCGTGAGCGCGGTCGTGATGATCGCCGGTACGCGCGGCTCGTACGCCCTCGCCGGCGCCGTCACCGCGGCCGGGCTCGCGACGACCGCCCTCGTCGCGCCCTGGATCGCCCGGCTCGTCGACCGGTACGGGCAGGCCCGGATCGCCGTACCCGCCACGCTCCTCGCCGCGCTCGGCAGCCTCGCCCTGGTGCTCTGCGTCCGCCACGGCGCCCCGGACTGGACCCTGTTCGCCGCGTACGCCGCCACCGCGACGACCCCCAACACCGGCGGCATGTCTCGCGCCCGCTGGAACCACCTGCTGCGCGACGACCCCGCCGCCCTGCACACCGCGAACTCCTTCGAACAGGCCGCCGACGAGCTGTGCTTCATGCTGGGCCCGGTTCTCGCGGCCTTCCTGTGCGGCACGTTCTTCCCGGAGGCGGGCACGCTGACGGGCGTGGTGCTGCTGGTCACCGGCGTCCTGGTGTTCGCCGCCCAGCGCGCGACCGAGCCGCCCGCCCACCCCCGCCCCAAGGCCGGATCCCCGCTGCGCGCGCCCGGCATCCCGCCGCTCCTCGCCTGCTGTCTGGCCCTGGGCGCCGTGTTCGGCGCCACGGAGGTCGTCACGATCGCGTTCGCCGACGAACGAGGACACCGCACCGCGGCCGGAGCGGTCCTCGCGCTCCAGGCGGCCGGTTCCTGCGCGGCCGGTCTGGCGTACGGGACCCTGCGGCCGTCGGGCCCGGCCGCGCGCCGGTACCCGTGGTGCGTGGCCGCGATGACCGCGCTGCTGGCCCTCCCGCTGCTCGCGGCGGCCGCCCTCGGCTCGCTCCCGCTGCTGGCCGGCGCGCTGCTGGTGGCCGGGATGGCGACCGCGCCGACCATGGTCACCACCATGGCCCTGGTCCAGGAGCGCATCCCCGCCGCCCGCCTCAACGAGGGCATGAGCCTGGCCGTGACCGGCCTGCTCGGCGGTATCGCGGCCGGCAGCGCGGCGGGAGGCTGGGCGGCCGAGCACCTCTCCCCCGCGACCGGCTACGCCGTACCGCTCGCGGCGGCGGCCATCGCCCTGCTCATCTCCCTCGCGACCCGGCCGCCCGTCCGGTCGGCCGACCGCTCCCCCGTCCGTTCCCCCGCGCCCCATTGACGCCCTCGCACCCGTCCTCGCACCCGTCCTGTCCCCCTGCCTACCCCCGTCGAAGCGCTTCGAGCCTCCAGGCACAGCACCGCGGACGATCCCGTGACGGGCGCCCGCCACGTTCAGCCCGCGTCGACCGGGTTGCCGAGGCGGGTGCCCAGCACGGCGCAGGACACGCCCTGGACACCCTCGTAGGACACGGTCCGGGCGGGACCGAGTTCGCGGGCGAGGCGTTCGGCGAGCGCCTCGCCCTCCTCGTGCAGCCGCCGGAACGCGATGTCCCAGCGGACGTCGTCACGGTCGCCCAGCCAGGTGTTCATGGCCGCGTCGATGTCCTTCGCCCACGCCGACAGATCGGCGACCAGGGCGTCGGACAGGCCGAGGGCGGCATGGGGGTCGTCCGGCGCGAAGTCGTCGTGCGGGTCCACGCGCAGCGGATACGCGCGGTACTCGCCCAGCAGCGTGATGTGCGTCGAATTCAAGAGAGCCTCCTCAGCAAGGCCGCACACATGACGAAAGCCCCGCCGCTCGTGAGCGACGGGGCTTTCGCCCACATGGGATGAGTGGAGATGGCGGGAATCGAACCCGCGTCCAACGGTGCAGAATCAGGGCTTCTCCGTGTGCAGTTCGCTGTGATTTTCTCGGCCCCGGCGATCACGCGAACAAGTCGCCGACGGGCCCAGTCACTGTTTGATTTCCCATCGAACCCCGTGACCGGGCTCGATGGTTTAGTCCCCTAGATTATGCCAGGATCCGGGCCGGGAACACTCCCGGGCTGACACCCATTAAGGGTCCTACACTCACTACCTAATTAGGCAGCGAGGGCGTAGGACTGGGAATCGCTCTTGGTATTGGCGATTATTTTTTGCGACATATGGTTTACGAGATCATTGCCGCTTCCTCGACACGCTTCCCCTGCTTCGACAGCCGCTGTCGAAACCGATCATCCCCATGTTGATTTTTCAAACCCCTCCGAGGAGGGTTCCTCGTGCCTGCTGTGAGGCACAAGTGCATCGTACGTGAACAACGGACGGCGATGCCACTGTATTCCGCGGGCTACGCGTGCCGCTGCCTGCGCTTGGCCGCCGCGATCGCCCGGTCCGTCTCCCGGCGGTCCTGCTGCTCCCGCAGGGTCTGCCGCTTGTCGTACTCCTTCTTGCCGCGTGCGAGCGCGATCTCGGCCTTCGCCCGGCCGTCCTTGAAGTACAGGGCGAGGGGCACGATCGTGTGACCCGTCTCCTCGGACTTCACGGCCAGCTTGTCGATCTCCTCGCGGTGCAGCAGCAGCTTGCGCTTGCGGCGCGCGGAGTGGTTGGTCCAGCTGCCCTGGTTGTACTCCGGGATGTGGGCGTTGTACAGCCACGCCTCGCCCCCGTCGATCTGGACGAAGCCGTCGGCCAGCGAGGTCCTACCCTGGCGCAGCGACTTCACCTCGGTGCCGGTGAGCACCAGCCCCGCCTCGTAGGTGTCGACGATCGCGTAGTCGTGCCGGGCCTTCTTGTTCTGCGCGACGATCTTGCGCTTGCCGCCCTTCTCGCCGTCCCTGGCGATGGCGGCCGCCCCGCCCTGCTTGGGCTGGGACTCCTTCGGTACGTACATTCCCTTGCTCATAGTCCCGCCATTTTCGCACCCGGACGGGCTCTATGGGAAAGCCGATTACGCGCTGCCCGCGAAAGAACGCTCAGGACGCGTCGCCGAGGCCGCTCAGGACGGTCTCGGCCCGCTCCAGCACCCCGTCGGTGGCGTCCAGGTCCGGGGTGATGCCCGTGCCGTCGACGGTACGGCCCGAGGGGGTGCGGTAGTGGCCGACGGTCAGCTCGGCGACGGAGCCGTCGGGCAGTCGGCTCGGCATCTGCACCGAGCCCTTGCCGAAGGTGCGGGAGCCCACGACCACCGCGCGGCCCCGGTCCTGCAGAGCGCCGGTGAGCAGCTCGGCCGCGCTCATCGTGCCGCCGTCGACGAGCGCGACCAGGGGTCTGGCGGTGTCGCCGCCGGGCTCGGCGTGCAGGGCGCGCTCGGCGCCGTCGACGTCGTAGGTGGCGACCAGGCCGCCGTCGAGGAAGGCGGAGGCGGTGGCGGTGGCCTCGGTGACCAGGCCGCCGGAGTTGCCGCGCAGGTCCAGGACGATCCCGGCGCCGGCCGGGGCCTGCCGTACGGCGGTGCGGACGTCGGCTCCGACGCCCTTGGTGAAGGCCGCGATCCTGATGACGGTCACGCCGTCGGCGAGGCGGCGGACGGTGACGGAGTCCGTGGAGAGCCGGGCCCGGCGCAGGGTCTCGTTCCACGCGCGTGTGCCGCGTTCCAGGCCGAGCGTGACGGTCGTACCGGCGGGCGCGTCCGTGGCGTCACCGCGCAGTAAGGAGACGACCTCGGTGACCGGGCTGCCGTCCACCGGGTGTCCGTCGACGCTGCGCAGCCGGTCGCCGGCGCGGATCCCGGCGGCGGCCGCGGGGGACCCGGAGCGGACCTCGGTGACCTCGATCCGGCCGTCCCGCTCGCGCCGGGCCACCAGGCCCACGCCGGTGTACCGGCCGTCGAGGGACTCCTCGAACTCCTCGTACTCGCCCTGGGAGTAGACGGCCGCCCAGCGGTCCCCGCTGCGGCTGACGGCACGCTCGGCGGCCTCCAGGGGCGACTTGCCGTCGGCCGCGGCCTCCTCGGCGGCCCGGGTGACGTCCTCGGAGTGTCCGGCCGGGGCCGCCCCGCGGGTCTCGCCCGAGCCGGCCCGACGGGTGTCACCGGGCAGGGAGCCGGTGGCCGCACCGGCGACGAGCACGCTCGCGAACACCAATGTCAGGGCGGCCCCGCGGCCGAAACGGCGGGGCTGACAGAACAGGTCACGGCCTGACATGGCGGTGAGTCTAGGGGAACGCAAAGGGCCGTACGGTCGCTTGACCGTACGACCCTCGGGGCGTGCGTCACACCTTCAGGTACTTGCGCAACGCGAAGAAAGCGGCCAGCGCGGGCATCAGCAGGCTGGTGGCGAGGATCAGCGGAAGCTTCGTCAGAACGGCGTCCCAGCCGATGAAGTTGATCAGATTCAGCTTCTCGGACAGGGCCAGGCCGTGGTCGATGATGAAGTACCGGGCGATCACCAGGAACCCGCAGGCGACCGTGCCGCCGATCAGGCCGGCGACGGCGGCCTCGGCGATGAACGGCGCCTGGATGTAGAAGCCGGAGGCGCCGACCAGCCGCATGATCCCGGTCTCACGCCGTCGGCTGAACGCCGAGACACGCACAGTGTTGACGATCAGCATGAGCGCGACCACGAGCATCAGCGCCATCACGGCCCGCGCGGCCCAGTTCATGCCGTTGAGCAGCCCGAAGAGGTTGTCGAGGATCCCCTTCTGGTCCTGCACCGACTGCACGCCGTCCCGGCCGTCGAAGGCGGTCGCGATGACCTGGTACTTCTCCGGGTCCTTCAGCTTGATGCGGTACGACTCCTGCATCTGGTCCGGCGTGAGGGAGGCCGCCAGCGGGGAGTCGCCGAACTGCTCCTTGTAGTGCTTGTACGCCTGGTCCTGCGACTCGTACGTCACCGAGTCGACCACCGACATCTTGTCGAGGTCGGTCTTGATCTGCTTCTTCTGGTCCTCGGTGACCGCGCCCTTGGCGCAGTTGGGGTCCGACTCGGCGTCGCTCTTGTTGCAGAGGAAGACCGAGACGTTGACCTTGTCGTACCAGTAGCCCTTCATGGTGTTGACCTGGTCGCTCATCAGCAGCGAGCCGCCGAAGAGCGCCAGGGACAGGGCGACGGAGACGATGACGGCGAAGGTCATCGTCAGATTGCGACGGAGACCGACACCGATCTCGGAGAGTACGAACTGGGCACGCATGGCGTGTTCTTGAGGCCTTTCCGTGGACGGTCGCGGTCAGTGCTGGTAGCCGTAGACGCCACGCGCCTGGTCGCGGACGAGGCGGCCCTGCTCCAGCTCGATGACGCGCTTGCGCATCTGGTCCACGATGTTCTGATCGTGCGTGGCCATCAGTACGGTCGTGCCCGTCCGGTTGATCCGGTCGAGCAGCTTCATGATGCCGACGGAGGTCTGCGGGTCGAGGTTGCCGGTGGGCTCGTCGGCGATGAGCAGCTTGGGCCGGTTGACGAAAGCGCGCGCGATGGCCACACGCTGCTGCTCACCACCGGACAGCTCGCCCGGCATCCGGTCCTCCTTGCCGCCGAGCCCGACGAGGTCGAGCACCTGCGGCACGGACTTGCGGATCTCGCCGCGCGACTTGCCGATCACCTCCTGCGCGAAGGCGACGTTCTCCGCCACCGTCTTGTTCGGCAGAAGCCGGAAGTCCTGGAACACCGTCCCCAGCTGGCGGCGCATCTGCGGCACCTTCCAGTTGGAGAGGCGCGCGAGGTCCTTGCCCAGGACGTGCACCTGGCCGTGGCTGGTCCGCTCCTCGCGGAGCACCAGCCGCAGGAAGGTGGACTTTCCGGAGCCGGAGGACCCCACGAGGAAGACGAACTCGCCCTTCTCCACCTCGAGGGAGACATCCCTGAGTGCGGGGCGGGTCTGCTTGGGGTAGACCTTGGAGACGTTGTCGAATCGGATCACGGATGCACCACGGGTCGCCGGGGGTAGATGAGCGTGACCATACGCGAACCCGGTGTGCCAGCGCAGTCGCCGGGAGAGGTTGCGGGAGGGTTGTGCGTTTTTGTACGGGACTTTGTCCGCTCCCCACTCTCCGGGCGGGCCGCGCGCCCTCTGCGGGAACCTGGCAGAGTGGTAGGGGAACGTTCGCGTCCCCGAGAGCGTTGTGTCTCTGTGGAACCGGTGCAAGGAGGGCGAGCGCATGACGTACGACCGGCTGGTGTGCGCTAACTGCGCGGCGCCCGTGAGCGAGGGCCGGTGCCATGTGTGCCGTGCCAACCGCGAGAGGCTTCAGCAGGAGAACTTCCTCGCGGGACTGAACCCGATGGCGCTGATCGCGCTGCTGGCGGTGCTGGTGGCCGCGCTGGCACTGCTGGCCCACCAGACCGTGTAGGCACCCGGCGCGTACGACGCCGAAGGGGCCCGGAGCTTCGCAGCTCCGGGCCCCTTCGTGTGTACGTCGCGTACGGGCGGGGCTACCGTCAGGCAGCGGCTCCGCCACGGCCCACGACGAGGCGCGGCAGCACGCGGAAGGCGACACCGCCCGCGATCATCGTGGCGGCACCGAGGATGAGGAAGGTCGTCTGGCCGGCACCGGTCTCGGCCAGCTCCCCGCCGCCGCCCTGAGCGGTGGTGTCGGAGGCGTCCGAGGTGTCGGTCAGCGCGGAGCTGCCCTCTTCCTGGGTGGAGGTGCCGTCGGTGTCGGTACCGGAACCGCCGGTGGAGGACTCCGAACCACCGTCGCCCGTGCCGCCGTTGTCGCCGGTGCCGCCGTTGTCGCCCGTGCCACCGTTGTCGCCGGTACCGCCGTTGTCGCCCGTGCCACCGTTGTCGCCGGTACCGCCGTTGTCGCCGGTACCGCCGTTGTCGCCCGTGCCACCGTT
>NZ_JBVJAB010000001.1:778223-838355 GCF_055591025.1 Streptomyces sp. NPDC041784
CGTGCCACCGTTGTCGCCGGTACCGCCGTTGTCGCCGGTACCGCCGTTGTCGCCCGTGCCACCGTTGTCGCCGGTACCGCCGTTGTCGCCGGTACCGCCGTTGTCGCCCGTGCCACCGTTGTCACCGGTACCACCGTTGTCACCGGTACCACCGTTGTCACCGGTACCACCGTTGTCGCCCGTGCCACCGTTGTCGCCCGTACCGCCGTTGTCGCCCGTACCGTCGTCGCAGGTCGGGTCCGCGACGATGTCGCAGATCGGGTCGTCCGCGGGGCTGTCGCCGTCGAGCGTCTCGACGAGCCCGCTCAGGCCACCCTCGTTGGTGTCGGCCGAAGCCACACCCGCCACCGTCAGCGAGGCGCCCGCGGCGATGATCGCACCCGCGGCAATGCGCGCGACCCGGACGCGCGTCTTCTTGGTCATATGCTTGCTACCCCCAGTAGCCGATCGTCGAAGAGGCCGCGCTCGGGGCGGTGATCGACGGAGGTAGCCGGCGTGTAGCTCGAGCCCCCCGGTTCACATGCGCCCCAGAGATACGCATGCCACAGTGCACCCTCCCCATTTTTCAAAGCAACGTCAAGGTCGTTGCGCACGCAATGTCCAAGTCGAGGCGCTTTGCCGGGTGTTGGAGCTGTGAGTGTGATGTAAAACCCAGACATTGAGGAAGTCTGGCGCCATACAAAAGGCAACCGCCCCTGAATCAGGGGCGGTTGCCTTGTCGACAAAACTACTTCTCTCGCTGCTTGCGCCAGCGAATTCCGGCTTCCAGGAACCCGTCGATCTCACCGTTGAACACGGCCTCGGGGTTACCGACCTCGAACTCGGTGCGCAGGTCCTTGACCATCTGGTACGGGTGCAGGACGTACGAACGCATCTGATTGCCCCAGGAGTTGCCGCCGTCGCCCTTGAGCGCGTCCATCGCGGCCTGCTCCTCCTGGCGGCGCCGCTCGAGCAGCTTGGCCTGGAGGACGTTCATCGCGCTCGCCTTGTTCTGGATCTGCGACCGCTCGTTCTGGCAGGAGACGACGATGCCGGTGGGGAGGTGGGTGAGCCGCACCGCGGAGTCGGTGGTGTTCACGCCCTGGCCGCCGGGCCCGGACGAGCGGTAGACGTCCACCCGCAGCTCGGACTCGTCGATCTCGATGTGGTCGGTCTGCTCGACCACGGGAAGGACCTCGACACCGGCGAAGGACGTCTGCCGGCGCCCCTGGTTGTCGAACGGCGAGATGCGCACGAGCCGGTGCGTGCCCTGCTCGACCGAGAGCGTGCCGTACGCGTACGGCACCTGCACGGCGAAGGTGGTGGACTTGATGCCCGCCTCCTCCGCGTACGACGTCTCGTAGATCTCGGTCTTGTAGCCGTGCTGCTCGGCCCAGCGCAGGTACATGCGCTGGAGCTTCTCGGCGAAGTCGGCGGCGTCGACGCCACCGGCCTCGGCACGGATGTTCACCAGGGCCTCGCGGGAGTCGTACTCCCCGCTGAGCAGCGTCCGGACCTCCATCTCGTCCAGCGCCTTGCGGACGGCGGCGAGCTCGGACTCGGCCTCGGCCAGGGTGTCCGGGTCGTCCTCCTCCTCGGCCATCTCGAACAGCACGGCGAGATCGTCGATCCGGCCGCGCAGCGCCTCGGCCTTCCTGACCTCCGCCTGGAGGTGGGACAGCTTGCTGGTGATCTTCTGCGCCTCGTCCGGGTTGTCCCACAGGGACGGCGCGGCCGCCTGCTCCTCGAGCACGGCGATGTCTGCCCTCAGCTTGTCGAGGTCCAGAACGGCCTCGATCGACTCCATGGTCGAGGAGAGGGACTTGAGCTCTTCGGATACATCGACGACTGCCACACCCCCAGCGTAACGGCTCCGCCCACCGACCATCGCCGACGGCCGGGACCGCCCCCGGTCAGGCAGAACGCGAGGCGCCCCGCTCCCGCCCGTCCGGCGTCCGAGGACGCCGGGGTGCTGGGCAAAGCCCGAGGTCAGGGGGTTGTCGGCGCCGAGTTCTCGGTGTCCTGGGGGCTCGCCCCCGCGTCGTCCCCGGACGTCGCGGCCCATGCCCCGATGCCCACCGCCGCGGCCAGCGCCACCGCGGCCGCGCCCAGGGTGATCCGGCGTCGGCGCGTGGCCGGCCGGTTGCGCGCGGACCCGGGCCGCGGCGCCCCCGCGGCCCTCGGCACCCGTGCCGTGCCGTGCGCCCCGCCCGCCAGCTCGTCCGCCGCCGGCACCCTCATCGACGTATGGGTGTCCCGGTTGGAGTCCGGCTTGGCGCCGGGGACCAGGGGCACGGACCCCCGCCGCTCCCGCCCGCCGGAGGGCACCGGCGGCGCGGGGGCCGCACCCGGCTCACGGCCGCCGTCCTCCTCGGCCTCCGCCTCCGTCTCCGGCTCGTCCACGTCCAGCGGCGGCATCCCCGCCAGCGACGGCAGCTGCTCCCGCAGCCGGGACGCCAGCTCGGAGGCGCGCAGCCGGGACGCGGGGCCCTTCGCCAGGCACTGCACGATGAGCTGCCACAGCTCGTCGGGGATCCCGGGCAGCGGCGCGACCGACTCGGTGACATGCCGTCGCAGCACGGCGCCCGGGTGCCCGCCGCCGAACGGCGTGAAGCCCGCCAGCAGCTCGTAGAGCACCGTCGCCAGCGCGTAGATGTCCACGGAGGCGCGCGGCGGCAGCCCCTCCACGATCTCCGGGGCGAGATAGTCCGGCGTCCCGATGATCTTCGTGGCGCGGGTCCGCTTCGGGGTGTCGATCAGCTTGGCGACGCCGAAGTCCGTCAGCAGGGCCCGGTGCGATCCGCCGGGGCCCAGCGGGCCCTGCATGTCGAGCAGCACGTTCTCCGGTTTGACGTCCCGGTGGACGACGCCGGCCGCGTGCGCGGCGGCCAGGCCCTCGGCGACGTCCGCGACGATCGCCACCGCGGCCTCGGGCGCGAGCCGACGGTCCCGGTCCAGCCGGGTGCGCAGGTCGGTGCCCCGGACGAGGTCCATGACCAGCGCCAGGTCGTTGCCGTCGACCACGAGGTCCCGGACGGAGACCACGTTCGGGTGCTCCAGGCCGAGGAGGGCGGTGCGCTCCTGTACGAAGCGGCCCACCAGTTCCTCGTCGGAGGCGAGGTCCTCACGCAGCAGCTTGATGGCGACGGGACCGTCCGGCCCCTCGCCCAGCCACACCGTGCCGGCGCTGCCCCGTCCCAGGATCTGGTGGGCGGTGTACCGGCTGCCGATCTTCCGTGCCAAGACTGCTCCTACCGACGCGTGTTGCCGACAAAAGTACGCGTCCGAGAAGCCAACCTTCACCGCGGAGACGGAAATCACCCGCCAGATGTCGACAAGTCCACAAACTCGCGGTCAGGTTCGCCCAGCCCCGCCCGGTCCGTCAGGTCCCGGCGCCCGGCTCCTCCGAGGCGCCGCCCAGGTCGCCGATCCAACTCCCGACCTGGTCGAACCAGTGCCCGAGCTGGTCCCACCAGCCGCGGCCGGTGCCGATCCACCCCTGCAACGGGCTGAACTCCCAGATCATCCACCCCGCGACGAACAGGATGACGATCGTGAAGAGGCACCCCTTCAGACAGCCGAGCCCGGGGATCTTCATCGGGTTGGCGCTGCGCTGCCTCGGCTCCCGGGGTTCCCGGGGCCGGCGCGGCTCCGGCGCGGGCCGCTGCTGGCGCTGCGGCTGCTGCTGAGGCCGCTGCTGCGGCGGCGGCGCCTGCTGCGGCTGGGGCGCGCCGTACCGCTGCGGCTGCTGCGGGGGCGCGTACCCCTGCTGGGGCTGCGGCTGGTACCCGTATCCGGCCTGCTGCTGGGGCTGCGGGCGCTGCGGCGGCTGCTGCTGCGGCCGGGCGACCTGCCGCTGGGGGCGGCGGCGCAGCGGGTCCTCACCGGGGTCCAGGTACTGCTGGACCTGCGTCTGCTCGTTGCGGTCGCGGGCGGCCCGCAGCTGGGTCTGCCAGGGGTGCGGCTGCTCCGGCGGCGGTCCGCCCTGCTGTCCGGGCTGGACCGGCGGCAGGACGGCCGTCGCGTCGGCCGCGCCCGCCGGACCGGAGGTGTGGGGCAGGACGGCCGTGGGGTCGGCGACACCGGCCGGTCCGCCGGTGTGCGGCAGGACGCTGGTCGCGGCGTTGGGGTCGTACGCGCCCGCGGGGGCGCCCGGCACCTGCGCGGGCGCCGGGTCGGGGGCCAGCACATGGCCCACGCCGTCGGCGGCGGCGATCTGCATCGAGTTCGCGTGCACCCCGACGCCCTCGGCGACGATCCGCAGACCGCGCGCGAGGTTCTGGGCGCTGGGCCGTTCGTCGGGGTTCTTGCGCAGGCAGCGCTCGATGACCGTCCACAGCGGGTCGGGGACCGTGGAGGGGCGGCGCGGCTCGGCGCTGAGGTGCTGGTGGAGCACTTCGAGCGCGGAGCCGCCGCTGAACGGGGGACGACCGGTGACCAGCTCGTACAGCATGATGCCGGCGCCGTAGATGTCGACGGCGGAGGTCTGCGGGCGGCCCTCGGCGGACTCCGGGGCGACGTACGCGGGCGTGCCGACGAACTCGCTGGTGCGGGTCAGGCCCGGGGAGTCGGCGAGGCGCGCGATGCCGAAGTCGGTGAGCATCGGGTGCATCTGCCCGCCGTTCTGCATCAGCAGGACGTTGGCCGGCTTCAGGTCGCGGTGCACCACGCCGTCGGCGTGGCTGGCGGCGAGCGCGTCGGCGACCTGCGCGGTGAGCAGGGCGGCGGCGACGGGCGTCAGCGGGCCGTTCTCGCGCAGGTAGCGGTGCAGGTCGGGGCCCTCGATGAGGTCCATGACGAGGGCCAGCAGATCGCCCTCGACGACCAGGTCGCGGACCCGCACGATGTTCGGGTGGGTCAGGCGCAGCAACACGGAGCGCTCCCGCAGGAAGCGCATCACGATGTCGGGGTCGCCGGCCAGCTCCTCCTTGAGGACCTTGATCGCGACGGTCTCTCCGGGCTGGCCGGGCACGGCCGCCTCGGCGCCCGCGGTCTCGCGCTGGCGGGCTCGCCAGACGGTGCCCGTGGCGCCGCGTCCGAGCGGCTCCTCGAGCAGGTACTTGCTGCCGACTGGCCGCACGTCACGCGCTCCCTGCTGCTTGCTTGCCTGTGTGTCCGATGTTCCGACCCACTGTAGTGCCGTGGTACCCGTACCGGGCTGTCGTCTTTCTGTGGGCCCCACTGGGCTTTACGTACGGTCACGCCCCGTTTCTCGCCCGGCTTCGGGCGCGTTCGAGCGTGTTCGCCGGAAAGACGCTCATCCCGGTCCCTTGGTTGCCGGAGCCGGGCGTGACCGATCTCAACTGATCGCCGACGATGCAATGGTCAGGCACTTTTGCGGGCAGAGCCGACCAATCAAGATCACTTGTTACCGGGTGGTGGGCACGTTGTCGGTGACAGGTGCGAGGATGCCTGGAGTACTGGCCGATGTGCTCGTGTGGTGTGGGGGGAAGTCCGCGCCCGCGCAGAAGGGACAGCTGACGGCGATGCAGATCCGGCTGACCGTCGTGGACCCGCAGGGCCCGCCCCCCGAGGCGCGCGGCCGTGCCGCGAGCTGCGACGTGCTGGTCACGGCGCCCGCCGGCACGGCCCTGGCCGCGGTGGCGCCCGCCCTGGCCGCGGCGGTCTCCGGAGAGAGCGCCGGCGGCGCCTCCGTCGTCCTGTACGCGGGCACGGAGCGGCTCGACACCCAGCGCTGCACGCTCGGTGAGCCCCCGCTGATCGACGGCGCGGTGCTCGCCCTGGGCGCTCCCGCCGACCCCGAGCCGCACCCGGAGGTCGACGACGCCCCGGCCCGCCTGGACGTGGTCGCGGGTCCGGACGCGGGCGGGGTCCATCTGCTGCACGGCGGCCAGGTCCGCGTCGGCCGCTCCGCCGACGCCGACGTCCCGCTCGACGACCCGGACGTCTCCCGGCTGCACTGCGCGGTGACGCTCGCGCCCGACGGCCGGGTCACGGTCGCCGACCTCGGCTCCACCAACGGCACCACCCTCGAGGGCACCCGGGTCCAGACCCGCCCGGTCCGCCTCGCCCCCGGCGCGCTGCTGCGCCTCGGCGAGTCCGCCCTCCGGCTGGCCCCGCCCGGCGGCCCGGGAGCCCGCGTGGCGACCACCCCGGACGGCGAGGGGCACGTCCGGGTGCCCTGCGGCGGGCGGCCCGCGGAGGGGACGGCCCCCTCGGCACCCCAGCCCCCGGCCCACACGCGCGTGCCGAACCCCCAGACCGGCACCCCCGGTACGCCCGGTACGCCGAGCACCGTCAGCGCCCCCACCGCTCCCACCACCCATGGCTACGGCACGGTCGACTGGAGCGGCTCCCCGGCGGCCCGGGGCGAGCGCGCGCCCGGCGCGGGCTCAGGTGCCGGGTCCGGCTCCGGCTTCGTGGACACGCCCCTGGTCCCGGGCCAGGGCACCGCACCCCGCATCGAGAGCCGCCGGAGCACCGGCGAGACGGGCCACCCGGCCGACCCGCGACGCAGGAGCGCACCCGGAGCGGCCGGCCACGACACCCACGCCGGCCGCACCGGCGTCGGCTCCTTCACGACGCCGTACGACGACGTCCGCGGCCCGCACACCACGCCCGCACCCGCCCTCGGGGATCCGCAGCCGTCCGTGCCCCCGTACGACGAAGGCGACCCCTCCGCCCCCGACCCGGGCCGCCGCAAAGGAACCCCGCTGCGCGGCACGGACATACCGCCCGGCGTCCGCAAACGCGGCGGCCTCTCCGCCTGGGCGCGGCGGCTGACCGGCGGACGCAACGGCCTGCCGGACCCGGCCGGCCCGGGAGCCCACGACGAGGACGCGCCCTTCGGGGGTCCCGAGCCGTCGACCGCCCCGGCCCCCGCGCCGGAGACCTGGCCCGACCCGGCCGCCCTGCTGCTGACCGCGCTGGGCCCGGGCCCCCGGCTGTGGGAGCGCGCCCCCGCCCATCCGGAGGCGCTCACGGTGCGGCTCGGCACGGCGGACCGGCCGGCGCCCGACGGCTCGGGCCTGCTGCCCGCCGTGCCGGTGACGGCGGGGCTGCGCGAGGTCGGGGCGCTGGGCCTGGCCGGGCCCCGCCCGAGGCTGTCCGGGCTGGCCCGCGCGGTGCTGGCGCAGCTCGCCGCGCTGCACTCGCCGGACGCCCTGGAGATCGTGCTGATCAGCACCGACCGCGCGCGTTCCGAGGAGGAGCGCGCCGCCGAGTGGTCCTGGCTGGGCTGGCTCCCCCATCTGCGCCCCGGGCACGGCCAGGACTGCCGGCTCCTCCTCGCCTTCGACCGCGACCAGGCCGCCGCCCGCACCGACGAACTGCTGCGCCGCCTGGCGGACCACCTGCCGGACGGCGGTGCCGCCGACCTCGCCACGGACGCCGCCACGGCGTCCCGCGCCACCACCCCCCGCCGCCCTTCCTGGGCCCTGACGGACGACTCCGCGGGCGGCTTCCCCGGCCCGTTCACCGTGCTCGTGGTGGACGGCGACCCGGGCGCCGCCGACCTGCGGGACACGGTGGCCCGGCTGGCCGTGGCCGGCCCGCACGCGGGCATCCATGTGCTGTGCCTGGCGGAGACGTCCGCGGGCTCTCCCTCCGCGCCGGTGGCACGGGCGTACGAGGCGGCCTGCGCGGCGGCGCCCGTGATCCGCGCGTGCGGGGCGGTCGCGCTGCTCAGCGGCGATGTGGCGACCGCGCTGCGGCTGCTGCGGATCGCGCCCGAGGGCGACGGCTCGGCCGGCCCCGTGGGCCAGGGCACCCTCGCCGCCGTCGACGCGGTCTCCCCGGCCTGGGCCGAGCGGTTCGCCCGTGCCCTCGCGCCGCTGCGCCCGGACGGCGGCGGCGGTGAGCGGCACACGCGTGTGTCCGCGCCGCTGCCCCAGTCGTCCCGGCTGCTCGACGAGCTGGGCCTGGCGCGGGCGACCCCGGCCTCCCTGATGGCCCGCTGGGCGGACGCGGCCGACGACACCGAGGCGCTCGGCGGGCGGGCCTGGGCGGTGCTCGGCGCGGGGCCGCGCGGCCCGGTCTCGGTGGACCTCGCCGCCGAAGGCCCCCATCTGCTGATCGAGGGGCCGCCCGGCAGCGGGCGCACCGAACTGCTGCGGGCGGTCGTCGCCTCGCTGGCGGCCGCCGAGCGGCCCGACCGGCTGGGCATCGTCCTGATGGACGGCCGGGACACGGTCGGCCAGGGCACCGCCGGCCACGGCGACGGACTGCGGGTCTGTACGGACGTACCGCATGTCACGACGCATCTGACCGGCACCGACCCGGTCCGGATGCGGGAGTTCGCGCAGTCGCTGAGCGCGGAGCTGAAGCGGCGGGCCGAGCTGCTCGGGCGGGTCGACTTCGCCGAGTGGCACACGCATCGCGCGGTGTCGGGCCGGATCGTCCCGCAGCGCGGCCCGCACGGACCGGCGGCGGGCGGGGGCGGCGGCGCCGCCGACATAGACGCCCCACCCAGCTCCACGCTCCGGCTGCGGCCCTCGGCGGCTGCCCGTCAGCGGACCGAGGCGGCGCCCCCGTTGCCCCGGCTGGTGGTGGTCGTGGACGACCTGGACGCGCTCGTCTCCCCGGCGCTCGGCTCGCCCGGCCGGCCCGCCGCGGGGTCCGTGATGCGCGCGCTGGAGGCGGTGGCCCGGGAGGGCGAGCGGCTCGGCGTGCACCTGGTGGCGGCGGCCGGTCCCGGGGGGCGTACGGCGGAGTCCGAGCCGGCCCGCCGGTCCACCGTACGGATCACCCTGGAGCCGCCGGGTTCGGGCGCGGACGAACCGGCGCCCGGCCGCGGCCGCCTCAAGGGCGCCGACGGCCGCCTCACGCCGTTCCAGGGCGGCCGGGTGACGGGCCGTATCCCCCGGACGGCGACGCTGCGGCCCACGGTGACACCGCTGGAGTGGCACCGGATGGGCGATCCGCCCGCCCGCAGGCCGGTCCGGGAACTGGGCAACGGACCGACCGATCTGGCCCTGCTGGCCAGCGCGCTGGAGCGGGCGGCCCGGGAAGTGGCCGCGGCCGAGGTGCCGTCACTGCTCTAGGGCCTGTCCGGCCTTGGCCCCACCGCTCCTCGGCCCTGCCCCCGCCGCGCCGGGTGAGGTCCTCGCCCTGCCCCCTGGCATGGAGTCACGACGCGGTCACGATCGCCCGCTTGACGGCGTACGCGCACTTGCCGACCCCGGTGACCCGGCGTAGACCAGAGCTCACGGGACAGCGCTCGGACGTTCGACGAGGACGAAGAACGGGGCAGTGATGCGCAGGACGAGCAACGCCAACCGGACACGCAGGACCGTGAAAGCAGCCGCCGCGCTCCTCGCGGGAGCCCTCGCGCTCTCGCTCACCGCGTGCGGCGGCGACGACGACAAGAGCGACACCAACGAGAGCACCGGGAGCGAGGAGTCCGGCGGCGGTCTCACCCTCCCGAAGCTCGACGGCACCACCCTCGAGGTCGCCGCCGTCTGGACCGGCCCGGAGCAGGCCAACTTCAAGAAGGTGCTGGCGGAGTTCGAGAAGCGCACCGGCGCGAAGGTCACCTTCGTGCCCGCGCAGGACCCGATCATCAACTTCCTCGGGTCGAAGATCGCGGGCGGCGCGCCTCCGGACGTCGCGATGCTCCCGCAGCCGGGCGCGATCAAGCAGGCGGTGGAGAAGAAGTGGGCCAAGCCGCTCGGCCCCGAGGCCCTGAAGGAGCTCCGGAAGAACTACTCCCAGGGCTGGCAGGACATCGGCAAGGTCGACGGCGAGCAGTACGGCGTCTACTACAAGGCCGCCAACAAGTCGCTGGTCTGGTACAACGCGCAGGTCTTCGAGAACGCGGGCGCGAGTGAGCCCAAGACGTGGGACGAGCTGCTGACGACCGCCCAGACGGTCTACGACTCCGGCGTCACCCCGTTCTCGATCCCGGGCGCGGACGGCTGGCCGCTGACCGACTGGTTCGAGAACGTGTACCTCTCCCAGGCGGGCCCCGAGAAGTACGACCAGCTGGCCAAGCACGAGATCAAGTGGACGGACCCCTCCGTGAAGGAGGCCCTGACCACGCTCGCCGAGATCTGGGGCAAGAAGGACTACGTGGCGGGCGGCGCCGACGGCGCGCTCCAGACGCAGTTCCCGAACTCGGTCACCCAGACCTTCACCGGCGGCGACCAGCCCAAGGCGGCGATGGTCTACGAGGGCGACTTCGTGCAGGTCAACATCGCGCAGACGGACGCGGAGATCGGCACGGACGCGAAGGTGTTCCCGTTCCCGAAGGTCGGCGACACCGCGCCCGTGGTCTCCGGCGGTGACGCGGCGGTCGTCCTGAAGGACTCCGAGGGCGCGCAGGCGCTGGCGACCTTCCTGGCCTCGCCGGACGCGGCGGAGATCCAGGCGAAGCTGGGCGGCTATCTCTCGCCCAACAAGAACGTCGACTTCTCCGTGTATCCGAACGACGTCCAGCGCAGGATCGCCGAGGCGCTGATCGCGGCCGGTGACGACTTCCGCTTCGACATGTCCGACCAGGCCCCGCAGGCATTCGGCGGCACGCCGGGCAAGGGCGAGTGGAAGGATCTCCAGGACTTCCTGAAGAACCCGTCGGACGTGGCCGGCATCCAGAAGAAACTGGAGTCGGACGCGGCGGCGGCCTACGGGAACTGACCCGGACATGATGTCGGCCACGGGGGCCGCCAAGGCCCCCCGGCGCAGGAGCGTGACCGGCACCCGCAGGACCGTGGCAGCGCTGTTCCTGCTGCCCGCCCTGGTGCTGCTGGGCGCGCTCGTGGTCTACCCCATCGGGTACTCGGTCGTGCGCAGTTTCTACGACCAGCCCGGCGACGGCTTCGCGGGCGTCGACAACTACCGGGCCCTCTTCACGGACGACGGCATCCGCGCCGCGCTGAAGAACAACGTGATCTGGGTGGTGTTCGCGCCGACGGTCGCGACCGCGCTCGGTCTGATCTTCGCGGTGCTGACCGAACGGGTGCGCTGGGGCACGGCGTTCAAGCTGGTCGTCTTCATGCCGATGGCGATCTCGATGCTCGCCGCCGGGATCATCTTCCGGCTGGTCTACGACCAGGACCCGGACAAGGGCGTCGCGAACGCGGTGTGGGTGGGCGTGCACGACACGTTCGCCGAGTCGTCGGCGTTCCCGAAGGCGCACCCGGGCCGCGAGTCGCCGCTGGTCGCCGAGAAGGGCGGGTTCGTGACCCGGGCGACCGTCCGCGCCGGCGACCCGGTCGTGCTGCCGCTGGTCGGGGTCGCCCCCGACCAGCTGCCGGACGGCGCGACGAGGGCCGCGCGGGCGGAACCCGAGCCGGGGAAGATCACCGGCACCACCTGGCAGGACTTCACCCGGGGCAAGGGCGTCGGCACCCTCGGCGCCCCGGACCCCGCCGAACTCGGGTACGCCGGCATGCGGATCGAGGCGGTCAAGGACGGCGAGGTGGTCGCGTCGACGAAGGCCGCCGACGACGGCACCTTCACCCTCCCCGCCGAGGCCGACGGAGCCCGGCTGCGCCTGCCCGCGAGCAACTTCGCGGAGCCGTACAACGGCCTGGACTGGCTGGGCCCGTCCCTGGTCACACCGGCGATCATCGGCTCGTACATCTGGATGTGGGCCGGGTTCGCGATGGTGCTGATCGCGGCGGGGCTGGCCGGGATGCCGCGTGAGCTGCTGGAGGCGGCGCGGGTGGACGGGGCGAACGAGTGGCAGGTGTTCCGGCGGATCACGGTGCCGCTGCTCGCGCCGGTGCTCGCGGTCGTCGCCGTCACGCTGATGATCAACGTGCTGAAGGTCTTCGACCTGGTGTTCATCATCGCGCCGGGCTCCTCGCAGGACGACGCGAACGTGCTGGCGCTGGAGCTGTACCGCAAGGGCTTCTCCGAGGACCAGCCGGGCGTGGCGAGCGCGATCGCGGTGTTCCTGCTGCTGCTGGTGATCCCGGTGATGTGGTTCAACGTGCGCAGGCTGAGGCGGGAGGTGCGGCGATGACGAAGTGGCTGATCGACAAGGTCAACGGCGGTCTGGTCCGTGTGTTCCTGATCCTCGTCGGCCTGTTCTGGCTGGTGCCGACCATCGGCCTGCTGATCTCCTCCCTGCGCTCGCCGGAGGACCTGAACGCGAGCGGCTGGTGGCAGGTGTTCGGCGAGCCGTCCCAGCTCACCGTGGACAGCTACCGGAAGCTGCTGGAGAACGGCGACATCACCGACTCCCTCCTCAACACGGTGCTGATCACCGTGCCGGCGACGGTCCTGGTCGTCGTCATCGGCTCGCTCGCCGGGTACGCGTTCGCGTGGATGGAGTTCCCGGGCCGGGACTGGTGGTTCCTCGCCGTGGTGGGTCTGCTGGTGGTGCCCGTGCAGGTGGCGCTGATCCCGATCGCCGAACTGTTCGGCGAGGTCGGCCTGTTCGGCTCCACCCTGGGCGTGATCCTGTTCCATGTCGGTTTCGGGCTGCCGTTCGCGGTGTTCCTGCTGCGGAACTTCTTCGCGGAGATCCCCCGTGAGCTGCTGGAGGCGGCCCGGCTGGACGGGGCGGGCGAACTGCGGCTGTTCTTCCGGGTCGTGATGCCGCTGGGCGCGCCGGCCATCGCCAGCCTGGCCATCTTCCAGTTCCTGTGGGTGTGGAACGACATGCTGGTGGCGCTGGTGTTCACGGACGCCGACAGCCAGCCGATCACGGTCGCCCTCCAGACACAGGTACGGCAGTTCGGCAACAACATCGACGTGCTGGCGCCGGGCGCGTTCATCTCGATGGTGATCCCGCTGGCCGTGTTCTTCGCGTTCCAGCGGCAGTTCGTGTCCGGGGTGATGGCCGGAGCGGTCAAGTAGCAACGACGCGAGGGGCGGACAGGACACCGGTCCGCCCCGTCGTGTTCACCGGACGTCCCCCGAATGCCGTACGAACCGTAACCAACTCACTCCATCGGCCGTTCCCGGGCAAGGCCCTGCCCGTGCCGACCCATGGATGTCCCTTGCCCAGGTTCAGTGTCATCGTCCCCGCGTACAAGGTTCAGGCGTATCTGCACGAGTGCCTCGAATCGGTGCTGTCCCAGTCGTACGGCGATCTCGAACTGATCGCGGTCGACGACCGTTCGCCGGACGCCTGCGGCGAGATCATCGACGAGTTCGCCGCCCGCGACGAGCGCGTCCGGGTGCTGCACCTGCCGGAGAACGTGGGCCTGGGGCGGGCGCGCAACGCGGGCATCGAGCGGGCGACCGGCGACTACCTGGTGTTCCTGGACTCCGACGACACTTTCACCCCCCACGCGCTGCGCGCGATGGCCGACCGGCTGAAGGAGGCCGGCGAGCCGGACGTCCTGGTCTACGACTACGCGCGCACCTACTGGGACGGCCGGGCGGAGCGCAACCAGGTGGCCGCGCAGCTGACCGAGGAGGGCCCGGTGCCGTTCCGGCTGGAGGACCGCCCCGGGCTGCTGCGGGTGCTGATGGTGGCCTGGAACAAGGCGGTCCGGCGGGAGTTCGCCGAGCACGCCGGGCTGACGTTCCCGCCGGGCTACTACGAGGACACCCCGTGGACGTACCCGGCGCTGATGGCCGCCGAGTCGATCGCCACCCTCGACCGGGTGTGCGTGCACTACCGGCAGCGCCGCGGGGGCAACATCCTCTCCACCACCAGCCGCCGCCACTTCGACGTCTTCGAGCAGTACGACCGGGTCTTCTCGTACGTCCTGGAGCGGCCCGGACTCGCCCAGTGGCGGCCGGTGCTGTTCCGCCGCATGGTCGACCACTTCACGACGATCTACACCAAGCGGGACCGGCTGCCGCGCGGTACCCGCGCCGAGTTCCTGCGCCGGGCGCGGGCCCAGTACCGCCGCTACCGCACGCTCGGTGTGCGGATCCCGTTGCGTTCCCGGCTGCGGCACTCCCTGGTCCATCTGGGCCTGCACCGCACCTACCGGGCCCTCCAGGCGGGCATGACCCTGGGCCGCCGGGCGCTGAAGGCCGGCGTGAAGCTGGGCCGCGCGCTGCGGGCGGCGCTGCTGCAGGCGCACTACCGGGTCCAGCTGCGGCTGCCGCTGCGCGCCGACCGCGCGGTCTTCGCGGCGTACTGGGGGCGCGGGCACGGCTGCAACCCGGGCGCACTGGAGGCCGCGTTCCGCTCCTTCGCCCCGCAGGTGCGCACGGCGTGGATCGCCGCTCCCGAGCACCACGGCACGGTCCCGCCGGGTCCGCGCCGGCTCGCCCCGGGCACGGCCGCGTACTGGACGGCGCTGGCCCGCTCCAAGTACCTGGTCAACAACGTCAACTTCGACCGGCGGCTGGTGAAGCGGCCCGGTCAGGTCCTGGTGCAGACCCAGCACGGCACGCCCCTGAAGCGCATGGGCCTCGACCTCCAGGAGCGCCCGGCGGCCGCCCGCGGCACGGACTTCGCCGAGCTGCTGCGCAACGTCGACAAGTGGGACTACGTGCTGTCCGCCAACCGCCACACCACCCTGACCTGGGAGCGCGTCTACCCCGGCGGCTACGAGACGCTGGAGTACGGCTACCCGCGCAACGACATCTTCCAGCGGGCGACCTCGGCCGACGTGGCCCGGCTGCGGGAGTCCCTCGGCATCCCCCGCGACACCGTCGCCGTCCTCTACGCGCCCACGCACCGCGACTACCGGCGCACCCAGCGCGCGACCCTGGACCTGGAGCGCGTCCTGCGCCGGCTGGGCCCGCGGTTCGTGGTCCTGGCCCGCGGCCACTACTGGCAGGACGCCCCGATGGCGCGGACCCCGGGCGTCATCGACGTCAGCGACCACCCGAGCGTGGAGTCCCTCTGTCTCGCGTCGGACGCGCTGGTCACCGACTACTCGTCGATCATGTTCGACTACGCCAACCTGGACCGCCCGATCGTCGTGCACGCCGACGACTGGGAGGCGTACGAGGCGGCCCGCGGCACCTACTTCGACCTGCGGGCCTTCCCGCCGGGCGCGATCGCGCGCAGCGAGGACGAGCTGATCGACATCTTCGCCACCGGGCACTGGCGCGGCTCCCGCTCGGCCCAGCTGCGGGCCGCGTTCCGGGAGCGGTTCTGTCCGTACGACGACGGACGGGCCGCGGAGCGCGTGGTGCGCCGGGTGGTGCTGGGCGAGACGCGGCTGCCGCCGGTGGTGCCGCCGGCCGAGCGGCGGCCGGTGCCGTCGGCGGCGGACATCGCGCGTTCCCCCGTCGCCACCGTCCCGCAGCCTTCCGGTGCGCTCCCCGTCGCCGACCCCGGCCGCACGGCCTGACCCGCAGCAGCACAGGCACAGACAGACAGAGACAGACAGACAGAGAAGAACAGAGAAAGAGCTGTATGCCCCGCTTCAGCATCATCGTTCCGTCCCATGGGGTCGCGGGCCGGCTGTCCCTGGCGCTGGACTCCGTCCTCGCCCAGTCCTTCGGCGACTTCGAGCTGATCCCGGTCTGCGACGCGCCCGACGTCCCGGCCGCCGCCGTGGCCGCCGGGTACGCCGAGCGGGACTCGCGGGTGCGGCCGGTGCACTCGCCGCCGTCGGCGGGCCTGGCCGGGGCGCGCAACACCGGCCTGCGGGCGGCGACCGGCGCGTATCTGCTGTTCCTCGACGGCGACGACCGGCTCGCCCCGGGCGCCCTGTCGGCACTGGACGCCCGGCTGACCACGACCGGTGACGTCGACGTGCTGCACTTCGAGCACGAGCGCACCCCGTGGTGGGAGGGCGAACCGACCAACCCGGCGGCCCCGTTGCTGGCCCGGACTCCCAAGGACGCGTTCTCCCCGGTCGAGGCCCCGCAGCTGACCGGTGTCCAGTTGCCCGCCTGGAGCGCGGCCTACCGGCGTGCCTTCCTCACCGAGCACGCCCTGGCCTTTCCCGACGGCCGCTTCACGGACCTGGGCTTCGCCGGGCTGACCGCCCTGCACGCCTCCCGGATCGCGGCGGCACGCACGGTCGTCGTACGGCATCTGCTGCGGCGGCAGGGCAGCCGGCTGAACCTGCCGGGCGGGCATCACGCCGAACTGCTGGACCGTGTCGAGGAGTTGCTGACCCGGGCCGGTGAGCTGGAGCTGTCCGCCGAGCGGTCGGGGGCGCTGTTCGAGCAGCTCTTCGGCGCCGTCCTCAAGACGGCCGCGCACCCGGCCCGGCTGCCGGGCGGCCTGCGGCGGGCGTTCTTCCGGCGGGCGGGGAGGCTGTACCGGCGGCACCGTCCGGCAGGTCACCGCAGGCCGGGCGGGAGTCTCGGGGTGCAGCACCGGCTGCTGGCGGCGGGGGCGTACGCGGCGTTCCGCGCGCTGCGGGGCGCCAACCGGGCGGTGTCGGCCGCCGCCGAGCGGATCCCGCGCCCCCAGGGGCTGCGCACCCGACTGTTCTACCGGCGTCAGCTGCGCCGCCGTATCGACCCGAACCTGGCCGTGTTCTGCGCCTACTGGGGGCGGGGGTACGCGTGCAGTCCGGCCGCGATCCACGCCAAGGCCGCCGAACTCGCCCCGCACATCCGGTCGGTGTTCCTCGTCGAGCCCGACCAGGCGCACGCGATGCCGGAGGGGATCGACCACGCCGTGATCGGCAGCCGCCGCTCCTGGCAGGTACTGGCCCGCGCCAAATACCTCGTCAACAACGCCAACTTCGCGGAGGGCGTGGTGAAGCGGGCGGGCAGTGTGCACGTGCAGACCCAGCACGGCACCCCACTGAAGAAGATGGGCGTGGACCAGTCGACGTACCCGGTGGTGGCCGCCGCGACCGGCTCCTTCACCAAGCTCTTGGGCCGCGTGGACCGCTGGGACTACAACCTCTCCTCCAACACCCACTCCACGCAGATGTGGGAGCGCGCCTTCCCGGGCCGGTACGAGCACCTGGAGTACGGCTATCCCCGCAACGACGTGTTCTACACGGCGACGGCGCGGAACGTGGCCCGGATCCGGCGCGAGCTGGGCGTCCCCGAGGGCAGCACGGCCGTGCTGTACGCGCCCACCCACCGGGACTACCGGTCCGGCTTCGAGGCCGGCCTGGACCTGGAGGCCTTCTGCGCGGCGGCCGGCGAGGACGTCGTCGTCCTGCTGCGGGCGCACTACTTCTACGACCTGGGCGCCCGGCACGGCAGCGGCCGGATCATCGACGTCACCGCCCACCGCTCCTCCGAGGACGTCTGTCTGGCCGCCGACGCGCTGGTCACCGACTACTCGTCGATCATGTTCGACTACGCCAACCTGGACCGCCCGATCGTGGTGTACGCCGACGACTGGGACGTCTACACCGAGACCCGCGGCGTGTACTTCGACCTGATGGCGGCCCCGCCGGGCCCGGTCGCCCGGACGCCCGAGGAACTGGCGCGCGTCTTCGCCGACGGCTCCTACGCCTCGCCGGAGTCCCGGACGCTGCGGGCCGCGTTCCGGGAGCGTTTCTGCCAGTTCGACGACGGCCGGGCCGCCGAGCGCGTGGTGCGCCGGGTGCTGCTCGGCGAGCCCCCGGAGGCGATCCCGCCCGTGCGGCCGCTCGCCGAGCGCGTCCCGGCCCCCGCCGCCTCCACCCTCGTAAGGAGCTGACCCCAGCAGTGCCCCGCTTCAGCATCATCGTGCCCTGTTTCAAGGTGCAGGGCTTCCTGCGCGAGTGCCTCGACTCGCTCCTCGCGCAGTCCTACCGGGACTTCGAGGTGATCGCCGTCGACGACCGCTCGCCCGACGGCTGCGGCGCGATCCTCGACGAGTTCGCGGCCCGCGACGAGCGCGTCAGGGTGCTGCACCTGCCGGAGAACGTCGGCCTGGGCCGGGCCCGCAACGCGGGGATGCCGCAGGCCACCGGCGACTACCTGTTCTTCCTCGACAGCGACGACACGCTCACCCCGGGCGCGCTGCGGGCGACGGCCGACCGGCTGGCGGAGGCCGGCGACCCGGATGTGCTGGTCTTCGACTACGCGCGCACCTACTGGTGGGGCGGCACCCGCCGCAACGCCCTCGCGCACGTCCTCGCCGATGTCGGCGACGGCACGTTCACGGCCGCCGAGCACCCGGAGATCCTCGATCTGCTGATGGTCGTGTGGAACAAGGTGTACCGCCGGGACTTCGTCGAGAAGAACGGCTTCGCCTTCCCGCCCGGCTACTACGAGGACACCCCCTGGACGTTCCCGGTCATGCTCAGCGCGGAGCGGATCGCCACGCTGGACCGGATCTGCCTGAACTACCGCCAGCGCCGCCAGGGCAACATCCTGTCCACCACCAGCCGCAAGCACTTCGACATCCACGACCAGTACGAGCGGGTCTTCGCGTTCGTCGGCTCCCGCCCGGAGCTGGACGGGTGGCGGCCCTATCTGCACCGCAAGATGGGCGAGCACTGCCTGGACATCCTGGCCAAGCCGGACCGGCTGCCGCCGTCGGACAAGGGCGAGTTCTTCCGCCGTACGGTCGAGATGTTCCGCGCGTACCGGCCCGCCGACGAGCCGGTGCCCGCCGAGCTGAGGGTCCTGGAGGGCGGCTGGGCGGCCTACCTGGTGCGGCGGCAGGCCGGGCGGGCCGGACGGGAACTCGCCCGGCGCGGGGCGCAGGTGCGCGGGGCGGCCGGGGGGCGCGTGCGCCGGGCCGTGGACGGGGTGCACGCGCTCCGGCCGCTGGACCCGCGGCTCGTCGTCTACTCGGCGTTCTCGCACCGGGGCGTGCTCGGCGACCCCGGCGCGATCTACCGCAAGGCGCGGGAGATCGCCCCGCAGCTGCGCGGGGTGTGGGTCGTCCGGGACGAGGAGACGGCCGCGCGGCTCCCGGACGACGTCGAGCACGTGCTCCTCGACTCCCCCGCGTACCGGCGGATCACCGCGCGGGCCGGTTTCCTCGTCAACAACGTCAACTGGCCGGGCGCGCTCACCAAGCGGCCCGGCAGCGTCCACATCCACACCCACCAGGGCACGCCCCTGAAGTACATGGCCGCCGACCTGCTGGAACGGCCCGGCGGCCGGTTCGGCGTGGACGTGCCGCAGATGCTGCGCCGCGCCGACCGCTGGGACCACAGCCTGGTCGCCAACCGGCACTCGGAGCTGGTGTGGGAGCGGGCGTATCCGTGCCACTTCGCGTCGGCACGGACCGGGAGCCCGCGCAACGACGTCCTGGTGACCGCGGACGCGCGGGCGACCGCCGCGGCCCGCGCCCGGCTGGGCGTCCCGGACGGCCACACGGTCGTGCTGTACGCGCCGACCCGCCGCGAGTACGTGCGGGGCGGGCATGCCGAGCGGATCGACCTGGCCCGGTTCGCCGCGGACCTCGGCGAGGGCCACACCCTCGTCGTGCGCCTCCACCCGTCCCTGGCGACCGGGCCCGCGCGCGGGGCGGGCCTGGCGGATCTGCACCGGCGCGGCGTGCTGATCGACGCCACCGACGAGCCGCACGTCGAGGAGGTGATGGTGGCTTCCGACGTCCTGGTCACCGACTACTCGGCCCTGATGTTCGACTACGCCAACCTGGACCGGCCGATCGTCGTGCACGCCGACGACTGGGACGCGTACACGGCCAGCCGGGGCACCTACTTCGACATCACCGCCGAGGCGCCGGGCCATGTCTCGCGCACCTACCGCGAACTGGCCTGGCTGCTGGCCTCCGGAAGCTGGCGCGACGAGGACTCCACCCGGCTGAGGACCGTCTTCCGGGAGCGGTTCTGCGCGTACGACGACGGCGGGGCCGCCGAGCGGGTCGTACGGCGGCTGCTGCTGGGCGAGCCACCGGCGCGGGAGCCGGCGGTGGCGGTGCCGGGGCCGACGACGGCGCCCGACCTGCTCGCGTCCACGTGAGCGTCCGCGCGAGCCTGCGTGTGAGCCTGCGCACGGGCCTGCGCGCTGGCCTGGTGAGGGGGCTGTCGGCGAAGGCACGGTTGCGGCCGCGTGCCTGGGTGCTGGTCCTGGCCGCCGTGTTCGCGCTGCTCCAGCTCGCCAACGTCACCGGCCGGGACACCCCGGACACCAAGAACTACCTGTCGTACGCGCTGAGTCTGCGCGGGGAGGGCAAGCGGGAGGCGGCGGCCGCGACGATCGACTACGCGTGCGCGGGCGGCGCCGCGATCGCCGCGCGCCGGCAGAGCGTGGACGTGGTGCGCTTCCACCGGCCCGATCCCTCCGCGCGGGTCCTGGCCGAGTGCCGTGCGCGCCAGTGGCGCACCGTCGGCGCGCGGCTGCGGGCGGGGCAGACCGGCGGGCACACGGTGCCGTTCATGCCGGAGCGCTTCATGCGGATCTTCGAGGTGCGGCCCGGCTATCCGGTGTTCCTGGTCCCGTTCGTCACGCTGTTCGGGGTGACGTGGGGGCTGTGGCTGGCCGGGGTCGTGGTAACGGTGGCGGGCGGGGTGCTGGTCTTCCTGATCCTGCGCACGCTGCGCGCGCCGACGCCGGTGTGTCTGACCGGGCAGGCCCTGTACTTCGTGCTGCCGTGCGGGACGACCGCGATGCGGCCGATGACCGAGGGGCTGATGCTGGCGCTGACCCTGGCCGCGCTGTGGGGGTGCGCGCTGGCGCTGGAGGGCGGGCGGGTGCGTGCGGGGACCTGGCTGGTGGGCGGCTCGCTGGCCGCGCTGTTCACCGTCAAGCACTCGCAGGCGCTGTTCCTCGGGCTGTGCCTGGCGGTCGCGGGCGCCCTGGTCGCCGTACGGCGTCGGCGGCGCGGGCGGGCGGTGGGGCGCGGGGTGGCCGTGGTGGCCGTCGCGGGGTGCTGCGGGGTGCTGGGGACCATGCTGCTGTCGCGGCTGCTGCACTATCCGTCGGAGTCCGAGAGCCTCCAGGATCTGCTGACCCATCACTTCGCCCGGCCGGACCGCACGCGCGCGTGGCCGGAGTTCCTGCATCTCCAGGTCAACTTCTGGTGGGAGTGGCTGCGCCGGCAGCTGTGGGAGCCGCTGTTCGTGGCGGCGCTGGCGGCCGGGCTGTGGGGGGCGCTGGCACGGGGGCGGCGGCGGGCGTTCGGCGTGTTCGTGGTGGCCGCCGCCGGCACCGGCATCCTCACCCAGGCCGGGCATCCGGACATCGCCATCTGGGGCGGGCGGCTGATCGTGCTGGCCTGGCTGCTGCCGGTGCTCGGGGTGCCGCTGCTGCTGGAGCCCGTGGTGCGCGGGCAGGTGGTGCTTCCGGCGCAGGACGCGTCCGATCGGACTCACTCGATGAGGTGACAGTCGGCAAGGCCGTTGACCTGGGCGGGAAGAGACCGCCGATGCTGCCCCTTATGTGCTTTTTCACCCCGTTCGGTCGCCTCTGTGGCGCGGTCCGGTGAGCGCCGGTGTACTGACCCGGCGGGGCGTGCGCGGCGCCACGGCCCTGCGCGGCGGGCGGACCTGGCGGCCGAGCCCGTACCAGGTCTTCGGGCTGCTGTTCTGGCTGGTGATGTCGCTGGCGTACTGGCGGGTGCCGCTGTGCTGCGACGCCGGCCAGCACGCGGCGGTCGTGGAGCGCCTGAAGGACCGTCTGCTCCAGCCGCTGCATCCGATGGCCGACCTGCCGGGCGCGGGCAGCCCCTACTACTCGCCGTACGCGGTGGCGGAGGGCGCGTTCGCCCGGCTGACCGGGCTGAGCGGCTGGGGGGTGCTGCGGGTCGCCGGGCCGGTGAACCTGGTGGTGCTGCTGACCGGCATCGGCCGCTTCGTGCGGGTGCTGACGCCCCGGCCGTGGGCGCCGGTGCTGGCGCTGGCCGCGATGACGCTGCTGTGGGGCACCGAGCGCGCCTGGTGGAGCGGCTATCTGGGCCTGATGTCGATGACCGGCAACCTCGGCTACCCGTCCACGTTCGCCATCGGGCTCGCCTTCTGGGCGTGGGCCCTGACGGGCGCCCGCGCGCGGGACGCACGCCGGGTGCGGTTCGTGGGCCCGAGCGGGCTGCGCGGCTTCACCGGGTACGCGGGGCTGGGCGCGCTGTACGGGGTGATCGTGCTGGTGCATCCGATCACCGCGGTGGCGGCCCTGACCGGGGGGCTCGCCTTCGTCCTGGGGTGGCAGCGGGGCCGGCGGGCTGCGGTGCTCGGCCGGTGGGCGACGACGGGCGCGGCGGCGCTGCTGGTGGCCTGGTCCTGGCCGTACTTCGACGTGTTCGCGCTGGCCGGGAACGGCAGTGTGGACGCGATGCACCGGCGGCTGTACGACGGGCTGGCCGGCCACTTCTGGCTGGCGCTGCTGGGGGTGCCGGCGCTGTGGGCGCGGGCGCGTCGCTCGGCGCGCGATCCCCTGGTGCTGATGTTCGCCCTGGACTGCCTGGTGGTGGGATACGGCTTCGCCGGCGGCCACTACACCTACGGACGGATCCTGGGCCTGACCCTCGTTCCGGCGCAGTTCGCGCTCGCGGTGGAACTGGCGGCGCCGCGGCCCTGGCCGGCGGGGCGGAAGGTGCTGGGGGCGCTGGCGGCGGGCGGGGCGTGCCTCGGCCTGCTGACCGTGCAGGCGGGGGCGGTCGTGCCGCGTTCGCTGGACCCGGTGGGCTTCGACCAGCCGCCGCGCTGGCCGGCGTACGACTGGGCCGCGCGGCACATCGGGCCCGGGGAGGTGGTGGTCACCGACGGGTACTACGCGGTCCACGCCATCGCCGGGTACGGGCCGAACCTCGCGGTGCCGGCCTGGCCGGACGCGGCGCTGGACGAGGGGGAGCGGCTGCGGCGGCTCGCGGAGATCCGCGCCTACCTCTCCCCCGGGTCGACCCGCGCCGAGCGGACGGCGATCGCTCGCCGCCACCGCATCCGCTGGCTGCTGCTGACACGCTGGCACCCGGTGCCCGAGGAGGCCGTGGTGGTGGCGTGGAGCCGGCGGACGGGGGAGGTGCTGGCGCGGGTCGGGTGAGGCCTCGCGAGGGGGTCGCCCGATGTCCGGACCCTCGGGAGACCTCGGTCCGCGGGGGCGGTTACTCGATGACGAGGTCGACCTCGATGTTGCCGCGGGTGGCGTTGGAGTAGGGGCAGACCTGGTGGGCGGCCTCGACCAGCTTGCGGCCGGTCGCCTCGTCGAGGGCGTCGGGCAGCTCGACGCGCAGCGTCACCTTCAGGCCGAAGCCCTCGCCCTGCTTGCCTATGCCGACCTCTGCGGTCACGGCGGCGTCACTGACGTCGACCTTCGCCTGACGGCCGACGAGGCCGAGAGCGCTGCCGAAGCAGGCCGCGTAACCGGCGGCGAACAGCTGCTCCGGGTTGGTGCCCTGACCGTTGCCGCCCAGCTCCACCGGCATGGCGAGCGCGAGGTCGATCTTGCCGTCGTTGCTGACGGCGCGGCCCTCACGGCCGTGGGTGGCGGTGGCGACCGCGGTGTAGAGCGCGTCCATGGATGAACCATCCCTCTCGGAAGTCGTGTGCGGGGGGGGGTGGCCGGCCCTCGCGCCTCTCGCGTCCGGACCGCCTCACGGAGAAGATTAGAGCACACAATTCAGTTGTGTACAACTAAATGGCTCGCCGGAGCTATCCTGGAGTCATGACGTCCACGACCGCCCCTGGAACCCCCACGGAGAACTGGCTCCGCCTGGACCGCCAGATCTGCTTCTCCCTGCACGCCGCTTCGCGCGCCTTCAACGGCGTGTACCGCGTGATCCTCAAGGACCTCGGGCTGACCTACCCCCAGTACCTGGTGATGCTGGTGCTGTGGGAGCACGGCGACCTGCCCGTGAAGAAGCTCGGCGAACACCTGCGACTGGACTCCGGCACGCTCTCCCCGCTGCTCAAGCGGCTGGAGACGGCCGGTCTGGTGCGCCGCGAGCGCAGCGCCCGCGACGAGCGCTCGGTGGAGATCCGGCTCACCGAGGAGGGGGCCGCGCTGCGCGAGCGGGCACTGGCCGTGCCGCGCCGGATCGTTTCGGCGACGGGCTTCGACCTGTCGGAGATCAGCGCCCTGCGCGAGCGCCTCGACCAGCTCACCTCGGCGCTGGACGCGGCGGCGCTGGAGGACGATCCGGGGTACGAGGGGCTGGAGGAGGAGGGGCCGACATGCCGGTAGGCGTGTCGGCGGAAGCCCCGGCGGGTGGGCCCGCGATGCCCGCGGCGGGGCGTCTCGCGTAGAGGCGGAGGGTCACGCCGTCGCGCACGAACTCGCGGCGCGGCTCGTACGGTACGAACTCCTCCCCCACGACGGTGAGTTTGACCCGCTCGGTCGGGTTGCGCGGATACCACGGCGAGCGCAGCGCGTACGGCTCGGCGACCACCCAGAGCCGGTCCAGCGCGAGCAGCCTGCGGCGCAGCTCCCGGGCGCCGGTCTCCCGGCCGTACAGCGTGCCCGAGGCCGGCCCGGGCGTCCGCAGGGCGATGTCCCGTACGCCCCGGAAGCCCTCCGGGTGCGACATCGCCGCCCGCCGGCCGATCGACGGCAGGAACACCACCGCGTCCCCGGGGCGCAGCTCGCGGGCGGCGAGCGCGGAGACGGCGGCGAGACTGTCGGGGCGGGTGAGGAGGGTGCGGCTCTGGCGGTGCAGGGGCAGTTGATGCGTGAACGCGAGGGCGACGGCGAGAGTGCCCGCGAGGGGGACGAGGAGTGAGGTGGCCGTCGCGAGGGACCGTCTCGGTTCGGGTGCCGGTTCGGGTCTTGGTGCCGGTTCCGGTCTCGGTCCCGGTTCGAGTCTCGGTGCCGGTTCGGGTGCCGGTTCGGGTCTCGGTCCCGGTTCGGGTCTCGGTCCTGGTTCGGGTCTCGGTCCCGGTTCGGGTCTCGGTCTGCGCAGGAGTGCCCCCGCCGCCGTCAGCAGGCGGTCCGCTCCCGCCGCCACCAGCAGCGGCGCCCCCGCCAGGGCGTACAGCACATACCGGTCGTCGTACATCGGGCGGAGCTGGGAGACGGCGAGCAGGGTGAGCGGCGGGAGGACCATGAGCGGCAGGGCCGCCGACGTGACCGACGGCGCCTTCCGGGAGCCCGGCAGCAGCGCCACGGACGCGAGCAGCAGGGACGTCCAGAAGACCGGCCCGGACTGCCCCAGGAAGGTGTGCAGCAGCCGCTCGGCGCTGGCCGGCCCCGGCCGCGGCAGCCAGGCGATCTGCCCGGCCTGGGCGCTCGACACGAGGGCGAGCGGGAGCAGCGCCGCCAGGGCGGCCCCGGCGGCGCACGACCATCCCCGCCAGGTGCGCCTCGGCACGCGCGCGTGGGCGAGCGTCACGGCGTGCGCGAGCAGCGACAGCACTGCCAGCTCGTGCAGCAGACAGGTGAGGGTGACGACGACGCCGTACGGCCACCAGGAGGACCGTCCCGCCGACGCCCGCACCAGCAGCAGGGTCGCCCCGGTCACGCCGGCGCCGACGAGGGCGTAGGAGCGGCCCTCCTGCGCGTAGTGGCCGGCCAGTGGGGTCGCCGCGTACAGCAGGCCCGCCCAGAGGCCGACCCGGGGCTGGGCCAGCCGTACGCCGAGGGCCGCGATCAGGCCCGCGGTGGCGGCCGCCCCGCAGACGGACGGCAGGCGCAGGGCGACCTCGTCGGCGCGGACGGCGAGGACCGGGTGCATGAGGAGGTAGTACAGGCCGTGCACCGCGTCCACGCCGTGCAGCAGCCGCCAGATCTGCGGCACCGAGCGCCGCGCGACCTGGAGGGTGACGGCCTCGTCCCGCCACGTCCCGCCGCGGTCCAGGCCCCAGAGGCCGAGCGCGAGCATGACGAGGACCGGGACGGCCACAGCGACGGCAGCGGCGACAGGGGTGGGGGCGGAGGCTGGAGCTGGAGCTGGAGCTGGAGCTGGAGCTGGAGCTGGAGCTGGGGCTGGGGCTGCCAGGGCGACGGATGTGCCTCGGCCGGACGTGTGCGAGCGCTTGTACACCACAGGACGATTTTGTGATGGTAGGAAGCTTTTTCCGATGATTGACGTCCTATCAGACCTTTATTGTGATCCGCCCGGATGCAGAGTTGTCCACAGGCCCTGCGCGAGAGCCCGGGTGCCTGCTTCACTATGTGTCGACTCCATTGCGGGTGATTGTCCGCCGAAGGGCGATCACTGGTGAAACGCACCATCATGGCCGACGGACGAGGGGGAGGTCGCGACATGACCTGGCTGATCACGGGCGGTGCCGGCTACATCGGGGCGCACGTCGTCAGGGCGATGACCGAGGCGGGCGAGCGGGCCGTCGTCTACGACGACCTGACCACGGGCATCGCCGAGCGCGTCCCGGCCGAGGTGCCGCTGGTGGTGGGCTCCACGCTGGACGGGGAGCGGATGGCCCGCGCGCTCGCCGAGCACTCGGTCACCGGTGTGGTCCACCTGGCCGCGAAGAAGCAGGTCGGCGAGTCGGTGCAGCGGCCCCTGCACTACTACCGGGAGAACGTGGAGGGGCTGAGAGTCCTGCTGGAGGCGGTGACGGACGCCGGGGTGGCGTCCTTCGTGTTCTCCTCCTCCGCCGCCGTGTACGGCATGCCGGACGTGGAGCTGGTCACGGAGGAGACGCCGTGCGTGCCGATGTCGCCCTACGGCGAGACGAAGCTGGCGGGCGAGTGGCTGGTCCGGGCGACCGGCCGGGCGACGGGCCTGTCCACGGCCTCGCTGCGGTACTTCAACGTGGCCGGCGCGGCCACCCCCGAGCTGGCGGACGTCGGCGTCTTCAACCTCGTCCCGATGGTCTTCGAGCGGCTCACGGAGAACGCGCCGCCGCGCATCTTCGGCGACGACTACCCGACCCCCGACGGCACCTGCGTCCGGGACTACATCCACGTCGTCGACCTGGCCGAGGCCCATGTGGCCGCCGCGAACGCCCTCCAGGCCTCCCCCGGGCACGACCTCACCCTCAACATCGGGCGCGGGGAGGGGGTTTCGGTGCGGGAGATGATCGACCGCGTCAACGCCGTCACGGGGTACGACCGGCCGCCGACGGTCAGCCCGCGCCGCCCCGGCGACCCGGCCCGCGTGGTGGCCTCCGCCGACCGCATCACGACCCGACTGGGCTGGAAGGCCAGGTACGACGTCCAGGACATGATCGCCTCGGCGTGGGAGGGATGGGTGCGGCTGCATCCGGGGGCGGCGCGGGCGTAGGGCGCGGGCGGTGTGCTGCTGGTGGCGCGGTGTACGGGGCGGGCGTAGGGGGCGGGGCGTAGGGGGCGGGGCATCTCCGGTTCAGCCGCGCGCCGGGGGCTCGTAGGCTGCCCCGGTGATCGCTTCCGGACCTGCCGGGGCCGATGCCCACGGCCCTGCCGTCGACGCTGCCGTCGATCCCGCCGTCGACCGTGCCGTCGGCTGTGTCGTCGGTTCCGCCGTGGGGGACGCGCTGGGCGCGCCCTTCGAGTTCGGGCCCGAGGGGGCCTTCTCGGCCCGTTTCCCCGCCCCGGGGCACGGCGGTGAGATGTGCGGGGGCGGCGGCTGGGACCCGGGCGAGGCGACCGACGACACGCAGATGGCCGTTCTCGTCGCGGAGTCGCTGCTGGAGTGCGGCGGCCTGGATCCGGCGGACGTCTTCCGCCGCTTCCGGCGCTGGGCGGCGGCCGATCCGAAGGACATCGGTCTCCAGACCGAGGCGGTGCTGGGCAGCGGCGACCCCTGGGACTCGGCCGCCGCTCTGCACTTCCAGGCGAGTCAACGGGCGGCGGGCAACGGCGCGTTGATGCGGGCCGCCACCTCCGCCGTCCGCTTCGCGCCCCACGGTCGCGCCGCCACCCTGGACGCGGGCCGCCGGCTCGCCGCGCTCACCCACGGCGACCGCGCGGCCTGGGAAGGCACGGCCGTCTTCCACGAGCTGGTCCGCATCGCCCTGACCGGCGCCGATCCGCTGGCCGCGCTGCCGGACACGCTCACCCAGGTCGACCCCGCGCACCGCGAGCGCTACGCGGTCGTGCTGGACCCCGGCTGGCATCCCGATCTGGCCACCGAGTTCAACGGCGCGGTCTGGCCGTGCCTGGGCTCCGCCGTCTGGGCGCTGCGGACGACGTCCTCCTACGAGGAGGCCGTGCGCGCCGCGGTCGACCTGGGCGGCGACACGGACACCGTCGCGGCGGTCACCGGCGGGCTCGCCGGGGCCGTGTACGGCGTCGGCGCGGTCCCTGAACGCTGGACGGCGGCCCTGCACGTGCCGCTGCCCGGCTTCGGCGACCGCGTCCTGCGACTGCCGGAACTGACCGGCCTGGCGATCCGACTGGCCGGCGAACGGCCCGGCCAGGGGCCTCTCTAGGCGTTGTTCAGGTACGCGAGCACGGCCAGCACCCGCCGGTGTCCGCTGTCGCTCGGGGGCAGGCCCAGCTTCAGGAAGACGTTCCCGATGTGCTTGCTGACCGAGCGCTCGGTGATGACGAGGGTGGTGGCGATGGTGGTGTTGTCGCGGCCCTCGGCCATCAGTTCCAGCACCTCGCGCTCGCGCGGGGTGAGCGAGTCCAGGGGCGAGTCGCGGCGGCGGGTCAGCAGCTCGGTGACGACCTCGGGGTCGAGGGCCGTGCCGCCGGCGGCGACCCGCTCCAGCGCGTCGAGGAACTCGTCGACCCGGCCGACCCGGTCCTTCAGCAGATACCCGACGCCGCTCGCCCCGCCGCCGAGCAGCTCGGCCGCGTAGGACTCCTCGACGTACTGCGACAGCACCAGCACCGGCAGCCCCGGGATCTTCTCGCGGGCCTCCAGGGCGGCGCGCAGCCCCTCGTCACGGAAGCCGGGCGGCATCCGCACGTCGAGGACGGCCACGTCCGGCCGCTGCTCCAGCAGGGCCGGCAGGATCTCGGGCCCGGAGCCGGCGACGGCCGCCACCTCGTGCCCGGCCGACGTCAGCAGCAGGACGAGCCCCTCCCTGAGCAGGGCGTTGTCCTCGGCCACCACGACTCTCATGCCACCTCGACTCCCGTCACGGCCCCCGGAGCCTTCCGCTCACAGCGCCTTGATCGCCTCCGCCGTCGCCCGGGCCAGCGCGGCCAGGTAGCCCTTGGGCAGCTTCGGGCTGCGGATCACCACCGAACGCCAGTAGAGCGGACCCGAGATCAGATCGAGCGCCAGCTCGTCGTCCAGGCCCGCGCGTACCTCGCCGCGCTGCTCCGCCGCCGCCACGATCTTCAGGGCGACACCCTCCTGCCCCTCCCGCAGCGCCTTCTGGAGGGCCTCGGCAATCTCGGGGTTGCGGGCCGCCTCGGCCTGGAGGTCCGGGATGATCTGCGAGGCCACGGGGTGCCGCAGCGCCCGGGAGGTGACTTCGTACAGCATCCGCAGATCGCTCTCCAGGCTGCCGGTCTCGGGTGCCGGCAGGCCCTGTACGGCGAGCGCGGAGACCAGGTCGAGGACCAGGTGCAGCTTGGAGCGCCAGCGCCGGTACACCGCGGTCTTGCCGACGCCGGCGCGCCGGGCGATGCCCTCGATGGACATCCGCGCGTATCCGACGCTCGCGAGTTCCTCGAACACGGCCGCCCGGATGGCCTCCGTCACATCCTCGCGGAGCACGGCCGCTCCCGCGGGTGCCCGGCGGCGCGGACGTGCCGGGGTCCCGTCGGCGTTCGTCGTGTTCGTCGTCATACGGACCAGCATAGGGCGTTACGACGAAACGGTTGCGTTCCGACGTCAACTCGGCCTACGCTCACGTTGCGACGATACGGTCCCGTCCCGACGTAAGAGAACGTGAAGAGAAGCGTAAGGAAACGCCGGTCGACGGCAGTACAGCCGGACGCGCGCACCCCACCCCCGAGTGAAAGCAGCGGATGTGAGCCAGGTACTCGACGCACCGCCCCGGACACAGGCCGTGCCCCACGACGACCTCGCGGCCCTGGCCGCCCGGCACGGCCTCAGCGTCAGCGGCGCACGCCCCTCCCTGCCCCAGTACGTCCGCCGGCTGTGGGCACGCCGCCACTTCATCACCGCTTTCGCCACCGCCAAGCTCACCTCGCAGTACAGCGGCGCCAAGCTGGGCCAGGTCTGGCAGGTGATGACCCCGCTGCTGAACGCGGCGGTCTACTACTTCATCTTCGGCGTGCTGCTCCAGACCAAGAAGGGCGTCCCGGACTACATCCCGTTCCTGGTCACGGGGGTGTTCGTGTGGACGTTCACGCAGAGCTCGATCATGTCGGGCACCCGGGCCATCTCCGGCAACCTCGGCCTGGTGCGGGCCCTGCACTTCCCGCGGGCCGCGCTGCCGATCTCGTACTGCCTTCAGCAGCTCCAGCAGCTGCTGTTCTCGATGGCGGCGCTGCTGGTCATCCTGTTCGTCATGGGGGTGCCGCCGGCGCTCTCCTGGGTGCTGGTGATCCCGGCCCTGACGCTCCAGTTCGTGTTCAACGCGGGCGTGTCGATGATCCTGGCGCGGGCGGGGGCGAAGACCCCGGACATCGCCCAGCTGATGCCGTTCGTCCTGCGCACCTGGATGTACATCTCGGGCGTGATGTGGAGCATCGATCAGCTCCTCAGCAAGCACACCGGCCTGCCGTCCTGGGTCGCGGACGTCCTGCGCGCCAACCCGGCCGCCGTCTATATCGACCTCATGCGCTTCGCGCTGATCGACAGCTTCCACGCCGCCCAGCTGCCGCCCCACGTGTGGGCGCTCGCGACGGGCTGGGCGCTGCTCGCCGGCGTCGGCGGATTCATCTACTTCTGGAAGGCTGAGGAGACGTACGGCCGTGGCTGACAACACATCCCCCACCGCGCCGCTCGACGAGCGGGCCCCCACCGTCATCGCCGACGGCGTCGACATCGTCTACCGCGTCAACGGCACCGGCGGCGGCCGGGGCAGCGCGACCGCCGCCCTCAACCGCATCCTGCGCCGCAAGCAGGCCGAGAAGGCGGCCGGCACCCGGCTGGTGCACGCGGTGCGCGACGTCTCCTTCGTCGCGTACAAGGGCGAGGCGATCGGCCTGATCGGCAGCAACGGCTCCGGCAAGTCGACCCTGCTCAAGGCGGTCGCCGGCCTGCTGCCGGTGGAGAACGGCCACATCTACACCGATGGCCAGCCCTCCCTCCTCGGCGTCAACGCGGCCCTGATGGGCGACCTGACCGGCGAGCGCAACGTCTACCTCGGCGGCCTCGCGATGGGCATGACCCGCGAGCAGATCAAGGAGCGCTACCAGCAGATCGTCGACTTCTCCGGAATCAACGACAAGGGCGACTTCATCTCCCTGCCCATGCGCACGTACTCCTCCGGCATGGGCTCCCGGCTGCGGTTCTCCATCGCCGCCGCCAAGGACCACGACGTCCTGCTCATCGACGAGGCCCTCGCCACCGGTGACGCGCTGTTCCGGCGGCGCTCGGCGGACCGTATCCGCGAGATGCGCGAGCACGCGGGCACCGTCTTCCTGGTCAGCCACAGCAACAGCACGATCCGCGAGACCTGCGAGCGGGTGCTGTGGCTGGAGCGCGGCGAGCTGAAGATGGACGGCCCGACCGAGGAGGTCATGGAGGCGTACGAGACCTTCACCGGGGACAAGAAGGCCAAGAAGAAGCCCGCCCCGAAGCCGGCGGCCGCAAAGCCGGCAGCTCCGAAGCCGGCGGCGGCGAAGCCGCCGGCGGAGCAGCCGGCGGCGGCGAAGCCGCCGGCGGAGCAGCCGACAGCGGCGGTCTGACACGCGACCGCACACAGTCTGACGCGCGACCGCACAGGAGGAGGGGCGCCCCGACCGCTCGGGGCGCCCCTCCTGTCGTCACCGGCTACGAGTGCGTGCGCAGCAGCGTCCGCATCGTCCGCATCGCCACCGACAGGTTGGCCAGGTCGAACGTCTCCGAGCCCTGGATCTCCTCCAGCGTCGTCCGCGCCCGGCCCAGGATCGCCGCGTTCTTCTCCTCCCACGCCTTGAACCGCTGCTCGGGCGTCGAGGTGCCGTTGCCGACGGACAGGACGTCCGCGGTCACCGCCGCGTGGGCCGCGTACAGGTCCTCACGGATGGAGGCGCGGGCCATCGACTGCCAGCGGTCCGCGCGCGGCAGCTCGATGATGCGGTCCATGAGCTGCGTGATGTGCAGCCGGTCGGCGAGGTCGTAGTAGACCTCGGCGACGTCCAGCGGGTCCTTCCCGGTGCGGTCGGCCACCGAGACGATGTCCAGCGCCGGGAAGGCCGAGGAGAACCCGGCCACCCGGGTGGCCAGCTCGTCCGGCACTCCGGCACCGCTCAGCTCGTCGTAAATCTTCTGCCACCACTCCAGGTCCGCGCCGCGCAGCAGCTTGGTCAGCTGCGACCAGACCTGCTCGACGCGCTCGGCGAAGAAGTCGACGGTCTCGGCGAGCTGCAACGGCTGCGGCCGGTTGTTCAGCAGCCACCGCGTGCCGCGCTCGATCAGGCGCCGCGAGTGCAGCCGGATCCGGGTCTGCACCTCGGCCTCGACCTGGTTGTCGAGGCCCTCCACGGCGTCCCACACGGGCGCCGAGCTGAAGATCGCCCGGGCCGCGGTCTGCGCCCGCACGATCTCCTCCAGCGAGGCGCCGGTCTCCTCGCGCAGCCGGTGCAGATACGTCGTACCGCCCGTGTTGACCGTGTCGTTGACCAGCACGGTCGTGGTGATTTCACGGCGCAGCGGGTGGCTGTCGATGTGCTCCGGGAACGTCTCGCGCAGCGCGGTCGGGAAGTACGCGTACAGCAGGCCGCGCAGGTAGGGGTCGTCGGGCAGCGAGGTCTGCAGCAGCTCGTCCGACACCGTGATCTTCGTGTAGGCCATCAGGACGGCCGTCTCCGGGCCGGTCAGGCCCTGGCTCGCGGCGAGCCGCTCGCGGATCTGGCGGTCGGCCGGCAGGAACTCCAGCGCCCGGTCGAGGTGCCCCTCGCGGACCAGGTGGCGGATGAACCGCTGCTGGGCGTGGAGCATGTCCTTGGACTGGGCGAGGGCGTTGGCGATCGCCGTGTTCTGCGCGTAGTTGTTGCGCAGGACGAGAGCGCCGACCTCGTCGGTCATCTCCGCGAGGAGCTTGTTGCGCTGCTTGACGGTCATGTCACCGTCGGAGACCAGCCCGTTGAGCAGGATCTTGATGTTCACCTCGTGGTCGGAGGTGTCCACGCCCGCGCTGTTGTCGATGGCGTCCGTGTTGATCCGGCCGCCGCCCCGGGCGAACTCGATCCGGCCGAGCTGGGTCAGGCCCAGGTTGCCGCCCTCGCCGACGACCTTGACGCGCAGGTCCTGGCCGTCGACGCGGATCGAGTCGTTGGCCTTGTCGCCGACGTCCGCGTTCGACTCGGTGCTCGCCTTGACGTACGTGCCGATGCCGCCGTTCCACAGCAAGTCCACCGGCGCGCTGAGGATCGCCTTCATCAGGTCGGCCGGGGTCAGCTTCATGACGCCGTCCGCGATACCGAGGGCCTCGCGGATGTGCGCGTTGACCGGGATCGCCTTCGCCGTGCGGGGGAAGACTCCGCCGCCGGAGGAGATCAGGCCGGCGTCGTAGTCGGCCCAGCTGGAGCGCGGCAGCTCGAACAGGCGGCGGCGCTCGGCGTACGAGGTGGCCGCGTCGGGGTGGGGGTCGATGAAGATGTGCCGGTGGTCGAAGGCGGCGACCAGGCGGATGTGCTCGGAGAGCAGCATGCCGTTGCCGAACACGTCACCGGACATGTCACCGATGCCGACGACCGTGAAGTCCTCGACCTGCGTGTTCACACCCATGTCGCGGAAGTGCCGCTTGACGGACTCCCAGGCGCCGCGGGCGGTGATGCCCATCGCCTTGTGGTCGTAGCCGGCCGAGCCGCCGGAGGCGAAGGCGTCGCCGAGCCAGAAGTTGTAGCTGCCCGCGACGTCGTTGGCGATGTCGGAGAACGTCGCCGTGCCCTTGTCGGCGGCGACCACCAGGTAGGTGTCGTCCTCGTCGTGCCGCACGACGTCGGCCGGGGGCACGACCTCGCCGGCGACCATGTTGTCGGTGATGTCGAGGAGCGCCGAGATGAAGGTGCGGTAGCTGGCGATGCCCTCGGCCAGCCACGCGTCGCGGTCCACGCTCGGGTCGGGCAGCTGCTTGGCGACGAAGCCGCCCTTGGCGCCGACCGGGACGATCACCGTGTTCTTCACCATCTGCGCCTTGACCAGGCCCAGGATCTCGGTGCGGAAGTCCTCACGCCGGTCGGACCAGCGCAGACCGCCGCGTGCGACCTTCCCGAACCGCAGGTGCACGCCCTCCACGCGCGGGGAGTACACCCAGATCTCGAACGCCGGGCGGGGCGCCGGCAGGTCCGGGATGGCCTGCGGGTCGAACTTCATGGAGACGTACTCGTGCGGCCTGCCGCCCGCTCCCTCCTGGAAGAAGTTCGTCCGCAGGGTCGCCTTGATGACGGTGAGGAAGGAGCGCAGGATGCGGTCCTCGTCGAGCGAGGCGACCTGGTCGAGCGCCGCCTCCAGCTCCTCGAGGAGCGCGTCGACGATCTCGTGCCCGGCGCGCTGGCGCTCCGGAGCCATCCGCGCCTCGAACAACGAGACCAGGAGCCGGGTGGTGTGCACGTTCGTACGGAGGGTGTCCTCCATGTAGTCCTGGCTGAACGTGGCCCCGGCCTGCCGCAGGTACTTCGCGTACGCGCGCAGCACCATCGCCTGCCGCCAGCTCAGCCCGGCGCCCAGCACCAGCGAGTTGAACCCGTCGTTCTCCGCGTGGCCGGTCCAGGTCGCGGAGAACGCCTCCTGGAACCGCTCGCGCCCGTCGTCGCCCAGCAGGTCGGCGGTGCCGCCGCCCAGCGCCTTGGGGATGCGCAGCCCGAAGTCGTAGATCCAGGCGACCGAGCGGTCGGTGCAGCGCAGTTCGTAGGGCCGCTCGTCGATCACCTCAACGCCGAGCCGGTTGAGCACCGGCAGCACCGCCGACAAGGAGATCGCGTCCCCCTTGCGGTAGATCTTGAAGCGGCGCTCGTCGGGCGCGGCACCCACCGGCTCGTACAGGCTGAGCGAGAAGCTCTGCTCCTCGGTGAGCCGTTCGAGGTGGACGAGGTCGGAGACCGCGGAGCGCGGGGTGTGGTCGGCCTTGTAGCCCTCGGGGAAGGCGTTGTTGTAGCGCCGCAGCAGCTCCGCGGCGCGCTCCTCGCCCAGCTCGGCGTTGAGCGCCTCGCCGAAGGCGTCGGACCAGGACCGCGCGGCCTCCACGAGCCGCGCCTCGATGCGGTCCTTGTCGACCTCGGACAGCTCCGGCAGCTCGGTGCCCTGCGGGACGCGGACGACGAAGTGCAGCCGGGAGAGGATCGACTCGGTGTTCCAGGCGGTGAAGTCGACGCTGGTGCCGCCCAGCTCCTCCTTGAGGATGTCGATGATCCGCAGCCGCACGCCGGTGGTGTAGCGGTCGCGGGGCAGGTAGACGAGCGCGGAGTAGTAGCGCCCGTACTCGTCCTGGCGCAGGTAGAGCCGCAGCCGTCGCCGTTCCTGGAGGTAGAGGACGCTGGTGACGATGGACCGCAGCTCGTCGACCGGGGTCTGGAACAGCTCGTCGCGCGGGTAGGTCTCCATGATCTGGAGCAGGTCGCGCCCGTCGTGGCTGTTGGGCGAGAACCCGGCGCCCTGCAGCACGGCGTCGACCTTGCGGCGCACGACGGGCACCCGCACCACGGACTCGGTGTACGCGGCGGAGGAGAACAGGCCCAGGAAGCGTCGCTCGCCGACGACGTTGCCGTCGGCGTCGAACTTCTTCACGCCCACGTAGTCGAGGTACGACGGCCGGTGCACGGTGGCCCGGCTGTTCGCCTTGGTCAGCACCAGCAGCTTGTGCTCGCGGGCCTTGGCCCTGGCGTCGGCCGGCAGCCGCTCGAAGGACGGGCTGACAGGGTGGGCGTCGTCGCCGGCATGGTGCGGGTCGGAGCGCAGGATGCCGAGGCCGGTGCCGGGGACCGCGGCGAGGGAGTCGTCCTCGCGCAGCTGGTACTCCCGGTAGCCCAGGAAGGTGAAGTGGTTGGCGGCGAGCCAGCGCAGCAGCTCGCGGGCCTCCTCGACCTCGGGCGTGGCGAGGTCGCCGGGCACGGGCTCGTCCGTGAGGTCGTCCGCGATCCGAAGGGCCGCGTCCCGCATCTTCTCCCAGTCCTCGACAGCCTCCCGGACGTCGGACAGGACCCGCAGCAGGTCGGCGGTGATCTGCTTGAGATCGGCGCGGTCGGTCTCCCGGTCCGTCTCGACGTGGATCCAGGACTCGATGTGCGCGTCGTGCGGAAGGTCCGGGGCGGACGGGGGCGTGCGGAGCACCTCGATGAGCTTGCCGGTGACATCGCGCCGGACGACGACCTGCGGGTGGATGACGAGGTGGATGCCCCGCCCCTGCCGGGTCAGCTCGTTGGTGACGGAGTCGACGAGGAAGGGCATGTCGTCGGTGACGACCTCCACGACGGAATGGCTGCACGTCCAGCCGTTCCCCTCGACGGTCGGGGTGTGCACCCGGACGTTGGCGGTGCCCTGCGGCCGGTTCTCGGCGAGCCGGTAGTGCGAGAGTGCGGCGCCGAAGACATCGACCGGGTCGCGGTCCGTGAGGTCTTCCGCCGCGGTGTGCAGGTAGTAGCGCTGGAGGAACGCGCGCAGGGTGTCCCGGTCCGGGAGCCCCTCACCCGTCGTGCCAGTCGGTAGGTGCCCCCCGACCGGGCTGTTCTCAGCGACCCGGGCCGCCCTCTCGAGCAGCTCGGCCTTGGCTTCGTCCAGCTTGGTCTGCATTGTCCTCTGACTCCTGTCGCGCGCCGTTGCGTGACGTAGAAGGAAGTACGGTCTCTTTCCTTGCGGCTCGCCGCCACGGCCCGGGGTCTCCGGTCTGCTCCGACGCTATGCCGCAAGATGAGATGAGCGGGGGGTTATCGGCCATTCTCGACACGTCCCCGAAGTGTGACGCTGCTCTCCGCGGCACGCGCTCATGGGGTGTGTACGGCGTCATGGGGGGCCTTGCGCCCCCGTCCCGCCCGCAAGAACCAGCGTCCGCCGCCCGGCCACGGGGATAATCCGTGCTCGCCGGGCGCAGGGCAGGGGCCACAGAACCCCCGCGGGATATCGCGCTGATCACGCCACCAGGCTATCGCTCCTCACCGGGGCCCCGTCATGAGCCGTATGTGTACAAAACAGGGGCCAGAAGTTTGACGTTCTGCACAGGAGCGGCGCGGGGGGACGGGTGCTGGGCGGCCCCCGTCGCGGACGAGTCGACGCCGGCCCCGCCCAAAGGCACCCTGAAAGCGACCCCACCTCTTGGCAGGCCCACCCCCAAGAGGCACGTTGCCCATGACAGTGCCCGCCCGAGAGGAGCCGCCCGCCATGACCACGAAGATCCTCATCGTCACCGGTGACGCAGCCGAGTCCCTGGAGGTCCTCTACCCCTACCAGCGCCTGCGCGAGGAGGGCTACGAGGTCCATATCGCCGCCCCGACCCGCAAACAGCTCCGGTTCGTCGTCCACGACTTCGAGCCCGGCTTCGACACCTACACCGAGAAACCCGGCTACACCTGGCCCGCCGACCTCGCGTTCTCCGAGGTGGAGCCCGGCCAGTACGCCGCCGTGGTGATCCCCGGCGGGCGAGCCCCCGAGTACCTCCGCAACGACCCCGAACTGCGCAAGATCCTCAAGTCGTTCTTCGACGCGGACAAGCCCGTCGCCCAGATCTGCCACGGCCCCCTGCTCACCGCCGCGGTGGACGCCCTGCGGGGCCGCCGGGTCACCGCCTACCCGGCACTGGAGATCGACATGCAGACGGCCGGCGCGACCTTCCAGGACAGCGAGGCCGTGGTCGACGGCACGCTGGTCTCCTCCCGGGCCTGGCCGGACCACTCGGCCTGGATGCGCGAGTTCCTGACCGTGCTGCGCGCGAAGGCACCCGTGACCTGACCCTCCCCGTGACGGCGGGTGCGGCGTCGCGGGACCGGACGCCGCACCGCTCCCCTCAGGCGGCCAGCCGCCCGGCGACCTCCACGGCCTCCTCCAGCGTGTCCACCACCGGCACCCCGACCCCCTCGAGGCTGGCCCGGCTATGCGATCCGCCGGTGTAGAGCACGGCCCGCGCCCCCGCGTGCAGCGCGGCCACCGCGTCGTCGGCCGCGTCCCCGATCACCACGGTCCGCTCCGGCTCCACCACGCCGAGTGCCGCGAGATGGCGCACCATGTGCTCGGCCTTGCTGCCGCCGGACGGCCCGGTGCGCCCGTCGACCCGTATGAAGTGCGGCTCGATCCCGAAGCCCCGCACCAGCGGAACCAGTTCCTCGTGCACGTACATGCTCAGCAGGGACTGGCTGTGGCCCGCCGACCGCCACCCCGTGAGCAGTTCCTCCGCGCCGTCGGTGAGCGCGCACCGCACCCGGTGCTCGGCGTAGTACCGGTGGAAGATGTCGTCCATCAGCTCCCACTCGGCGTCGGTGGGCAGCCGACCCATCAGCCGCTCGTAGAACTTCGGCACCGGTACGCAGTACAGCGCCCGGTACCGCTCCAGAGTCAGCGGCTCCAGCCCCAGCTCGGCGAACGCCGCGTTCGTCGCGCCGATGATCGCGTCGTTGTCGTGGAACAGCGTGCCGTTCCAGTCCCAGACGATGTGTGCCGGTTCTTGCTGCTTCGCCATGTCACAAAACGTACCCGCCCCCACTGACAATCAATGAGGGCCGACGACAATCAGGAGGACCGACGGACACGCCCCGGTCTCGGTCGCGGCGCCGCCTCGGCGTCCCGGTCTCGGTCGCGGCGCCGCCTCGGCGTCCCGGTCGTGGCCTCAGCCGCCGGAGCCCACCAGGCTCGGGATCTCCTGCCTGGCGAACCACAGCAGCTCGTGGTCCTCGGCGCCGTCCACGACGAACTGCGCGCCGTCGTCCCCGCCGTCCGCCGCCGCCAGGGCCTGGGCCGCGGCCGTGACGTCCGCCTCCGCGTCGTCCGCGTCGACATGGACGGACGCCGCCTTGGCCAGCTTCACCGGCCCGGACACCCGCACCTCGCCGAGCGCTGCCGGGTCGAGTCCGCGGTCGGGGTCGGCCGCGGCCGCCCGGTCGGGGACGTCGACGGCGACCACGACCCGCCGCCGGGGCGCGCCCGGGTCCGCGGCGAGCAGCCGCAGCGAGGCGAGGGCCGCGCGGCCGAGGGCGGCGTACTCCAGCTCCTCGATGTCGTCGGAGACGTACCACTCGCGCAGCGCGGGCGTGACGGCGTACGCGACGAGCGGCCCGGACCCCAGCTCCCCCGTCTTGTGGGCCTCGGCGAGACCGGGGAGGGTCAGAGGGACGTAGACGCGCATGGTGGCCGCTCTTTCGTGGTCGGAGGCTCCGCTCGAAGGGCTTCAGGATACGTGCGGGCGTCCCCTTTCGAGCCCCTGCCCACACCCCGCGACGCGTCCACCCGACGCCTCGGAATTCACCCCCCGCACCCCGCCTGCCGGGCCTTTTCCCTCCGGGAATCCCCCTGATAGGTGAATCGACCCGTCACGATTCGGGAACTCTCCGCCTCCTTGCCCTCACGGTCCGTGACCCCGTACAAGATCCACAACGCAAGTTACCGCCCGGTAGAGACCGAGACCGCGACCGGGCCCAGCGAACGGGGACAACCATGAACAAGGTCATGACACGGGCCCAGCACACCCCCGGCACCCGCCCGCCCGGCCGGCGCGACACCCGCCGCCCCACCGGCACCCCGCCCCGCACCCCGGGCGGCGGCATCCCCCGCACGGCCCCGAGCGGCGCCCGTCCACCGGCCTCGCCCCGCACCACCCCCACCCGCCCGACGGACAACCGCCCGGCACCCACCCCGGCCCGGGCGCGCCCCACCGACCTGTTCGCCGACCGCCTCCTCGCCGTCCTGAGCGGCCGGCGCCCCGTCCACTTCATGCTCCGCCACACGGTCGGCCACGCCTACGACGACCTCGCCCACCTCGCCGAACGCGGCCCCTTGCGCACCACCCACGGCGCCCAACCGATCGTCCGGGACATCGGCTACTACGTCCCGCGCCCCGGCGCCATCGAGGCCTTCGCCCGCATCGGCGCCGGCAGCCGCCTGCGCGCCATGGCCTTCCGCCTGGAACTCGGCCCGGACCACCGCTGGCGCTGCACGGCGGTCGAACTGGACGGCCCTCGCCGGCCCGAGCCCCGCCGGACCGGCTGACCCCGAGCCCCCCGGACCGACTGAGCCGAGCCCACCGGACCGACCGAACGGGCTCCCGGCAGCTCTCCGGGTTCCCCTCCGGGGTTCCGGCGAGGCCGGCGACCAGGACACCTCGGGCCTCCCCCGAGCCCCTCTCAAGGCCTCCTGAGGCTCCCCCGAGCCCACCCAGACGAGCCCGCACACGCCAAAGGGCCGGGCCACCTCAAGGTGACCCGGCCCTTCAAGCCTCCCGCACCCCGCGGCACCGTCACTCCAGGCGACGGCACCGCGGACACGGGCCCCTACTTCTTGCAGCGCTACTTCATGCAGCGCCTACTTCTTGCGGCGCCGCCCGGCCTTCGCCTGCTTGCGGCGCTCCGCGCGCGTGAGACCGTCGGCCTCCGAGCGGACCGGCTCATCGTCGTCGTCGAACTCGCCCTCGATCGTGCCGCCCTCGCCGTCCACCGTCGGCGCGGAGAAGTGCAGGTTCCGCCGCTGCGGAGCGTCCAGCCCCTTCGCACGGATCTCCGGACGCGAACCCGCCTGCGCCGGCACCACGTCCTGCTTCTCCATGTCGACCGGCGCGGCATCCTCGACCGGAACCTCCTCGACCTGCTGCTCGACCTGGACCTCCAGGTTGAACAGGTAGCCGACCGACTCCTCCTTGATGCCGTCCATCATCGCGGTGAACATGTCGAAGCCCTCGCGCTGGTACTCGACCAGGGGATCCTTCTGCGCCATCGCGCGCAGACCGATGCCCTCCTGGAGGTAGTCCATCTCGTAGAGGTGCTCACGCCACTTGCGGTCCAGGACCGACAGCACGACCCGCCGCTCCAGCTCACGCATGATCTCCGAGCCGAGCTGCGTCTCGCGCGCCTCGTACTGCTCGTGGATGTCGTCCTTGATGGACTCCGAGATGAACTCGGCGGTCAGACCGGCCCGGTCACCCGCCGCGTCCTCCAGCTCGTCCACGGTGATCTTCACCGGGTAGAGCTGCTTGAACGCACCCCACAGCCGGTCCAGGTCCCAGTCCTCCGGGAAGCCCTCGGCGGTCTCCGCGGAGATGTACGCGTCGATCGTGTCGTCCATGAAGTGCTGCACCTGCTCGTGCAGGTCCTCGCCCTCCAGGACACGGCGGCGCTCACCGTAGATGACCTCACGCTGACGGTTGAGGACCTCGTCGTACTTCAGGACGTTCTTACGCGTCTCGAAGTTCTGCTGCTCGACCTGCGACTGCGCGGACGCGATCGCACGCGTGACCATCTTGTTCTCGATCGGCACGTCGTCCGGGACGTTCGCCATCGACATCACACGCTCGACCATCTGCGCCTTGAACAGCCGCATCAGGTCGTCACCCAGCGACAGGTAGAACCGGGACTCACCCGGGTCGCCCTGACGGCCGGAACGACCGCGCAGCTGGTTGTCGATACGACGCGACTCGTGCCGCTCGGTACCGAGGACGTAGAGGCCACCGAGGTCCTTGACCTCCTCGAACTCCGCCTTGACCGCCTGCTCGGCCTTCTCCAGGGCGGCGGGCAGGGCGTGCGCCCACTCCTCGATGTGCTCCTCGGGGTCGAGGCCGCGCTGACGCAGCTCCGCCTCGGCGAGGTCGTCGGGGTTGCCGCCGAGCTTGATGTCCGTACCACGGCCGGCCATGTTGGTGGCCACCGTCACGGCCCCCTTGCGGCCGGCCTGGGCGACGATCGACGCCTCACGCTCGTGGTGCTTGGCGTTCAGCACCTCGTGCTGGATACCGCGCTTGGAGAGCTGCTGCGAGAGGTACTCCGACTTCTCGACGGACGTCGTGCCGACGAGGATCGGCTGGCCCTTCTCGTGCTTCTCGGCGATGTCGTCGACGACCGCCTCGAACTTCGCCACCTCGGTGCGGTAGATCAGGTCCGACTGGTCCTTGCGGACCATCGGCCGGTTCGTCGGGATCGGGACCACGCCGAGCTTGTAGATCTGGTGGAACTCGGCGGCCTCGGTCATCGCCGTACCGGTCATGCCGGACAGACCGGGCTCTTCCTTGCCCTCTTGGCTCTGACGCTTGTAGAGGCGGAAGAAGTTCTGCAGGGTGATCGTGGCGAGCGTCTGGTTCTCGTCCTTGATGTCCACCCCTTCCTTCGCCTCGATCGCCTGGTGCATGCCCTCGTTGTAGCGGCGGCCGGCGAGGATACGGCCGGTGTGCTCGTCGACGATCATGACCTCGCCGTCCATGACGACGTAGTCCTTGTCCTTCTTGAAGAGCTCCTTCGCCTTGATGGCGTTGTTCAGGTAGCCCACCAGAGGGGTGTTCACGGACTCGTAGAGGTTGTCGATGCCCAGCCAGTCCTCGACCTTGCTGACACCGGCCTCGTGAATGGCGACCGTGCGCTTCTTCTCGTCGACCTCGTAGTCGCCGGTCTCCTCGATGCCCTTGAGCGGGTTGCCGGCCTCGCCCTTCTTCAGGCGCGTCACCAGCTTGGCGAAGTCGCCGTACCACTTGGTGGCCTGGTCGGCCGGACCGGAGATGATCAGCGGCGTACGCGCCTCGTCGACCAGGATGGAGTCGACCTCGTCGACGATGGCGAAGTTGTGGCCGCGCTGGACCAGCTCGTCCTGCGACCACGCCATGTTGTCGCGCAGGTAGTCGAAGCCGAACTCGTTGTTCGTGCCGTACGTGATGTCGCACGCGTACTGCTCGCGCCGCTGGGTCGGCGTCATGTTGGCCAGGATGCAGCCGACGTTCAGACCCAGGAACTTGTGGACGCGACCCATCATCTCGGAGTCGCGCTCGGCCAGGTAGTCGTTGACCGTGATCAGGTGGACACCCTTGCCGGACAACGCGTTCAGATACGCGGGCAGCGTGCCGACGAGGGTCTTGCCCTCACCGGTCTTCATCTCGGCCACATAGCCGAGGTGCAGGGCGGCGCCACCCATGATCTGCACGTCGTAGTGACGCTGGCCCAGGACGCGCTTCGCGGCCTCACGCACCGTGGCGAACGCCTCGGGCAGCAGGTCGTCCAGGCTCTCACCATCGGCGTACCGCTGCTTGTACTCATCGGTGAGGGCCCGCAGCTCGGCGTCGGAGAGGTCGACGAAGTCCTCTTCGATGGAGTTGACCTGGTCCGCGATGCGGTGCAGCTTGCGCAGGATCTTGCCTTCGCCTGCACGCATGATCTTCGAGAGGACGGACACGGGGGTTGGTCTCCTTGCCGGTCGGGCCTGGGACGGTCGGTTTCCATTTGACTTGCTGAGCAACGGCCATCGTATGCGAGGACCCCACCACGCCGGGAGGCCTGCCGTACGAGGACCGCACACTGGCGCGCACGAGCATCAAAATCTTCTTCAAAGAGGACAACGGCCGGGCCCCGCCGATAGTGCCGCGTCCGGCCCACGAATTGCGCGAATTGTGATCACCCGCTCACGCACCGCGAATCGATGGCGCGGCCGCCCTCCCCGCACCAGAATCGCCCGATGGAGCCCGTCACCCTCACCACCGACCGCCTGATCCTGCGCCCGGTCGGCCCCCAGGACACCGACGCCGTGCACGCCGCCGCCCAGGACCCCGACATCCAGCGCTGGACCACCATCCCCTCCCCCTACCTGCCCGAACACGCCCGCAGCTTCACCGAACAGCTCGCCCCCGAAGGCTGGGCCACCCGCTCGATGTTCACCTTCGGCGTCTTCCTCCCCGACGGCACCCTCACCGGCATGCTCGGCCTCACCATGCGCTCCCTGGGCACCGTCGAGGTCGGCTTCTGGGCGGCCAAGGAACACCGCGGCCACGGCTACACCACCGAGGCCACCCTCACCGCCGCCCGCTGGGCCTTCACCCACCTCGCCGTCGACCGCCTCGAATGGCGCGCCGAAGTGGGCAACACCGCCTCCCGCGCGGTCGCCGAACACGCCGGCTTCACCCTCGAAGGCACCCTCCGCTCCGCCATCAACAACAAAGGCATCCGCCGCGACTGCTGGCTCGCCTCCCTGCTCCCCTCGGACCTCGGCCTCCCCTCGGCGGCCCCCTACCTCCCCGCCCCGACGCCGCCACCGTCCGACGACACCCGCTGACCGCCTCTCCGCCTCTCTGCCCGAACCCCCAGCTCACCGCCCGTTGTCAGTGCCACCGCCTATCGTGCGCACCATGACCACGCCGCGCCCCGCCACCGACCTCACGGCAGACGAAGCCCGCCGCATCGCCCTCCGGGCCCAGGGCTTCCTCGGTGCCCCCGACCGCAAGGCCGGCGTCCGCGGAGTCCTTCGGCACCTCGGCGCCGTCCAGCTCGACACCATCTCCGTCCTGGCCCGCTCCCACGAACTGATCCCGTACGCCCGCCTGGGCGCCGTAGGCCGCACCACGGTCGAGAACGCGTACTGGAACACGGAATCCCTCGGCTCGCCTCCGGCACGCCCCCACGCCTTCGAGTACTGGTCCCACGCCGCGTGCATCCTCCCCATCGAGGAATGGCCCCACTTCGCCTTCCGCCGCCGCGCCTACCGCAACCGCCCCCACTGGAACCACCCGCTCCCCGAGGGCACCTACGAGCAGGTCATCAAACAGCTCCGCACCGAAGGCCCCCTTACCGCCACGGAGTTGGGCGGCGCGAAGAGGACCAGCGAATGGTGGGACTGGTCCGGCACCAAGGTCGCCGTCGAACGCGCACTCATGCACGGCGAGGTGGTCTGCGTCGAACGCCGCGGCTGGAAACGCGTCTACGACCTCGCCGAACGCGCCGTACCCGCCGACCTCCTGCACGACGAACTCGACGACACCGAATGCCTGCGCCGCCTGGTGGGCCTGGCCGGCCAGGCCCTCGGTGTGGGCACCCGCGCGGACATCGCCGACTACCACCGCCTCAAGGGCGAACAGGTCGACGCGGTGATCGCCGACTCCGGCCTGGTCCCCGTCACCGTCGAGGGCTGGCCCAAGCCCGCCTGGGCCGACCCCGCGGCCCTTCGAACGCCCCCGCGCGGCCGCCACCGCACCACACTCCTGTCCCCCTTCGACTCCCTCGTCTGGGAACGGGCACGCACGGAACGCGTCTTCGGCTTCACCCACCGCCTGGAGGCCTACGTCCCCAAACCCAAGCGGATCCACGGCTACTTCGCGATGCCAGTCCTGGCCGGCGGCCGCCTCGTCGGCCGCGTCGACCCCGCGCGCGAGGGCCGCACCCTCGTCGCCAAACAAGTCACCCTGGACGGCCCGAAGGCCGTCCCCGCGGTCGCCCAGGCCCTCCTGGAGGCCGCGACCTGGGTGGACTGCACCGACGTACGCGTGGAGCGCGTCGACGCCCCGGAGCTGCGCGAGCCGCTCACCCGGGAACTCGCCCGCGCACTCGCCTGACCCGCGTCACCGGATCTCGAGGATCTTCTCCCTCATCGCGTACACCACCGCCTCCATCCTGGAGTGCAGCTGAAGCTTCTCCAGGATGTTGCGCACATGGTTCTTCACGGTGTTCTCGGAGATGAACAGTTCCTTGGCGATGTCCCGGTTGTTCATCCCCGTGGCGACGAGCTTGAGCACCTCCAGCTCACGGTCCGTCAGCCGCGGCGCCGGGACCAGCCGGCGCTCGTCGGTCCGCTGGATCATCGACTTGAACTCGGTGAGCAGCTTCGACGCCATCGAAGGGCTGATCTGCGACTGCCCGTCGGCCACCGCGCGAATCGCGGTCGCCACCTCGTCCGTGGAGATCTCCTTGAGGAGATAACCGGTCGCGCCCGCCTTGATCGCGTCGTAGAGGTCGGCCTCCTCGTCGCTGATCGTCAACATGATGATCTTCGCGCTGGGGGCCACCTCCTTGATGGAGGTGCACGCCTCGATACCACCGCGCTTCGGCATCCGTACGTCCATCAGCACGATGTCCGGCAGCAGATCGGCCGCCTTGTCCACGGCCTCCGCACCGTCCCCCGCCTCGCCGACGACCTGGATGTCCTCCTCGGCCGCGAGCACGATCTCCAGTCCGCGGCGGAACAGGGCATGGTCGTCCACGACAAGGACTCTGATCGGCTCCTTGCGTGAAGTGCCCCCGTCCGGCCCCATGCCGACGACGCCGTCGTCGGCATCCTCGTCACGCATCGGTCCGAAGCTGTCCGCCATCGTTCCTCCCCCTGAAGGCTGCGGCCGTGGTCCTGAGCCATCGCCAACCCAAGGCAACGGCCCACCGATTGGGCCGTTGCCGCCATGATTCCATGTCCGGACGACAACGCGGTGACACCGAAGGGCGCGAAGGGGTCGCACACGGGTGCCCCTGGGGGCGCACACGCGCTCCAGGGGCACACCGCTCAGCCGTCACCGGACCGGATCAGCCACCCAGCGCACCGCCCGCCTCGGGAGAGTGCCCCTGGGCCACCATCGGGTCCGAATTGAGGTGGATCACGCCGTAGTCGTAGGCGTGCCGCCGGTAGACGACGCTGGGTTCCTTCGTCTCGGAGTCGACGAACAGATAGAAGTCGTGGCCGACCAGTTCCATCTCGTAGAGGGCCTGGTCGAGCGTCATCGGAGCGGCGACGTGGGTCTTCTCGCGCACCACGAGCGGGCCGTCGCCCTGCACTTCCAGCGAACCGATCTTCTTCGTCGGCACACTGTCCGACGCCTCGGCCGAAACGGGGTGGCCGTTGCCGTTGAGTGTCGCCACGCCGGGGACGACGTCGGGAACTTCCGCCGCGCTGAGTCGGCGCGCGCCGCGCCGCGTGTACCGCTTGTCGTGCTGCTTGCGCAGCTGGGCATCCAGCTTCTCCGCCGCCAGATCGAGTGCCGCGTACGGGTCGCTGGCCGCCGCCTCCGCCCGGATCACAGGACCACGGGAGCGGAGCGTGATCTCCACTCGGTCGCACCGGTCGGCCTGTCGGGGGTTGGGCTCCTTGGACACCTCGACGTCGAGGCTGATCACCTTGCCGTCGAGCTTCTGGATCTTCTCCAGGTTCAGCTTCTCGGCCACGTGCTTGCGGAACCGCTCGGGCACCTCGGTCTTGCGGCCCTTGACGACGATGTCCACGCAGAACTCCGTTCCCGGATCACTCCGCTTCCCTGCGGAGCGTCTCCCTTTTGCACCAGGTTCCGGTGGGCACCGGAACCTCGGACTTGGTGACTTCCACCTCCTCCTCCCCCATGGGCGAGATCTACACCCCAGGTGCTGCGGGTCATAACCAGAAACCGCAGCACGGCATTCGGATATGAGAGGTGTGGCCTGCGGCTTTCCCTCACAACCGAACATATCTCGCCCGGACGGATGTCGTCACCCTCTACTGCGGCGTACCTCCGTTCAGGTGAATTGACCCTCTCATTACCTGCAACGACGCAAGTTCTCCCTCAGTTCCGGTTTATTTCCAAGGAATCCGGCGACGCCGCGACCACAGCCGCACAGAGCACGTCACCGGCCCCACGCACGGCCACGGGCCCCTGCGAACCCCGGCCCGCACCTCCCTCCCCGGCTCCGGGCGGTCGTACGCCTCCGCCGCCTCCGTCACCTCCGGACGGCCGTACCCCTGTGCCTTCCCGGGTGACACCCGCGTACACAACCGCCGCTCCCTCACCACGCCCTGCCCGCCCCACGCGCCCCACGCGCTCCGCCTCCGTCGCCACCCGTACGGCACGCGCCGCCTCCGCCAGGGACGCGCCCGTCGTGACCAGATCGTCGACGAGCACCACAGGACCGCCGCACAGCACCCGCGCCCCACCGGGCACCACCGTCAGCGCGCCCACCAGGTTGTCCAGCCGCTCCCGCGCGCTCAGCCCCGCCTGGTCGGCCACCGCCCGCCGCTGCCGCAGCACCGCGGCCACCCGCACCGCGGCCCCGGCCCGCCGCAGCTCACCGGCGGCGACGAGAGCGATCCGGCGGGCGGGGTCGTGGCCTCGGGAGCGGGTGGTGGTGGGGGTGGAGGGGACGGGGACGAGCAGGATGTCTCCGGGGGGAGGGGGCCCCTCCCCCACCCCCTCCTCCCCCAACCCCACCCGCACCGCCCCCGCCAACGCCACCCCCAACGGCCGCGCAAGCGCCAGCACGCCGCGCTCCTTGTGCGCCAGCAGCGCCGCCCGTACCTCGTCCGCGTACCGGGCCGCCGCGTGCACGGCGGGCAGCCCGGGCGGCTCGGGGACCGGCCGTACCCGGAACGGCGCCGTCCCGCCGAGCGCGGCGCGGCACTCGGGGCAGAGCACCGTACGGGCCCGTCCGCAGCCTCCGCACTCGGCGGGCAGGACCAGGCCGGCGAGTTCCTGCCACCACGTGCGAACGCCTTCCACATCCATCACTGTGCCCTTACGCGAAGCGTCCGACCACCCCTGTGGATAACTCGCCGAAGGCCCTGTGGAAAAGCGAAAGGACCACCCCGGACAAGTCTCCGGGATCACCCGGGGGACCACCGGGGTATGCCCCCGGTATCCCCTCGCCCGGGTACCGCCCGGGTATCACCCCGGAACACTCCCAAGATCCCCCGGAACCGCCCTCCGGATCCCTCAGAACCGCCTCCGGATCCCCCGGGATCACCCGGGCATCACCCCGGATAAAACGCGACCGAAGCCGTCTCCTTCAGCGTCCGCCAGCCGCTCCCGCCGGGCAGCCACAGCAGCCCGTCCTCGGAGGTCGCGAACAGGGGGGCGTCGCTGTCCTCGGAGGCGGCGATGCTGTTGACCTCGGTCAGGCCGGGCAGCGTGGCGGACTCGGGGATCGATCCGTCGCTCTGCACGTACTGCACCTGCTCGACGCCACCGGACTCCTGTCCGACGACGACGAGCCGGCTTTCACCGGCCCACGACACGGCCGCGACCTGTTCCAACTCGGGTGTCGCGGAGCGTAGTTCCTGGACGGACACGGAGGACTTGCCCTCACTGTCCTCGGTCCGTTCGATGCGTCCGATGAGCAGGGACTGCTTGCCGTCCTTGTCCACGACGAGCGCGATCCGCGCGCCGTCGGCGGCGACCCGTACGGCGTTGATCCGGCCGTCCAGCCTGGGGGTGAGCACCTCCAGCGCCGGGCCCGCGCCCTTCTCCAGCAGGAGCAGCCTCGGGTCTGCGGGGTTGCGGTCGGCCACCCACAGGTCGCCCTGGGCGTCCCAGGTGGGCGTGGTCAGCCGGTCGGTCTCCGTCTTGCCCTGGCTCTGCAGGACGGGCTCGCCGAGGGAGCTGCCGGTGACGGTCGAGGTGACGTAGAGGGCCTTGCCGTCGAGGGCGACTCCGGCGGCGCTGTGTTCGTCGCGGGCCACGGCCACCGAGCGCAGTGCCTTGGTGCCGTCGCCGAGCGCGCCGGGCACGGGGTCGGACTTGGCGTTGCCGCCGGCGCTGCCGGCCATGCGGGCGAGCCGGTGGCGGCCGTCGATGAAGTACAGGTAGTCGGGGTCGGAGCGCGAGCCGCGCGCGGCGACGGCGGCGGCCTGCTCCTCGGTGAGCGAGCAGAGCTGTTTGCCGCCCGCGCGCAGCGCGATCTCCTCGACGGTGGGGGTGAGGCTCTGGAGGGTGAACAGGAGCTGGGCGGCCATCTCGTCGCACTTGCTCTGCCCGATGCGGGCCGCCTTGTCGTTCAGCGGCACGGTGAGCTTGTTCTGGTCGTCGGGGGTCAGCGAGGTGACGTTCTTGGGCAGTGCCGTGCCGGTGGGGAAGCTGGAGCGGACGACGGGGCGGAGCCAGCTGGTGGGTCCGTTGAGCAGGGAGCGCACCATCTGGGTCATGGGGTCGACGCGTTCCCGTACGTAGACGGGGTCGGCGACGGCCATCGGCTGCCCGGAGCCGGCGGCCTTGGTGGCCGACGCGAGGTAGTACTTGTTGACGGACATGTAGTTGCGCTGGAAGTCCGACTTGCCCATGACGACGCCTTGGGGGAGCGAGTCGATGCGCCACTGTCGGGTCTTCTTGTCGCGGGTGAGGTGCACGGTCTGGCTGTAGGTGCCGGAGGCGGGGCTGTACGACTGCTGCGCGTCGACCTGGGCGATCTTGGTGCCGGTGAGGACGAAGGCGTAGTCGTCGCCTTCCTCCCGGGCGCCGGCCGGGCCGGCTTCGGTGCCGGGTCCGTCCACCAGCACGGTCGTGATCCGCTCGGGTTCCCATTTCTGGGCCGCCCGGGTGGTCAGGTACTGGCGCGCTGTCGAGTAGCGCGGATCGTCGCTGGTCAGCGCTTCGAGGAAGCCTTGGACGATCTCCGAGGGCGGTGCGTCGTCGCGGGGCGGCATCGCGAACACCCGTACCTGGGTGTCCTGGCGCGGCGTGGACTCGACGCCGCGCAGGTCGCCGCTGTCGGGCATCGAGGCGCATCCGGCCAGCAGTACGACGCCGGAGGTGGCGTACGCCACCGCGCGCCCCGGCGTGCGCCGGGCGTGCCCGTCGCGGTCAGCGCCCACGAATTGTCTCCCCTTGGTCGTCCGGGCGGTCCGTCGCGGCGTCCGTCCGCCGCGGTGCCCCACTGTGTGCCGCGCTGTGTGCCGCGTCCTTCCGCTCCGGCGTCTCGCCGGAGTCGGCCCGCTGCTCGTCCTGCTGCCCGGCTCCCGGGCCGACGCCCAGCCCCGCTCCCGGGCCTGCCGTGCCACCCGCCGGAGCGGGCCGTGGCACCACGCGCGCGCCGTTGCCCGGCAGCGCCGTCGGATCGGCCGTGGGCGTGGCCGCGGACATCCTCGGTGCGAGCGGGGTGCGGGCGGCCGAGAGCTGCTCGGCGGCCGGCTGCACCGGCACGGTGGCGCTCTTCTCGCCGCCTCCGCGGGGCAGGCCGGCGTCGTCGAGGCCGCGGTTGCGCCGGGAGTCCTTGGGCTCCAGTGGTATCGGCGAGCCCCGCAGCGGCTCGTCCGCGGTCCGCGGCAGTGTCAGCCGGAACTGGGAGCCGCCTCCGGGCTCGCCCCAGGCCTGGAGCCAGCCGCCGTGCAGTCGTGCGTCCTCCAGGGCGATGGACAGGCCCAGGCCCGTTCCGCCGGTGGTACGCGCGCGTGCCGGGTCGGCCCGCCAGAAGCGGCTGAAGACGCGGGTGGCCTCGCCGGGCTTGAGTCCGACGCCGTAGTCGCGGACGGCGACCGCGACGGCGCCGCCCGCCGAGGCGAGCTTGACGACGACGTCCTTGCCCTCGCCGTGCTCGACGGCGTTGACGACGAGGTTGCGCAGCACTCGCTCGACGCGCCGTGCGTCGGCCTCGGCGACGACGGGCTGCTGGTCGCCGAGGACCCGTATCGCCGTGCCCTTGCGGTCGGCGAGGGGCGCGGCGCCGCTGACGACCCGCCGTACGACCTCGCGCAGGTCGATCGGCTCGGCCTCCAGGGCGGCCGCGCCCGCGTCGAAGCGGCTGATCTCGAGCAGGTCGGCGAGCAGCGACTCGAACCGGTCGAGCTGGTCGGCGAGGAGTTCCGCGGACCGCGCGGTGACGGGGTCGAAGTCCTCGCGTGCCTCGTGGATGACGTCGGCGGCCATCCGTACGGTCGTCAGCGGTGTCCGCAGTTCGTGCGAGACGTCAGAGACGAACCGCCGCTGCATCCGTGACAGGTCCTCCAGCTGCTGGATCTTCAGCTGGAGGTTCTGGGCCATCTTGTTGAAGGCCTCGCCGAGGCGTGCGATGTCGTCCTCGCCGGTGACCTTCATCCGTTCCTGGAGCCGCCCGGCGGACAGCCTCTCGGCGATCCCGGCGGCCATCCGCACGGGCGTGACGACCTGCCGTACGACGAGCCAGGCGATGGCGCCGAGGAGTACGACGACGAAGAGTCCCGCGGTCGCCAGGGTGCCCTTGACCAGGCTCAGCGACTTCTCCTCCTGCGTGAGCGGGAAGAGGTAGTACAGCTCGTAGGGGTCGCCGTTGGGGTCGTTGAGCTGCTTGCCGATGACGAGGGCGGGCTGGGATTCCTTGTTGCTGCTGTAGCGGATGCGGGTGTAGCTCTGGGCCGCGCCGGTGCTGGTGTTGATGCGTGCGCGCAGGTCCTCGGGGACGCTCTTGTTGGGGTTGACGTCGCCGGAGGCGCGCGGGCCCCGGCCGCCGCCGCTGTCGTCGCCGGGGGGCAGGGTGACCACGTCGAAGGCGCCCTGGCCGCCGCTGGACAGCGACGACACCAGTTCGCTCATCCATTCGATGACGTTCTGCGGGTTGGAGCCGTCGACGGGGGTGCCGTCGACGGCGCCGGCGCCGGTCGTCTCGTCGGCTTTCTGCTTGGCCACGGCGAATCCGCCGGTGGCCTGGCTCTGGGATGCCTTGACCTTGGCGTCGAGCAGGCCGTTGCGGACCTGCCCGATGACGACGAAGCCCAGCAGCAGCACGACGCCCAGCGACATCAGCAGGGTCGTGGCGACGACCTTGAGCTGGATGTTGCGCCGCCACAGCCGCATGACAGGCAGCAGCGGCCGGCGCACCCAGCGCAGCAGGAGCCTCAGGACGGGGCTGCCCTGCACTCCGCCCTGGAGCAGGCCCCCTTCGAGGAGGCGTCCGAAGCGTGAGCTCATCGTCTTACGGCCGACAGGCCGCCCCGGACGGGCCCCGGACCGGCCGGGGGCCGAAGCGGCACTGTCCCCGGGCATGTCAGCTCGGTCCTGCCTTGTATCCGACGCCACGGACGGTCACCACGATCTCCGGCCGCTCCGGATCCTTCTCGACCTTGGAGCGCAGTCGCTGCACGTGCACGTTCACCAGGCGGGTGTCGGCGGCGTGGCGGTAGCCCCACACCTGCTCGAGGAGCACCTCGCGCGTGAACACCTGCCACGGCTTGCGGGCGAGCGCCACGAGCAGGTCGAACTCCAGCGGCGTCAGCGCGATCGACTGCCCGTCCCGCTTCACGGAGTGACCGGCCACGTCGATGACGAGGTCACCGATGGCGAGCTGCTCCGGTGCCGGCTCCTCCGACCTGCGCAGCCGCGCCCGGATCCGGGCGACCAGCTCCTTCGGCTTGAACGGCTTCACGATGTAGTCGTCGGCGCCGGACTCCAGCCCGACGACCACGTCGACGGTGTCGCTCTTGGCCGTGAGCATCACGATCGGCACGCCGGACTCGGCCCGGATCAGGCGGCAGACCTCGATGCCGTCCCGTCCGGGCAGCATCAGGTCCAACAGCACCAGATCGGGCTTCGCCTCACGGAAAGCAGCCAGCGCCTTGTCGCCGTCGGCTACGAAAGACGGCTCAAAACCTTCACCACGCAACACGATGCCGAGCATCTCGGCCAGTGCGGTGTCGTCGTCGACGACAAGGACTCGTCCCTTCATAAACGACATCATCCCATTCTCATAACAGTGAAGGTGGCGCAGGTGAGCAGGGTCACCGGCCTGTGACCATAGTCGTACTGGGCCGTCACTGTCTGCCCTCGTCCGTGGACGTCGATGTGAGCACTGATGCGGGCCCGCTCTCCGGCACCCACTCCACGGTCTTTACCCACCGCCGTCCCAGGCTTCCCTCCCCCACCTCGACGTCACCGCGCGTGACCGTCGCACAGCTCCGCGAGACCCTCCGCCGTCACGGGCGAGACCACCCCCGCCTCCGTGACGATCGCCGTCACCAGCTCGGGCGGCGTCACGTCGAACGCCGGGTTGTACGCCTGCGTCCCCAGCGGCGCCACCGGAACCCCGCCGCCCGCCCCGGTCACCGGCACCTGCGGCGCCGCCACCTCAGTCACCTCGAACCCTGGACGCTGCTCGACCTCGATCGCCGCCCCGCTCGGGGTGTCCGGATCCACGGTCGTCACCGGCGCGACCACGATGAACGGCACATGGTGGTAGCGGGCGAGCACCGCGAGCGGATAACTGCCCACCTTGTTCGCCACCGAGCCGTCCGCGGCGATACGGTCCGCCCCGATCAGCACCGCGTCCACCTCCCCCGCCGCGAACAGCGAACCCGCCGCGTTGTCCGTGAGCAGCGTGTACGCCATCCCGCTGCGCGCCGCCTCGTACGCCGTCAGACGGGCTCCTTGCAGCAGCGGACGCGTCTCGTCCACCCACAGCCGCCGCAGCCGCCCCGCCCGGTGCGCCGCGAGCGCCACCGCGAACGCCGTGCCCTCCCCGCCCGACACCAGCGATCCGGTGTTGCAGTGGGTGAGGACGCGGTGCCCGCCGCCGGGCAGCAGCTCGTCGAGGAGAGCCAGCCCGTGGCCGGCCATCCGGGCACTGGCCTCGGCGTCCTCCCGGTGCAGTTGCCGCGCGGCGGCCAGCGCGGCCCGCGCGCCCTGCGCGGTGTCACCGCCCTTGGCCAGCTGCGCCAGATACGCGGACCGGGCCCGCCGCACACCGACGGACAGGTTCACCGCGGTGGGCCGGGCGCCCGCCAGCGCGCTCGCCGCCTCGTCCACGTCGAAGCCCCGTACGGCGGCGAGCGCGACGCCGTACGCCCCGGCGATACCGAGCAGCGGCGCACCGCGCACGGCGAGCGACCGGATCGCCTCCACCAGCGCGGACGCGTCCGTACAGACCCGTTCCACCTCCTCGGCCGGCAGCCTCGTCTGGTCGAGAAGCACCAGTACGGGACCTTCGGGCGGCTCCTCCCAGCGAATCGCGGGTATCCCTGCCGGCCGCTTGTCCTCGTCGGATTGCGCGTACTGATCAGCCATGCGGTCAGTCTGCCCCGGATCCGGCGGACAATTGAAGGTGCGCAGCCCCTACCGCGGCCGGTGATCCGATGACCACCCCATGGCACGATGGCTGCCAACCTGCCGCCGCGACCGCGGACGGGCACCGTGAAGGAGCGACGATGAAAGACACTCCGGGCTGGGCCTCGCCCGGATCCGCCCCGTCCGACGGACGGGAACCCGGCGCGTCCGCCCCCGCCGACCGACCCACCGCCCCGCAGCCCGCGGACCAGCCGGGCACGGACCCACAGGGCCCCGGCACGAAGTGGTCCGACCAGCAGCCGCCACCCGCTCGGTGGTCCGCGCCCGCAGGCCCCCAGACCCCCGGCCAGACCCCTCCGCCCCCGCCCCCCGGCCCCGGCTGGGGCGGCCCGCCCCCCGCCGTGAAGCCCGGTGTGATCCCGCTCCGCCCCCTCGGCGTGGGCGAGATGCTCGACGGCGCCGTCTCCACCATGCGCACCTACTGGCGCACCGCCCTCGGCATCTCGCTGACCATCGCGATCGTCTTCGAGATCGTCGTCGTCCTGCTCCAGGGCCTCGTCCTGAACGACACCCTGGACACCTCCGCCCTCGGCGACCCGAACTCCAGCCTCGACGAGCAGACCCGCGCCATGGGCGACGTCATGCGCAGCTCCGGTCTCCTCCTCCTGATCACCATGCTCGCCATCCTCACGGCGACCGCCCTGCTCGCCACCGTCACCAGCCGCGCGGTCCTCGGCAAGCCGGTCACCCTCGGGCAGGCCTGGAGCGACGCCCGCCCGCAGGTACCCCGGCTGCTCGGCCTGATCCTCGTCCTGCTGCTCCTCACGGCCGGTGTCGCTGCCGCCTGCGTCCTGCCCGGCATCCTCGTGGCCGCCTCCGGCAGTAGTGACGGCGGTGCCGCGCTCATCAGCCTCGGCAGCCTCGGCGCGTTCGTGCTCGTCCTGTGGCTGGTGGTCCGCTACTCCCTCGCCGCTCCCGCCCTGATGCTGGAGAAGCAGGGCATCAAGAAGTCCCTGAGCCGCTCTGCGAAACTCGTCCGCGGCTCCTGGTGGCGGATGTTCGGCATCCAACTGCTCGCCGTGGTCATCGCCAACATCATCTCCGCGATCGTCGTCCTCCCCTTCGCCCTCGTCGGCGCCGCCCTGAGCGACGCGGGGGTTGGCGGACTCGTCGACGCCGGCAGCGACTACGGCTGGACCTACCTGATCGTCAGCGGGATCGGCTCCGTCATCGGCTCCATGATCACGCTCCCGATCGCGGCAGGCGTCACCGTGCTCCTCTACATCGACCAGCGGATCCGCCGCGAGGCCCTCGACCTCGACCTGGCCCGCGCCGCGGGCATCCAGGGCTACGGCTCCCCCACCCCCGGCACCACCCCCGGGAGCTGATGCGGTGAGCCTGACGGGGGGAGTTCTCACAGCGGTACCACTCACGGACACAGCACCCACACGGCTGCCGCCCGCCCCGGCCGACGCGGCCCCGGAAGCCCTCTCACACACCGCCGACCCGGCCCTCACGGCCCTGTCACGCGCGGCCGACGCGATCCCCGCAGCCCTCTCGGACACCACCGACAACGCCGTACACGCCCTCCTGCGGATCGCCGACCGTTCGGTACAGACACTGACCGGCTCGAACGACGAACCACCCCTGACCATCCCGCGCGACCCCGCACGCGAGGCAGCCCGACGCGAACTGTCCAAACGCCTGTACCACGAGAACGACCCCAGCCCGTTCGAACGGGCCCTGGACGCCTTCTGGGACTGGCTCGGCAACCTGTTCGGCACCGCATCGACCGCAACCCCCGGCGGCACACTCGGCCTCCTCGTCATCGTCCTGGCCGTCCTCGCAGTCGTCGGCGCCCTGTGGTGGCGCCTGGGCACCCCCCGCCGCCAACCCGCCTCCACCGCCGCCCTGTTCGACGACCGCCCCCGCAGCTCCGCCGAACACCGCGCGGCCGCCGAGGCACACGCCGCCCAGGGCCACTGGAACCAGGCCGTCCAGGAACGCATGCGCGCCATCGTCCGCTCCTTGGAGGAACGCGCCCTCCTCGACGCCCGCCCCGGCCGCACCGCCGACGAGGCCGCCGCCGAGGCCGGCCGCACCCTGCCCGCCCACACCGACCGACTGCGCGCCGCCGCCCGCGACTTCGACGACGTGACATACGGCGGCCGCAACGCCACCGAGCAGGCGTACCACCGCATCGCCGAACTCGACCACGATCTCGACCGCACCAAACCCCAGCTCACCACGAACAGCGCCCACACCCCGGCCGGCACCGCCCGCCAGGGAGCCGCCGAATGACCACCCAGGCCACGCTCCCGCCCACCTCCGCCGCACCCACGGCCCGCCAGGTGTGGACCCGCGCGCGAGGCATCGCCCTCGCCGTCGCACTCCTCCTCGCCGGCGCCGTCGCCCTCGCCACCCTCCAGTCCGACACCCGGCACGGCTCCCTTGACCCACGCTCCGCCGACCCCTACGGCAGCCGCGCCGTCGCCGAACTCCTCGCCAACCGCGGCGTGTACACCCGCGTGGTCACCACCCTGGCCGAGGCCCGCAGTGCCACCGGACCCGACACCACCCTCCTGGTCGCCGTCCCCGACCTCCTGACGGAACGCCAACAGAAATCCCTGCACGCGGCAATGGCCGGCTCCGGCGGCCGCACCGTCCTCGTCGACCCCGGCAGCCCCTCCGTCGGCACCCTCGCCCCGGGAGTCACCGCCGACCCCGCCACCAGCCGCAGCTCCGCCCTCACCCCCGACTGCGCCCTGCCCGACGCCCGGCGCGCCGGCACCGCCGAAACCGGCGGCACCCGCTACACCACCCGCCACCTCAACGCCGACGAGTGCTACCCGAGTCAGCGCCTGGCCACCCTGCTGCGCATCCCGGACACCTCCGGCACCGGAGACACCGTCGTCCTCGGAGCACCCGACATCCTCTTCAACACCCGCCTCGACCAGCAGGGCAACGCCTCGCTCGCCCTCCAACTCCTCGGCTCCCGCCCGCATCTCGTCTGGTACCTCCCCTCACTCTCCGACACCTCCACCACCGACGGGGACAACGAGAAGAGCTTCTTCGACCTGCTCCCCTCCGGCTGGCTCTGGGGCACACTGCAACTCTTCGTCGCGGCAGCCCTGGCCGCCCTCTGGCGAGCACGCCGGCTCGGCCCCCTCGTACCCGAAAAACTCCCCGTGGCGATCCGCGCCTCCGAAACCGTCGAGGGCCGCGCCCGCCTCTACCGCAACGCGGCCGCCCGCGACCGCGCGGCCGCCGCTCTTCGCTCCACCACCCGCACCCGCCTCGCCCCTCTCGTAGGCGTCCCCGTCACCCAGGCACACACACCCGAAGCACTCGTCCCCGCCCTGTCCGCCCACCTCCACGGCGACGGACAGCCCCTGCACTCCCTCCTCTTCGGCCTGCCGCCCAGCGACGACACGGCCCTCATCGCACTCGCCGACCAACTCGACGCCCTCGAAAGAGAGGTACGCCGTCCATGATGGACCCGACCACTGACAACGCCGGGAACACCGGGGACCCGGGCCACGCCCGAGCCTCCCTGGAAGCCCTGCGCGCCGAGATCTCCAAGGCCGTGGTCGGCCAGGACCCCGCCGTGACCGGCCTCGTCGTCGCACTCCTGTGCCGCGGACACGTTCTCCTCGAAGGAGTCCCCGGAGTGGCCAAAACGTTGCTCGTCCGCGCCCTCGCCTCCGCACTCGAACTCGACACCAAGCGCGTCCAGTTCACCCCCGACCTCATGCCGAGCGACGTCACCGGCTCCCTCGTCTACGACACCCGCAGCGCCGAGTTCTCCTTCCAGCCCGGCCCGGTCTTCACCAACCTCCTCCTCGCCGACGAGATCAACCGCACCCCGCCCAAGACCCAGGCCTCCCTCCTCGAAGCCATGGAGGAACGCCAGGTCACCGTTGACGGCACCCCCCGCCCCCTCCCCGACCCGTTCCTGGTCGCCGCGACCCAGAACCCCGTCGAGTACGAGGGCACCTACCCCCTCCCCGAAGCCCAACTGGACCGCTTCCTCCTCAAACTGACGATCCCTCTCCCCTCCCGCCAGGAGGAGATCGACGTCCTCACCCGCCACTCCGAGGGCTTCAACCCGCGCGACCTCAAGGGCGCCGGCCTGCGCCCCGTGGCGGGCCCCGCCGACCTCGAGGCCGCCCGCACAGCCGTCGCCAAAACGACCATCTCCCCCGAGATCACGGCCTACGTCGTCGACATCTGCCGCGCCACCCGCGATTCGCCCTCCCTCACCCTGGGCGTCTCCCCCCGCGGCGCCACCGCCCTCCTCGCCACCGCACGCGCCTGGGCCTGGCTGACCGGCCGCGACTACGTCATCCCCGACGACGTCAAAGCCCTCGCCCTGCCCACCCTCCGCCACCGGGTCCAACTGCGTCCGGAGGCCGAGATGGAAGGCGTCACGGCCGACTCCGTCATCAACGCGATCCTCGCCCACGTCCCCGTCCCCCGCTGATGGCACTCACCGGACGCGCCGCCCTCCTCGCAGCCCTGGGCTCCCTCCCCGTCGGCATCTGGGAGCCCAGCTGGACGGGCATCCTCGCCGTCAACGCCCCCCTCGCCGCCGCCTGCGCCTGCGACTTCGCGCTCGCCGCCCCCGTACGACGCCTGCTCCTGACCCGCTCCGGCGACACCTCCGCACGCCTCGGCGAGACAGCCGACGTCACGCTCACCCTCACCAACCCCTCCCGCCGCCCCCTGCGCGCCCATCTCCGCGACGCCTGGCCCCCCAGCAGCTGGCAGCCCGGCACCGAAACCGAGGCCTCCCGCCACCGCCTGACCATCCCGCCGGGCGAACGCCGCCGCATCACCACACGCCTACGCCCCACCCGCCGCGGCGACCGCCAGGCCGACCGCGTCACCATCCGCTCGTACGGCCCCCTCGGCCTCTTCTCCCGCCAAGGCACCCACAAGGTCCCCTGGACGGTACGCGTCCTCCCTCCGTTCACCAGCCGCAAGCACCTCCCCTCGAAACTGGCCCGCCTCCGCGAACTCGACGGCCGCACCAGCGTCCTCACCCGCGGCGAAGGCACAGAATTCGACAGCCTGCGCGAATACGTCCCCGGCGACGACACCCGCTCCATCGACTGGCGCGCCACAGCCCGCCACTCCACCGTCGCCGTCCGCACCTGGCGCCCCGAACGAGACCGCCACATCCTCCTGGTCCTCGACACCGGCCGCACCTCCGCAGGCCGCGTCGGCGACGCACCCCGCCTCGACGCCTCCATGGACGCGGCCCTGCTCCTCGCCGCCCTGGCCTCCCGCGCCGGCGACCGGGTCGACCTCCTCGCCTACGATCGCCGCGTCCGCGCCCTCGTCCAGGGCCGCACGGCACGCGACGTCCTCCCCTCCCTGGTCAACGCCATGGCCACCCTCGAACCCGAACTCGTCGAAACCAACACCCGCACCCTCACCGCCACAGCACTCCGTACGGCCCCCCGCCGCTCCCTGATCGTCCTGCTGACCACACTCGACGCAGCCCCGGTCGAAGAGGGCCTCCTCCCCGTCCTGCCGCAACTCACCCAGCGCCACACGGTCCTGGTGGCCTCGGTCGCCGACCCGTACGTCACCCGCATGGCCGCCTCCCGCGGCGACACCGACGCGGTGTACGAGGCCGCGGCCGCCGCCCAGGCCCAGACCGAGCGTCACCGCACCGCCGAACAACTCCGCCGTCACGGAGTAACGGTCGTGGACGCGACACCGGACGAACTTGCGCCGACCCTGGCGGATGCCTACCTCTCACTGAAAGCAGCCGGACGCCTCTGACAGCAAAACGGGCTCTCCCCGCAGAGAGAGCCCGCATAAAATTTCCGCACAGCCCGTAAACGCAGAAAACCCCCAGACCTAAGGTCTGGGGGTTTCCCACAATAATTGTTCGGCGGTGTCCTACTCTCCCACAGGGTCCCCCCTGCAGTACCATCGGCGCTGTAAGGCTTAGCTTCCGGGTTCGGAATGTAACCGGGCG
>NZ_JBVJAB010000002.1:0-47710 GCF_055591025.1 Streptomyces sp. NPDC041784
GCCGCTCAAACGGGCCGAGCATCGCAGCCGGACACCACCCGCACCGGACACCGTCAGTATCACTCGACAAGACAGAACTTAAGTCACCAGCATTGGTCCTAGTTCATCGTCGAGCCGAGGTGGTCGAGGCCGTGGTCAGGAAGGTCGACGCGGGCAGGGAGCCGTCCGCCGCGCGGGCGCCGTACGACGCCGTCGCGTCCGTCGAACGCAGCGAGGGGGTCGCCACGCCGCTGTCCCAGTTGTTCGCCGCGGACACCGTCGACGAACCGAGCTTGGACAGCCCGCCCTTGTTGCCCACCGCGAGGTTGCGGGCCAGCCGCGCCTTGCCGGTCACGAAGTAGAAGCCCGCCTGCGCGTTCGCGTACGCCGTGTTGCGGTTCAGGGCGATCGCGCCGGTGTTGGAGTTCTCGGTGAACCCGTTCAGCGTGTTGTCCCAGGCGGCGTTGTTGTTGACGGCGTGCGCGACCGCGACGCCTCCGCCGCCCAGCTTGAAGCCGTTGCCGTTGCCCTCGAAGGCGGAGTCGCTCCAGCGGTTCTTGCCGTTGCCGAAGGCCCAGGTGTGCTCGATGGTGATCGGGGTGGAGAACTGCCACAGGTCGAGGCCGTCGTCCGAATTGTTGTACAGACGGGCGCCGGTGATCCGGTTGCCCGCGCCGGAGCCGAACTTGACGGCGATGCCGTCCGCGTTCTGGCCGTGCCCCGCGGGGTCGTAGTTGCCGTAACTGTCCAGGTTCTGCACGAGGTTGCCGACCGTGTTGTCCCCGCGCAGGGTGAACCCGGAGTCGCCGTTGTTCGCGATGACCAGGTTCTTGAAGATCCCGCCGGTCGACGAGGTGACGACGAAGCCCTGGGCCGGGGAGTTCTGGAAGGTCAGGTTCTGCACGGTCCAGTAGCTGCCGTAGATCCCGGCGAGCCAGGAGCCGGCGGCCAGCTTCGAGCCGTCGATCCTCACCTTCTCGCCGCCGTAGGCCTGGAGGGTGATCCGGCTGGTCGAGGTGCCGCTCGCGGTCGACTTCAGCGTGGCCGTCGGCTGGTACGTGCCGCCGCGGACCTGGATGACCGTGCCGGCGACCGCGTTCCTCACGGCCGACTCCAGCTGGGCGGTGGTGGAGACGGTGACCGTCGAGGAGGCGGCCTGGGCGCCGTCGTCCGACAGGCCGAGGAAGACACCGCCCGCGCCGGCGGCGACCGCGACCGCGGCGGCGATCGAGAGGGTGCGCGTTCTGCGGTGACGTCCGGTGCTCAAACGCACGGGGCGTTCCTTTCGGTGAGGGTGCGAGGGACGAAACGGGCCGGAGGGGCCGCCCCGGCCCGTTTCCGAGATCCAGTCGCCGCCGTGGCCGGATCAGGTTGCCGCCGGCGCGGAAGAGATCGAGAATTTCGGTCCCGTCGCACCGCGCCCCCGCGCCCCCTCACCTCCGCACCCCGCACCCCGCACCCCGCACCCCCACCGAGGGATGCCGCTCCTAGTTCATCGTCGCCCCGATCGTGGTCGACCCGGTCGTCAGGAACGTGGTCGCGGGCAGGGTGCCGCTGGAGCTGCGGGCGTTGTACGTCGTCGAGGCGTCCGTCGACCTGAAGGCCGGGGTGGAGATGCCGGAGTCCCAGTTGTTGCCGGCGGAGACGACCGACGAGCCCTTGCTGACCAGGCCGCCGCCGTTGCTCACGGCCAGGTTCTTGCCGAGGCGGGCGGCGCCGGTGGCGAAGTAGTAGCCCCACTTGCTGTTGGCGTAGGCGGTGGTGCGGTTGATGACGATCGCACCGGTGTTGGAGTTCTCGGTGAAGCCGTTTCCGGCGTTGCCCCAGGCGGCCGAGTTGTTGACGACGTGGGCGACGACCTCGCCGTCGCCGCCCAGCTTGTAGCCGTTGCCGTCGCCCGCGAACGCGGAGTCGGACCAGCGGTTGACGCCGTTGCCGAAGGCCCAGGTGTGCTCGACGGTGACCGGGGAGGAGAAGGACCAGAAGTCCAGTCCGTCGTCGGAGTTGTTGTAGAGGCGGGCGCCGGTGATGAGGTTGCCGGTGCCGGAGCCGTACTTCACGGCGATGCCGTCGGCGTTCTCGCCGTGGCCCGCGGCGTCGTAGTGCCCGTAGGAGTCGATGTTCCTCACCGTGTTGTTCACGGTCCCGTCCCCGGCGAGGGTGAAGCCGGAGTCGCCGCCGTTGATGGTCTTGATGTTGTTCCAGACCGTTCCGGTGCAGGACTGGCAGACGACCGCGCTGTCCGGGGAGTTCTGGAAGGTGATCTGGGAGACGTTCCAGTAGTCGGCGGTGAGCTTGAAGATCCAGTCGCCGTCCGGCAGCGACGAGCCGTCGATCTTCACCGTTTCCGAGCCGTACGCCGTGAGCGTGACCGGCGCGGACGAGGTGCCGTTGGCCGTGGACTGGAGGGTGGCCGTCGGGTAGTAGGTGCCGCCGCGGACCTGGATGACCGTACCGGCGGTGGCGTTCTTGATCGCGTTCGAGAGGTCGGTCGAGGTGCTGACGACCACGGTCGCGGCCTGCGCCTGGGTGGGCAGGACGGCGAGTCCGGCGCCCAGGGACAGGGCGGCGAGGGCGGTGAGAGCGGTGCGACGAGACATGGAGTGCGGTCCTTTCTCGTACGGATGGGGAGGGTTCACAGGACGGAGTCGAGCCAGGTGAAGACCTCGTCCTGCATGCGGTCGACGAAGACATGGCCGAGGTCGGGCCAGGTCGTGAGGTACAACCGCTCCTCGGCGTGACACGCCCGCCAGACGGCCCGCAGCTTCTCGTGGGCGGTGCGGACACCGTCGGCGGGGAAGAGCGGGTCGAGCCCGCCGGCGAGGAACAGCATCGGCCTGGGTGCGGCGATGCCCGCCACGTCGGGGAAGTCGAGGTACCGGGAGAGCCCCGGGTGGAGCATGTGGAACGCGGACTGGCCGCGCAGGATGGTGTTGCCGGGGACGAGCACTTCTCTCAGGCCGGTCATCCAGCAGACGGCGGCCGCGGCGGCGAGGTCGTCGCTGAGCGCGGCGGTCTGCCAGGCCCGGAAGGCGCCCATGGAGAAGCCGAGGGCCGCGACCCGGCGTGGGTCCACACGGTCGAGGCCGGCCAGGAAGGCGGCGGCCCGGACGTCCTCGCGGGCCATGCGTCCGGCGAGCGAGGAGCCGAGGTGGTAGAGGGTGGAGGCGAGGGCCTGCTGGTCGTCGTGGGCCAGCGGGCCGCGGTCGCCCCAGCCGAGCGCGTCCACGCACAGCACCACGTACCCGCGCCGGGCCAGTTCGTCGCCGACGAACCGCCCGCTGAAGTGGCCCTGCGCCCAGGTCCGCGCGGCGGCGAGCCGGTCGTCGTCGTACCAGGGCCGGACCAGTTTCTCCTTGCCGATGTCGAACCGCCCGCCGTGGTCGTGCAGGAGGAGGACCGCCGGGAAGGGGCCGGGCCCGTCCGGGGTGAGGAGGGCGGCCCGGACCCGTTCGTGACGGGTGAGGGACAGCGTCACCAGCTCGGCCGTGTAACCGTCGCGCCGATGGCGCGCGCCGAACGCGGGGGCGTACGGGGTGGCGTCCTCCCGCTCGGCGATCAGCAGTTCCTCGACCTGGGCGCGGGCGGCCCGGCGCCAGTCGTCGATGTCGCGGATCGGGGAGTTCCCCCAGCCGAGGGGGAAGGTGAGGCGCGACCTCAGCGCGAGGACGTCAGGGACGCCCATGGGGCCTCCAGTCCCCCAGATAGGTCCGCCGGGTGTGCGTGGCCGCCTCCTCGGCCGTCAGCTGCGGGCGGTTCTCCGGTACGGAGATCAGGGCGCCCGGACCCGAGTTGGCGTACTCGCGAAAGCGCATGGTCTGCCAGGGATAGGCGTCCCGCATGTTGGTGTAGGGGGTCACGGCGTCGATCCCGGGGCCGATCCAGGTGTCCCGCACGACCAGCGAGGGCCGGGCGGTCGTCTCGTACGACGGCACCCAGGGCCGGGCGATCTTGTACGCCGCGTCCTCGGCGCCGGAGGTGATCCGGGAGCGCAGGGCGAGGAAGCCGTAGGGGTTGGCGCGGGCGGTGGAGGGCGCGAAGACCATGCCCTTGGGGGTGAAGGTCACGTCCCGCTGGAGGGTGTGGAAATGGCAGGCGTCGAAGACGGCCCGGGCCCGCCCGAAGACGAAGTCGACGTCTCCCTCGATGTAGCAGTGACGGTAGTACTGCCGGTCGAAGGCGTCGAGCGCGGTGGTGTCCGCGAAGAGGGTGTCCTGGTGGGCGAGGAGGCGCACGTTCTCCACGTGCGAGCGGTCACCGGTGAGGCAGGCGGCGACGGCCTGGGTGCCGGTGATGTCGGGGTGGTCGGCGCGCAGCCAGTCGTTGGCCAGGGTGAGGTCGCGGACGGTGAGGCCGGGGGCGGCGCTGGTGAAGGTGGCGGAGCCGGCCGTGCCGTAGGTGCCCGAACCGTCCGGCCTGGGCGTGCCGTTGGCGTTGTCGAAGACGACGACGGTGGCGCGGGGGTCGCGGCTCGCGCCCCGGATCGTCAACTCGCCCTTGTCCGAAGGGACGTTGACGACTTCCCGGTAGGTGCCCGGGTGCACGACGATCGCCCGCCCCGGCCCGTCGACCGCGTCCACCGCCGCCTGGACCGAGTCGCCGGGGCGGACGTGCAGCACACGGCGGGAGTACGCGTGGGCCGGGGCCGCGCCGGTCAGGGCGGCGCCGGTGAGGCCCGCGAGGAGGGTGCGTCTGCGCAGCATCTCAGCACTCCTTCTTCCACGGCTCCCAGTCGCCCAGGTGGGCGGCGCGGGTCGCCGACTCGGCCTGGTCGGCGGTGAGCTGGGGGCGGTTGTCGGGGACGGTGATCTCGGCGCCCGGCCCGGTGTTGCGGTACTCGGCGAACCGCTGGTCCTGCCAGGGGAAGGAGGCCGACATGTCGGTGTAGGGGGCGACAGCGTCGATGCCGGGTCCGAGGTGGGTGTCGCGGACGGTGAGGGTCGGGCGGGCGGTCGGGTCGGAGCTGGGGACCCAGGGGCGGGCCAGCTTGTAGAAGGCGTCGGGGGCCTCGCCGCTGATCCGGCTCCGGGTGACGAGGTAGCCGCGCGGGTTGGCGCCGGCGGTGGAGGGCGCGAAGACGAAGCCGTAGGGCGCGCCGGCCAGGTCGGTGCGGTTCAGGGTGCGGAAGTGGCAGTGCTCGTAGACGGCGGTGGCCCGGCCGAAGACGAAGTCGACGTCTCCCTCGGCGTAGCAGTGGGCGTAGTACTGCCGGGCGAAGGCGGCGAGGGCGATCGAGTCGGCGTACAGGGTGTCCTGGTGGCCGAGGAAGCGGCAGTGGTGGAAGGCGGAGCGGTCGCCCTGGACCTTGATGGCGACGGCCTGGGTGCCGGTGATGCCGGGGTGGTCGGCGCGCAGCCAGTCGTTGGCGAAGGTGATCCAGCGGGCGGTGAAGCCGGCGGCCTGCACGGTGGTGGTGGCCGAGCCGGTGGTGCCGTAGGTGCCGCCGCCGGGCTTGGGGGTGCCGGCCGCGTTGTCGAAGACGATGACGACGGCCCCCGGGTCCTCGGCGGCGCCGATCCAGGTGGTTTCGGTGCGGGTGGCGTCCAGGACGACGGTCTCCCGGTAGGTGCCGGGGGCCAGGACGAGGGTCCAGCCGCTTCCGGTGGCGGCGGCGACGGCGTCGCGGACGGTGGTGAAGTCGCCCCGGCCGAGCGGGTCGACGTAGAGGGTCCGCGGGGTGCGGCGGGCGGCCGGGGAGCCGAAGCGGCCGAACGGGCGGCGTCCTCCGGTGCCCGCGTGCGCGGGTGCGGCGGTGAGGGCGAGGGCGGCGGCCGTCCCCGCGGTCGTGGCGAGGAACCGTCTTCTGGACAGAGGGTGGGGCGACGGCATGCGGGTGCTCCTTGGCGAGGCTGAGGGGGTGGCCGGGGCGGAGCGGGGCGCCGCCCCGGCCGTCGTAGGGGGGCGGTCAGCCCAGGCGGCCCGCGCCCGCGCCGCAGTCGACGATCCGGAGGACCGACGCGGCGGGGTCGACCTTGGTGCGCAGGGTGGGGGTCCAGCCGGCGCCGGACTCCAGGGTCTCGGCGGGGATCTCCGCGTTGTGTACGGCGATCAGGTCGGTGGACGTGCCGTTGACGTGGTTGTTCCGGGCGGTGACCGGCGCGACGTTCCACCGCTTGAGCACCTTGGCCGCGCTACCCCCCTCGGGCAGCGTGAACGCGTTGTGCTCGGCGATGAGCTGGGACTCCTTGCCGATGCCGAAGCTGTAGGCGTAGTCGCCGTTCGCGACGAAGTGGTTGTTGTAGGAGTCGACCTGTCCGAAGCGGACCCGGGGCGCGCGCTCGACCAGGTTGGAGAACAGGTTGTGATGGAAGGTCACCTTCAGGTGCCCGCGGTCGCCGACGGCGGTCGACTCGCTGTCGCTGTTGCCGATCAGGATCGTCTTGTCGTGCTCGGTGAAGACGTTCCAGGAGGCGGTGACGTGGTCGGCGCCGCGGACGATGTCCAGTTCGCCGTCGTGCTGCTGGTAGAGCATCCCGAAGTGGGTCGGCGCCGCGCTGTCGGGGTGGCTGCCGTCGGTGAAGGTGTTGTGGTCCAGCCAGACGTGCGTCGAGCCGTAGACGACGGCGGTGTCGTACTCGGAGTTCCAGTTGCCCCTGGCGCCGTCGGTCGGGTCCCACTGCGGGAAGCAGTCGATGGGCGACTCGAAGGTCAGATTGCGGATGATGACGTTGTCGACGGCCTTGATCTGGAGGCTGACGCCCTTGAAGCCGGCGCCTCGGCCCACGCCGACGATGGTGGTGTTGGCGGGGATGTTCGCCTTGATGGCCTTGTCCTGCGCGGCGGCGGAGGCGCGCCGCAGCCCCTCGGGGCTGTCGTCGGGCTCGGCGGCGAGGTCGGTGTCCAGGCCCCAGGTCTCGGGCGCGTACGCCGCGAGGTAGGCGTCGAAGTCGTAGCCGGGCGCGGCGAAGGAGTCGCAGCCCTCGGCGACGGCGTCGATCACGCCCTTCACCTTGATGATCTTCGGGGCGGAGCCCCCGGCGGCGAGGGCGGCCTTGAACTCGGCCCAGGTGGTGACGGTGTACACGTGTTCGGCGTCCGCCGCCGAGCCGCCGGTGGTCCCGGTCCCGTACGAGGCCCAGCCGTCGCCGGCGGGCAGGACCTGGCGGCCGAGGTCGCGGGACGCGCCGTGGGCGGAGGCGGGTCCGGTGACGGTGAGCACCAGGGCGGTGCACCCCACCAGTGCACCGATGACGCGTGCATGACATATCTGTGTACGCACTGTGCGGGTCTCCTCTGGGTGACTATGAGAGAGGGTCGGGCCAGGTGATCCAGGACGGGGGGATCTCGTCGCGCAGCCGGACCACGTCACGCGGTCCGAGCACTCGCGCGCGCAGCAGCTCCCGGGCGACGAGCCGCGCCACGGCGATCGCGCCCGGCGGGTTGAAGTGCGTGTTGTCCTGCTCGGTCGCGGTCCAGTTGAAGTAGGTCTTCGTCTCCTCGACGCCCAGCTCCTGCCACAGCGCGAGCGACAGCGCCTGGACGTCGAGCAGCGCCACCCGCTCCCGCGCGGCCAGCGCCCGCATCGCGGCGGGGTACTCGCCGTGCGTCGGCACGGCGTTCCCCTCGGCGTCGAACCGCCGCCGCTCCACGGCCGTGGCCAGCACCGGCCGCGCGCCCTTGGCGCGGGCGCCTGCGATGTACAGCCGCAGATGGTCCTGGTACGTCGTCCAGGGCTCGGTGTAGCGGGTGGGGTCGGTGCTCTTCTCGTCGTTGTGAGCGAACTGGACGAGCAGGAAGTCGCCCGGCCGGATGGCGGCGAGGATCGCGTCGAGCCGGCCCTCGTCGACGAAGCTCTTCGAACTGCGCCCGTTCACCGCGTGGTTGGCGACCGGCCGATCGGCGTGCAGGAAGAAGGGGAGCGCCATGCCCCACCCGGTCTCGGGCGCGGCGTCGGAGTACTTCTGGGCGGCGGTGGAGTCACCGGCGATGTAGAGGGTTCGGGGGCGGCGGCCGCCGGCGCGGGCCGGACCGGCGGCGACCGCACCCAGCGGGACGGCGGCGAGAGCCGCGGAAGTGACCTGTCTACGGGTAAGCGACACGGAGGTGCACCTCTCAACAGGGGTTCAGGGGTCTGCGGCATGATCGGCCGGACAGGTCCTAGGGGCGGGGAACTGCGCGACCGGCCACGACGGACCCGCAGTCCCCCACGAGCGCGACCACCCGAGCTATCCGTGGTTCTTCTTCCAGTCGGCCTGCGCGGCGTTCAGCTGCTCGGCCAGCGTGTCCAGGAAGTCCTTCGCGCTCATCTTCCCGAGCAGCACCTTCTGGAAGTTCGGCTCGTTGTCGGCCTTGGAGATCGTGTTCCAGTCCGGCAGGTAGTACGGCAGCTGCACGATCTTGGTGCCGGCCCCGTTCAGCGCCTCGGCCGCCAGCTTCGTCGGCTCCGCCTTCTGGATCCACGCGTCCTTCGCGGCCTCGGTGTTCGCCGGGATCTGCCCCGCGGACTCGTTGTACTTGGAGTTCTCCTCGTGCGAGACGGCGAACTCCACGAACTTCCAGGCGGCCGTCTTGTTCTTGCTGGACTTGAAGACGCTCAGCCCGTCGACCGGGTTGGAGATCTGCACCCGGCTGCCGTCGTCCTGCGTCGGGCTGGGGATGCCCCGGAACTTGTCCGCGCCCAGCGCCTTCAAGTGGTCCTGGTAGGAACCGAGGTTGTGGCTCAGCATGCCGATCGTGCCGCTGTCCCACTGGGCGACCATCTTGGTGAAGTCGTTGTTGACGTCGGCGGACGGGGTGTCCTTCTTGTACAGGCCGACGTACTTCTCCAGCGCCGCGACGATCTTCGGGTCGTTGACGGTGGTCTTGTCGCCGTTCCAGAAGGTGTCGACACCGGTCTGGCTGTACGCCGCGTCCAGGGCCGGCGCGATGGAGCCCTCGCCGCCGCGGATGGTGAAGCCGAACTCGTTCTTGCTCTTGTCCGTGAGCTTGTCGGCGGCCTCGTAGAACTTCGTCCAGGTGGTCGGGGCCTCCAGACCGGCCTTCTCGAACAGGTCGGTGCGGTACCACAGGGTGCCGTTGTTGGACGAGGTCGGGATCTGGTACAGCTCCTCGCCGCCGCCCGCCGCCCGGCTGCTCGCCACCAGGTTCTCGCTCAGCTCGCCCTTCAGCTCGCTCTTCTCCAGCCGGCTGTCCAGCGGCTCGAGGGCGCCCTGGACCGCGACCTCGGCGAGCATCGCGGTGCCCACGCCGCCCACGTCGGGCAGGCCGCCGCCCTGGATGGCGGTGTCGTACTTGGACTGGGCACTCGCGGCGGGGATCCCGACGTACTTGACCTTGATGTCCGGGTTCGCCTTCTCGAAGTCGGCGATGATCTCCTTCCAGATGTCGGTGCGGACACCTCCGTTGTTGTCCCAGAAGGTGATCTCGCCCTTGCCCGAGCCCTCGCCTCCCTTGTCCCCCGCGCTGCCGCTGCCGTCGTCGCCGCAGGCGGTGGCGGTCAGCGCGAGCACGGAGCCCAGGGCGACGGCCAGGGAGGCGCGCCTGCTTCTGCGGATGCTGCTCTTCATGTGGTCGGCTCTCTTCTTCTGGATCCAACGGAGATATGAAGGTGTGGGGGGTCAGTGGGTGGCGCGCGCGTACGGCGCCCAGCCGTCCGCGCCCCGGAGGTAGGCGGCGACCGTGCGGGTCCTCGCCTCGGCGTCGCTCAGCTGCGGCCGGTCGGCGGTCACGGCCGCACCGGGCCCGGTGTTGCGGTACTCCGCGAACCGCGCGTCCCGCCACGAGAACCCGCTCATGTCGGTCCACGGCGAGGACTTGACGGCCGCCGGCAGTTCGGTGTCCCGGATCAGCACCTGGGCGACCGCCTCCGGCTCGCCGCCGGGGTGCCAGGGCCGGCCCAGGTGGAAGGTCTGGTCGGGCGCGTCGCTGACGACCTTCGAGCGGGTGATCAGGAACCCGTACGGGTTGCCCGTCCAGGTCGAAGCGGCCGTCAGATAGCCGTTGTTGGTGGTGGAGCCCCTGCTCAGCAGCCGGATCACGGACCGCTCGATCACGCCGATGATCGTCTTGTTCGAGGTCACGACGATGTCGGAGCCGAAGGGCTCGACGGCGACCGAGCCCCTGGCCCTGATGACGTACGGCTCCTCGGCGGCCGCGTACCTCGCCAGCGCCGCCTGGTCGGTGACGGTGACGACCTCGCCGCCGGCCCCGCCCGTGGTGCCGCCGGCCAGGGAGGCGAAACCGTGGGCGCGGTCGCTCCAGCGGTCGGCTGCGGACGCCGAAGCGGTGGATACCGACGCGACGGCCTTCGACCCGACGGCGGCCTGCGCCTCGCCGACCGGGCCGAGGCCCAGCCCGGCGATCAGGCCCACGACCGAGGCCGGCACCGCACCGGCTCTCGGCAAGCGCTTGCTACGGAAGTGCGTCACTGCGGCTCCCAACAGGCGTACGGGGAAAAGTGAGTCAGAGGGATCTGATGCGGAACGCGTCGAACGAGGCCGCCCCGGCGTGCCCCGCCCCGGCGGGGGCGAGCGCGAAGAGGCCGATCAGGGCGCCGACCCAGCGCCAGGGGGTGGCGGCGAAGACGGGGCCGGAGAAGCGCGGGCCCTCGCCGATGTCGTACGCGAAACGGCAGCGGGCGCCCGCGCCGATCTCGATCCGCAGGCGCACCCGTCCTTCGGGGGCGAGCCGGGGGTGGTCGGCGTCGCGTTCGTGCTCGGCGACCGCCTCGGCGAACCGGTGCACGAGCTGGACGCTGCCGTCGCTCGCGCGGTGCAGCCCGATCCAGGAGAACGCGTCCCCGAGGACCGCGAGTCCGGCGCGGGCACCCGGCTCCTCGCCGTGCAGGGTCAGCTCCACCTCCACGGCGGACGGGACGCCCGGGAGCCGCTGGGTGAGGACGTTCGGCAGCCGGCGCAGGTCGTGCGCGTCCGCCGTCCGGACACAGGCCAGGCGCAGACCGTCGCCGGAGTGGTGGGTGGCCCAGCCGTCCTGGGGGTTGGCGGTCCACTGCCACTGGCGGCCGAAGCGGCCGCCGGGGAAGTCGTCGTCGGTGGCGGGCGCGGCGGGCGGCTGCACGGGCAGGTCGGGGAGCCGGTGTTCGAGGACGGGTGCGCCCTCGTCGCCGATGACCGGCCAGCCCTCCGCTCCCCAGCGCATGGGCTGGAGGTGGACGACCCGGCCGTACGCGCCGCGCTGCTGGAAGTGCAGGAACCAGTACTCGCCGGACCCGGTGCGCACCCAGCCGCCCTGGTGGGGGCCGTTGACGTCGGTGTCCTTCTGCTCCAGGACGATCCGCTCCTCGTACGGGCCGAAGAAGTCCCGGGCGCGGAAGGCGCCCTGCCAGCCGGTCTCCACTCCCCCGGCCGGGGCGAGGATCCAGAACCAGCCGTCGTGCCGGTAGAGCTTGGGGCCTTCGAGGGTGAACCAGCCGGGGATGCGGTCCCCGTCGACGATCACCTTGCCCTCGTCCAGAAGTGACGTCCCGTCGGGGTGCATCCGGTGGCCGGTGAGCCGGTTCTTGACGCCCGCGCGGGACTTCGCCCAGGCGTGGACGAGATACGCCTCGCCGGTCTCGTCGTCCCACAGGGGGCACGGGTCGATGAGCCCCCGGCCCTCCTTCACCAGGTGCGGACGGGTCCAAGGGCCTCTGATCTCGGGGGCGTTGACCTGGAAGATGCCCTGGTCGGGGTCGCCCCAGAAGATCCAGAAACGGTCGTCGTGGTGGCGCAGCGAGGGTGCCCAGACGCCGCAGTCGTGCCGCGGGGTGCAAAACTCGGCCGCCGGTTCCAGGCGTTCGAGGGCGTGACCGACCAGGGCCCAGTTGACCAGGTCCCGGGAGTGCAGCAGCGGCAGGCCGGGGGCGCGGGAGAAGCTGGAGGCAGTGAGGTAGAAGTCGTCGCCGACGCGGACGACGTCCGGGTCGGACCAGTCGGCGTCGAGCACCGGGTTGCGGTACGTCACTGGCTGACCGCCTTCCGGACCAGGGCCGCCGCCTCGTCGCGGTCCGGCCGGCCGTCGGCGACGACGGTGACGACGCGGCGTACGGCGGTCTCGCCGGGCGGGATCGGCAGCCGCCTCGCCGAGGCCAGCGAGGAGCCGACGCCGGGGTACTCGGCGGTGCGCACGAACCAGGGGTCGCGGCGGGTGGTGTCGGTGGCGCCCGCGAAGACGAGCGTCCAGCCGGCGCCGGCCAGGGCCAGCCAGTCGGCGGGGCGGCCGTGGACCTCGGACTCGCCCTCGGCGTCGGCGGTGAACACGTCGGGGGCCGCGCTCTCCTTCCTCGCCCGCCAGAAGAAGCCGCCGTAGGCCGCGCCGGGACGTCCGTTCGTCGCCGGGCTGCCGAGGGAGAGCGGGTCCGGGGTGACGTTGGTGAGGGAGAAGGTGAAGTCCAGCGCCCAGGCGCTGTCGGTGAGCGCGGTCGCCGCGACCGTACGGCGCTCGCGCAGCAGCTCGGCCCCGGCGGCGACCCAGCGCAGCTCCTCCACGAACCCGTCCGGGTCGCGGAGCTGGAAGGAGCCGTGGCGCTGGGCGCCGTGGTTGTCCAGCTCGGTCGGACCCTGGTCGCGGACGTAGGTGCGCCCGCCCCAGAAGTTGTGCCCCTCGACGTCGGGAACGGCGACACCGACGCCGAGGTGGTGGGTGTGGTCGGCCGGGGTCAGCTCGGTGACCGCCGTGCCGGCCAGGGTGGTGACGGGGTGCAGATAAGGGCGTGGGGAGAGCCTCGGGGGCAGCTCGGGCCGGGTGACGTAGCGGCCGACCGGGCGGCCCGCGACGCGCAGGACGACCGGGGAGTCGGATGCCGGTACCGTCATCAGGTGCTCACCTCTTTCGGATGCGCGGTCGTGAGCGCCCAGGGGGCGCCCAGTTCGGAGTAGAGGGCGAGGGTGTCGGCGGCGGCCGCGACCAGCCCGTCGATGCCGGGGACGACCCTGCGCTCCTCGCCGGGCAGCGGGTGCCAGGCGTCGTCGGGCAGGGCCACCGGGTCGGGGGCGGTCCGGATCGCCTCGACGACCCGCATGAACGCCTCGGTCGCGGCGGGCGGGACCAGCAGGCGGGCGCCGTCGGTGAGGTGGTCGACCAGGTTCTCCAGCAGGTCGGTGCGGCCGTACTCCAGCTCCTCGGGGCCGTGGCCGGCGCGCTGGAGCAGGACGCGGTCCTGCTTGTACCAGTGGGTGATCCGGCCCCGGCTGCCGTGCACGACGACGTACGGGTCGTCGGGGTCCGCCGCGCACAGGGTCGCGGCGACGACGACGGGGCGGCCGTCGGCGGTGGTGATCCGGACGCAGGAGGTGTCGTCGGACTCGATGGCGTTGGCGTGCGCCAGCTCGGTCTCGATGCCGGTGACGTCCTCGGCGCGGGTGGCCCCGGCCAGCGCCAGCGCGGTGGCGACGGCGTGGGCGAGCGGGTTGGTGAGGGCGCCGTCGATCACGTCGACGCCGTTCAGCCGCCGCTTGCCCGCCCAGGGCGCCCGCCGGTAGTAGGACTCCGGGCGCGCCCAGGCCCCGGCGCCGCCGACCCCGACGACCTCGCCGATCACCCCGTCGGCGATCAGCTCGCGGATCGCGGGGACGGCGTGCGAGCCCAGCGACTGGAAGCCGATCTGGCAGACCACGCCCGCCTTCACGACCCCGTCGGCCATCCGGCGGAACTCGGCGTAGGAGGGGGCGGGCGGCTTCTCCAGGAGGAGGTGCACGCCGCGCGCGGCCGCCGTCAGGGCCAGGTCGGTGTGGGTGGGGATCGGGGTGCAGACCACCGCGATCCGGGCGCCGGTGGTGTCGAGGAGCGCGCCGAAGTCGGCGGACTGCTCGGGCGTGCCCAGGCCCTCGGGGATCTCGTCGGGGGTCAGCGGGGTCAGTTCGCAGATGCCCGCCAGCCGCACGATCCCCTTGTCCTGGAGCCGGCGGATGTTGTCCAGGTGCCAGCGGCCGTGGCCGCGCGCGCCCGCGAGAACGATCGGGATGTTCATGGGATTCTCCCTGCGCCCGCGCCGCGTGCCACCTCTCGGTCGGCCACCTCGGCGCTGTCGATCTTTCCGTGCAGGGTAGGCGTCCAGCCGACGTCCGCCGTGAGATCCCGCTCGCTGCCGCTGCTGTAGGCGTTGTGGATGGCGAGGAGGTCGACGGGCCGGCCTCCCCCGGACTTCGTCCGGGGGGACCCCCAGAGGGTGCCGGTCTGGTGCAGGGCGGTGCCGTTCCAGCTCTTGACCAGGTCGGCGACCTCGATGTGCCCGGGGGCGTGGAAGGCGTTGTTCTGGGCGTGGATCGCGGACTCGGTGGAGACGCCCGGCGAGTAGCGGTAGTCGTCGCCGGTCACCACGTACCGGTTGTTGTAGAGGTGCACCTGTCCGAAGCGGACGCGCGGGGCGCGCTGGACGACGGACTCGAACTGCTTGTGGTGGAGGGTGACCCGGAGCCTGCCGCGGTCGCCCGTGGCCGTGTCGCCGCTGCCGATGAGGATCGCCTTGTCGTGGTCGGCGAACCGGCTCCAGGAGACGGTGACCAGGTCGGAGCCGTTCGTGATGTCCAGCAGGCCGTCGTGGCGGAGGTGGTTGCGGGCGAAGCAGGTGGGCTCGGCGGAGTCGGGGTGGCCCTGGTCGCTCGCGGTGACGTGGTCGACCCAGACGTGGGTGGCGCCGGTCGGCCAGAGGGTGTCGTACGCCGTCTTCCAGTCGCCGAGGCCGCCGGTGGTGGGCTGCCGGACGGGGAAGCAGTCGTAGGCGTCGCGCAGGTCGAGGTTGCGCAGGATGACGTTCTCCGCGTTCCTGACCTGGAGGCTCGCGCCTTTCAGGACGGCGCCCTTGCCGAGGCCGACGCCGGTGGTCTTGGAGCCCACGGTCAGGACGACCCGCTCGGCCTGCCTGCCGGAGGAGACCTGCGAGGCCTCCTCCGGTTCGCCACAGAGCTCAGCCGAGCCCCGAGTACGTGGACCATGTGCGGCGGCCGGGTACTTCTTCAGGCCTTGACGTCCTCCCCAGCCCGCAGGCCGGAGATTTTGGTCCGTGCCGCCGCGCGACACCACCATGGGTTCCTGCTTCGCAGGCCGCCGCCGTTCCCCGAAGAGTGCGGTCTTACGTCGGCCTCCACAGGCGTCACTTTCCGCCCGTCCGGCGGTAGGTCCGCCAACTCTCTTGTCGGGCAAGGCGACCATGACGGGTCCGCGATGCCCGCTCACAGGATTCCAGGCGGAAGACCCACCACCATCACACCCAGGCACGACAGGCCGAACAGTAGTTCGCTTCATCAACCCTTCACCGCCCCTGCGCTGAACCCGGTGATCAGCCACTTCTGGATGAAGGCGAACACGATCACCACGGGGACGGCGGCGATGATGCCGCCCGCGGCCAGGGCGCCGAGGTCGACGCTGTCCGAGCTCATCAGGGTGTTGAGGCCGACCGGGATGGTCTGCTTGCTCTGGTCGGACAGGAACATCAGGGCGAACAGGAAGTGGTTCCAGGCGTGCACGAACGCGAAGGAGCCGACCGCGATCAGTCCGGGCCGCAGCAGCGGCAGGACCACGATCCGGAAACCCGTGAAACGGTTACAGCCGTCGACCCAGGCGGCCTCCTCCAGGGAGTACGGCACGTTCCGGATGAAGCCGCTGATCAGGATCATCGACAGGGGCAGCTGGAAGACCGTCTCGGCGATGATCACGCTCGCCAGCGAGTTGATCATCTTCAGCTCGGCGAAGATCTGGAAGAGCGGGACCAGGAGCAGCGCGCCCGGCACGAACTGGGTGCACAGCAGGGCGATCATGAAGCCGCGCTTGATCCTGAACTCGAAGCGGGCGAGGGCGTAGCCGCCGGACAGCGCGACGAGGGTGGTGAGCAGCAGGGTGGCGACGCCGGTGAGCACGCTGTTCTGGAAGTAGACGCCGAACTCGCGTTCGTTCCAGACCTTCTCGAAGTGCTCGAAGGTCATCGGCCAGGGCACGAGCGAGGTCGAGCCCGGCGGGCGGAGCGCGAAGAGCAGGATCCAGTAGAACGGGATCAGGGTGAAGAGCAGATAGATCGAGAGCGGGACGTAGATCTGCCAGCGGGGTGCCTCGTCCCAGGCGCGGTGTTTCCTGCGCGGCCGCTGATCGGCGGCGGGGGGCGCGGGCGCGGGTGCGGGCGCGACCTCGGTGGCCTCCTTGGTGATCACTTGCCTTCACCTCCGAACTTGCTGAGCCGCAGATAGACCATCGAGCAGACGAGCAGGATCACGAACGCGACCGTGGTGAGGGCGGACGCGTAGCCGAAGTTGTGGGCGTCGACGGATGTGTTGGCGATGTAGAGCGGCAGGGTGGTGGTCTCTCCCGCCGGGCCGCCGTTGGTCAGCGTGTAGAGCAGGTCGACGTTGTTGAACTCCCACACCGCGCGCAGCAGCGTGGACAGGACGATGGCGTCCTTCAGATGGGGCAGGGTGATGTGCCAGAACTGCTTCAGCCGACTCGCCCCGTCGACCTCGGCGGCCTCGTACAGGTCCTTCGAGACGGACTGGAGGTCGGCGAGGATGAGGATCGCGAAGAAGGGGACCCCGCGCCACAGGTCGGCGACGATCGCCGCCGGGAAGACGGTGGAGGTGTCCGACAGCCAGCTGGTTCCGTAGGAACCGATGCCCACGTCCGCGAGATAACGGGTGATACCGGTCTGGGAGTTGTAGAGCAGCACCCAGATCACCGAGGTCAGCACGCCGGAGACGGCCCACGGGGAGAAGACGAGGGCGCGGCCCAACGCCCTGCCGACGAAGGTCTGGTTGACGATCAGCGCCAGCGCCAGACCGAACAGCAGTTGCAGCCCGACCTCGACGAAGACCCATTGGGCGCTGAAGGTCAGGGTGCCCCAGAACTGCGGGTCGTCGGTGAAGGCGTGGACGAAGTTGTCGAAACCCGCGAACCCGTTCCGCCACGGTTTGGTGGGGTTGTAGTTCTGGAGGCTGTAGTAGAAGACGCTGATCACCGGGTAGGCGATGAAGCCCAGCATCAGCAGGGCCGCCGGCGCGATCAGCAGGTACGGCAGCCTGCGCGGCGTGGCGGAGGCACGGCGCCGCCGGGGTGGCGCGGGCGGTTTCGCCACGGCTGCGGCTTGTGCCATGACTGTTCTCCGTTCTCGGGTGCGTCGTGCGTGGGTGGTGCTCGTGCTTGTGCTCGTGCCTTGTTCTCGTGCCTTGTTCTCCGGTGCAGGAAGCGCTTTCCTCGTGTGCGCGGTGCACTCTTGGCCGTGCCTGGGGTGGTGCGCTGGTTCAGCCCGCGTAAGGGTCCGCGACCTTGCCCGGGCGGGCCAGGAACTCGAAGTCGCAACCGGTGTCGGCCTGGGTGATCTGCTCGTTGTAGAGCGCGCCGTAGCCGCGCTCGTACCGGGTGGGCGGCGGGGTCCAGGCCGCCCTGCGGCGCTCCAGCTCCTCGTCGTCCACGTGGAGATGGAGGCTGCGGGCCTCGACGTCGAGGGTGATCGGGTCGCCGGTGCGGACCAGGGCGAGCGGTCCGCCGACGTACGACTCCGGCGCCACGTGCAGCACGCACGCGCCGTAGCTCGTCCCGCTCATCCGGGCGTCGGAGATCCGGACCATGTCCCGCACGCCCTGCCGGAGCAGGTGGTCGGGGATGGGGAGCATGCCGTACTCGGGCATGCCCGGACCGCCCTTGGGGCCGGATCCCCGCAGCACCAGCACGCTGTCGGCGGTGATGCCCAGCTCCGGGTCGTTGATCGTCCGCTGCATGGTCCGGTAGTCGTCGAAGACGACCGCCGGACCGGTGTGCTTGAGCAGGTGCGGCTCGGCGGCGATGTGTTTGATGACCGCGCCGTCCGGGCAGAGGTTGCCGCGCAGCACGGCGACCCCGCCCTCGCTCGCGACCGGGTTGTCCCGGGGCCGGATGACGTCGTCGTGGTGCACCTGGGCCCCGGCGAGCTGCTCGCGCATGGTGTCGTACGAGACGGTCGGCCGGTCCAGGTGGAGCAGGTCCGGGATCCGGGAGAGGAAACCGGGCAGGCCGCCCGCGAAATGGAAGTCCTCCATGAGGTACGTCCGGCCGCCGGGGCGGACGTTGGCGAGGACGGGGACCGTACGGGCGACGCGGTCGAAGTCGTCGAGGGTGAGCGTGACGCCCGCGCGGCCGGCCATCGCGATCAGATGGATCACGGCGTTGGTCGAGCCGCCGAGGCCGAGGACGGTGGTGACCGCGTCCTCGAAGGCGTCCCGGGTGAGGAGGTCGCTCAGCTTGCGGTCCCGGTGGACCAGTTCGACGATCCGCAGGCCCGCGGCGGCCGCCATCCGGTCGTGCCCGGAGTCCACGGCCGGGATGCTGGAGGCGCCCGGGACCGTGACGCCGAGCGCCTCGGCGGCGGCGGTCAGCGTGGAGGCCGTCCCCATCGTCATGCAGTGGCCCGGCGAGCGGGCGAGGCCGTTCTCCAGCTCGGCCATCTCGCAGTCGCCGATCAGACCGGCCCGCTTGTCGTCCCAGTACTTCCACATGTCGGTGCCGGAGCCCAGCACCTCGTTGCGCCAGTGGCCCGGCAGCATGGGGCCGGCCGGCACGAACACCGTGGGCAGGTCGACGCTGGCCGCGCCCATGAGCAGCGCGGGGGTGGTCTTGTCGCAGCCGCCCATCAGGACGGCGCCGTCGACCGGGTAGGAGCGCAGCAGCTCCTCGGTCTCCATCGCGAGCAGGTTGCGGTAGAGCATCGGGGTGGGCTTCTGGAAGGTCTCGCTGAGCGTGGAGACCGGGAACTCCAGCGGGAAGCCGCCCGCCTGCCACACACCCCGTTTGACCGCCTGGGCCCGATCACGGAGGTGCACATGACAGGGGTTGATGTCCGACCAGGTGTTGAGGATCGCGACGACCGGCTTGCCGAGGTGCTCCTCGGGGAGGTAGCCGAGCTGGCGGGTGCGGGCGCGGTGGCTGAAGGAGCGCAGGCCGTCGGTGCCGTACCACTGGTGGCTTCTGAGGTCCTCGGGGCGCTTGCGGAGACGATCGTCGAAGCGCTTCATATGGACCACCCGGCGGCGATGGCGGCGACCTCGGCGCGCTCGTCCTCGGGCAGCCGGCGGCTCGGCGGACGCACGTCCCGGCGGCACAGGCCGAGGGAGGAAAGGGCTTCCTTGACGACGGTGACATTGTTCGCGGAGCCGTTCGCGGCGCGCAGCTCCTCGAAGCGGCGGATCTGTTCCCAGACCTTCATCGCCCCTGGGTAGTCCCCTGATCGAAGCGCTTCGATCATGTTCAGCGAAACGGCGGGGGCGACGTTCACCAGCCCCGAGGTGAAGCCGGTGGCGCCCGCCGAGAAGTAGGAGGGGGCGTAGGGCTCGGCGAGGCCGGCGACCCAGACGAAGCGCTCCAGCCCGGCGTCGCGCGCGAAGCCGGCGAAGCGGGCCGCGTCCGGGACGGCGTACTTCACGCCGATGACATTGGGGCAGGCGTCGGCGAGTTCGGCGAGCCGCTCGCCGTGCAGCTGGGCGTTGCGGATGTACGGGACGACGCCCAGCTCGGGCACGGACTCGGCGATGGCCCGGTGGTAGTCGACCCAGCCGCGCTGCGAGACGTAGGGGTGGACGGGCTGGTGGACCATCACCATCTGGGCGCCCAGCTCCCGTGCGTGCCGGGCGGAGGCGACGGCCGTGGGCACGTCGTGCCCGACGCCGACCAGGATGACGGCCCGGCCGCCGGCCTCGTCGACGGTCAGCTCGGTGACCAGCCGACGCTCCTCGGGGGTGAGGGCGTAGAACTCACCGGTGTTGCCGTTCGGGGTGAGGGTGGTGATCCGGCCGTCGAGCAGACGGCGCAGCAGGGCCCGGTGGGCGGCCCGGTCGACGCTGCCGTCCTCGGCGAACGGGGTCACCGGGATGGCCACCACGTCGGCCAGCGCCGCACGCTGGGTCTCGAACGCCACGCTGCTCATTCCTGACCTTCCAATGTCCGGTTGTCCGCGGCGGTCTCGGGGAACGCCCGGTGCACGAAGGACGCGATGTGGGCGTGGAGCGCGCGGGCCGCGCCGTCCGCGTCGCCGGCCAGGGCGAGCCGCAGGATCTCGCGGTGCTCGCCGGCCTCCCGCTCCCAGGAGGGCGAAGCGGCCCAGGCGACGGCGGAGACCAGGGCGGCCTGGTCGCGGACCTCGTCGAGCATCCGGCCGAGCAGCGGGTTGCCGCACGGCAGATACAGGGCGCGGTGGAACTCCCGGTTGGCCAGGGACCGTTCGGCGGTGTCGGTCGCCTCGTCGGCGCGGGTCAGGGCGTCCCGGGCCGCGTCGAGGGAGGCACCGCGGCGCACGGCCCGCTTGAGCGCCTCGGGTTCGAGGAGCAGCCGCACGTCGTAGACCTCGCGCGCCATGTCCGCGTCCACCATGCGCACCGTGACGCCCTTGTACTGGCTCATGACGACCAGTCCGGTGCCGGCCAGGGTCTTGAGCGCCTCGCGCACCGGGGTCTTGGACACCCCGAACTGCGCGGCCAGCTCGGTCTCGACCAGGGCCTGACCCGGCGTCAACCGCCCGGTGAGGATGCGGCGTTTGATCTCCTCCAGCACGTACTGCGTGCGAGAGGGGATCGGCGTGGGCACAGAGGTCATGCGCGCCTCTCGGATCTCACGTATCGGATCTCACGTATCGCGTCTCATATATGACGTACGAAGTACGACGCGTTGAAGGTAGGAGGGCCCCTGTGTTTCGTCAATGCTTCTGACAAAGGAAGCCGGGATGCGGCGCCCGGGGGTCGCCGGGGGCGCGGTCAGAAGGGGATGGTCTCGCCCTCGCGGGCCGTGCGGGTCGGGCCGCCGAAGGCCGCGGCGGCGCGGGCGGTCGCCGCCTCCCGGGTGAGGGTGGGTCCGACATGGGTGATGTACAGCTCGCGCACGCCCGCCTTGCGGGCCGCGTCGCCGGCGTCCTCCGGGGTCAGATGCACCTGGTGCGACCCTTCGCTCTCGCGATGCCGGTCGATGTCGGCCTCGCACAGGAACAGATCGGCCCCGGAGGCGAGTTCGGTGAGCGCGTCGCACGGCCCGCTGTCCCCGGAGTACGCGAGGACGCTCCCCTGGCACTCGGCGCGCAGCCCGTACGCCTCGGTGTCGTGGACCACCGCGCGGGAGGTGAGCCGCAGGTTCCAGTGCCGGACGGTATGGCCGTCGTACAGGGCACGGAAGTCGAACACACCACTGAGGAACCGTACGTCGGGCTGTCCGAAGAAGCCCGCGAGGCGCCGGGCGCAGTCCACCGGCGCGTACACCGGGACCGGGACCGGCGGGATCAGCCCGCCGTAGGCGAACGCGTAGGCGGCGGCGAGGAGATCGGCGCTGTGGTCGGCGTGGAGGTGGGAGATCCAGATCGCCGTGAGCCGCTCGGGATCCGTGTGCCGCTGCAACTCGGCGAACGTCCCCGGCCCCGCGTCCACCCACACCTCGGCACCCGCCCCGCGCAGCATGTAGCCGGAGCAGGGGCGGCCGGGCCCGGGGTGCGGGGAGGCGGTACCGAGGACGGTGAGGCTGAGGGGCATGGTGGGGAGCGTACGTTCAGCCCTCGCCGGACGTGCCCTGATTACGTCCGTCTACGCCGCCGCGCCCGGGTCGTCTACGGCGTCCAGCCCGGATCACGCCCGCTCAGCCCCACCGTCCGGTCGAGCAGCGGGGCGTCCTCCGGCACGGGCACGACGGGGCCGAAGATGCCGCCGCCGCGGTCGGCGTCGTCGGCGGCCGCGCGCAGGAACGTGTGCGAGGCGCGCAGCGCGGCCGGGTCGGGTGTGTACGCCTGGCCGGTGGCCCGGGCCAGGTCCCAGCCGTGGATGACCAGTTCGTCGGCGGCGACGGCGCCGGCGACCGCGCCGGGCAGGTCGATGCCGCCGGCCCGGGTCATGCCCGTCCAGGCGGCCGGGTCCTGCCAGGCGGCGGCGAGTTCGCCGAGGACCAGGGGCAGTTCCTCGCGCCAGCCGGGTCCGATGTCGGGCACGGTCACCTCCGGACTGGTGTCGGTGGTGACGCCCAGGTCCTTGCGTCCGGCGTCCCGGAAGGCGACGGCGAGGCCGGTCAGGTGGCCGAGCAGGTTGTGCACGGGGTATCCCGGGCAGGGCGTGCCGCCGGCGAGCTGGTCGTCCCGCACGCCCGCCGCGAGGCGGGCCAGGATCAGGGTCTGGGGTCCGAGGTCGAGAGTGGTCGTGGCGTCGGTCATGTCGGTCATACAGGGTGGACCGGTCGCGGCCCGGAAACTCATCGCGACACTCACCGCGCACCCCTCGCGCCCGCCCCGGACAGGGCACCTGCCCGATGCGGACACTCACCGCGCACCCCTCGCGCCTGCCCCGGACAGGGCACCTGCCCGATGCCCGCGCCCCCGCCTTAGCACCACGATGACCAGGCATGACATCGACTTGGACCGTGGTGCGCGTCCTGCGGGACCGTGACGCGGCGCTGTATCTGGCCGCCCTGGTGGTCTCCGGGTTCGGCACGTCCGCGCTGTGGCTGGCCTCCGGTGTGTGGGTCAAGGACCTCACCGGCTCGAACGGCCTCGCGGCGCTGTGCGTGCTCGCCCTGTGGGCCCCCACCCTGGCCGGCCCGGCCCTCGGCACCCTCGCCGACCTCACCCGCCGCAAGCCCTTGCTGATCGCGCTCAACCTCCTCCCGGCGGCGCTGCTGCTCACGCTCCTCGCGGTGGACTCCCCCGGCCGGCTGTGGCTGCTGCTCACCGTGCTGTTCCTGTACGGCGCCGCCTCGGTCGTACACGAGGCGGCCAAGTCCGCGCTCGTCGCCGCCGCCGTCGCCCCGGAGCTGCTCGGTGACTTCAACGGGCTGCGCATCACGGCCGTCGAGGGCATGAAGCTGCTCGCGCCCCTGGCCGGCGCGGGCGTCTACGCGGTGTACGGCGGCCCGGGCGTGGCCGTGCTGGACGCGGCGACCTTCGTGTGCGCGGCGGGGCTGTACGCGTGCGTGCGGGTCCGCGAGGAACGGCCGCGGCCGCCGGCCGAGGGCCTGCGGGCGTCGACCGCCGAGGGCGCCCGCTTCCTGTGGGAGCACCCCCGGCTGCGCCCGCTGGTCCTGGCGGGCGGGACGACGATGCTGTGCGCGGGCGTGAACGGCGCGCTGGTCTACGCGGTCGTCGAGGGCCTGGGCCACTCCCCCGGGTACGCCGGGGCGCTCTACGCCGCCCAGGGCGCCGGTTCGGTCGCGGTGGGGCTGGTCTCGGGGCCCGCGCTGCGTCGGCTGGGCGAGCGCCGGTTCGCCGCGTGCGGGATCGTCCTCACGGCGGTCGCGGTCGCCGCCCGCGCGGTGCCGTCGGACGCGGTGGCGCTGGTGTGCGGCGCGGCGATCGGGGCCGGGCTGCCCTGTGTGCTGATCGCCGCGCTGACCGCCGTCCAGCGCGAGACGCCGGGGCCGCTGCTGGGCCGGGTGAGCGCGACCGCCGACACGCTGGTGTTCACGCCGAACGTGATCGGGCTGGCCGTGGGGGCGGGCCTGGTCGAGCTGGTGGACCTCGGGCCACTGCTGGTCCTGTGCGCTCTGGCGCTGCTGACGGCGACCGTGCCGCTGGCTCAGCGCGCGGCAAGCGCCTCCCGTACGGCCGCGAGGTCCCCGTCGGACGCCAATCCCGCGTGATACAGGCGGACCTCCGTCGCGCCCCGCTCCCGCGCGCGGGCGGTGTCGGACGCGAGCGTCCCCGGGCTGCCGCCCATCCCGGACACCACGCCGAGGTTGGCGGCGAGGACCGCGTCGTCGCGCCCCTGCTGGGCGAAGGGGACGAGCGGGCCGGGGCCGCCCGCGCACGGGACCACGACACCGTCCGCCACGGACAGGATGTGCGCGGGGTCGACGCCCGGGTTGGCGCCGACGCGGTACGTCACTGGGTCGGCGTGCAGCAGCACCTGGAAGCCGTCCGCGGCGGCGGCCCGCACCGCCCGGACCGCCGTCTCCTGGAGGGTGCGGGCGGTGTCGTCGCGCCACGCGCGCGTGGCCGCCGCGTAGGTCGACCCCAGCAGCTTCTCGACGCCCGCCCAGCCCTCGTCCTCCGGCGCCCCCCGCCACAGCGGCTCCAGCGCGGCGCGTACGGCGGCGGCGAGCGTGTCGGGGTCCAGGCCCTGCTCGCCGTACCCGGCCCGGCAGGCCGGGCAGAAGCAGAGCCCCATCAGATAGGTCCCGGCGTCGCCGAGGCCGACCCCGCCGGTCTTGTCGTGGGCGTGCAGGTGCTGGAGCCCGTACCAGCCGAGGGACTCCAGTTCGGTGCCGCGCGCGCTGGGGCGTACGGCGGCCTCGGCGGCGAGGTCGACGAGGTACGCGCGTGTGGCGGGCTGCGCGATGCACGGGGCCCAGGGGTAGCGGTCGCCGTAGGCGTTGACGACGGAGGTGTCAGGATGTTCGGCGCCCAGGCGGGAGTTGTGCGCGAGGACCACCCAGCTGTGCACCTCGAGACCGGCGCCCGCGAGGGCCTCGGCGGCCTCCCCGAAGGCGTCGCCCGGGGCCCAGTCGCCGGCCGCGTACGGGCGCAGTTCCCGCCCCCGCCACCGGTCGTCCGTCGGGTAGAGCACGGCCGCGTGCTCGGCGGTGACGATGCGGTGGCGGGGGTGGCGGGGGGTGAGGGCGCGGGTGGAGTGGTAGGCGGCGGCGAGCGTCACCTGCTCCACGCCGAGGGAGGCGATCCGGACCGGGGCCGCGGGATCGCCGTTGACGTCCCAGGGGTAGACGAACGTCGACGCCTTCACTGCGTGTTCTCCTCCTCCAGGAGCGCGTGTCCGCGCTCGATCACCTGGGCGAGTTGCTTGACATGATCCTCGCTCGGTTCGTGCAGCGGCGGGCGGACTCCGCCCACGTCGAGCCCGCGCAGGCGGACGCCGGCCTTGACGAGGGCGACGGCGTATCCGCGGCCCTGGGCGCGCAGTTCGACGAACGGCCGGTAGAAGCCGTCGAGGAGGCGGCGGACGGTGGTGTCGTCGCCGGTGGTGAGCGCCCGGTGGAAGGCGAGGGCGATCTCGGGGGCGAAGCAGAACACGGCGGAGGAGTAGAGGGTGACGCCGAGGGCCCGGTAGGCGAGCTGGGTCTGCTCGGCGGTGGGCAGGCCGTTGAAGTAGAGGAAGTCGCCGGGGACCTCGGTGCGGACGGCGCTGACGATCCGCTGCATCAGGTCGAGGTCGCCGAGGCCGTCCTTGAGGCCGACGATCCCCTCGGTGCGGGCGAGTTCGACGACGGTCTGCGGAGTGAAGACGGCGTTGTCGCGCTGGTAGACGATCACGGGGAGGGAGGTCGCGGCGGCCACCTCCCGGTAGTGCCGCAGCAGGCCCTCCTGGGCGGCGAGGACAAGGTACGGCGGCAGCGCGAGCAGCCCGTCGGCCCCGGCGGCCTCGGCGAGCCGGGCGTAGCGCACGGCGAGCGCGGTCCCGTACCCGGTGCCCGCCACGACCGGCACCCGCCCGGCGGTCTCCGCCACCGCGGCCCGTACGCACGCCTCGAACTCCTCCGGCGTCAGCGCGTGGAACTCCCCGGTGCCGCAGCAGGCGAAGACGGCCGCCGCGCCGGCCTCGACCCCGCGGCGGACGTGGGCGCGGTAGGTGCCGAGGTCGAGGGAGCCGTCGGGTCCGTAGGCGGTGACGGGGAAGAACAGCGGTCCGCTGGGGACCCGGAGGCGGGCGGCGAGGGGGGCTGACGTCACGGCTCTCCCTAGGGGGTGTCTTGTGGATCTTACCGGGGTCGCGTGCGTTCTTCTGACCGATGTCCACATTTCTGAACACGCTCAGCGTATGAAGCCCTTTCCGGCCCGGTCAAGCCGACGCGGGGCACCAGAAGAGCGGAACTTCCAGGTCCGCGGCACACTTGACGAGGGGCGCGAGAGATCCTTAGCGTGTCCACGCATGTGAATAGCGTCCATGCATGCGGCCGCTCATCCGGTCGTCGACTCCAAGGAGACCCGAGGATGCCCGCTCCCCGCACCGTCCTGCTCACCGGCGCCGCCGGCGGCCTCGGCACCCTGATGCGGGACCTGCTCCCCGCGTACGGCTACGACCTGCGCCTGCTCGACCTGCGCCCGGTCGAGGGCGCGCCGGACGCGATCACCGCGGACCTCGCGGACCGGGCGGCCGTCCGGGAGGCGGTCCGGGGCGTCGACGCGATCGTCCACCTCGCGGGCATCTCCCTGGAAGCCCCCTTCGAGAAGATCCTCAAGGCGAACATCGAGGGCACGTACCACCTGTACGAGGCCGCCCGCGAGGAGGGCGTCGGCCGGATCGTCTTCGCCTCCTCCAACCACGCCGTCGGCTTCACCCCCCGGCCCCGGGGCGACGACCCGCTGATCCCGGTCGACACCCCGCACCGCCCGGACACCTTCTACGGCCTGTCCAAGTCCTTCGGCGAGGACCTCGCCCAGTTCTACTGGGACAAGCACGGCCTGGAGACGGTGTCGGTGCGCATCGGCTCCTGCTTCGCCGAGCCCACCAGCGTGCGCATGCTGTCGGTGTGGATGAGCCCGGCCGACGGCGCCCGCCTCTTCCACGCGGCCCTGACCGCCGAGGACGTCGGCCACACCGTCGTCTACGGCTCCTCCGCCAACACCCGCCTGTGGTGGGACCTGTCCTCGGCACGGGCGCTCGGCTACGAGCCGCGCGACGACTCCGAGCCGTACGCCGAGAAGCTGATCGCCGAACAGGGCGAGCTGGACCCGCGGAACATCGCGCACGCCCACCTGGGCGGCCACTTCGTCAGCGACCCGCCGATCTGGCCGTACTGATCCGGACCTTCCGGCACGCGGGCGGGCACCGAACGGACCCGCCCGGGCGGCATCGGGCACGCAACAGCCCTGGTCACCGCCCCGCACCCGCTGTAGAACTTCCCCCATGGGCCCCACCGGGCCCGAACGGGCGAGGAAGCGAGGCGCGGACATGACCCCGAGGACGGCCAAGGAGCGCCGGCGCGCGATCGTGCGCGCCGCCCGCGCCACCGGATCGGTCGACGTCGCCACGCTCGCCGCCGAGCTGGGCGTGGCCCGGGAGACCGTACGACGGGATCTGCGCGCCCTGGAGAACCACGGGCTGGTGCGCCGGACGCACGGCGGCGCCTATCCGGTGGAGAGCGCCGGTTTCGAGACCACGCTCGCCTTCCGCGCCACCAGCCACGTCCCCGAGAAGCGCCGGATCGCCGCCGCGGCGGCCGGACTGCTCGGGGACGCCGAGACGGTCTTCGTCGACGAGGGCTTCACCCCGCAGCTCATCGCCGAGGCGCTGCCCGCGGACCGGCCGCTGACCGTGGTCACCGCGTCCCTGCCGATCGCCGGCGCCCTCGCCGGGGCCGAACGCACCTCCGTGCTGCTGCTCGGCGGCCGGGTCCGGTCCGGCACCATGGCGACCGTCGACCACTGGACGACGAGGATGCTGGCCGGTTTCGTCGTCGACCTGGCCTACATCGGCGCCAACGGCATCTCCCGCGAGCACGGGCTGACCACGCCGGACCCGGCGGTCGGCGAGGTCAAGGCCCAGGCGATCCGGGCCGCGCGTCGCACGGTGTTCGCGGGCGTGCACACCAAGTTCGGCGCGGTCGGCTTCTGCCGCTTCGCCGAGATCGGCGCGCTGGAGGCGATCGTCACGAGCACGCTGCTGCCCGCCGCCGAGGCCCACCGCTACTCCCTGCTCGGGCCCCAGGTCATCCGCGTCTGACCCACCGACCGAGGCGCCGTGGGCCGATCGGGGGTCCGCTCGCGGGTAAGGGAACGGCAAAGTGGTCTCGTTCGTTCACCCGGCATGACAGCTATGACCCCCGGCTCGAACATCCCTCTCCCCGTCACCCGCGTGACGGTGGACGTCTCCGCCCCCGTGCGGCTCGACGTTTCGGGCCTGCTGCTCACCGCCGACGGCAAGGTGCGCTCCGACGACGACTTCATCTTCTACAACCAGCCGGCCGGCCCCGGCGTGACGTACCGCTCCGGCGGCGGTGCGGCACCGGACGCGATCACCGTCGACACGGCCGCCCTCCCCCCGGGCATCGAGAAGATCGTCGTCACCGCGAGCCCGGACGCCGCGGGTCAGACCTTCCAGGGCGTCGAACCGACGGCCACCATCCGCGGCGCGGACGACAACAACGTCCTGGCCACCTTCACACCCCCGCAGCTCGGCGCCGAGACGGCTCTGGTGGTCGTGGAGATCTATCTGCGCAACGGCGCCTGGAAGGCCCGCGCGGTCGGCCAGGGGTACGCCAACGGCCTGGCCGGCATCGCCACGGACTTCGGCGTGACGGTCGAGGAACCGGCGGCGCCCGCCGCTCCCGTGGCACCGGCCCCGACAGCGGCTCCGGCCGCCCCGCCGATGCCCCAGGCGCCGCCCCCGCCCGCCCCCGGCGCCGGGAAGATCAACCTGGACAAGGGCCGGGTCAGCCTCCAGAAGAACCAGACGGTGTCCCTCGTCAAGGGCGGCCGCCCGCTGCTCTCCCAGGTCAAGATGGGCCTCGGCTGGGAGCCCGCCTACCGCGGCAAGGACATCGACCTGGACGCCTCCGTCATCGCCTACGGCCCCCAGCGCAACCACATCGACAGCTGCTACTTCGGCAAGCTGTCCATCGTGGGCGGCGCGATCAAGCACTCCGGGGACAACCTCACCGGTGAGGGCGGGGGCGACGACGAGGTGATCGTCGTGGACCTCGGCCGGATCCCGCAGGAGGTCTCCGGTCTGGTCTTCACCGTGAACTCCTTCTCCGGCCAGAAGTTCACCGAGGTCGCCAAGGCCTACTGCCGCCTCCTCGACGCCACCACCGGCGAGGAACTCGTCCGCTTCGACCTCACCAGCGCCGAACCCCAGACGGGCGTGATGATGGCCAAGCTCATCCGCCAGTTCTCCGGCGAGTGGGAGATGACCGCGATGGGCGACTTCGTGAAGGCCCGGACGGTCCGCAACATGGTGAAGCCCGCGGCGCAGGCGCTCTGACCGTGCGGCACCGCAGCTACGGGCCGCCTCTCGTGCTCGTAGCTGCGGGCCGCCTTCGGGCTCCGTCACCGCGGGCCACCCTGCGACGGCTACGCCCGCAGTCCCTCCATCAACAGCCCCACGTACCGCCGGATGACCTGCGCGTCCCCCTGGCCCAGCTCCGACGCCGTGGCCACCCCGTGCGCCAGCCGCAGCACGTCGACGGCGTCGACATCGCCGCGCAGCGCCCCCTCCCGCCGCGCCGCCTCCACCAACCGCGACGCCGCACCCTTCATATGCGTCCCGCACACCGTCGCGGCCGGCCCGTTCCCGTCCGTCACGGCGGAGCCCACCAGCGACTTCAGCCCCCGCACCTCGATGGTGCCGACGCACAGCTCGTTGAGCCACGCCACCAACGCCTCCCCCGCGGGCAGCTCCGCGCCCAGCACGTCGGCGCGCGCGGCCAGCGCCTCGATGCGGTCGACGTAGGCCGCCTCCAGCAGCGCCCGGCGCGTCGGGAAGTGCCGGTACAACGTGCCGGAGCCGACCCCCGCCCGCTTGGCGATGTCGTCGAGCGAGGCACCCTCCCCGTGCTCGGCGAAGGCCTCGGCGGCGGCTTCGAGCAACCGCTCGTAGTTGCGGCGGGCATCCGCGCGCATGGGTCTGACCTGCGTCATCCCGTCACTCCTTGCGAACCGGGGACGCTCGTCCCTGCGGGCTGTGCTGCCCGCATGGTCCACCAGTTCGCCCGGAGACGCCAGACACCGTCGGGGGAAGGCGACCTCCCGCTCAGATCACGGCGCTGTACGCGTTCAGCGCCGGCTGGCCGCCCAGGTGGGCGTAGAGCACGGTGGAACCGGCGTCGATCTCCCCGCGCGCGACCAGGTCGACGAGTCCGGCCATCGACTTCCCCTCGTAGACGGGGTCGGTGACCATTCCCTCGGTGCGGGCGGCGAGCCGCATCGCCTCCAGGGTGGTGTCGTCCGGGACGCCGTAGATCCCGGCGTGGTACCGCTCGTCCAGCTCGATGTCGTCGACCGTCAGCTCGCTCTCGACCCCGATGAGCCGGCCGGTGCGGTGGGCGATCCGGGCGATCTGCTCCCGGGTCTCGGTGGGCTTGGCGGAGGCGTCGACACCGATCACGCGCCGGGGCCGGCCGCCCGCCTCCTCCAGCGCGGCGAACCCGGCGACCATGCCGGCCTGGGTCGACCCGGTCACCGAGCACACGATCACGGTGTCGAAGAAGACCCCCAGCTCCCGCTCCTGCTCGGCGACCTCGTACGCCCACCCGGCGAACCCGAGCCCGCCCAGCGGATGGTCGGAGGCCCCGGCCGGAATGGCGTACGGCTTGCCGCCGGACTCCTCGACCTCCCGCAGCGCCTGCTCCCAGCTCTCCTTGAACCCGATCCCGAACCCGGCCCGCACCAGTCGTACGTCGGCCCCGGCGAGCCGGCTGATCAGGATGTTGCCGACCTTGTCGTACACCGGGTCGGGCCACTCCACCCAGCTCTCCTGGACCAGCACGCACTTGAGCCCGGCGCGGGCGGCGCAGGCGGCGACCTGCCGGGTGTGGTTGGACTGCACCCCGCCGATCGAGACGAGCGTGTCGCAGCCCTGCGCGAGCGCGTCGGCGACCAGGTACTCCAGCTTGCGGGTCTTGTTCCCGCCGTACGCGATCCCGGAGTTGCAGTCCTCCCGCTTGGCCCAGAGGGCGGCCCCGCCGAGGTGCGCGGTGAGCCGTTCCATCGGGTGGACCGGCGAGGGCCCGAAGAGCAGGGGGTAACGCTCGTACGAGGAGAGGGACTTCGGGGCCATGGAGCCTCCTTGGCTCATTCGGTGTCGGCCAGGTCGGCGAGGGTGCGCCAGATCTCCGCCGTGACCCGGACCGCCTCGTCCACGTCACCGGCGGCGCACGCCTCGATCAGCCGTCCGTGCAGACCGGCCGAGCGGCAGGTGCCGCCCTCGCCGAAGCGCCGTCGCTCCAGCCGCCGGATGAGAGGGGTGTAGCGGGCGATGGTGGCGGCGGCCGCGCGGTTGGCGGCGGCCCGGACGAGGACGTCGTGCAGTTCGTCGTCGGCGCGCAGGGCCGTGTCCACGTCACCGGCGGCGACCGCGGCGGCGAACCGTTCGTTGGCCGTGCGCATCCCCTCGACGTCCGCCGCGAACAGCCGGGGCACCGCGACCCGGGTGACCAGCTCGTGCATGGCGCCGACCACGGCCGCCGCGTCCCGTACGTCGGCGGCGACGACCGGTGTCACCCTCGTGTAGCTCTGCGGCTTGCTCTCCAGCAGCCCCTCGTCCACCAGCCGGGCGAACGCCTCCCGCACCGGCGCCCGGGACAGCCCGAGCCGCTCGGCGAGATCGGCGTCCCGCACCACGGTGCCGGGCTCGATGGCCCCGGTCACGATGGCGTCCCGGATCGCGGCGTAGGCGCGGTCCCTGAGCAGGGTGCGGGGTACGGCCTCCATGAACTGAAATGTTAGATGTCAGTTCGGGCGGTCACAAGGCCCGAGCGCACTCGGGCACAGGGACGGCAGATAGACGACCGTTCGTACACTCGACGGCATGGGACGGACCAGCGACGCACGGGAGAAGATCCTCGGCGCCGCGCAGTCGCTGATCGAGCTGCGCGGCTACTCGGCACTGGGGGTCGCCGAGATCTGCAAGGCGGCCGGGGTGCCGAAAGGCAGCTTCTACTACTTCTTCGAGTCCAAGGAAGCGCTCGCCCTGGCCGTCATCGACGAGCACTGGGACGGGCAGCGACGCGCGTGGGCCCGCGTGCTGCACAGTGAGGCGGAACCGCTGGTGCGGCTGCGCCGCCTGTTCGAGGAGACCGAGGCCGGGCAGCGTGCCGGGCAGCAGAGCTGCGGCACGGTCGCGGGGTGCTGTTCGGGAACCTCACGCTGGGCTGGCAGATCGGCCACTACCAGGTCTCCCGCCTGAGCTGACCGTCAGGCCGCCCACGGCCAGCGCGTGTCGTCGGCGGCCTCCAGCAGCGGCACCATCCGGAACGCCGCGTCCGACAGCCCACCGAACGTGTGCCGGTTCGCCCGGCCCGACGGGCCGTGGCCCGCCCGGTAGCCGGCCAGGTTCCAGGTGTAGACCGGCACATCCGCCGGGACCTGGTCGGTCGGGTCGCCGTGGCGGCTGAACGCGTACTGCTCGTCGGTGACGATCAGCACCCGGTCGTGCCGCCGGTAGTGCCGGCGCACCGCCTCGGTCGTGTCGGTGCCGCCCAGGTCGCCGAAGCGCTCCAGGACCTTCAGCACCGACTCGCCCTTGCGGAAGGCCACCACGTTGCTGCTCGTGCCGAACTCGACGAGATCCGCGTCCGCCGCCCGCAGCGCGAGCGCCGTGCCGAAGATCGCCGCCGCGTCGGCGCGGTTCAGCTCCGAGCGCTCCGACAGCCGCGAGTAGAACATGGAACCCGAACGGTCGACGAGCACCAGCGTGCGGCCGGACAGCGCGGGCACGTTGGCCAGCGAGTGGCCGAGCGCCCGCTCCAGCGGGTACGCCCAGCGCAGCGACGGCGCGTGCCGGTGCGCGGCGAGGTACCGGAAGGGGAACTGCCGCGACCGTGCGACCTCCGCCGGGTCGCCGATCCGGTCCGCCACCCGCGCGGCGACCTCGTCCGAGACACCGGCCTCGTCGAAGTTGCGCAGGTTGCGGACGAGCGCCATCGGGCCCATGGACGGGATGACCGCCTCCCAGGCCGCCTTGTCCATCGGCCCCTGGAGCCAGCCCGCCAGCGTCTCCCAGGTCATCCCGGCCGCGGCGAGCCGCTCGGCGCCGCCGTCCGACGTCACGACCGAGCGCCGCTCCTCGACCGGCAGCGCCATCAGCTCGCGGTGCGCGGTCAGGACCCGGTCCGACGCGGGCGGCACGGCGGTGTCGGGGTGGTGCCGGCGGTCGAGGGCGTACCGGAACATCTCGCCCTGCCACGGCTTGCCCGGGTCGGGCGCCGCGTGCACCAGGTTGAGGACGTCGCCGAAGCGGTAGCCCTTGGACGCGGTGTCGTACTTCAGCAGCGCCTTGCCGTTGTAGAGGCGTCGTACGGCGTCGGCGATCCCGCGCTTGACGGGCTTGGGGACGGCCCGGCCGTACCTCGTGGTCCAGTACCCGAGCAGTTCGCCGGGCTCGTCCGGCCGCTGGAGCACGGAGCCCACGACCTGCCGGTTCGACGGGCCGTCGGTCGCGCCGGCCGCCAGCCGGGCGTGCACGTACTCGGCGGCGCCGACCAGTGCGGCAGTACGGAGGTTGCCCTCGCCGCGCAGCCAGCGCAGCAGGCCGGCCGTCCAGGACGGGTCGCCGACGGCGAGTTCGCGCACGAGCTTCGCGAAGCGGTCGTCGCGGTCGGCGCCGGACTCGTGGAAGGTCTGCTGGGAGACGAAGTTGGCGAGCGCCAGCAGGAACAGTTCGGAGCGGGCGTCCCGCTCGTGGCCCCGGCCGCCGAGAGCGGTGCGGAGCGTACGGCCCGTGGTCTTCACGGGCGAGAGAGGCCGTGCCTTCGCGATACGCGTATTGAAGCGCGCCATTGCTGAATTCCCCCGAATTCATGGTCCATTTCGGAGAGAGGCACAGCAAAGGGAGGGCGCCCGAGATCAGGAGTCGGCGACGGACTTAGCCAGATGCTCTACCCATTGAGCTACACCGACCCGAGGTCGATGACGGGACTCGAACCCGCAACCGTCCGATCCAATGAAGTAACCGTTGCCTGCGCACCGGGCACCCACCGCATGCTGCGCCTCCCGAGATCAATTCGGCGGCGGCGTCTGATTCTTGGCAAAAGAAGTAGCCGCTGCCTTCGCACCGGGAGGTGCGCTGTTCGTGATCTCACTGTAGGAGGCGCAGCAAGGGCGGGGCCATTGAATTAATTCAGCAGCGCTTCTGGCGCTTCCAGGGCCCGGTGATCGCCAGCATGATCCCCGGTTCCTGGATGTTGGCGAAGAGGGTGCGGCCGTCCTGGGAGAAGGTGACGCCGGTGAACTCGCTGAATTCCGGTTCCTCGGCGGTGCCGATGTTCAGGTCGTTGCGGGCGATGGGGTAGGTGCGGCCGCTGTCGGTGGCGCCGAACAGGTGCTGGACGCCCTCGCCGTCCTCGGCGATGACGAGGCCGCCGTAGGGGGAGACGGTGATGTTGTCGGGGCCGTCGAAGGCGCCGTCGGCGGCGGGGTCGGGGTTCACGCCGAGCAGCACCTTCAGGGTGAGGGTGCGGCGCTTGGGGTCGTAGAACCAGACCTGGCCGTCGTGCTGCTTCGGGCTCTCGGCGCGGGCGTACGAGGAGACGATGTAGGCGCCGCCGTCACCCCACCACATGCCCTCCAGCTTGCGGGCCCGGGTGATCTCGCCGTCCGCGAACTGCTTGCGGACGGGGGTGGTGCGGGCGTCGCGGTCGGGGACGTCGATCCAGTCGACGCCGTACACCGTGCCGATCTTCGTGGCGCGGGAGAGGTCGTCGACGAACTGGCCGCCGGAGTCGTAGCACTTGGGCGCCTGGAGGACGCCGGCGTCGTCGGCGAGGGTGCGGAACGCGCCGCGGCCGTACGCGAAACCCTTCGGCGGGGTCCAGCGGAAGAGCAGGCCGCTGGGGGTGGCGGCGTCCTCGGTGAGGTAGGCGTGGCCGCGCTTGGGGTCGATGACGACGGCCTCGTGGTCGTAACGGCCGAAGAACTTCAGCGGCTTGGGGTTCTTGTTGGCGCGCCGGTCGGCCGGGTCGACCTCGAAGACGTAGCCGTGGTCCTTGGTCATGCCGTTGACGCCGGCCTTGTCGGAGTTCTCCTCGCAGGTGAGCCAGGTGCCCCAGGGGGTCCTGCCGCCCGCGCAGTTGGTGGAGGTGCCGGCGATGCCGACCCACTCGGCGACCCGTCCGTCGGGGCGCACCTCGACGACCGTGCAGCCACCGGAGGCGGCCGGGTCGTAGACCAGGCCCTCGGTGAGCGGGACGGGGTACGTCCAGTTGGCGCGCGGGCCCTTCAGCTCGTGGTTGTTGACGAGGAGGGTGGTGCCGCGCGGGCCGTCGAAGGTGGCCGTGCCGTCGTGGTTGGAGGGGGTGAACTCGCCCGACTCCAGCTTGGTCCTGCCGCTGTAGGTGATGATCTTGTAGGTGAAGCCGGCGGGCAGCGCGAGGATGCCCTTCGGGTCGGGGATCAGCGGCCCGTAGCCGACCCCTCCGTGCGCGGCCGCCGACTCCTCGTCCGTGTCCCCGACGCTCTCGGTGTCCGTGGACGCGAGGGCGTTCGGCGCGGTGGCGAGGGCTCCTACGCTGCCCGCCAGCGCGACGCCGGCACCGGTGAGCGCGGATCGTCTGGCGAAGTCCCTGCGGGTGAGCGACATGGTGTCTCCTGAGACGGTGGGTGTGCCGTGGAGGGTGGCGGGCCGCGGTCCGGCGACACCGTCCCGCCCATGCCTGAACGGGAGTTGAACGGGGGGCGGCTTCCGGAGTATCGGTTCCGGTCATCCGTACGGCTCCCGGTCGACACTCCTTCGCGCGCCCCCGGACGGCTCAGCGGACGGCTCAGCCGCCCTGCTGGGACCGTGCCTTGAACGCGGCCTTGCGCGCCTCCTTGGCGATCCTCTTGTCCGGGTGCAGTCGGCCCATAGCCTCCAGGACCTCCGGGGTAGCGGGGTGATCGACACGCCAGGCCGCCGCGAAGAAGCCGCCGTGCTGCCGGGCCAGCCCCTCGACGAGGGCCTGGAGCTCCTCGGAGTTGCCCTCGGCGGCGAGCTGGGCGGCCAGGGTGTCGATGGTGAGCCAGAAGACGAGGTCCTCGGAGGGGGCGGGGACGTCCGTCGCGCCCAGCTCGGTGAGCCAGACGCGGGCCAGGCCGCCCAGCTCGGGGTCGTCGAGAACCTCGCGTACGGCGGGTTCGGCCGGCGCTCCGACGAGGGAGAGCGCCTCCTGGCAGCGGAGCCGGCGCAGCGGTGCCCCGGCGTCCGAGCCGCGGGCGGCGGCGAGCAGCTCTTGTGCGGCGGCGAGGGGTTCGCGGCGGTCCAGCCACTGTTCGGTCTCGGCGCGGGCGGCGCGCGGGCCATAGCCGGCGCTGCCGTCGAGGAGGACGTCGGCGCCCTTGTCGGCGAGTTCGCCGACGGCCGGGGCCTCGAAGCCGGACTCCAACAGGCGGGCGCGCAGCCCGTAGAGACCGAGCGGGGTGAGGCGGACCATGCCGTAGCGGGAGACGTCGGTCTCGTCGACCGGGGCCGCGGCGGGCTCCTCGTCGGGGTCGGCCATCAGGGCCTCGTCGACCGGCCGGTAGACGACGAGTCCGATCGGCTCCAGCAGCCGGAACTGGTCGTCGAGGCGCATCATCGCGTCGGAGACCTGCTCCAGGACGTCGTTGGTGGGCTCGCCCATGTCGCCGGGGACGATCATCGAGGCGGCGAGCGCGGGGAGCGGCACGGGGCCGTCGCCGGGGCCGTCCTCGCTGGCGGTGAGCAGGTAGAGGTTGCCGAGCACACCGTCGAGGAACTCGGCCTCGCCCTCGGGGTCCCAGTCCAGCCGGGAGAAGTCGACCTCGCCGCCGTCGTCCATGGCGTCCATCAGCTCGTCGAGGTCGGGCACGGCCGCGTCGGCGATGACGGTCTCCACGGCGGCGAGCCAGACGGCGAGGACGTCGTGCGGGGTGCCGCCGGTGAGCAGGGTCAGGTCCTCGGCGGCCGCGACAGTGCCGGCCGCCTCGTCGGTGACCTCGACGAGCCCCGCGTCCACGGCGATCCGCCAGGCCTCGCTCGCGTAGGCGGCCGCGTCGTCCCCGGTCAGCCCGAGCACCTCGGCGGCGGTCGGCAGTTGCTCCTCGACAAGTCCGCCCCCGGCGTCGACCCGGGTGCCGGGGCCGGCCCAGCGGGCGAGCCGCGCGGCGCGGGAGAGCAACGGTGTGGACAGCGCGTCGCGCGCCAGCTCCGCTTCGGGGTGCAGCCGCACGGGCGGCAGGGGGGAGCTGTCAGACATCGGCGGGTTCTCCTAGGGCGCGTCGTGCCCGTGTCCCACTGGGGCACTGGGCCACTCAGCCTAGACGGATATCCACCCATGCCGCCCGGTTCATGTCTCCGTCAGGAGCTGTACATGGCCGAAACCTTGACAAGTGGCCTGACCAGGCAGGAGATTGACGCGCGTAGAAACTTGATGGACATCTGTTCACTGTAAGTTCTACGCGCGTCGCCACCACCCCACGGGTCGCGGCCCCTCGTTCCACGCACCACACCTCGTCCCGGCACCCACGTATGTCCCCGGAGGGATCCCGTTGCCGAGCAAGAAGTCCGCGCGCGCCGCCGCGCTCACCGTCGCCGCCGTGTGTTCCGCGGCGTCCACCGTCGCCCTGACCGCGCCCGCGCACGCGGCCACGGTGGCAGTCCACGACATCCAGGGCACGACCCGGATGTCGCCGTACGCCGGCCAGGCGGTCACGGATGTGGCCGGAATCGTCACCGGCGTGCGCACGTACGGCTCCAGAGGTTTCTGGATCCAGGATCCGAACCCGGACGCCGACCCGGCCACCAGTGAGGGCGTCTTCGTCTTCACCAGCTCCGCGCCGAAGGTCGCGGTCGGTGACGCGGTCACCGTTTCCGGCACCGTTTCCGAGTTCGTCCCCGGCGGCGCCGCCTCCGGCAACCAGTCGATCACCGAGATAACCAAGCCCACGGTGACGGTGGTCTCCAGCGGCAACGCGCTCCCCGCGCCGGCCGTCGTGAACGCCCGGTCGGTTCCGGCCGCGTACGCCCCGGCCGGCGACTCCGCCGCGAACAACTCGGTCAACGGGCTCACCCTGCTGCCGAAGAAGTACGCCCTGGACTACTACGAGTCCCTGGAGGGCATGAACATCCAGGTCGCCGACGCGCGCGTGGTCACCGCCACCGACCCGTACACCGAGCTGTGGGTCACGGTGAAGCCGCACGAGAACGCCAGCCGCCGCGGCGGCACGGTGTACGGCGCCTACACCGCGCAGAACACCGGCCGGCTCCAGATCCAGTCGCTCGGCGCGCCCGCCGACTTCCCCGTCGCGAACGTCGGTGACGTCCTGAGCGGCACCACCACGGGCCCGCTGGACTACAACCAGTTCGGCGGTTACACCCTCGTGGCCGGCCGCCTCGGCACGCTGAAGAGCGGCGGTCTCGAGCGCGAGACGACCGAGAAGCAGAAGAGGGGCGAGCTGGCGGTCGCGACGTACAACGTCGAGAACCTCGACCCCTCCGACGCCACGTTCGAGGAGCACGCCGCCGCGATCGTGCACAACCTGCAGTCGCCCGACATCGTGTCCCTGGAGGAGATCCAGGACAACAACGGCGCGACGAACGACGGCACGACGGCCGCCGACGCCACGGTCACCAAGCTGATCGACGCGATCGTCGCCGCGGGCGGCCCGACGTACGACTGGCGCTCGATCGACCCGGCGAACAACACCGACGGCGGCGAGCCGGGCGGCAACATCCGCCAGGTGTTCCTGTTCAACCCGGAGCGGGTCTCCTTCACCGACCGCGCGGGCGGCGACACGACGACCGCCGCGGGCGTGACCAAGCAGCGCGGCAAGGCCGCTCTGACGGTCTCCCCCGGCCGGATCGACCCGGCGAACACGGCCTGGAAGGCCAGCCGCAAGCCGCTGGTCGGCGAGTTCGCCTTCCGTGGCCGCACGGTCTTCGTGATCGCCAACCACTTCAACTCCAAGGGCGGCGACCAGGCGCTGCACGCGCAGTACCAGCCGGTGGTGCGCAGCTCGGAGACCCAGCGCCACCAGCAGGCGACGCTGGTCAACGCGTTCGTCAAGGACATCCTCGACGTGCAGAAGAACGCGGACGTGATCGCCCTCGGCGACATCAACGACTTCGAGTTCTCCGGCACGGCGCAGATCCTGGAGGGTGACGGCGAGCTGTGGTCGGCGATCAAGTCGCTGCCCAGGAGCGAGCGGTACTCCTACGACTACCAGGGCAACCAGCAGGTCCTGGACCAGATCCTGGTCAGCCCGTCGATCCGGCGTGCCTGCGGCTTCGAGTACGACAGCGTGCACATCAACTCGGAGTTCCACGACCAGATCAGCGACCACGACCCGCAGATCCTGCGGTTCGAGCCGTAGGTCCCGGTGGATCAGGGCCGGCTGAACACACCGTTCAGCCAGCCCTGCCATGCGGTCTCGCACTCCTTGATGTCGGCGCCCGGCGCGAAGTCGTGCAGGGAGATGCCGACCGGGTACCCCCAGTGGTTGCGCCCGAAGAAGCGGGTGAGGCCCCGGTCCGTCCGCAGCCCGATGAAGTACGGGCTGCGGAAATCGAGCAGGGCGTCGAACTCGTCCGGCCCTCGGACCGTCACCCGGGCGCCGGCGGCGACGTCGTCGCCGAGCCCGAGCGCCCGTCCGACGACGGCGAGGGCGTCGGCGGCCTTGGACGCCTCGGGCCCGTCGAAGGTGGCGAAGGCGGCCGGCCGGGGCGCGAAGTGGACCAGGTACTCGCGCAGGGTGTGCAGATAGAAGTCGGTGTGCTTGGCGGCGCCGTCGTACTGGTTGTCCCAGTCGTCGACGAAGATGCCGCTGTGCACGTACCGCACCCAGGCCCGGCCCCCGTCACGGGGTTCGACGGTGTAGTCGAGCTGGTTGACGGTCTGCTCCGAGATGCCCTCGACGTCCTCGACGCGGTTGGTGTAGCGGTGCGGCGGATCCCAGGCGGTGACCGTGGACCCGAAGGGCCCCCTGCCGCCGACCCGCGGCTCTGGCGGCTCCATCGGCCACAGATACCCTCCGGTGCCGGTGGTCACCGCCTCCCACACCTGCTCCGGAGTGGCGTCGACCTCGAAGTCACGGATGATCTCGAATTCCTTGGACATGGCGAACTCCTGCTGACTACTGGTCCGGTTCGGGGATGGCGGGCTGGTCCTTGACCGTGGGGTGTACGGCGACCACGATCCGGTGATCACGGCCGCCCTCCGTGTCGGGGGCGTCGTACTTGCGGATGAGCGCGCTGACGCCCGCCGTCAACTCCTGGATGAACGCGGCCCGTTCGGCCGCCGAGGCGAAGCGGACCTCGCCGTCGAGGGCGTACGTCGCCAGCCGCTTGCGGGCCTTGTCCGCGCCGGTGATCAGCGAGCCGACGTCCCGGACCAGCCGGGCGCCGAGCGCCAGCAGCCAGCGGGCGGAGAGCTGGTCACGGAAACGGTCCGGATCGGGCTGCACCTCGGCGAGGGCGAGCGGCGAGATCACGTACGACGCGGCGGTCGCGCGCATCAGCCGCTCGGTGACGTTGCCCTTGCGGCGCTCACCGGCCAGTTCGACCAGGCCGTGCCGCTCCAGCGCCTTCAGGTGATAGTTCACCTTCTGCCGCGGCAGCCCGACCTTCCCGGCCAGCATGGCGGCCGAAGCCGGGCCGGCAGCCAACTCGGCCAGCAGCCGGGCCCGTATGGGGTCCAGGGAAACGGCGGCGGCCTCGGGGTCCTCGATCACGGTCACGTCCAGCATGCGTCCACCCTCCCACCGAAAACTTTTTTTGTCCAGGCGGATATAGTTTTCGGTGAGGTTCATTTTTCGGTGAGATCCAGTCTTCGGTGGAGGCTGGACGACCGGAAGGTGGGGGGCCGGGCAGGGGCTGCCTGTCCGGCTGCCCTTCCCCCTACCCTTCCCCCGCGCCGCGCCCGTCGAGGCGGGCCAGCTGGGTCTGGAACCAGTCGAGGCGGGCCTGCAACAGGGCCGCCTCGGCGGCGAGTTCGGGTACGCCCAGCCCGTCGTCCGGCGCGTCGGGCGGCGCGGTCCGGGAGGCGAGCGTGACCCGCAGTCCGTCCCCGGCCAGCCGGGCGAACGCCGTCGGCGACACCGTCGTCCGCGGACCGGCGCAGCTCGCACAGGTCGGGGCCAGCGCGTGCCAGCCGGGCCGGCCCCAGCCGGCATCGGCGAGGGCGGCGGCCGGTGCGCCGCAGCCGCACGGGCCGATGGTCGCCGTCCGCACACGCTGGCGGGCGTAGCGGAAACCGCGCTCGAAACGGATGTAGGCGCCCAGGACGGTGACCTCGAGGAGCACCGCCGCCCGGTGCTCGGTGGTGCACAGCAGCGCCTCGGCGGCCGCGCGATCGCGCACGCAGTGGAAACCGCAGTCGCAACGGCGGTGCGGTGCCCGGTGCCGCAGGCCGTAGACGCAGGACGCGTCGGCCAGCACCCCGTACGGCAGCGCACCGCCCAGCGACACACCGGTGAACCCCGCCCGGCCGCCGTCCTGGGACAGCATCGGGTGGGCGATCTTGTAGCCGGTCGGCGGCTCCGTCGGGCGTTCCTCCGGAAGCCGCAGCCTCATCGGGCGGCCGGGACCTCTTCGGACACCGTCGGTTCCGCCGACTCGTCGGCTTTCTGCGGGAGTTCGAGTTCGTCGTCGGCGGTGACGACGATCGGGGCTTCCGTCGCGACTCCGGTGGCCAGTGCCTTGCCGAGCTTCATGACGCCTCCCATGGATGACCGTTTGCGGCCATGGTGACCCATGAAGAGGCGTTCTGGGCAGAGGGCGATTCGGGGTCCGCCGAGCGACTTCTCAGTGTTCCTTACTCATATCTCGTAGAAGATTTAAGTGGAGCTTCACGATCGCGCTGCCGACACTACTCCCATGACGAACGCGCCCTCCCCCACCCCTCCCTTCGGCCGCGCCCTGTGCGCGATGGTCACCCCCTTCACCGAGGAGGGCGCGCTCGACCTCGACGGGGCGGCGCAGCTCGCCGAACGGCTGGTGGGAGAGGGCTGCGACGGGCTCGTACTGTCCGGGACGACGGGCGAGTCGCCGACCACCTCGGACGCCGAGAAGGCGGAGCTGGTCGCGGCGGTGCGGGCGGCGGTGGGCGACCGGGCGACGGTCGTCGCGGGCGTGGGCACCTCCGACACCCGGCACACCGTGGAACTCGCCCGCTCCGCCGAGAAGGCCGGCGCGGACGGTGTGCTGGTGGTGAGCCCGTACTACAGCCGACCCCCGCAGGACGCCCTCGAAGCCCACTTCCGGGAGGTCGCGGACGCGTCCGCGCTGCCGGTGATGCTGTACGACATCCCCGGCCGCACCGGCACCCGGATCGAGCCGGAGACGGTGATCCGGCTCGCCGAGCACCCCCGGATCGTGGCGGTCAAGGACTGTTCCTACGACTTCCTCGGCGCCCAGCAGGTCCTCGCGCGCACCGGGCTCGCGTACTACGCGGGCTGCGACGAGCACAACCTCGCGCTGTACGCCGTCGGAGGGGCGGGATACGTCAGCACGGTCGCGAACGTGGTCCCCGGGCGACTCCGGGCCGTGCTGGACCTCTTCGACGCCGGGGACACCCGCGGGGCGGCCGCGCTCCAGCGACGCGCCACGGAACTGGTCGGGTTGATGATGTCCTCGGGGCTGCCCGGCACCGTCACCGCCAAGGGGCTGCTGGGCGACCTGGGGCTGCCGGCCGGACCGGTCCGGGCCCCGCTGCGGCCCGCCGACCGGGAGACGGTCGACGGGCTGCGGGCGGCCTACGAGCGGCTGGTGGACGATGCGTGGCGGACCGCGGGCCCGGTGGCCTGACCTGCTGTCGCTTCCCGGGAGGCGCCCGGCGAGGGCCAGTCAGCGATCCGCAAAGACCGGCTCCCAGCGTCCCAGGGTGTCGTCCTTCACGGCCCGGAAGTCGCTCAGGACCACGACCTTCTCGCTGCCCGGCGTCACCAGCACCAGCCGCTGGTGGAACTCGTTGCCGTCCTTGCCGATGTCCCAGGCGATCAGCGAGGAGTCGTCGGCCCAGGCGAGCAGCTGCTGGCCGTGGCTCTCGGTGAGCGGCTTGCCGGTGCGGGGGTCCAGGATCCAGGAGGACGTCTTGTACTTCACGCCCGCGAAGTCGCCGGCCAGCCGTTTCCCGTCGGGCGAGAGTCCGGCGTCGACGTACCACTGGATGTACTTCTCGGCGGCCGGCGGGTCGACCTTGTTGCCCTTGCGGTCGAAGTACTGGTGGCCCGGCTCCATGGGCATGCCCGACCAGATGAGCCGGCCGTCCCTGCTGAAGGCGAAGTCCTGGCGGCTGTTGAAGGCGGCGGAGCTGCCCTTGTCGTCGGTCTGGGTCCAGGACCCCTGCCCGGAGGCCACGTCGAAGACGTAGAAGCCGGTACGGGAGGACTCCATGGCCGCCATCCAGTCCTCGGAGCCGTCCATCTTGATCCGCAGGTCGGGGTCGGCGCTGTACGTCGTCGCCACGAGCTCGCGGCCGTCACGGGAGAACGCCAGCCCGCCCACGGTGTGGTCGACCGGGATCCACCGCTTGACCTCGCCGCTGACCAGGTCGAGCAGACCGATCCGGCGGGCGGGCAGGTTCTGCTCCAGGACGGCGGCGGTCTTCAGACCCGGGGCGACGGCCACCCACGACCACTTCGTGGTCTTCACGTACTTCTTCGTCGTCGGGTCCAGCAGCCAGTACGTGCGCGTCGACACCGCCCGGTCCGCCGACCGCGGGACGACCGTCGTCGCGTAGTACGCGGCCAGCGCCTTCCCGCCGGCGGCGATCAGGTCCCGCGGCGGGGACTGGTCCGGGTGCGCGGCGATCCGGTTCGGCGGGGTGACGTCCGCGGGGCGTACATCGGTCGCGCCGTCGGACCGCAGCATCGGCACCGCCACCGCGACGGCCACCACGGCGGCCGTCGCGGCCGCGATCGACGCGAACCTGCGGGTACGGCGGCGCCGACGCAGGGCCAGCACCCGGTCGGCGAGCCCCGGCCCGGCCGGTGCCTGCGTGTCGGCCTGCTCGCGCAGGGAGTCACGCACGAGTTCGTCGACGTTCACGGACGCACCTCCACGGGCGAGTAGTCACGGGACGACCGCTGCTCGACGTCCGCGGGACCGAGGGCGGCGAGTTCCGGCGCGAGGGAGCGCAGCCGGGCCAGGGAGCGGTGGGTGGTGGACCGTACGGTGCCCACGGAGCAGCCCAGGAGCCGGGCCACGTCGGCCTCCGGCAGATCCTCGAAGTAGCGCAGCACCAGCACCGTGCGCTGGCGGGCGGTCAGCCGGGACAGGGCGGCGCGCATCACGACGCGCAGCTCGGCGGCCGCGGAGGCGTCGGGGGCCGCGGCCTGTTCCGGGGGTTCGGCGACGCTCACCTCCCGCCGGGGCCACTTCAGCCGCCAGCGACTGATCTGCTGCCGGTAGAGCACCTGCCGTACGTACGCCTCGGGCTCGTCGATACGGTGCCAGCGGCCCGCCGCCTTGGCCAGGGCGTTCTGGAGCAGGTCCTCGCCGGCGTGCCGGTCCCCGCCGCTGAGCAGGACGGCGGTCCTCAGCAGCGCGGACGACCTGTTGTCCACGAAGTCCCGGAAACCTTCCAGCCCTTCGGCATCCATCGTCACCTTCACTTCCCCCGGGAGCGGGCCCTGTGCCCGGCCCCTGTGTCCCTTGTGACGCCTGCGGGCCGGTGCGGCTATGCCTCCCTTCCCCCATCGGGTTCACCATCGGGTTCACCATCGGGTTCACCATCGGGTTCAGGCGAGGTTCCTCGGCTCGTTCGGCCCGGCCGTCGGTACGGCGGAGCGCCCTGCCGCGGGTGCGGTAGGGCGCTCCGGTTCTTCTGCTTCGGTACTTCTGTTTCGGTACTTCTACTTCGGTTGTGCCGTGTCGGTCAGTTGTGGCTGTGCAGGATTTCGTTCAGGCCGCCCCAGACCGCGTTGTTCGGGCGGGCCTCCACCGTGCCGGTGACCGAGTTGCGGCGGAAGAGGATGTTGGAGGCGCCGGAGAGTTCGCGGGCCTTGACGATCTGGCCGTCGGGCATCGTCACCCGCGTGCCGGCGGTGACGTACAGGCCGGCCTCGACCACGCACTCGTCGCCGAGCGCGATGCCGACGCCCGCCTCGGCGCCGATCAGGCAGCGCTCGCCGATGGAGATGATCACGTTGCCGCCGCCGGAGAGCGTGCCCATCGTGGAGGCGCCGCCGCCGATGTCCGAGCCGTCGCCGATGACCACGCCGGCCGAGATACGGCCCTCGACCATCGACGTGCCGAGCGTGCCGGCGTTGAAGTTCACGAAGCCCTCGTGCATGACCGTCGTGCCCTCGGCCAGGTGCGCGCCGAGGCGGACGCGGTCGGCGTCGGCGATCCGGACGCCCTTGGGAGCCACGTAGTCCGTCATGCGCGGGAACTTGTCGATCGACGTCACCTGGAGATGCAGGCCCTCGGCGCGCGCGTTCAGGCGGACCTTCTCCACGTCGTCCACCGCGACCGGGCCGAGGGAGGTCCAGGCGACGTTGGCCAGGTGGCCGAAGATGCCGTCCAGGCTCTGGCCGTGCGGCTTCACCAGGCGGTGGGAGAGGAGGTGCAGACGGAGGTAGGCGTCGTGGGCGTCGACCGGCTTCTCGTCGAGGGAGGCGATGACCGTGCGGACCGCTACGACCTCCACACCACGGCGGGCGTCCGGGCCGATCGACTTCGCCGCGCCCTCGCCGAGCAGCTCCACGGCCTTCTCGGCGGACAGGCGCTCGGTGCCGGACGGGCCGGGCTCGGCGATCAGCTCGGGCGCGGGGAACCAGGTGTCGAGAACGGTGCCGTCGGCGGCGAGGGTGGCGAGGCCGGCGGCCGCGGCGCCGGTGGTGCGAGGAGCAGTCGTGTCGGTCATGAGGGCAACCTAACCGGACGAAGCGTGCGGAGGCTAACCAGCGGGGCGGGCGTCTCAGGTCTCGGGCGGGGTGCTCCGAGGGGCGTGCGGCCGCTGTGGGCTGCGGGGCTCCGGGGCCGGCTCCGGTGGCGGGCTCCGGTGGTGTGCCCGGCCGCCCGTGGGGCGCCGGCGCGGGGTGGCGGGGTGGGTCGGGGCCGTTGCGGTGCGTCGAGCCCGTCGCGCGTTGGGCGTACTGCTGCCTGTTGCCATGGTTCGACGGGGCAGTGACGAGCTACGCGACGGGCTGCGACGCGGGAGCGGGCAACGGCCCGCTCCCGCCGTCTCGCGGCCTTCCCGGTCGTCGATGCGGGTGAGCAAGGCCGATTCCGGCCTTCCCCTTCATTCGTCAAGGGATCAGGCGGGCCAGCGTCTCTCTGGCGTACTCCTCGTCGTACGGCGTGTCCGTCAGGAGGACCTGGAGGCAGATTCCGTCCATCAGAGCGACCAGGGCCTTCGCCGTACGGGGGTCCGTGCGCAGGGACAGGAGGGCGGTCACGTCGTCGGCCCATTCCGCGGCCACCGGGCGCAGGGCGGGGCGGCGCAGGGCGGCCAGGTACAGCTCGTACTCCAGTTCCACGCCGGTGCGGTCGCCGGCCAGCCAGGCGCCCAGGAGCGCGGCCAGCGCGGTGGGGAGGTCGCCGTGGGGGGAGGTGAGGTCGCCGTGGGCCGTCAGGACCTTGGCGAAGCCCTCGTTGGCCTGGCGGAGGGCCGCGGTGAGGAGGTCGTCGAGGGTCGCGAAGTGGTACGTGGTGGAGCCGAGGGGTACGTCCGCCTCGGCGGCCACCGTGCGGTGGCTCAGGCCCGCCAGGCCCTTCTCCCCGACGACCCGGATGGCGGCATCGATGATCCGCTGGCGGCGTTCGGGGTCGTAGCGGCGGGGCATCAGTGCGCGCCTCCGACGTTCAGGACCACCACTCCGCCGACGATCAGCACGATTCCGGCGATCTTGGTGAGGGTGAGGGCCTCGCCGAAGAGGACGAGGCCAAGGACGGCGATCGTCGCGGTGCCGACGCCGGACCAGATCGCGTAGGCCGTGCCGATGCCCACGGACTTGAGGGTCTGGGCGAGGAGGAGGAAGGAGATGACGTACCCGAAGGCCGTCAGCAGGGTGGGCCACAGTCTGGTGAAGCCGTTGCTGTACTTCATGGCGGTCGTCGCGGCCACCTCGGCGACGATGGCTGCGGCGAGCGTCAGGTATCCCATGTGTACGAGCGTACATATCGACGGGCGGCCGTGTGCGGCCGGGCCCGACTCATGTGGTGCGGCCCTTCGTTGAACATGCGGGCCGGTGCTACGAAAGCGTTATCGAAACCTCTCACTCAAACGGCTGAACGTGAGCCACGGCTTCCACTACTGTTTCACCGTTCATACACCGGGCCATCGCAGCCGCGGCGGCCCTCGGAGGCGCCGCTGGAGGAACAGCGCATGCCAATAGACAAGTCCCGGCCGCCCCAGGAACAACCCTGGGAGAACGGCTGGGCCCCGGACACGTCCCGGGCACCCGGAACCCGTCGGCTCTGGCTGGCCAGCGCCCTCGCCGTGGCCACCATCGTGGCCTGCGTGACCGCGATCGCCATCAACGACAAGCCAGTTGACAAGGCGTCGAAGTCCCGCGAGGGGCAGACCCTGTCGGACGACGAGACCGCGGGCGGGCTCATCTCCTTCGCCACGCCCTCCGCGAGCGGGGCGACCGCTTCGGAGGGGAAGAAGAATGGCGGGAAAGCGTCGGCAAGCGCTTCCCCGTCCGCTTCAGAAGCCAGCTCCTCGCCCCGGCCCCAGGGGAGTTCGACGCCTCGTGCTTCGGCCTCGGCCTCCGCGCCGTCGTCCGAGGAGCCGTCCGATCCCCGACCGGCCGACCAGGAGCGCTCGGTCCGCTCGGTCAACTACCCCGACCGGTACTGGCACGTGAGCGGCGGGCAGGTGAAGCTGGATCGCGTGCGTGGCTCGGAGTCACGCCAGGACTCCACCTTCACCGTGGTCAAGGGACTGGCGAACAGCTCCTGTTACTCCTTCGCCACGGCCGACGGGACGTACCTGCGGCACCGCAGCTTCGTCCTGCGCTCCGAACGCAGCGACGGATCCTCGCTGTTCAAGCAGGACGCCACCTTCTGTGCCCGCTCCTCCTCCTACTCCGGCGCGGTCATGCTGGAGTCGGTGAACTACCCGGGCCGCTACCTCCGCCACAAGGACTTCCAGATCCGGCTGGACCCGTACCAGCAGGGCGATCTGTACCGGGCGGACTCGGCGTTCCGGCTCGTGGCCGGGCTGGACTGACCCACCACGCACAGGAGAGGGGGGGGGGGGGGGGGGGGGGGGGGGGGGGGGGGGGGGGGGGGGGGGGGGGGAGGGGGGGGGGGGGGGGGGGGGGGGGGGGGAC
>NZ_JBVJAB010000002.1:47719-59952 GCF_055591025.1 Streptomyces sp. NPDC041784
CGTGTCCCCCATAAGACGGTGTATCTCTTTGTCTTGCGTTTTTCGCTTTTTTTTTTCCGCCCCCCCCCCCCCCCCCCCCCACCCCCAACCGCCCCCCCCCCCCCCCCCCCCCCCCCCCCCCTCTCCGTCGTTCAGGGGATCCCCGAGGGGGCCCGGGAGTCTCAGACGTTGAAGCCCAGGGCGCGCAGCTGCTCGCGGCCGTCGTCCGTGATCTTGTCGGGGCCCCACGGCGGCATCCAGACCCAGTTGATGCGCAGCTCGTTGACGAGGCCGTCCGTGGCGGACTTGGCCTGGTCCTCGATGACATCCGTCAGCGGGCAGGCCGCCGACGTCAGGGTCATGTCGAGCGTCGCGATGTTCGCGTCGTCGATGTGGATGCCGTAGATCAGACCGAGGTTGACGACATCGATACCCAGCTCGGGGTCGACGACGTCGTACAGCGCCTCGCGGATCTCTTCCTCCGAGGCCGGCTTCATCTCAACGGTCTCGCTCATGCCGTCTTCCTTTCGGCGTCGGCTCCGCCCAGGGCCTGGGCCGTCGCGTCCTTCCACGCCATCCAGCTGAGGAGGGCGCACTTGACCCGGGCCGGGTACTTGGAGACGCCGGCGAACGCGACCGCGTCCTCCAGCACCTCCTCCATCGTGTCGTCGGGCTCGATCCTGCCCTTGGACTGCATCAGCTCCAGGAAGGTCTCCTGGATCTTCCGCGCCTCGGCCAGGTCCTTGCCGACCAGGAGTTCGTTCAGCACGGACGCGCTCGCCTGGCTGATGGAGCAGCCCTGGCCCTCGTACGAGACGTCCTCGATCCTCGTGCCGTCGTACTTCACGCGCAGGGTGATCTCGTCACCGCAGGTGGGGTTGACGTGGTGCACCTCGGCGTCGCCATCCCGCAAGCCCCGCCCGTGGGGGTTCTTGTAGTGGTCCAGGATGACTTCCTGGTACATCGAGTCCAGCTTCATGCGATCGCTCGTCTCTCAGCCGAAGAAGTTCCGTACGTGCTCCAGGCCCTCGACCAGTGCGTCGATCTCGGACGGCGTGGAGTACAGATAGAACGACGCTCGCGTGGTCGCGGGAATTCCGTACCGCAGGCAGACGGGCCGCGCGCAGTGGTGGCCGACACGGACCGCGATGCCCTGCTCGTCGAGGACCTGACCCACGTCGTGCGGGTGGATGTCGCCGAGCGTGAAGGAGATCGCCGCGCCGCGGTCCTCGGCCGTGGCCGGACCGATGATGCGCAGGTCCGGGACCTCGCCGAGCTTCTTCACCGCGTACTCGGTGAGGGCGTGCTCATGGGCGAGGATCTTGTCCATGCCGATCGCGTCGAGGTAGTCGATCGCCGCGCCGAGGCCGACCGCCTGGGCGATCGGCGGGGTGCCCGCCTCGAACTTGTGGGGGGCGGGCGCGTAGGTCGAGGAGTGCATCGACACCGTCTCGATCATCTCGCCGCCGCCGAGGAACGGGGGCAGGTCCTCCAGGAGCTCCTGGCGGCCCCACAGGACGCCGATGCCGGTCGGGCCGCACATCTTGTGGCCGGTGAAGGCCACGAAGTCGGCCTGGAGGGCCTGGACGTCCAGCGGCATGTGCGGCGCGGCCTGCGAGGCGTCGATGCAGACCAGCGCGCCGACCTGCTGGGCGCGGCGGACTATCGCCTCGACCGGGTTGACCGTGCCGAGGATGTTCGACACCAGCACGAAGGAGACGATCTTCGTCTTCTCCGTGATGATCTCGTCGATGTTGGAGAGGTCGAGCCGGCCGTCGTCGGTGAGGCCGAACCACTTCAGCTTCGCGCCGGTGCGCTGCGAGAGCAGCTGCCACGGCACGATGTTGGAGTGGTGCTCCATCTCCGTGATGACGATCTCGGTCTCGGAGTCCACGCGGTAGGGCTCGTCGGCCCAGCCCAGCATGTTCGCGACCAGGTTCAGCGACTCCGAGGCGTTCTTGGTGAAGATCACCTCGTCGCGGCTGGGCGCGTTGATGAACGCAGCGACCTTGTCCCGCGCGCCCTCGTACAGCGCCGTGGCCTCCTCGGCGAGGACGTGCACGCCGCGGTGGACATTGGCGTTGTGCTGCTCGTAGTACTCGGAGAGCACGTCGAGGACCTGGCGCGGCGTCTGTGAGGTCGCCGCGTTGTCCAGGTACACGAGCTTCTTGCCGTCGTGGATCACCCGGTCGAGGATCGGGAAGTCCTTGCGGAGCGCCTCGGTGTCGAGGAGGCCCGGCAGCTGTGTCACGCGGATGCGCCACCCTTCACGTATGCCTCGTAGCCCTCGTTCTCCAGCTTGTCCGCGAGTTCGGCGCCGCCGGACTCGACGATGCGGCCGCCGGAGAAGACGTGGACGTGGTCGGGCTTGATGTAGCGCAGGATGCGCGTGTAGTGCGTGATCAGCAGGGTGCCGACCTCGCCGGTCTCGCGGACACGGTTGACGCCCTCGGAGACGATGCGAAGGGCGTCGACGTCCAGACCGGAGTCCGTCTCGTCGAGGATCGCGATCTTCGGCTTGAGCAGCTCCAGCTGGAGGATCTCGTGGCGCTTCTTCTCACCGCCGGAGAAGCCCTCGTTGACGTTGCGCTCGGCGAAGGAGGTGTCCATGTGGAGGCGCTCCATGGCCTCCTTGACCTCCTTGACCCAGGTGCGCAGCTTGGGGGCCTCGCCGCGGATGGCGGTGGCGGAGGTGCGCAGGAAGTTGGAGACCGAGACGCCGGGGACCTCCACCGGGTACTGCATCGCCAGGAACAGGCCCGCGCGGGCGCGCTCGTCGACGGACATCTCCAGGACGTCCTCGCCGTCGAGCAGCACGGTGCCGCCGGTGATCGTGTACTTCGGGTGACCCGCGAGGGAGTAGGCGAGGGTCGACTTGCCGGAGCCGTTGGGGCCCATGATGGCGTGCGTCTCGCCCTGCTTCACGGTCAGGTCGACGCCCTTGAGGATCTCCTTCGTGGCGTTGTCGGCCTCGACGGTGACGTGCAGGTCTCGGATTTCAAGCGTTGCCATGGGTGCCTCAGGACTCCTGGGTGAGGGAGACGAGCACATCGTCCCCTTCGATCTTTACGGGGTATACGGGGACGGGGCGCGTCGCGGGAAGGCCGGACGGCTTGCCGGTGCGGAGGTCGAAGCTGGAGCCGTGCAGCCAGCACTCGATCTGGCAGTCCTCCACCTCGCCCTCGGAGAGCGAGACGTTCGCGTGCGAGCAGATGTCGTGGATGGCGAACACCTCCCCCTCGGTCTGCACGACCGAGACCGGCGTGCCGTCGAGTTCCACCCGCTTCGGGGTGTCCTCCTCCAGCTCGCTCAGCCCACAGGCACGTACGAAGGCGGCCATCAGACCGTGGCCTCCAGCTCGGTCTCGATCCTGGCGAGCAGGCGCTCCTCGATGTCCGGGACACCGATCTGCTGGACCAGCTCGGCGAAGAAGCCGCGGACCACCAGTCGGCGGGCCTCGTCGGCCGGGATGCCTCGGGCCATCAGGTAGAAGAGCTGCTCGTCGTCGAAGCGGCCGGTGGCGGAGGCGTGGCCGGCGCCGACGATCTCGCCGGTCTCGATCTCCAGGTTCGGCACCGAGTCGACGCGCGCGCCGTCCGTGAGGACCAGGTTGCGGTTCATCTCGTAGGTGTCCGTGCCCTCGGCCTTGGCCTCGATCAGCACGTCACCGATCCACACGGCGTGCGCGTCATCGCCCTGGAGCGCGCCCTTGTAGACGACGTTGGACTTGCAGTGCGGGACGTTGTGGTCGACCAGCAGGCGGTGCTCCTGGTGCTGGCCGGCGTCGGTGAAGTACAGGCCGAACAGCTCGGCCTCGGCGCCGGTGCCCGCGTACTGCACGCGCGGGTGGAGGCGTACGAGGTCGCCGCCGAAGGTGACGACGACGGACTTGAAGGTGGCGTCGCGGCCGACGAGGGCGTTGTGCTGGGCCACGTGCACGGCCTTGTCGTCCCAGTCCTGGACGGAGACGACGGTCAGCTTGGCGCCGTCGCCCAGGACGTAGTCCACGTTGGCGGCGACCACGGCGTCACCGGTGTGGTCGATGACGACGACGGCCTCGGCGAAGGCGCCCAGTTCGATCACCTGGTGGGCGAAGGCGGTGCCGCCCTCGCCGTGCACGGCGATACGGATCGGCTCGGTGAGGACCGTCTCCTTGGGGACGGTGATCACGCCGGCCTGCTCGAACGCGGAGTACGCCTGGGCGGCGATCCGGTCCACCGGGGTGCCGGCCCGGCCGAGCCGCGGGTCGTCGCGGCCGACCAGCTCGACGGTGACGCCCTCAGGGGCCTCGACGGCGACCTTCACGCCTTCGCCGGTGGCGACGGCGGTGCCGTCGTGCAGACCGCGCAGGCGCTCCAGCGGGGTGAACCGCCACTCCTCCTCGCGGCCGTGCGGAACCGGGAAGTCCGCCACGTCGAAGGACGGGGGCGCGCTCATGCGCGTGGCGACGGTCGACTCGGCGGCGACCGCGATCGCGCCCGCGGTGGTCGACCCCGCGGGGATGTTCTGAGCCTCAGCCATGGCTGTCGTAATGCTCGCTTTCCGTTGCGTAAAGGGGCTTGATGGGGTGCGGTACTTAGCCGACCGCGCCTTCCATCTGCAGCTCGATCAGCCGGTTGAGCTCCAGCGCGTACTCCATCGGCAGCTCCTTCGCGATGGGCTCGACGAAGCCGCGGACGATCATGGCCATCGCCTCGAACTCGGTCATGCCCCGGCTCATCAGGTAGAAGAGCTGGTCGTCGCTGACCTTGGAGACGGTCGCCTCGTGGCCCATGGACACGTCGTCCTCGCGGACGTCCACGTAGGGGTAGGTGTCCGAGCGGGAGATGGTGTCGACGAGCAGCGCGTCGCACAGCACGTTGGACTTGGAGCCGTGGGCGCCCTCGCCGATCTCGACGAGACCGCGGTAGGACGTACGACCGCCACCGCGCGCCACGGACTTCGAGACGATGTTGGAGGAGGTGTTCGGCGCCATGTGGACCATCTTGGAGCCGGCGTCCTGGTGCTGGCCCTCGCCCGCGAAGGCGATGGAGAGGGTCTCGCCCTTGGCGTGCTCGCCCATCAGGTAGACGGCCGGGTACTTCATCGTCACCTTGGAACCGATGTTGCCGTCGATCCACTCCATGGTCGCGCCCTCGTACGCCACGGCGCGCTTGGTGACCAGGTTGTAGACGTTGTTCGACCAGTTCTGGATGGTCGTGTAGCGGCAGCGGGCGTTCTTCTTGACGATGATCTCGACGACCGCGGAGTGCAGCGAGTCCGACTTGTAGATCGGGGCCGTGCAGCCCTCGACGTAGTGCACGTAGGCACCCTCGTCGACGATGATCAGGGTCCGCTCGAACTGGCCCATGTTCTCCGTGTTGATACGGAAGTAGGCCTGGAGCGGGATCTCGACGTGCACGCCCTTCGGCACGTAGATGAAGGAGCCGCCGGACCACACGGCCGTGTTCAGCGACGCGAACTTGTTGTCGCCGACCGGGATGACCGTGCCGAAGTACTCCTTGAAGAGCTCCGGGTGCTCCTTCAGCGCGGTGTCGGTGTCGAGGAAGATGACGCCCTGCTCCTCCAGGTCCTCACGGATCTGGTGGTAGACGACCTCGGACTCGTACTGGGCGGCGACACCGGCGACGAGGCGCTGCTTCTCCGCCTCCGGGATGCCGAGCTTGTCGTACGTGTTCTTGATGTCCTCGGGCAGGTCCTCCCAGGACTCCGCCTGCTTCTCCGTGGAGCGCACGAAGTACTTGATGTTGTCGAAGTCGATGCCGGAGAGGTCGGAACCCCAGTTCGGCATGGGCTTCTTCTCGAAGAGGCGCAGGCCCTTGAGGCGAAGCTTGGTCATCCACTCCGGCTCGGACTTCTTCGCGGAGATGTCGCGGACGACGTCCTCGTTGATGCCGCGCTTGGCAGAGGCACCGGCAACGTCGGAGTCGGCCCAGCCATATTCGTAGTTGCCCAGACCCTCGAGCTCGGGGTGGGCAGTCTCCTCGATGGGGAGCGTCATGCGGGGTTCCTCCCGGCGGTGCTTGCAGATGTGTTGTGGGTGGCTGTGGAAACTTTGGGGATGAACGTCGTGCAGACACCGTCGCCGTGGGCGATGGTCGCCAGCCGCTGGACGTGGGTGCCGAGCAGCTGGGAGAAGATCTCGGTCTCCGCCTCGCAGAGCTGCGGGAACTTCTCGGCGACATGCGCCACGGGGCAGTGGTGCTGGCAGAGCTGCTCGCCGTGTTGCGGGAGGGGCGCGCTGCGCGCCGTTGCAGCGTACCCGTCGGCACTCAGGGCCCTGGCCAGGGCCTCGGTGCGCTCCTCGGGGGCCGCGGCCTCGATCGCCGCGCGGTACGCGGCGGCCTGTTCGGCGATCCGCGCGCGGGCGAAGGCGACGACCGCCTCGTCCCCGCCGAAGCGCTCCTGGATCCAGCGCAGGGCGTCCGCGGCGAGCGTGTCGTAGGACTGGTCGAAGGCGTCCCGGCCGCAGTCGGTGAGGGCGAAGACCTTGGCGGGGCGCCCGCGGGTCCGCGCTCCGTACACCCGCTGCTCACGGGCCTGTACGACGTCGTCGGCGACCAGTGCGTCGAGGTGGCGGCGGACGGCGGCGGGGGTGAGCCCCAGGCGCCCGGCCAGCTCGGTCACGGTCGACGGCCCGTGGTCCAGGATGGACCGCGCGACCCGGTTGCGCGTGGAGCGCTCCCCGGTCGCGAGCTCCTCCTGAGGCGCCCCCGTGGGGGTCACCCGAGCCTCGCCGACGTTTTTCACAACGCCATTGTTGCGTAATTCCTCAGAGGCAGGCAACCCACGTCCCGGCCGCCGGACGGTGCCCTGCGTCACTTAGGCATACCTAATCTGACCTGCGGAAACGATCACTGATCGATCAGAGAGGCGGGTAATCCACTGGCCTCCGAGGGGCCTTGCGGGGACACTGCGGAACCATGCCCACACCCCCTCCGACCGGCCCACTTGTCACCCGCGGGACCCTCGCAGCCGAGCTGCGGACCCTGGGTGTCGAACCGGGAGAAATACTCCTCGTCCACTCCTCCCTCCGTGCCCTCGGCTGGGTGTGCGGAGGCGCCGTCGCGGTCGTCCAGGGACTGCTCGACGCCCTCGGCCCGGACGGCACCCTCGTCGTCCCCACCCAGTCCGGCGACCTGTCCGACCCCGCGGTGTGGGGCAATCCGCCGGTGCCGCGGGAGTGGTGGGAGACGATCCGCGCCACCATGCCCGCCTACGACCCCCTGCTCACCCCGACCCGCGGGGTCGGGGTGATCCCGGAGACCGTGCGCACCTGGCCCGGCGCCCTGCGCAGCGCGCACCCCCAGACCTCGTTCGCGGCGCTCGGCCCGCACGCGGCGGAGATCCTCGACGGCCACGCCCCCGACTGCCGGCTGGGCGAGCGCAGCCCGCTGGCCCGGCTGGAGGAGCGGGGCGCGCGGGTGCTGCTGCTGGGCGCCGGATACGACACCTGCACCAGCTTCCACCTGGCCGAATACCGGATCGAGTCCCCGCTGACCGAGGTGGGCCGGCCCGCGCCCGGCGGCGGCTGGGAGGTGGTCACGGAGGTGTCGATCGTCTCCGACCGCTTCGACGAGCTGGGCCACGACTTCGAACGGGACCGTTACGTCGTACGGGGGACGGTGGGCGCCGCGGACGCGCGGCTGTTCCCGGTCGCGGACGCGGTGGCGTACGCGCAGCGGTGGCTGCCACTGCACCGGTCCCGGGCGGAGGAAATGTAGGGCGTGTCCCCTTCCGTGGCCGGTTCGCGCACCCGCCGGTGGGAACCCCCGTCCGCGAACCTAGACTCTTGAGCCATGCGAACTGAGCCTGTCGTCCGGGTCCAGGCCCTGGTGAAGCGGTACGGGACGAAGACTGCGGTGGACAACCTGGACCTGACGGCCCGGGCGGGCGTCACCGCCGTACTCGGTCCCAACGGCGCCGGGAAGACCACCACGATCGAGACCTGCGAGGGATACCGCAGGCCGGACTCCGGCACCGTGCGCGTCCTCGGCCTCGACCCCGTCCGGCAGGCCGCCGACCTGCGTCCCCGGATCGGCGTGATGCTCCAGTCCGGGGGCGTCTACTCCGGTGCGCGGGCCGACGAGATGCTGCGGCACGTGGCGAAGCTGCACGCGCACCCGCTGGACGTGGACGCCCTGATCGAGCGGCTCGGCCTCGGTTCCTGCGGCCGGACCACCTACCGGCGGCTGTCCGGCGGCCAGCAGCAGCGGCTCGCGCTGGCGATGGCCGTGGTCGGCCGGCCGGAGCTGGTGTTCCTGGACGAGCCGACGGCCGGCCTCGACCCGCAGGCCCGCCGCGCCACCTGGGACCTGGTCCGCGACCTGCGTTCGGACGGCGTCTCGGCCATCCTCACCACGCACCACATGGACGAGGCCGAGCAGCTCGCCGACGACGTGGCGATCATCGACGCGGGCCGGGTCATCGCGCAGGGCTCCCCGGAGGAGCTGTGCCGCGGCGGCGCCGAGAACACCCTGCGTTTCACCGGCCGCCCCGGCCTCGATGTGAACTCCCTGCTCAAGGCCCTGCCCGCGGACAGTTCCGCGGCCGAGCTGACGCCGGGCTCGTACCGGGTGGCCGGCAAGGTCGACCCGCAGCTGCTGGCGACGGTCACCTCGTGGTGCGCGCAGCACGGGGTGATGCCGGACCGCATCTCGGTGGAGCGGCACACCCTCGAAGACGTCTTTTTGGAGCTGACCGGCAAGGAGCTGCGCTCGTGACCGCCACTGGCACCTACACCCCCGCGCCGGGCGCGGCGCCCCTCCCCCGGATGATCGCGGCCCAGGCGGCGCTGGAGACGAAGATGCTCCTGCGCAACGGCGAGCAGCTGCTGCTCACCGTCGTGATCCCGACCCTGCTGCTGGTGCTGTTCAGCACCGTGGACATCGTCGACACCGGCGCGGGCGACGGGGTGGACTTCCTCGCCCCCGGCATCCTGGCGCTCGCGGTCATGTCCACGGCCTTCACGGGCCAGGCCATCGCGACCGGCTTCGAGCGCCGCTACGGCGTCCTGAAGCGGCTGGCGTCCTCCCCGCTCCCGCGCTGGGCGCTGATGACGGCGAAGACCGCGTCCGTGCTGGTCACGGAGGTGTTCCAGGTCATTCTGCTGACGGTGATCGCCTTCGCGCTGGGCTGGGAGCCGCACGGCAACCCGCTGGCGGTCCTGCTGCTGCTGGTCCTGGGCACCGCGGCGTTCTCGGGCCTCGGGCTGCTGATGGCCGGCACCCTGAAGGCGGAGGCGACCCTGGCCGCCGCCAACCTGGTCTTCCTGCTGCTGCTCGTGGGCGGCGGGGTCATCGTCCCGCTGGACAAGTTCCCGTCCGCCGCCCAGGACGTCCTCGGACTGCTGCCGATCTCGGCCCTCTCCGACGGCCTGCGGGACGTCCTCCAGCACGGGGCGGGGATGCCCTGGGGCGACCTGGGGATCCTCGCGGTGTGGGCCGTCGTGGGGCTCGCGGCGGCGGGGCGGTTCTTCCGCTGGGAGTAGCCGGCCGGGGCACCCGGGGACCCCTCGTGAAAGCGTGCACAAGCGGCCCCCTACGATGGACGGCGTGCCAAACGTGACCCGCGCCGACGCCCTGGCGGCCGTGCGCAACCCGCTCGCCTTCATCGCCTCCCGCTGGACCCCGGATCCCCGGACGGTCGAGCGCGCGGCCCTCAGCGCCCTCGTGATGTCGGTGCTCATCGTGGTCACCGGTGGTGCCGTGCGGCTCACGGGCTCCGGTCTCGGCTGCCCGACCTGGCCCAAGTGCACCGACGACTCGCTCACCGCGACCGGCGAAATGGGCCTGCACGGCGCCATCGAGTTCGGCAACCGCATGCTGACGTACGTGCTGTGCGCCGCCGTCGGCTGGGCGATCATCGCCGCGCGCTCCACCAAGCCGCACCGCCGGGATCTGACCCGGTTGGGCTGGGCGCAGTTCTGGATCGTGATGAGCAACGCGGTCCTCGGCGGGATCGTGGTCCTCGTCGGCCTCAACCCGTACACGGTCGCCGCGCACTTCGTGGCCACGTCGGCGCTGATCGCGGTGGCCACGGTGATGTGGCAGCGCACCCGGGAGGGCGACGGGGAGAGCCGTCCGCTGGTCGGCGGGGCCGTCCGGCAGCTGGTGTGGTTCCTGGTCGGGGCCTCGGTGCTGCTGATCCTGGTCGGCACCGTGGTGACCGGCGCGGGCCCGCACGCGGGCGACTCCAGCGAGGTCGAGCGGATGCCGATCGACTGGGAGACGGTCAGCAAGGCGCATGCCGTACTGGCCTGGATCGTGGTGTCGCTGACCTTCGCCCTGTGGTTCGTCCTCAAGGCGGTCGACTCCCCCAAGGGTCCCCTGGACCGCACCCGGGACCTGTTCCTGGTGCTGCTCGCCCAGGGCGTGATCGGCTACGTCCAGTACTTCACGAACCTCCCCGAGGTCCTGGTCGGTCTGCACATGTTCGGCTCGGCGCTCACCTGGATCGCGGTCCTGCGCGTGCTGCTGGCCCTGCGCGAACGCCCCGACGCGACGGTCGACCTGCCGGGCCCGGCGACCGAGGTGACGATCGGCTCCCGCGCCTGAGCCGGCCGTACGCCGGGCCGCGCCGCTCAGCCCAGTCCGTACACCCTCCGTGCGTTGCCCGACGCGATCAGGCCGGCCACGCGCTGCGCGTCCGTCAGGGACCAGGCGCCCTCGGCGACCCAGCCGCCCAGGACCCGGCCGAGGGCCTCGCGGAACAGCCGGGCCCCGACCACATGGAGTTCGGGCAGGCGCTGGCCCCCGCTGGAGAAGAGGATCTTGCCGAAGGGCGCCAGTTCCAGGGTCTCCGCGAGGATGGTCGCGGCCCGGGCGCCGGTGCGCACGAGCGCGGCCCCGGAGTCGGCGTACACGTGCGGGAAGACCCCGGCGAGGTGGGCGGCGTGACGGTGGTAGGGGTAGGCGTGCAGCAGCACGAGGTCCGTGCCCAGGCCGGCCGTGGCCCGCACGAAGTCCGTCAGCAGCACGGGATCGGTGCGGTCGATGCGCAGGCCGGTCTCCCCGAGCCCCGCGTGCAGCTGGAGCGGCAGGCCCGAGGCGACGGCGATCCACAGCAGGTGCCGTAGCAGCACCGGGTCGCTCAGCTCGCCGCCGACCCGGCGTTCGGCCAGCCAGCGGCCCGCCGCGCCGCGCACCTCCCCCGGCCCCGGCGGTTCGGGCGCGAGCGCCAGACCGTGCCGGACCCCCGCGACGGAGGTGAAGGCGACGGCGTTCGCGGCGGCCCCGTGGACCGACTCGGCGAGGTTGGCGAGGAAGGACTCGACGGTGCCGGAGGTGTCGGCGACCTGTTCGGCGAGGAGTTCCAGGCGGACGATCTCGCGGGCCTCGGCGCCGCCGGCGCAGGCCAGTTCGCCGGGTCCGGTGAGGTCGCCGGGCAGCCCGGTGTCGACGAGGTAGGTCGTGATGCCGCTGCCGCGCAGCAGCCGGCGGCCCGATTCCAGTACGCCGAGTTCACGACGGCGCGCGAGATAGCGGGCGGGCGCACAGTGCGGTTCCAGGCCGAGCAGCGGTGGGCACCAACGGCGTACGGCGAACCCGGTCTGTGTGTCGAACAAGGTCGTGCCCGGGGCGGGCGGGCCCTCGGTCCGGGCCAGCTGGGCCTCGAAGGTGCCGAGGCCCAGCTCCGTTCTCAGGACGCCGTGGCAGTACTGGTCCACCAGGGACGGCGTTTCGATCATCGGGACTCCCGTGAGGCGGACCGCGTACTCCTGAAGGTCCTAACGGGTGAACCCGGTGTCAGGTGTTGCTCAGGTGTTCTTCGGACCGCCGACCTGGATCCCGGCCATCCGGGTCCACTCGTACGGGCCCGTCGTCACCTTCGCCGCGAACTCGCCGTCGAAGGACTCGTGGACCGTGATCCCTGCCTTCTCCACGGCCTTCTCGGCGATCGCGACCGAGGGGGCCACGAGGTCGCCCCAGCCGCCGTCCTCGCCGACGAGCACGATCCGGGCGCCGCGTTCCCCGATGTACGCGACCTGGCCCTCGGCCCCGCCGTGCTGCCGGGAGAAGGCGCTGATCTGCTTGGCGAGCCGGGCGACATTGCGCCCGTCCTTCGCGTCAACCTGCTGCGTGTCTGCCATGGCCAGGATGCTACCGACGGGTAGATCGAACGGCGACGGCCGGGGGGGGGGGGGGTGGGCCCCACCCCCCCCCCCCGGGCCGGAGGGGAAGGGGTGCCGCCGGGGGAAAAAGGGCCACCTAGGGAGGGGGGTCCCTTAGGAGGGGGGGCCCCTTCAACGTCAC
>NZ_JBVJAB010000002.1:59962-323911 GCF_055591025.1 Streptomyces sp. NPDC041784
GGCCGCATCCGGTCGCGACGACCCCCGTGACCGCCGCTACCGCACACAGCGAAGCGAGCGCACACTTCATGTACCCTTCCCCCCCCCCCCCCCCCCCTCCCCCCCCCCCCCCCCCCCCCCCCCCCCCCCCCCCACCGCAGAAGAAGGGGTACCGCAGGTGAAGAAGGGCCACCGCAGGCAGGGGCTTACCGCAGGAAGGGGTCCACCGCCACCGCCACGAACAGCAGCGACACGTACGTGATGGACCAGTGGAACAGCCGCATCTCCTTCAGCTTGCCGCCCGTCACCTCCGCCTTCGCGCGGGTGTGCAGGGCGTGCGCCTCCCAGAGCCACCAGCCGCCCGCCACCAGCGCGACCGCGGTGTAGAACCAGCCGGTGTAGCCCAGCGGGGTGAGCAGCAGCGAGACCGCGACCATCACCCAGCTGTAGAGCACGATCTGCTTGGCGACCACCTTGTTGGAGGCGATGACCGGCAGCATCGGCACGCCCACGCGCGCGTAGTCGTCCTTCACCTTCATGGACAGCGGCCAGTAGTGCGGCGGCGTCCAGAAGAACATGACGAGGAAGAGGACGACCGGCGCCCACGACAGGGAGTTCGTGACCGAGGACCAGCCGATCAGGACCGGCATGCAGCCGGCGATGCCGCCCCACACGATGTTCTGCGAGGTACGGCGCTTGAGGATCATCGTGTAGACGACGACGTAGAAAAGGAGTGCGCCGAGGGCGAGCCAGGCCGACAGCCAGTTGACGGTCAGGCCGAACAGCAGCGTGGAGACCACCGCGAGGGTGATGCCGAAGGCGAGACATTCACGCGGGCTGACCATCCCGGTCACCAGCGGCCGCTGCGAGGTGCGGTCCATCAGCGCGTCGATGTCGCGGTCGATGTACATGTTCAGCGCATTGGCGCCACCTGCGGAGAGATAGCCGCCGAGGCAGGTCAGGAGGACCAGGCCGAGGTCGGGCACACCCTGCTGCGCCAGGAACATCACCGGAACGGTGGTGATCAGCAGCAGCTCGATGATCCGCGGCTTGGTCAGCGCCACGAACGCCTTGACCCGGGCCCCGACCGGCCGTCGGCTCGGGCTCTGGCTCGTCCCGACGATCCCCACTGGACGGGATTCAACGGCCGTCACGCACACCCCTGACAGAGACTCCCAGCGAGCCTCCCCATGTGAATACGGGGTAAAGGCTCGCGCGTACCACGCCACTGTAGACGTTGCCCATACCCCGGCCTTCGCGGGGGTGGGGTCGTGTTGGCGGGGGTCGCCCACCAGCGGCGCGAGGGTCCGATCGGTGGTCGCTCAAAGGTCGTACTGAAGCTCGATTGAGCAGTCAGATGAGCGGCTCCGTATTCATGTGCCGAATGCGGAACGGGCCAGTCGGGAGGCGGATCCCAGCCTGGCCCGGCAGTCTGGAATGACTCGAAAAAACGCACGTCTTCGCAGGGGTAGGCTCGACAGCGGCCGGTGGGCATCCAGTGCACCGGCAGCCGGTGGGCGTGCGCCCGAAGCAGCCGGTTTCGACATGTGGAGAGGAGCCCTGACCCAGGGTGAGCACCAAGCCGACCACCACAGACCTCGAGTGGACCGAGTTGGACCAGCGGGCCGTGGACACTGCCCGCGTCCTGGCCGCCGATGCCGTACAGAAGGTCGGCAACGGCCATCCCGGTACGGCGATGAGCCTGGCGCCCGCCGCGTACACCCTCTTCCAGAAGGTGATGCGGCACGACCCGGCGGACGCCGACTGGGTCGGCCGCGACCGCTTCGTGCTGTCCGCGGGCCACTCGTCCCTGACCCTCTACACCCAGCTGTACCTGGCCGGCTTCGGCCTGGAGCTGGACGACCTGAAGTCGTTCCGTACGTGGGGCTCGAAGACCCCGGGTCACCCCGAGTACGGTCACACCACGGGCGTCGAGACGACCACCGGCCCGCTGGGCCAGGGTGTCGCGAACGCCGTCGGCATGGCGATGGCCGCCCGCTACGAGCGCGGTCTGTTCGACCCGGAGGCCCCGCAGGGCGAGTCGCCCTTCGACCACTTCGTGTACGTCATCGCGGGTGACGGCTGCCTCCAGGAGGGCATCTCCGCCGAGGCGTCCTCGATGGCCGGCCACCAGCAGCTGGGCAACCTGGTCCTGCTGTGGGACGACAACCACATCTCGATCGAGGGCGACACCGAGACGGCCGTCTCCGAGGACACCGTCAAGCGGTACGAGGCGTACGGCTGGCACGTGCAGCGGATCGCCCCGAAGCCGGACGGCGACCTCGACCCGCACGCCATCTACAACGCGATCGAGGCCGCGAAGAAGGTGACGGACAAGCCGTCCTTCATCGCGATGCGCTCGATCATCGCCTGGCCCGCCCCGAACGCGCAGAACACCGAGGCCGCGCACGGCTCGGCGCTCGGCGACGACGAGGTGGCCGCGACCAAGCGCGTCCTCGGCTTCGACCCGGAGCAGTCCTTCGAGGTCGCCGACGAGGTCATCGCCCACACCCGCGGCGCGCTGGAGCGCGGCGCGCAGGCGAAGGCCGAGTGGGAGAAGTCCTTCCAGCTTTGGCGGGACAACAACGCCGAGCGCGCCGCCGAGTTCGACCGGATCGCCGCGGGCGAACTGCCGGCCGGCTGGGAGGAGAAGCTCCCGGTCTTCGAGCCCGGCAAGGGTGTCGCCACCCGTGCCGCGTCCGGCAAGGTGCTCCAGGCGCTCGGTGCGATCATCCCCGAGCTGTGGGGCGGCTCCGCCGACCTCGCGGGCTCCAACAACACGACGATCGACAAGACGTCGTCGTTCCTCCCGGCGGACAACCCGCTGCCCGAGGCCGACCCGTACGGCCGCACGATCCACTTCGGCATCCGCGAGCACTCCATGGCCGCGGAGATGAACGGCATCGCGCTGCACGGGAACACCCGGATCTACGGCGGTACGTTCCTCGTCTTCTCCGACTACATGCGCAACGCCGTCCGGCTGTCGGCGCTGATGCACCTGCCGGTGACGTACGTGTGGACGCACGACTCCATCGGCCTCGGCGAGGACGGCCCGACCCACCAGCCGGTCGAGCACCTGGCGTCGCTGCGCGCGATCCCGGGGCTCAACGTGGTCCGCCCGGCGGACGCCAACGAGACCGCGATCGCCTGGCGCGAGATCCTCAAGCGTCACACCAAGGTCTTCGGCAAGGGCGCCCCGCACGGTCTGGCGCTGACCCGCCAGGGCGTGCCGACGTACGAGTCCAACGAGGACGCGGCCAAGGGCGGTTACGTCCTGTTCGAGGCCTCCTCGGGGACGCCCGAGGTGATCCTGATCGCGACCGGTTCCGAGGTGCACGTCGCCGTCGAGGCGCGCGAGCGGCTCGAGGCCGACGGTGTGCCGACGCGGGTCGTGTCCATGCCGTCCGTGGAGTGGTTCGAGGAGCAGGACCAGGGGTACCGGGACAGCGTCCTGCCGCCGTCGGTGAAGGCCCGTGTCTCGGTCGAGGCGAGTATCGGTCTGACCTGGCACAAGTACGTCGGGGACGCCGGCCGCATCGTTTCCCTGGAGCACTTCGGTGCTTCCGCCGACGGCAAGGTCCTCTTCCGGGAGTACGGCTTCACTGCGGAGAACGTGGCCGCCCAGGCCCGGGAATCCATCGCCGCGGCCCAGCGCTGACGCTCACATACGACACGTAGGAGATGCATTTTCCATGACAGACGCACTGAAGCGCCTCTCCGAAGAAGGCGTCGCGATCTGGCTGGACGACCTGTCGCGCAAGCGGATCACCTCGGGCAACCTCGCCGAGCTGATCGACCAGCAGCACGTCGTGGGCGTCACCACCAACCCGTCGATCTTCCAGAAGGCGATCAGCGGCGGCGACGGCTACGAGCAGCAGCTCGCCGACCTCGCGGCCCGCAAGGTCACCGTCGACGAGGCCATCCGCATGATCACGACGGCGGACGTCCGGGACGCCGCCGACATCCTGCGCCCGGTCTACGACGCCACCGACGGCCAGGACGGCCGGGTGTCGATCGAGGTCGACCCGCGCCTGGCGCACCACACCCGGGCGACGGTCGCCGAGGCCAAGCAGCTCGCCTGGCTGGTCGACCGCCCCAACACGCTGATCAAGATCCCGGCCACCAAGGCGGGTCTGCCGGCGATCACCGAGGTCATCGGCAACGGCATCAGCGTCAACGTCACGCTGATCTTCTCGCTGGAGCGCTACCGCGAGGTCATGGACGCCTACCTGGCGGGCCTGGAGAAGGCCCGTGAGAAGGGCCTCGACCTCTCGCTGATCCACTCGGTGGCGTCCTTCTTCGTGTCCCGCGTGGACACCGAGATCGACAAGCGCCTCGACGCGCTGGGCACCGACGAGGCCAAGGCCGCGCGCGGCAAGGCGGCCCTCGCCAACGCCCGGCTCGCCTACCAGGCGTACGAGGAGGTCTTCGCGGGCGGCCGCTGGGACGCGCTGCAGAGCGCCGGCGCCAACAAGCAGCGTCCGCTGTGGGCCTCCACCGGTGTGAAGGACCCGGCGTACAAGGACACCCTGTACGTCGACGACCTGGTCGCGCCGAACACGGTGAACACCATGCCGGAGGCCACCCTTCAGGCCACCGACGACCACGGCCTGATCGCCGGCAACACCATCGTCGGTACGTACGAGCAGGCCCGCGCCGAACTCGACGCGGTCGAGCGGCTCGGGATCTCGTACGACGACGTGGTGCAGCTGCTGGAGGACGAGGGCGTCGAGAAGTTCGCGGCGTCCTGGAACGACCTGCTCAAGTCGACCGAGGCGGAGCTGGAGCGCCTCGCCCCCTCGGAGGGCTGAAATCTTGTCGAGCAGCAACCCGCTGCGTGACCCCGCAGACCGACGGCTCCCGCGTATCGCGGGGCCGTCGGGCCTGGTCATCTTCGGCGTCACGGGCGATTTGTCCCGGAAGAAGCTCATGCCCGCCGTCTACGACCTCGCCAACCGGGGTCTGCTGCCGCCGGGCTTCTCGCTGGTCGGCTTCGCCCGCCGCGAATGGGCGAACGAGGACTTCGCGCAGGAGGTCCACGACGCCGTCAAGGAGCACGCGCGCACGCCCTTCCGTGAGGAGGTCTGGCAGCAGCTCATCCAGGGCATGCGCTTCGTGCAGGGCACCTTCGACGACGACGACGCGTTCGAGCGGCTGCGGGCCACGATCCAGGAGCTGGACAAGGCGCAGGGCACGGGTGGCAACTTCGCCTTCTACCTCTCGGTGCCGCCGCGCTCCTTCCCGGTGGTCATCCAGCAGCTGAAGAAGCACGGGCTGGCCGACCAGACGAAGGACTCCTGGCGCCGCGCGGTCATCGAGAAGCCCTTCGGCCACGACCTTGAGTCGGCCAAGGAGCTGAACCAGGTCGTCCACGAGGTCTTCGCCCCGGACCAGGTCTTCCGCATCGACCACTACCTGGGCAAGGAGACCGTCCAGAACATCCTGGCGCTCCGCTTCGCCAACACGATGTTCGAGCCGATCTGGAACCGGTCCTTCGTGGACCATGTGCAGATCACCATGGCCGAGGACATCGGCATCGGCGGCCGCGCCGGCTACTACGACGGCATCGGCGCCGCCCGTGACGTCATCCAGAACCACCTCCTGCAGCTGATGGCGCTCACCGCCATGGAGGAGCCCGCCTCCTTCGACGCGGACGCGCTGGCCGCGGAGAAGACCAAGGTGCTCGGGGCCGTACGACTGCCCGAGGACCTCGGCCGTGACACCGTGCGCGCCCAGTACGCGGCCGGATGGCAGGGCGGCGAGAAGGCCATCGGCTACCTCGAAGAGGACGGCATCGACCCGAAGTCGAAGACCGACACCTACGCCGCCATCAAGGTCGAGATCGACAACCGCCGCTGGGCGGGCGTCCCCTTCTATCTGCGCACCGGCAAGCGGCTGGGCCGGCGGGTCACCGAGATCGCGGTGGTCTTCCAGCGCGCCCCGCACTCCCCCTTCGACCACACGGCGACGGAGGAGCTGGGCAAGAACGCGATCGTCATCCGCGTCCAGCCCGACGAGGGCGTGACGGTCCGTTTCGGCTCCAAGGTGCCGGGCACCTCGATGGAGATCCGGGACGTGTCCATGGACTTCGCCTACGGCGAGTCGTTCACGGAGTCCTCGCCCGAGGCGTACGAGCGCCTCATCCTCGACGTGCTGCTCGGCGACTCCAACCTCTTCCCGCGCACGGAGGAGGTCGAGCTGTCCTGGAAGATCCTCGACCCGATCGAGCGGTACTGGGACAGCAACGGCAAGCCCGCGCAGTACCCGGCCGGCACCTGGGGGCCCGTCGAGGCGGACCAGATGCTCGAACGAGACGGACGGAGCTGGCGCCGGCCATGAAGATAGACCTGACGGACACCACCGCCAGCAAGATCAACAAGGCGCTGGTCCAGGGCCGGCGGGCGATCGGCACGCCGGCCGTGGGCATGGTGCTCACCCTGGTCATCGTCACGGACGAGGAGAACGCGTACGACGCGCTCAAGGCCGGCAACGACGCGTCGCGCGAGCACCCCTCGCGCACGCTCGTGGTCATCAAGCGTGTCTCCCGCTCCCCCCGTGACCGCACCCAGTCCCGCCTCGACGCCGAGGTGCGCGTGGGCGCGGACGCGGGCACCGGCGAGACGGTCGTGCTGCGGCTGTACGGCGAGGTGGCCGACCACGCGCAGTCGGTCGTGCTGCCGCTGCTGCTGCCGGACGCCCCCGTGGTCGTCTGGTGGCCGGTGAACGCGCCGCTGGACCCGGCCGCCGACCCGCTCGGCGCGCTGGCCCAGCGCCGGGTCACCGACACCTACGCCTCCGAGCAGCCGGTGCGCGAGCTGGGCGCCCGTTCCGACACCTACACCCCCGGTGACACGGATCTGTCGTGGACCCGCATCACGCCCTGGCGTTCGATGCTGGCGGCGGCCCTGGACCAGGTCACCTGCACGGTGAACTCGGTCGAGGTGGAGGGCGAGGAGTTCAACCCGAGCTGCGAGCTGCTGGCGATGTGGCTCGCGGACCGGCTGCACGTGCCCGTCAAGCGCTCGCTGTCCGGCGGGCCGGGGCTCACGGCGGTCCGGATGGCGACCGACGCCGGTCCGATCGTGCTGGACCGGGCCGACGGCTCGCTGGCCACGCTCTCCATCCAGGGCCAGCCCGACCGCGCGGTGGCGCTCAAGCGCCGCGACACGGCCGAGCTGATCGCGGAGGAGCTGCGCCGGCTGGACCCGGACGACACGTACGCGTCCGCCCTGCGGTTCGGGGTGGAGCGGCTGAACGCGTCGACGGCCGTGCCGGGGGCCGTGGCCTCCCAGAAGCCTGCGGCCTCCGAGCAGCCGGTGGCTTCCGAGCAGCCGGTGGCCTCCGAGCAGCACGCCGAGGAGCCCGCCGTCGCCAAAGGAGAACCGAAGGACGCCGGCGAAACCGCTGCGAAAGGTCCCGCACGGGAAGTGGCGGCGCCGGAACCGGTGAAGAAGGCCCCCTCCAAGAAGGCGGCGGCGAAGTGAGTGCTCCCCAGCTCGTCGTGCACCACGACAAGGAACTGATGGCGCAGGCCGCCGCGGCCCGGCTCATCACGAAGATCGTGGACGCGCAGGCCTCCCGGGGCTCCGCGTCCGTGGTCCTCACCGGCGGCCGCAACGGCAACGGCCTGCTGGCCGCGCTGGCCGCCGCGCCGGCCCGGGACGCGATCGACTGGGGCCGGCTCGACCTGTGGTGGGGCGACGAGCGGTTCCTGCCCGAGGGCGATCCGGAGCGAAATGTCACGCAGGCCCGCGAGGCCCTGCTGGACTCGGTGCCCCTGGACCCGAAGCGCGTGCACGCCATGCCCGCGTCCGACGGCCCGTACGGCACCGACGTGGAGGCGGCCGCGGAGGCGTACGCCGAGGAGCTGGCCCGTGCGGCCGGCCCCGAGAACCACGGCGCCGTGCCCACCTTCGACGTCCTGATGCTGGGCGTCGGCCCGGACACCCATGTGGCCTCGCTCTTCCCGGAGCTGCCGGCCGTACGGGAGACCGAGCGCACGGTGGTCGGCGTCCGGGGCGCGCCCAAGCCCCCGCCGACCCGGGTCAGCCTGACCCTGCCGGCGATCCGGGCGGCCCGTGAGGTGTGGCTGCTGGCGGCCGGCGAGGACAAGGCGAACGCCGCGGCGATGGCCCTCTCCGGCGCGGGCGAGATCCAGGCCCCGGCGGCGGGCGCCCGCGGCCGGGCCCGCACCCTGTGGCTGCTGGACACGGCGGCGGCCTCCCGCCTGCCGCGATCGCTGTACCCGCCGGCCTCTCCCTGAGGCCGCCGGAGCGGTGGGGGGGTGACGGCACCTTCGGGTGACCGCGCCTCCCGCCGCCCCTACTTCACCGAACCCGCCATCACCCCCTGTACGAAGTGCCGCTGGAAGGCGAAGAACACGGCCACCGGCACCACCAGCGACAGGAACGCGCCGGGCGCCAGGACGTCGATGTTGCTGCCGAACTGTCGTATCTGCGACTGGAGCTGGACCGTCAGGGGCTGGGCGGAGCTGTCCGCGAAGAGCAGCGCCACCAGCATGTCGTTCCACACCCACAGGAACTGGAAGATGGCCAGGCTGGCGATCGCGGGCCGGCCCACCGGCAGGACGAGCCGGGTGAAGATCCGCCATTCGCTGCCGCCGTCCATGCGGGCCGCCTCCAGCATCTCCTTCGGCATCTCGGCGAAGTAGTTGCGCAGCAGGAACACGGCGAAGGGCAGGCCGTACGCCACGTGGAAGAGGACTACTCCGGGAATCGTGCCGAACAGGCCCAGTTGCCCGAAGAGTTTGGCCACGGGCAGCAGCCCGATCTGTACCGGCACCACCAGCAGGGCCACCACCACCAGGAAGACCGCGTCGCGGCCCGGGAAGTCCAGCCAGGCGAAGGCGTATCCGGCGAGCGCCGCGAGGACGACGACCAGCACGGTCGTCGGCACCGAGATCAGTACGGTGTTCCAGAACGCCCGGGTGATGCCGGCGTTCTCCAGCAGTGCCGAGTAGTTGTCGAAGGACAGCTGTCCGGGACTGGCGAACACCGTCCACCAGCCGCCCTTCGCCGTGTCCTCGGCCGACCGCAGCGACGACAGCAGCAGTCCCGCCAGCGGAGTCAGCCACACAAGACCGATCACCACGAGGAAGGCCTGCACCAGCCCGTTGCCCAGGCCACGCCTGACCGCGTTCATCGTTGACTCCTCCGGAAGCGACGGATGTTGAAGACCATGGCCGGGACCACGAGGAGCAGGAGCAGCACACCCAGCGCGCTGCCGAGCCCCTGGTCGTTGCCGCCGCCGAAGGACACCAGCCACATCTGTGTGGCGAGCACGGTGGCGTCCTCCTGCACCGGGCCGGGCGCGATGATGTAGACGAGGTCGAAGACCTTCATCACGTTGATCACCAGGGTCACGAAGACCACGGTCAGTACGGGTGCCAGCAGCGGCACCGTGATCCGCCGGAAGATCTGCCACTCGTTCGCGCCGTCCATCCGCGCCGCCTCCAGCGCGTCCCGCGGCAGGGCCGCGAGGCCCGCGCCGATCAGCACCATCGCGAACCCGGTCCAGATCCACAGGTACGCCCCGATGATCGCCGGTGTGACGAGCGCCGGTCCGAGCCAGGAGACGCCGTCGTAGGGTGCGGCGAAGTTCGAGGCGGGCAGCCGCACGGTGTACGACGAGCCCGCGTCCAGTCCGGAGAGGCGGAAGGAGCCGTCCGCCGCCGTGGTGGCGGACGCGACCGCCTTCCCGTCGCGCACCGCCTCGACCCTCATCTCCGGCAGCCCGCTCTCGCGCCGGTCGACCTCGCCCTGCCGCCCTCCCCCGCCGGGCGTGAAGTCCAGGTAGACCACCCCGCGCAGTTCGTCGGGCGCCGCCGTGCGGCCGGCGGCCGCCTGGGCCGGTTCGGCGCCGTCGGGCAGCTGGGCGGGCGGGACACCGACCAGGCCGAGCGTCACCGCGTCCCCCGGGGAGACGCTCGCGCTCGTCCGGTACGAGCCGTCCGGATCCGCCGTGAGCCCCTGGCCGTCGCGGGCCCGCGCCGTCGGATAGGCCGACGTGCCCGTGAAGGCGTCGTGCACGGAGACCACGGCCGCGTTCAGCACGCCCTTGTCCGGGTCCTCCTCGTAGGCGAGGCGGAAGACGATGCCGGCGGCGAGGAAGGACACCGCCATCGGCATGAACAGCAGCAGCTTGAAGGCGGTGGCCCAGCGGATCTTCTCCACCAGCACCGCGAGGACGAGTCCGAGGCCGGTCAGCAGGGCCGGCGCCACGACGACCCAGACGGCGGTGTTCCGCACCGCCTTGAGGGTCGCCGGGTCGCGGAACATCTCGGTGTAGTTCTCGCCGCCCACGAAGCGGGTGCCGGACGCGTCGAAGAAGCTGCGCCCGACGGAGAACAGCACGGGGTAGACGACGAGCGCGCCGAGCAGGAGCAGTGCGGGCAGGGCGAACAGCACGGCGACGAGCCGGCCGCGCCGTCGCATGCTCCGGGCCCGCCCGGCGAGGCCGGCCGAGGGCGCGGGCGCCTCTTTCACCAGGGTCGCGGTCATGGCCGATCAGCCCTTGTACGCCTTGGCCGCCGCGCTCTCCAGCCGGGCCGCGGTCGCCTTCGGGTCGGACGGGTCGCGCAGGAAGTCCTGGAGGATCTTCCATTCGCCGGCGCCCTTGGTGCCGCCGAAGGCCGCCGGCGCCTGGTCGGACATGTCGAAGCGGACCGAGTCCCCGGCCGCGACGAGGGACTCGGCGGTCGCACGGGTGACGTCGTCACCGTAGGAGGCGAGGTCGAGCTTCTTGTTCGGGGACAGGAAGCCGCCGGCCTCGGCCCACACGGCCGCGGCCTCGGGGGTCGCGAGGTACTCCAGCAGCTGCATGCCGGCGTCGGCGTTCTTGCCGTCCTTGAGGACGACCGCGGCGTCGCCGCCGCTGACCACCGGCGCCTTGCCGGAGCCGACCGCCGGGAACGGGAAGAAGTCGGCGTCCTCCCCGATGCTCTTGCCGAACTGGTCCTTGGCGACGCCGGCGACGAAGTCGCCCTCGTAGACCATGCCGGCCTCGGGCTCGGGTCCGAACACCTTCTCCACCGAGCCCGGGAAGTCGGTGTTCAGGGCCCCCTTCTGCCCGCCCGCGGTCAGCTGCTCGTCCGCGAAGACCTTGCCGAGCGTGGTGAGCGCCTCGACCACGGAGGCGTCCGTCCACTTCAGCTCGTGCGCGGCGAGGGCGTCGTACTTCTCGGGGCCGGCCTGGGAGAGGTAGACGTTCTCGAACCAGTCGGTGAGGGTCCAGCCGTCCTGTCCGGCCACGGAGAAGGCGGCGAGGCCCGAGTCGGAGACGGTGCGTCCGGCCTCCAGCATCGCGTCGTACGTCTTCGGCGGCTCGACGCCGGCCTGGGCGAGGGCGTCGGGGCTGTACCAGACCGTCGACTTGTGGGCGGCCTTGAAGTAGAGGCCGTACAGGGTGTCGTCGACGCTGCCGTACGTCTTCCACACGGGCGCGTATCCCGCGTCCACGGCCTTCTCGGTGGTGGCGGACAGCGGCTTGAGCCAGCCCTGCTGCGCGAACTGCTTGAGCACGCCGACCTGCGGGACCATCACCACGTCGGGGGCGTTGCCGCCCTCGATCTTGCTGCCGACGACGGTGGAGACGTTGTCCCCGGTCGACACGAACTGCGTCTTCGCGCCGGTCTTCTCGGCGAACGCGTCCAGCACTTTCTGGAAGTTCTTCTGCTCGCTGCCGGACCAGACGCCGGCCACGGTGACCGTCTGGCCGTCGAGCGCCTTGTCGCCGCCGGCCGAGACCGGCCCGCCGCCGCAGGCGGTCGCGCCGAGCGCCAGGGCGAGGGCGGTGCAGCCGGTGAGCAGGGTGGCGGGGGTACGTCGTCGCATCATCGTTGATGTCCCTTCGGGGATGGGGAGTTGACGGAGGTTCAGGAGAGTCGTCGGTCGTCGATCCACCAGGCGGCCGTCGAGCCGGGCAGCACCCTGGCCGGGCAGGGGCCGCTGGCCAGCAGGGGTGTGCCGGAGACCGGCGCGGGGGTGGGCGCCGTACCGAAGTTGACGGCGCAGACGAGGTCGTCGCCGCGGGCGAAGGCGAGAACGCCGGGCGGGGTGTCCAGCCAGCGCAGCGTGCCCTCGCCCAACTGGGTCAGGGCCGCGCGAAGCTGGAGGCCGTCGCGGTACAGGTGCCAGAAGGAGCGGGTGTCGGCGAGGGCGCGGTCGGTGGCGTACTCGGCGAAGTACTCGGGCTGCGGCAGCCAGGGCTTGGCACTCTCGGCGCCGGAGGTGAAGCCGAACGGGGACGCCTGGCCCGACCACGGGAGCGGGACGCGGCAGCCGTCCCGGATCCGGGCGCGGCTTCCGGTGCGGTGGAAGATCGGGTCGGTGAGCACGTCGTCGGGCAGGTCGAGGACCTCGGGCAGGCCCAGTTCCTCGCCCTGGTAGATGTAGGCGGCTCCGGGGAGCGCCAGCATCAGCAGCGCGGCGGCGCGGGCGCGGGCGGCGCCGAGGCCGCTGCCCTCGGTGGCGGGTTCGCCGTAGCGGGTGACGGTGCGGACCTGGTCATGGTTGTTGAGGACCCAGGTGACCGTCGAGCCCGTGCCGGCGATGTCCTGCATCGCCTCGGAGATGACCTTGCGGAAGGCGTCGGGGTCCCAGGGGGCGCCGAGCAGGTCGAAGAAGAAGGCCTGGTGCAGCTCGTCCGCCCGGACGTACCGGGCGTGCTCGCGGGCCGTGGGCACGGACACCTCGCCGCCAGGAGCCGGTCGCGGCCGTCGCGGGCCGTGTACTCCTCGCACACCGACCGCCAGTGCCGCCACACGTCGTGCACCTCGGGCTGGTTCCAGGCGAGCGGGTTGACGGAGTCGCGGGTGCGGGCGTCGGCCTCGGGGTCCGGGGAGTCGGGCAGCTCCGGGTGCTTGAAGAGGCCGGCTGCCACGTCGATGCGGAAGCCGTCGACGCCCCGGTCGAGCCAGAAGCGCAGGGTGCGCTCGAACTCGTCGGCGACCTCGGGGGTGCGCCAGTTCCAGTCGGGCTGCTGGGGCGTGAACATGTGCAGGTACCACTGGCCGGGCCGGCCGTCCGCCTCGGTCACCCGGCTCCAGGCCGGTCCGCCGAACATGGCGTGCCAGTTGTTGGGCGGCTCGGCGCCTTCGGGGCCGCGCCCGTCGGCGAAGTGGAAGCGGGCGCGGGCGGCGCTGCCGGGTTCGGCGGCCAGCGCCTCGCGGAACCACGGGTGCTCGCTGGAGCAGTGGTTGGGGACGATGTCCAGGAGCACCTTGACGCCGAGCCGCCGGGCGGCCGCCATCAGCAGGTCGAACTCGGCGAGGTCGCCGAAGAGCGGGTCGACGTCGCGGTAGTCGGCCACGTCGTAGCCGTGGTCGTGCTGCGGCGAGGGGTAGAAGGGGCTCAGCCAGATCCCGTCGACACCCAGCTTCTTCAGGTACGGCAGCCCGGCCCTGACCCCGGCGAGATCGCCGACGCCGTCGCCGGTGCTGTCCAGGAAGCTGCGGACGTAGACCTGGTAGATCACCGCGTCGCGCCACCAGTGATGCCTGTTCAACCCATTGACCTGTCTCTGCGGAGGGCAACCGTTATGCATGCATGTTAGGTAGGCGTGTCGCGAGGGTGTCAATGAACAGAACGGAAGCTACCGGAGAGTTGCCCTGTGATATCGGGACTTATCGGGCGAAAGAGAGTCAAGAAGAGACCCTGGCGTTACCTAACAAGTAACTAGGAAGGGGTTCAGCAGTCGGCGAGGACGTCGAGTTCTCGCGCCAGTCGGCGCACCGCCGTGGCGGACGTCTGGTGCCCGGCCATCGCGTCCCGCACGACCGCCTGCACGACCAGACTGACCTGGTCGTAGCACGGGCTCTTGGGGCGCGGCGCGGCCGAGAGCACGCTGGCGCGCAGGGTCGGCAGGTACGGGAACTCCCGCACCAGCGCGGGATCCTCGTACAGCGCGGCGCGCACGGGTGGCAGCGCGCCGCGGGTGAGCACCTGGCGCTGGACGGGCGCGCTGGTCAGGTACGCGATCAGACGCGCGGCGGAGTCGGGGTGCCGCGCATGGGTGCTGACGGCCAGGTTGGAGCCGCCGAGCACGCTCGTTCCCGGCCCGTCGGGGCCCGGCAGCGGTACGGCGCCGATCCGGCCGGCGACGGGTGAGCCCTCGGCCGACGCGACGGCGTAGGCGTACGGCCAGTTGCGCAGGAAGAGCAGCCGGCCGTCCTGGAAGGCCTGCTTGGACTCCTCCTCCTTGTAGGTGAGCGCCCGCTTCGGGATCCAGCCCTCGCGCACCCCGCGGGCGAGGAACTCGATGCCCTCGCGGGCCGCCGTGGAGTTCACGGTGACGCGTTCGCCCTCGTCGCCGAGGATCGTGCCGCCCGCCGAGTACACGGCCTCCGCCGCGTTCACGGTGAGGCCCTCGTACGGCAGGAACTGGCCCGCGTAGCCGTCCAGTCCGTACTTCGGCGCGATGGTCCTCGCGGCCCGCTCCAGCTCGGCCCAGGTGCGCGGCGGCGGGACGCCCTCCCGGGCGAGGACGTCCTTGCGGTACAGGAGCAGTCCGGCGTTGGTGACGTACGGGACGGCGTACAGCCGGCCGTCGTAGGTCGCCGTGTCGACGACCGGCGGCAGGAAGGTCCCCAGCGGGAAACGGTCGCGCGGCAGCGGTCTGATCCAGCCCGCCGCGGCGAACTCCGAGGTCCAGCTGACGTCGATGTTGAGGAGGTCGAAGCGGCCGCCGTCGGCGCGCAGGTCGGTGATCATCTGCGCGTGGGTCTCGTCGGCGGAGTCCGGCAGCTCGACGAGAGTGACCCGCTCGCCGGGGTGCGTACGGTTCCAGCCCTCGAGCAGGGGGCCGAGATAGCCGGTGAGGTCGCCGGCGGTGGCCAGGGTCAGCGGCCCGCGGCCGGATGCCGGGCCCTCGTCGGCACGGGCGCCCGAGGCGAGGTAACCGGTCATGACCACGACCAGGACGAGGAGGCCCCTACCCGCGGCGTGTATCCACCGCATAGGTTCCTCCTTGTACACCCTTGTACACCGGCGCCGGGCGTCGTCGCCCGGAGTCAGAGGCCATGTATACCTGTTAGGTATGCGCGATACTAGGGCCCGCGGCACATTACCCAGGATGCGAGGAGGAGAGCACGAGTGCGGCTGCCCCTCCTGGCCCTGCTGGCACGCGGCCCGGCCCACGGCTACGAGCTCAAGCAGGACCTTGAGCAGATGCTGGGCTCCGCGTACCCTCAGCCGAACGTCGGCCAGATCTATGTGACCCTCGGCCGCCTCGAGAAGTCGGGACTGATCGAGGGCGAGGACGTCGAGCAGTCCAGCCGGCCCAACAAAAAGGTCTACCACCTCACCGACACCGGGCGGGCGGCGCTGCGCACCTGGTTCGAGGAGCCCGAGGACGAGCCACGGGTGCGGGACGAGTTCTTCATGAAACTGGCTCTCGCTCCGCGGACCGGTCTCGCCGACCAGATCTCCCTCATCAACAAGCAGCGGCGCCAGTACCTCACCACCATGCGCGATCTGTCGAAGCTGGCCGCCGCCGAGAACCGGGACAACCGCATCGCCCACCTGCTGATCGAGGGCGCGATGCTGCACCTCCAGGCCGACCTCGACTGGCTGGAACGGTGCCAGGAAGAGTTGGAAGAGCTGCAAGAGCTGGAGGAGCTGGAGTGAGCGACCGTCCCGCCTCCGCGCCCCGCGCCGGCGAGGCTCCGGTGCCGCGCGCCGAGGACCGGCCTGTGCTGCTGCGTGCCGAGGGCCTGGTCAAGACGCACTACGGCGAGGGCGCCCCGGCGCACGCCGTACGCGGGGTCGACCTGTGCGTACGGCAGGGCGAGTTCGTCGCCGTCACCGGTCCGTCCGGGGCCGGCAAGTCGACACTCCTGCACCTGCTGGGCGGGTTGCAGCGGCCGGACAGTGGGAGTGTCTGGCTGGACGGCCGGTGCACGGACGGCTACAGCGAGGCGCGCTGGGCCGTGGAGCGCAGGAAGCGCATCGGGATCGTCTTCCAGTTCTTCAACCTGGTGTCGAACCTGTCCGTCGCCGACAATGTGGAGCTGCCCGCCCTGCTCGCCGGGACGGCGCCGCGGCGGGCGCGGGCCGAGCGCGAGGAGCTGCTGGCCGAACTGGGGCTGGCGGGCAAGGAGCGGAGCATGCCGGGCGAGCTGTCCGGCGGCGAGCAGCAGCGGGTCGCGCTGGCCCGCGCGCTGGTCAACCACCCGCCGCTGCTGCTGGCCGACGAGCCCGCGGGCAGCCTGGACAGCAAGGGCACCCGTGAGGTGATGCGGCTGCTGTCCCGCTTCCACCGGCGTGGCCAGACGATCGTGCTGGTCACCCATGACGCCCGGCTGGCGAGCGCCGCGGACCGGGTGATCAGCTTCTTCGACGGCCGGATCGCCGACGACGCGGAACTGGACGGCACCACGCCCTCGCGCCGCGCCGGGATATCCGGGGTGCTGGAGCTGAGGGACTGACATGCGGGTGACCGACATGCGGGTGCCCGGCGGGCCGGCCGGTGGCGGTCGCGCTCCGCGCGGGCAGAGAGGCTGAGGCGCGTGCGAGCCACCCTGCGCTGGGCCCACTCCGATCTGCGCACGCACCGCGGCGAGGCGCTGTTCCTGGTGCTCGCCACCGCCGGCATCGTCGCCTCGCTGCTGCTGGCCACGGCGCTCTTCGGGTACGCCACCAACCCCTGGCAGCGCGTCTTCACCCAGGCGCGCGGCGCCCACGTGTGGCTCCACACCGACCCGTCCGCCCCCGCGGGGAAGCTGACCGGGCTGGACGGCGTCGAGTCCGTCGCCGGCCCCTACCCCACCGCTTCCACCACCCTCGCCTCCCGCGGCGCCCGTGCCTCCGTCGAACTGCGCGGCACCGCCGAACGGCCCGCCGTCGGCCGGCCGCTGATCACCTCCGGGCACTGGCTGGACCCCGCCACCCCCGACGGAGTGGTCCTGGAGAGCCGGCTCGCCCGCGCCCTGCTGGCCGGGCCCGGCGACACCCTCACCCTGCCCGGCGCCTCCCGGTCGCTGACCGTCCTGGGCGTGGCCGACAGCGCCGAGCCGCGCTACCGGCCGGGCGAGGAGCCGGGCCTGGTGTGGGCGCTGCCGTCCGCCGTACGGAACCCGGGCGGCCAGGTGATCGGTCTGCGCCTGACGGACCCCGACGACACCGACTACGCCGTGCAGCGGGCCGTCACCGTGCTGGGCGCGGGCACGGTCGGCGAGGTCTCCACCTGGCAGCAGGCGCGTGCCGAGGCACAGGGCGACAACCGGCTGCTGGGACAGGTGCTGGGGCTGTTCGGGCTCGGCGCGCTGGTGGCGGCCGGGCTCGCCGTGCACGGGGCGATCGGCACCCGCATCCGCGGCCATCTGCGGGACATCTCCGTCCTGAAGGCGATCGGTTTCACGCCCGGCCAGGTCGTCCGCGTCTTCCTGTTCCAGCACATCGCGTACGCCGTGCTGGGCGCCGCGGCCGCGGCGACACTCGCCCAGCTGCTGGGGAGCCGGATCCCGGGCCGGCTCGGCGACGCGGTCGGCGTGTGGCAGGGGCTGCCCGGGCACACATCGGCGCTGTTCGCGGTGCCGGTGGCCGCCGTGCTGTTCATCGGGGCGACCACCGGGCTCGCGGCCTGGCGGGCGGGGCGCGTGCCTCCGGTACCGGTGCCCCGTCCCGCGGCGGACACCCGGGGAGGACTGCTGAGGGGCGCGGTGCGCCGGATCGTCCGGCCGCGGCACGCGCCTCGGCCCGCCGACCGGACACCGGACGGGGCGCGTGACGTCCTCGAACCGCGGCCCGCCTCGCGCCCTCACCCTCCTCACCTTCCTCACCCTCCTCGTCCTCCTCGGCCTCTTGGTCCGGCCGGGCAGCTGTCCGGTGCGGCGCGGTGGGCGCTCGCGGCACGGGTGCCGCCCGCACTCGTGCTGGGCTGGCACCAGACGTGGACCCGGCGGCTGCGCTCGCTCGCCACGATCACCCGGCTCGCACTGCCGCTGCTGCTGATCGTGGTCGCGATGAGCGCCTGGACCACCATCGACCGTTTCCACCGCAGCCCCGAGCGGATCGGACTGCCGACGGCGCTGACCGTCCACGCGGACGCCGGGCTGAGCGACCGGGACACCCGTGCCCTCCTGGAACGCGACCCGCAGGTCGCCGCCGCCTATCCCGGCGTCGAGGTGGCGGCGCTGGTCCCCGGCCAGACGGCCACGATCGCCCTGCGCGGCCTCGGCGTCCACGACGACCCGTACCCGTACACGCTGGCTGAGGGCCGCGCCGCCCGCGAGAAGGACGAGGCGGTGGCCGGACAGGGTCTCCTCGACCTGCTGGACGTGCGGGTCGGCGACTGGGTGCGCATGACGGTGGGCGACCAGCCGCAGATCCTGCACATCGTGGGCCGCAGCATCGAACCGGAGAACGCCGGCCGGGTCATCTCCACCTCGCTCGACACCCTCCGCGAGAACGACCCGAGGCTGGCCCCCACCCTCTACCAGGTACGGCTGCACCCGGACGCCGACCCCGGCAAGGTCACCGACCGGCTGACCACCGCCGGGCAGGGGCACCTGGACGTGCACACCGTGACCAACCCGGCCGACGGGCTCTCGGCGCTGCGCGCGGTCGTCGTCGGACTGATCGTCGTCCTCGCCCTCATCGGGCTCATCGAGCTGCTGACGGCGATCGGCGGCACCGTGCGCGAGAGCGAGCGGGACCTGCTCGCCCTCAAGGCCATCGGTCTGTCCCCGCGTCAGATCACCGCGATCACCGTGACCGCCACCGGCGGCACCGCCTTGGCCGCGGTCCTGGTCGCCACCCTGCTGGGAGCACCCCTGGCGCACTGGCTGATCGACGCGCAGGGCAGGTCGAGCGGTATCGGTGCCGGGATCGCGGCGGGCCCGTCCCCGGTCCTGCTGGCGCTGTTCGCTGCGGCGGCGGTGCTGGGAGCGGCCGCGCTCGCCGCCCTGCCCGCGGCGCGCGCCGCCCGGCGACGGCTGGCGGACACGCTGAGCGCCGTGGCCTGACCGCAGGACGCGGCCGAGCACCGGCGCCGCCCGTCAGCCGCCCTGGAAGTTCTGCGGGTTGTACGGCGGACGCGGGTCGTACGGGTTGCCGGGCGGCGGGCCGTACGGGTGGCCGGGACCCTGCGGGTACGGGTTGCCCTGCGGATACGGCTGCCCCGCGCCCGGGGCGTACGGGTTGCCCTGCGGGTACGGGCTGCCCGGCTGTCCCTGCGGGTACGGCTGTCCCTGCGGGTACGGCTGTCCCGCCCCCTGCGGGTACGGGGTGCCGTAGTACGGATACTGCGGCGGGACGGTCGGCGGTGCCGTCGGGGGCATGGACGGGGCCGGCGGCGGGGGCGGCGGGAGCGTGGCCGGGTGGGCCGTCAGGCGGATGCCGTAGCGCTGCTGGAGGCGGCGGGTCTCCAGCAGGGAGATCGCCGTGACCGTCACCGGCGCGCCCAGGATGAAGAGGACGCCCAGGGTGAGGCTCAGACCGTGCAGGTCGCCCGTGATGAGGTCGGGGAGGGCCATCAGCCAAGTCGTCACCGTGGCCAGCAGGGGCGGCAGACAGCGGTGCACGGCGGCGGTGCCGAAGAAGTTCCCGGTGAGCCGGAACGCTCCGGCCATCACGAAGACGGCCATCCACAGGCCCGCGAGGCTGAGGACCATCTGCGGGAGCAGGCCGAACGAGCCGCTGCTCCAGAAGAGCATCAGGGTCGCGAAGACCGAGCCGATGAAGAGCAGCAGCAGCTTCAGCGAGTTGAGGAGCGGCACCTTCAGCTGCCGTACGGTGCCGCCGCGCCGCCAGACGTAGAGCATCACACCGACCGTGAACGGCGTAAGGAAGAACAGGACGGCGGAGGCGGTCGCCGCGTTGTCCAGCATCTCCTCGAAGGCGAACCCGCCCTGGACGAAGGAGTAGACACCGAGGGCGGCGACCCCTCCGGCGATGACCCGGACCCGCTTGAGCTGGTCCACGGTCGGATCCAGCGACTCCGGGATCCACGTCGGGTGGAACACCGCCCGCGCCACGTGATGAGGCTTCAGGAACGAGCGGGCACTGAGCGTCCCGCCGGTCCAACTCCTGTGTGTACTTGTCACCTTGAGCTCCCCCGAGCGATCGTGTTCATGATCGCCCGGGAGTCTACAAGAACCGGCTCAGCTACGGCTGCGGAGTTCCCGGTAGGTGGCGACCAGGGCCTTGGTGGAGGCGTCCAGGCCAGGCACCTCGGCACCCTCGGTCAGCGCGGGCTCGACGCGCTTGGCGAGGACCTTGCCCAGCTCCACGCCCCACTGGTCGAAGGAGTCGATGTTCCACACCGCGCCCTGCACGAACACCTTGTGCTCGTAGAGGGCGATGAGCTGGCCGAGGACCGACGGGGTCAGCTCACGGGCGAGAACGGTCGTCGTGGGGTGGTCGCCCTTGAACGTCTTGTGCGCGACCAGCTCCTCCGGCACGCCCTCCGCGCGGACCTCCTCCGGCGTCTTGCCGAAGGCCAGGGCCTGCGTCTGGGCGAAGAAGTTCGCCATCAACAGGTCGTGCTGCGCGGCGAGTTCACCGCTCAGCTCGGCGACCGGCCGGGCGAAGCCGATGAAGTCCGCCGGGATCAGCTTCGTGCCCTGGTGGATCAACTGGTAGTAGGCGTGCTGCCCGTTGGTGCCGGGGGTGCCCCAGACGATCGGGCCGGTCTGCCAGTCGACCTCCTTGCCGTCCCGGCCGACGTACTTGCCGTTGGACTCCATGTCCAGCTGCTGGAGGTAGGCGGCGAACTTGGACAGATAGTGGCTGTAGGGCAGCACCGCGTGCGACTGGGCGTCGTGGAAGTTGCCGTACCAGATGCCCAGCAGACCCAGCAGCAGCGGGACGTTGGACTCGGCGGGGGCCGTCCTGAAGTGCTCGTCGACCGTCCGGAAGCCGTCGAGCATCTCGCGGAAGCGGTCGGGGCCGATGGCGATCATCAGGGAGAGGCCGATGGCCGAGTCGTAGGAGTAGCGGCCGCCGACCCAGTCCCAGAACTCGAACATGTTGGCCGTGTCGATACCGAAGTCCGCGACCTTCTCGGCGTTGGTCGACAGCGCCACGAAGTGCTTGGCGACGGCCGACTGGTCACCGAGGGCGGCCAGCAGCCAGGTGCGGGCGGAGGTGGCGTTGGTGATCGTCTCGATGGTGGTGAAGGTCTTCGACGCGATGATGAACAGCGTCTCGGCCGGGTCCAGGTCGCGGGTGGCCTCGTGCAGGTCGGCGCCGTCCACGTTCGACACGAAGCGGACCGTGAGGTCGCGGTCGGTGTAGCTGCGCAGCACCTCGTAGGCCATGGCCGGGCCCAGGTCGGAGCCGCCGATGCCGATGTTGACCACGTTCTTGATGCGCTTGCCGGTGTGCCCGGTCCACTCGCCGGAACGGACCCGCTCGGCGAAGCCGGCCATCTTGTCCAGGACGGCGTGCACCGCGGGGACCACGTTCTCCCCGTCGACCTCGATCACCGCGTCGCGCGGGGCGCGCAGGGCGATGTGCAGCACCGCGCGGTCCTCGGTGGTGTTGATCTTCTCGCCGCGGAACATGGCGTCCCTGAGGCCGAAGACGCCGGTGGCGGCGGCCAACTCACGCAGCAGCCGCAGCGTCTCGTCGGTGACGAGGTGCTTGGAGTAGTCGATGTGCAGGTCACCGACCCGCATCGTGTATCCGCTGCCGCGCCCGGGGTCGGCGGCGAACAGCTCTCGCAACCGCACCTCGCCGAGTTCCTCGCGGTGCTTGACCAGAGCGGTCCACTCGGGCGTCTGGTTGAGCCTCGTACGGACGTCTGCGTTCATGTCGGACTTCAGCCTTCTTTCGTGCGCCTGTCCTGCTGTGTACCTGCCCCGCTGCCGGTCCCAACCTAATTGATCAGCGTGCTGCCTGACCCGTTGTGACGCCGTCGTGCGGTGCAACAACAGGTACGTCCGCGCGGCCCGCGGGTATCAGCGCGGCGACGGCCAGCACGAAGAAGCCGGCCGTGAGCAAGGGCGGGGTGTTCAGGCCGAAGGCTCCGGCGACGGCCCCGCCCGCCAGGGCGCCCAGGGGCACTCCGGCGTAGGCCAGCGTCCGGAAGGCCGAACTCACCCGGCCGAGCAGCTCGGCGGGGCTGCGCCGCTGCATCAGGGTCGTCGTGTTGACGTTCCACACCATGCCCATGAACCCGAAGACGGCGAGGGCGGCGACCAGGGCGGCCAGGCTGCGCACGGTCCCCATGACGACGAGGGCTCCGGTCTGCACCGTGCCGGCGAGGAGCACGGCACGGACGGGGCCGAGGCGCTGCACGAGCCGGCCGTTGACCAGTCCCCCGGCGAGGTTGCCCAGGGTGACGGCGGTGGCCGCCGCCGCGTAGCCCGCCGGGCCCGCGTCCAGCCAGCCGGTCACCAGGACGACCAGCGTGGCGAGCTGGGCACCCATGCCGATGTTGCACAGGGCGGTGGCGGCGCACAGGCCCCGCAGGGGGGCGTCCCGCCACAGGTGGCGCAGTCCTTCGGCGATCTCGCGGCGCAGGGTGCTGCCCGCCGCTCTCGGCTCCCGCTCGGGCGCGGCGGTGCGCAGCGAGGCCACCAGTGCGGCCGCCAGCAGGAAGGTCACCGCGTCGACGGCGAACGGGACGGCCGCCCCGATGGTGATCAGCAGCGGCACGACCGGCGCCCCCACCAGTCCGCCGGCGATCCGCTGCCCGGTCATCAGGCGGGCGTTGGCACTGCTCAGCGCCGCGTGGTCGACCAGGGCGGGCAGCAGGGCCGTGGAGGCGTTGTCGAACAGCGTCTGGAGCGTGGTCAGGGTGAGGGCCAGCACGATCAGCAGGGCGATCGAGGCGTGCCCCAGGGCGACGGCCACCGCGAAGCCCGCGACGAGAAGTCCGCGTACGGTGTCCACCGCGCCCATGGCGCGCCGCTGGTCCACGCGGTCGGCGACGGCGCCGCCAAGCAGTCCGAAGACGATCCACGGCAGGTAGCCGCAGGCGGTGACCGAGGCGATGAGCAGGGGGTCGTCGGTCAGTGCGACGGCCAGCAGCGGCAGGGCCGCCGCGCGCAGGGCGTCACCGAAGCTGGACAGCACGGCGGCACTCCACAGCCGCCCGAATCCCCCACGCCACGCGGGCGTGCGCACCTCCCCCGCCACGACTCCCCCTCCCGGTCGGCCGGTTCACCGCGTACACGGTGAACCCACACGGAAAACCGTAGAGGAGACCACTGACAATCGGTCGGGCGAAGGCCGGCCGCGACAGGCGGTGCGGGCGGCGACGAACAGCGGGACGGGCGAAAAGGTCCGGCCGGGCGCCTCACGGACACCCGGCCGGTCTCAATTTCTAGATCTCGCCCCGCAGTTTGGCGAGCGCCTCGGCGAGGATCGCCTCGCCGTCCGCGTCGCTGCGGCGCTCCCGCACATAGGCGAGGTGCGTCTTGTAGGGCTCGGTGCGCGGGGGTGCCGGGGGGTTGTCCCGGTCCTGTCCGGCCGGGAAGCCGCAGCGCGGACAGTCCCAGGTGTCGGGAACCTGCGCGTCGCTGGCGAAGCTGGGCTGCGTCTCGTGCCCGTTGGAGCACCAGAAGGAGATGCGCAGACGGGGCGCGGACTCGCCCCGCTCGGCCTCGCCCATCGGCCCCGCCCCGACCCGGCTTCCTCGGATCGCGTTGCCACTTGCCACGGTCGTAACTCCCTGCGTGATGGTGCCGCAAAGCGAGTCGGCGTTTCGCTTCGCTGCGAGCGCCTCAGTCTACGTAAGGCCCAACGCGCGTCCAGTGATTGGAGTTACAGCTCCCGCACCTAGACGCAAGCCCCATGATAGGCCGCGCTCAGCTGCGCGTACCGAACATGGGGCCTTACGTACGGATTGTGCGTGCCTGTGAGACGCTGATCAGCTGTTCGTCTTCATCAGGATGCCGAGAACGACAATGCACGCGAACCAGAGCACACCGATCACCACGGTGATGCGGTCGAGGTTGCGCTCGGCGACCGAGGAGCCACCGACGGACGACTGCATGCCGCCACCGAACATGTCGGAGAGACCGCCGCCCTTCCCCTTGTGCATCAGCACCAGCAGCATCAGCAGCAGGCTGAAGACGATCAGGGCGATCGAGAACCCCAAAACCACGGCTGGACCAACTTCCTCGGATTCGGATAACGACGGGGGCACAGCACCTGGGCTGTGCCCCCGCAAGGGTACGACGGATCGGCCTTACCGCCTACTCGCGGCCCGACTCACTGGTCGCGGAAGCGCACGATCTTGACGAACTCGTCGGCGTCCAGCGAGGCGCCGCCCACCAGCGCGCCGTCGATGTCGGCCTGCGACATGATCTCGGCGACGTTGCCGGCCTTGACGGAGCCGCCGTACTGGATGCGGACCTTGTCGGCCAGTTCCTGCGAGTACAGCTCGGCGATCTTGCCGCGGATGGCGGCGCAGACCTCCTGCGCGTCACCGGCTCCGCAGACCTTGCCGGTGCCGATGGCCCACACCGGCTCGTAGGCGATCACGACGGTCTCGGCCTGTTCGGCGGGGAGGTCCTTCAGGCCGCCCTCGACCTGGGCGAGGGTGTGGGAGACGTGGTTGCCCGCCTCGCGGACCTCCAGCTCCTCGCCGACGCACAGGATCGGCGTGATGCCGTGCTTGAAGGCGGCCTTGACCTTGGCGTTGACCAGTTCGTCGGTCTCACCGTGGTACTGGCGGCGCTCGGAGTGGCCGACCGCCACGTAGGCGCACTTCAGCTTGGCCAGCATCGGGCCGGAGATCTCGCCGGTGTAGGCACCGGACTCGTGGGCCGAGATGTCCTGGGCGCCGTACTTGATGGCGAGCTTGTCGCCCTCGACCAGGGTCTGGACGGAGCGCAGGTCGGTGAAGGGCGGCAGGACGGCGACCTCGACGGCCTCGTAGTCCTTGTCGGACAGGGCGAAGGCGAGCTTCTGGGTGTGGGCGATGGCCTCGAGGTGGTTGAGGTTCATCTTCCAGTTGCCCGCCATCAGCGGCGTACGGGTGGTCATTGAGGGTCAGTCCTCCAGTGCGGCGAGGCCGGGGAGCGTCTTGCCCTCGAGGTATTCGAGGGAGGCGCCGCCACCGGTCGAGATGTGGCCGAATGCGTTCTCGTCGAAGCCCAGCAGGCGGACGGCCGCGGCGGAGTCGCCACCGCCGACGACCGTGAAGGCCGGGGAGTCGAGGAGGGCCTGGGCGACCGCCTTGGTGCCCTCGGCGTAGTCGGGGTGCTCGAAGACGCCCATGGGGCCGTTCCAGAAGACGGTGGCGGCGTCGGCGAGCTTCGAGGCGTACAGCTTGCGGGTCTCGGGACCGATGTCCAGACCCTCCTGGTCGGCGGGGATCGCGTCCGCGGCGACGGTGGTGGGGTTCGCGGGGGCCTTGGTCTTCAGGTCCGGGAACTCGCCGGCGACCAGGACGTCGACCGGCAGGACCAGCTCGACGCCGGTCTTCTCCGCACGCTCCATGTACTCGCGCACCGCCGGGACCTGGTCCTCCTGGAGCAGGGAGATGCCGACCTCGTGGCCCTTGGCCTTCAGGAAGGTGTAGGCCATGCCGCCGCCGATGAGGATGCGGTCGGCCTTGCCGAGCAGTTCGTCGATCACGGCGAGCTTGTCGGAGACCTTGGCGCCGCCGAGCGCGACGACATAGGGGCGCTTGACGTCCTGGGTGAGCTTCTTCAGGACGCCGACCTCGGTGGCGATGAGGTGGCCGGCGTAGTGCGGCAGCCGGGCCGGGAGGTCGAAGACCGAGGCGTGCTTGCGGTGCACCGCGCCGAAGCCGTCGCCGACGTAGACGTCCGCGAGCTGGGCGAGCTCGTCGGCGAAGGCGCCGCGCTCGACGTCGTCCTTGGCGGTCTCGCCCGCGTTGAAGCGCAGGTTCTCGATGACGGCGACCTGGCCGTCGGCGAGGCCCGCGACCGTCTCCTGGGCGGAGTCTCCGACCGTGTCGGTGGCGAAGGCGACGGCGGAGCCGAGCAGCTCACCGAGCCGGGCGGCGGCGGGGGCGAGGGAGAACGCCGGGTCCGGGGCGCCCTTGGGGCGGCCCAGGTGGGAGGCGACGACCACCCTGGCGCCCGCGTCCGCGAGGGCCTTGACGGTCGGCAGGACGGCGCGGATCCGGCCGTCGTCGGTGATGGTGGCGCCGTCCAGCGGCACGTTGAGGTCGGCGCGGACGAAGACCCGCTGGCCGGCCACGCCTGCGGCGAGAAGTTCGTCGATCGTCTTCATGAAAAGGGACTCCCGAGGGCTGGTGATGCTCCGTGATCGTAGACAGGGCCGTTCTGCACGTGACGCAGGGCCCGGGCGGCGCGTCCTTGCGCTGCCCGAGCCCTGCTGTCACATCGAGGTGCCTGATCCGGCGATCAGAGCTGCTCGCCGACGAAGACCGTCAGGTCGACGAGGCGGTTGGAGTAGCCCCACTCGTTGTCGTACCAGCCGAGGATCTTCACCGTGTTGCCCTCCTGGACCATGGTCAGGGAGGCGTCGAAGGTGCAGGAGGCCGGGTCGCTCACGATGTCCGAGGAGACGATCTGGTCCTCGGTGTAGGCCAGGTAGTTCGCGAGGTCGCCGTCCTCGGAAGCCTTCTTGAACGCGGCGTTGACCTCGTCCTTGGTGACCTCGCGCTGCAGCGTCACGACGAGGTCGGTGGCCGAGCCGGTGGGGACCGGGACGCGCATCGCGATGCCGTCCAGCTTGCCCTTGAGCTGCGGGAGGACCAGGGCGGTGGCCTTCGCGGCGCCCGTCGTGGTCGGGATGATGTTCTCGGCGGCGGCGCGGGCGCGGCGCAGGTCCGAGTGCGGGAAGTCCAGGATGCGCTGGTCGTTGGTGTAGGCGTGGACCGTCGTCATCAGGCCCTTGACGATGCCGAAGTTCTCGTCGAGGACCTTGGCCATCGGCGCCACACAGTTGGTGGTGCAGGAGGCGTTGGAGATGACGTGGTGGTTCGCCGGGTCGTACTTGTCCTGGTTGACGCCCATCACGATGGTGATGTCCTCGTCCTTGGCCGGAGCCGAGATGAGGACCTTCTTGGCGCCGCCGGCGAGGTGCTTGGCGGCGTCGGCCTTCTTCGTGAAGATGCCGGTCGACTCGATGACGATGTCGACGCCCAGCTCGCCCCACGGGATGTCCGCGGGGTTGCGCTCGGAGAGAACCTTGATGGTGTGGCCGTCGACGGTGATCGTGTCGGCGGTGTGCGACACCTCGGCCTTGAGGCGGCCCAGGATGGTGTCGTACTTGAGCAGGTGTGCGGTGGTGGCGGTGTCACCCAGGTCGTTGACAGCCACGATCTCGATGGCAGCACCCTGCTCCAGCAGCGCGCGGAAGTAGTTACGACCGATGCGGCCAAAGCCGTTGATGCCTACGCGGATCGTCACGAACCGATCTCCTCGTTGGTACGCCGGCCATGCGGTGCCGGCGAGCTGTATTTGGGATGTCCCCGACCACCCCTGACCCTACCTCTCCGAGGGCCCCGTGGTGACATCGACTTCGCCCATACACGGCATGGCGGTCCGTACCCGCCAGTAGGGGTACGGACCGCCCTGGTCGGAGGCCTCTGACGCCCGTTTTTACTACGGAACGTCAAAGGGAGTTGACCTCAGCGTCACTGATCAAGTGATGCGAGGGCCTTTCCGATGAGCGTTTTGCGGTCGGCCGCCGAGGTGACGTGCTCCAGGCCGAAGCCGAGCAGCACGGTGTCGTCGGTGGTGACCGCGCCGTAGGTCTGGAAGAGCACTCCGGCGCGCGTCCAGTCCTTCAGTACGGCCGGGCTGCCGGCCGGCGGACCGCCGGCCTTCCAGGCGCCGAGCGAGGTCTCGAAGCCCTCGGTCCCGGTGGCGGTGCCGCCGACGACCAGCGAGGCGTCGTCGGCGAGGACGCCATGGCCGCCCGAGCCCGGGTCGGTGACATAGGCGATCGAGATCTCGACCTGCTTGCCCGCGTAGGCGCTCAGGTCGAAGTTCACCTGCTGCCAGCCGCTGGAGGCGCCGGTGAGCGCGTTCCAGGAGCCGCTGGTGCCGGTGGCGGAGCAGGTGTTCGAGCCGAGGGTCAGGTAGTGCTGGAGCCACGGGTGCTCACCGATGTAGAAGCCGGCCCCGCACTCCTCCGGTACGGCGGTGCTGGTGGCGCCGCCCGCCTCGGGCAGCGTGGTCCAGTCGTCGCCGCCGACGGTGTGGATCTCGACGAGCGCGTTGTCGTAGCCGGGCTCGGTGTCCCACAGCAGCTGGGTGCGCAGGCCCGGCCGGTCGGCGGCGGTGACACCGGTGAGGTCGACGGTGCGGGTGAGGCGCTTGTAGGCGTCGTCGGTGTGCACGGCGGCGGCCATGTACGAACCCGCGTACGGGCCGTACGGGTTGACGGTGCCCGCGAACTGACCCGCGCCCGCGCTGGCGAACTGCGGGTACCGGTCGGCCGGCAGCTCGTCCGAGGTGACGCCGTAGGTGCCGGCCCGGTCCAGCGGGTTGCCGGTGGCGGCGCCGAGGGCCCCGCTGAAGCCGCCGAGCTCCCCGGAGCCGGTGAAGCCGGTGGCGCCGGGGGTCGACGTACGGGAGTAGGCGCCCAGGTAGTACTGGCTGAAGTCGTTCGACGGGGTGCCCTCGCCGAGGTCGACGTTGCCGCCGGCCAGTTCGCCCGCCTCGAGGAGCGTGCCGCCCTCGTTGAGGAAGGCGCGCAGTTCGAGCTGGGTCGGGTTGCCGGGGACGCTCGCGCCCGTGTAGTGGACGACCGTGTCGAAGTGGCCGAGCACACCGAGCGCGTCGGGCGCGCCCTGGGTGGCGACGTCCCAGACGATCGCCTTGCGGCCGTTCGCCTTCAGCGCGTCGACGTAGACCTGCGCCTGCGTGGCGGCCGCGCCCTCCTCGGCGACCACGAGGGTGTCGGCCTTGGGGCGCGCGGCGACGGTGTAGGTGAAGTGCTCGCTGGAGACCTTCTTGCCGGCCTTGGTCTCACCGCTGAACCACACCTCGACCTTGTCGCCCGGCTCGCCGTCCTGCACCTTGGCCCGGTACTCGTCGAAGTGGAGGTTGTCCTCACCGCCGTAGGTCTCGCCGCCGTTCCAGGGCTTCAGCGCCTGGTCGTAGGTGCGGCCGCCGTTGACGCGGTACTTCAGCTCCTTGTCCCGGACCGCCTTGCGTACGACGACGGAGACCTCCTGGTCCGCGCCGCGCCCGTACGACGTGGTGAACGGCGCCGGGGTGAAGTCGGCGGCGGTCAGGCCGACCGAGGACTTCGGCTGGTCGGGCCGGGCGGCGGACTCGGCGACGGAGAGGGCGAACGGGATGTTCTTGGCGAACTCGTCCTGGATCAGCTTCTCGTCGTCCGGGAAGTTGAAGACCGACTGGCAGTCGGAGGCGTTCCACTCGTCGTTCGGGTCGATGTTCGACACGGTCTGGCAGGTCGACATCTCCGGGGTGAACATCGCGGTGCCGTTGACGTTCGCCGCGTGGCCGTCCGCCTCGCCGTTGGTGGTGTACAGCTCCGAGGAGACCTGCGGGTGGTAGCCCGAGATCGCGGAGTTGTCAGGGGTACCGGCGAGCGCCTTGTAGAGGACGTCGTCCGGGGTTTCGGTGGCGACCTGCCAGCCGACGCCGTAGAGGAGGAGTTCGGCGGCGGAGTGGTAGTTGATGCCGTACGTGAAGCCGATCCGCTTCTCGAAGGCGTCGAGCGCCTTGGTCTCGGGCTCGGAGCCGGGGCTCGCGCCGCGGTAGGTCTGGCTGGTGGGGTTGGGGGACGAACCCTCGTCGTCGTAGCCCCACTTGTAGGGGAAGTTGCGGTTGAGGTCGACGCCGTCGCCGGTGGAGATCGCGCCGTCGCCGTTGACGTCCCGCAGGTTCTTGCGCCACAGGCGGTTGTCGGTGTTCTCGAAGGTGTAGTCGTAGCCGTCGGGGTTGGCCGACAGGACGAACCACAGCTCGGTGGAGTCGACGATCTTCTTGACGCGCTGGTCGGTCCGGTAGTTGTCCAGGTAGTGGTGGAGCAGCCGCCGGGTCATCTCCGGGGTGATCCACTCACGCGCGTGCTGGTTGGACACATACAGGACGGAGGGCTTGGAGCCGTCCTTGGAGGTCTTCGCGTTCTTGGTCAGTTTGACCGCGAGGATGTCCTGGCCCTTGGTCGCCTTTCCGATGGAGACGACCTTGGTGAGCCCCGGATTCTGCTGACCGACGCGGAGGATCTCCTCCTTCAGGCCGCCGCTGCCGCTGTACGGGCGGAACACCCCGTCGGCGGCCGCCTCGACGCGGTTCTCGGCCTTGGCGGTGAGGGTGTGCTCGGTGAGCTCGACCCCCTGCTTCTCCAGCTTCCGGGCCTGCTGGTCGGTGAGGTAGACCTCGACGGTGGCGGTGCCCTTCTCGGGCGCCTGCTCACTGAGTTCGTGACCGTCCTGGCCGGCCTCCAGCAGCAGGGGTACCTGCTTCTTGGTGACCTCGGCGCGGAAGACCTTGACCTCGTCGGCGTCGGACGTCGGGTCCGGGGCGCCGTTCTGTGCCTGGGCGATGGGTGCGAAGCCGGCTCCGGCGATCAGGAGCGCGCCGACAGCGAGGATCGATCTCGCTCTGTGTCTCATGAACCCCCCTAGCAGTGGTCCGCCACTTCTGGCGAACAGATGTCAGGCTCGTGACAGTTCATGATCGAGTCAAGGGCGCCTCAAGGCGAGACAAACACTGCCGCGGTAGCCCAATCGGACTACCGCGGCAGCAAGGTGATGATTCGTCAGCCGACCAGGTTGTCGGCCAGCTCCTCGGAGAGGTTGGCCTCCGTGCCCGGGATGCCGAGGTCGGAGGCGCGCTTGTCGGCCATCGCCAGCAGCCTGCGGATCCGGCCGGCGACGGCGTCCTTGGTGAGCGGCGGGTCGGCGAGCGCGCCCAGCTCCTCCAGGGAGGCCTGCTTGTGCTCCATGCGCAGCCGACCGGCGGCCGCGAGGTGCTCGGGGACCTCGTCGCCGAGGATCTCCAGGGCGCGCTGGACGCGGGCTCCGGCGGCGACGGCGGCGCGGGCGGAGCGGCGCAGGTTGGCGTCGTCGAAGTTGGCGAGACGGTTCGCCGTGGCGCGCACCTCGCGGCGCATCCGGCGCTCCTCCCAGGCCAGCACCGACTCATGGGCGCCGAGGCGGGTGAGCAGCGCGCCGATCGCGTCGCCGTCGCGGACGACGACCCGGTCGACCCCGCGCACCTCGCGGGCCTTCGCGGCGATCGACAGCCGGCGGGCGGCGCCGACCAGCGCGAGCGCGGCCTCGGGACCCGGGCAGGTCACCTCCAGCGAGGAGGAGCGGCCGGGCTCGGTGAGCGAGCCGTGCGCCAGGAAGGCCCCGCGCCAGGCGGCCTCGGCGTCGCAGGTGGCGCCGGAGACCACCTGCGGGGGCAGGCCCCGGATCGGGCGGCCCCGGCCGTCGACCAGTCCCGTCTGCCGGGCCAGCTGGTCACCGCCGGCGACCACCCGGACGACGTAGCGCGAGCCGCGGCGCAGACCGCCGGGCGCCATCACGATCAGCTCCGAGCTGTGGCCGAAGATCTCCAGGATGTCCCGCTTGAGCCGACGGGCCGCCATCGCCGTGTCCAGCTCCGCCTCGATCACGATGCGACCGCTCACCAGGTGGAGGCCGCCGGCGAACCGCAGGATGGCCGAGACCTCCGCCTTTCTGCAGCAGGTCCGGGTGACGGGTAGCCGGGAGATCTCGTCCTTCACCGCTGCCGTCATCGCCATGGGCCGATCCTTCCATGCATCCGAAAAATACGGTCGTACGCGGCGGCGAGCAGCTCCGGGTCGTGCCGGGGCGTTCCGTCCGTCCGGGCCACCGTCGCCAGCTCGACCGCGGCCCCGAACCGCCTGGCGGCGTCGGTCAGGGAGTCCCGGTCGGGCACGGCGGCCTCGTCGGCCAGCACCACGTCCAGGGCGAGTTTAGGGGCGTGTCGTCCCAAAACCTCCAAATGACGCTGCGGGGAGAAGCCCTCGGTTTCTCCCGGTTGCGGCGCGAGGTTCAGCGAGAGTACCCGGCGCGCCTTCGTCTCCATGAGGGCGTCCAGCAGTTCGGGCACGAGCAGGTGCGGGATGACCGAGGAGAACCAGGAGCCGGGGCCCAGGACCACCCAGTCCGCGTCGAGGACGGCCGCGACCGCCTCGGGGACGGCGGGCGGGTCGTGCGGCACGAGGTGCACGGACTGCACCTCGCCCGGGGTGAGGGCCACCGTGGCCTGGCCCCGGACGGTGTCCACGTCCTCCGGCCGCCGCGGGTCGTGCCCCTTGACCAGGGCCTGGAGCTCCAGCGGTACGGCGGACATGGGCAGTACCCGGCCGTGCGCGCCCAGCAGCTTGCCGACCAGGTCCAGGGCCTGGACGTGGTCGCCGAGCTGCTCCCACAGGGCGACGATCAGCAGATTGCCGACCGCGTGGCCGTTGATCTCGCCCTGGGACTGGAAGCGGTGCTGGATGACACGGGACCAGGTCTGGCCCCAGTCGTCGTCGCCGCACAGCGCGGCCAGGGCCTTGCGCAGGTCACCGGGCGGCAGCACGCCCAACTCGTCCCTGAGGCGTCCGCTGGAGCCGCCGTCGTCGGCGACCGTGACGACGCCCGTGAGATCGCCGGTGATCCGGCGCAGCGCGGTGAGCGAGGCGGACAGGCCCATGCCGCCGCCGAGGGCGACGACCTTGGGCTGGGTGCCGCGGCGGCGCGGTCTGGCGCCCCGGGCCTCCACCGGCCGGCTCGCCCGTCCCTCGGGCACCACCCTGCGCAGCCGGCCCATCCGTGGAGTACGTCCTGTCATTCCCGTCCCATGTCCCGGTGGACGACCACCGTCTCCACGCCCTCGGCGACGAGGCGCGCGGCGAGCTTCTCCGACATCGCGACCGAACGGTGCTTGCCGCCCGTACAGCCGACCGCGATGGTCACATAGCGCTTGCCCTCCCGGCGGTAGCCCGCGGCAACCAGCTGGAGGAGTTCCGCGTACCGGTCGAGGAACTCCTTCGCGCCGGGCTGGTTCAGGATGTACGCCGAGACCTCCTCGTTGAGGCCGGTGTAGGGGCGCAGCTCCGGGACCCAGTGCGGGTTGGGCAGGAAGCGCATGTCCACGACCAGGTCGGCGTCGACCGGGAGGCCGTACTTGAAGCCGAAGGACATGACGGTGGCCCGCAGCTCGGGCTCCTCCTCGCTGGCGAACTGGGCGTCCATCTTGGCGCGCAGTTCGTGCACGTTGAGGCTGGAGGTGTCGATCACCAGGTCGGCGTCGCCGCGCAGCTCGCGCAGCAGCTCGCGCTCGGCGTCGATGCCGTCGACGATCCGGCCGTCGCCCTGGAGGGGGTGCGGGCGGCGCACGTTCTCGAAGCGGCGCACCAGGGCGTCGTCGGAGGACTCCAGGAAGACGATCCGCCGCGTGACGTTCTTCGACTCGAGGTCGGCGAGGGACTCGCGGAGGTTGTCGAAGAAGCGCCGGCCGCGGACGTCGACGACGACCGCGATCCGCGCCACGTTGCCCTGGGAGCGGGCACCCAGCTCCACCATGGTGGGGATCAGGGCCGGCGGGAGGTTGTCGACCACGAACCAGCCGAGGTCCTCCAGGCACTTTGCGGCCGTCGAACGGCCGGCCCCGGACATGCCGGAGATGATCACCAGCTCGGGGATGGCCGCCTCGGGGATGCCGGGCGGCGTGCTGTCCGTACTCACCTGTGCTCCGTCTTCGTGGCGTGCGTCCTGCTCGGCGCTGTCGGGGGCCGGGTCGGTCCCCGTGGGGTCGTGGGGGCCTGCGGGGCCCGTGGGCCCGTGGTCTGCGGGGGGCTGGGGGCGATTCTCGCCCGTCTCCCTGTGCGCCGGCTGGGCTGCCGCCTCGGGCGCCTGATCTCGCTCGTCCCTGGGGTGTGCGTCGTGCTCGCTCATGTCTCCTGCCCCCGTCGTTCTTCCGGAGCGCCCGCCGGGACGGGCTCTCCGGGGGAACCCGCCGTCGTGTCGGGTTCCTCGTCATCAATGATCTCTCCGGTCGCCGTGTTCACGGCGGGGGCGGGCGGTGCCGCCTGGGCGAGGGCCACGGCGATCGTCTCGGCCGTCTTGCGGCCTATGCCGGGGACCTCGCAGATCTGGTCGATCGTCGCGGCCCGCAGCTTCTTCACGGAGCCGAAGTGCTTGATCAGAGCCTGCTTGCGGGTCTCGCCGAGACCCGGTACGTCGTCCAGCGGGCCGGCCCGGAAGCGCTTGGCCCGCTTGGTGCGCTGGTAGGTGATCGCGAAGCGGTGCGCCTCGTCGCGGACGCGCTGGAGGAGGTAGAGGCCCTCGCTGGAGCGGGGCAGGACGACCGGGTCGTCGTCGTGCGGCAGCCAGACCTCCTCCAGGCGCTTGGCGAGGCCGCAGACCGCGATGTCGTCGATGCCCAGCTCGTCCAGGGCGCGCCGGGCGGCCGCGACCTGGGGCTGCCCGCCGTCGACGACGACGAGCTGGGGCGGGTAGGCGAAGCGCTTGGGGCGGCCGTCGTCGTCCTTGAGGTCCCTGCCGAGGTCGCCGTCCGGCTCCTCGTCCACCCACTCCCCCGTGCGCTCCTTCTCGGCGAGGTAGCGCCTGAACCGGCGGGTGATCACCTCGTGCATGGAGCGGACGTCGTCCTGGCCCTCGAAGCCCCTGATCTGGAAGCGGCGGTACTCGCTCTTGCGGGCCAGGCCGTCCTCGAAGACGACCATGGAGGCCACGACGTCGTCGCCCTGGAGGTGGGAGATGTCGTAGCACTCGATCCGCAGGGGCGCGCTGTCCAGGTCGAGGGCGTCGGCGATCTCCTCCAGGGCGCGCGAGCGGGTGGTGAGGTCGGAGGCCCGCTTGGTCTTGTGCAGGACGAGGGCCTGCTGCGCGTTGCGCTCCACGGTCTCCATCAGGGCCCGCTTGTCGCCGCGCTGCGGGACACGCAGCGACACCCCGGAGCCGCGGCGGCCGGTGAGCCACTCCTGGACGGGCTCCACCGGGTCGGGCAGGGCGGGGACGAGAACCTCCTTCGGCACGGCGTCCCCGGTCTCCTCGCCGTAGAGCTGCTGGAGTGCGTGTTCGACGAGGGCGCCGGTGGTGATCTCCTCGACCTTGTCGGTAACCCAGCCGCGCTGGCCGCGCACCCGGCCGCCGCGGACGTGGAAGATCTGGACGGCCGCCTCCAGCTCGTCCTCCGCGACCGCGATCAGGTCGGCGTCGGTCGCGTCGGCGAGCACGACCGCGTTCTTCTCCATGGCCTTCTTCAGGGCCTCGATGTCGTCGCGCAGACGGGCGGCCCGCTCGTACTCCATCTCCTCGGCCGCCTCCATCATCTGCTTCTCCAGACGGCGGAGGTAGGTGCCGGTGCGGCCCGTCATGAAGTCGCAGAACTCGTCCGCCAGTTCGCGGTGCTCCTCGGCCGGGATCCGGCCGACACAGGGCGCCGAGCACTTGCCGATGTAGCCGAGGAGGCAGGGACGGGCGGTGCGGGAGGCGTTCTTGAACACGCCGGCGGAGCAGGTGCGGACCGGGAAGACGCGCAGCAGGAGGTCGACGGTGTCGCGGATCGCCCACGCGTGCGCGTACGGCCCGAAGTAGCGGACGCCCTTCTTCTTGTGGCCGCGCATCACCTGGACGCGCGGGAACTCCTCGTTCATCGTCACCGCGAGGTACGGGTAGCTCTTGTCGTCGCGGTACTTCACGTTGAACCGGGGGTCGTACTCCTTGATCCAGGAGTACTCCAGCTGGAGCGCCTCGACCTCCGTGGACACGACCGTCCACTCCACGGACGCGGCGGTGGTGACCATCGAGCGGGTGCGCGGGTGCAGGCCCGCCAGGTCCTGGAAGTAGTTCGCCAGGCGCTGGCGCAGGCTCTTCGCCTTTCCGACGTAGATCACCCGGCGGTGCTCGTCGCGGAATCGGTACACCCCGGGGGAGTCCGGGATCTGTCCCGGCTTGGGGCGGTAGCTGGAGGGGTCGGCCATGTCTCACACCCTACTGGCGCGGAGTGACACTCCGGCGGGCCTGTGGACAACCGTCGGGGGTGTCCGTCGCCCTGTGGACAACCTGGGGCGGGCACCCCGATCGCGGACCCCGATCGCAGACTCGGGCCGGGGACCCGGGCCGGCGGATTCGGGCCGGCGGATTCGGAACAGGGATCCGGATCGCGCCCGCCTCGGGGCTCACCGGTCGACCGACCATGCGGCGTCGGCGGGCGGGGCCCCGGTGGCGAGGATCCGGCCCACGATGCGCAGGGCCTCGGCGAGCGGCACGGTGTCCGCGTCCGGGTAGGAGTCGCACTGCCCGTTCGCGAGGACGTAGCCTCCGCTGTCGCCCTCGGCGCCGGGGTCCACGGCGTGCGCCCCCGGATCGCCCTCGCCGTCGAGCAGCATCACCATGGCGCGCTCGGTGTTGCTCACCACGGCCAGCAGGCGGCCCGTGGAGCCGGCCAGCCACGTTTCCCGGCTGCCGGCCGAGATCCGCTCCCGCAGCAGGCCTGCGACGCCCTCGGCCGTCACGGGCGCCGAGCCCTCCCGGAGCGTCCAGATCTCCCTCACGGGGGCGAGCCTGGCACACCGGCCGAGCGCATGTGCCACTCGGGCATCAGGTGTTGTCGGGACTTGGTCAACACGCTTCAATGCGGGGGAGCTCGGGGCCATGAACGACGCCGTTCGGATGTGAAGGAGGCCCGGCGTCACCGGGGAGGCCCCGACAACCACGCGACGGTCCGACCAGCCGTCGCGAGCATTCACAGAGAGGCCCCTGCATGCCGCACGCCACACAGCACGCGGACGCCGCCGACGATGTCGTCGTCGCGGAACTGGACACGGTCCTGCGGGGCGGACCGTTCCATGTCGCGCTGCGTGCCGCGATCGCCGCCCGTGGACTGCCCCTCCAGCGTGTCCAGCACCATCTGTCACGTCACGGGGTCAAAGTCGGTGTCACGAGCCTGAGTTACTGGCAGCAGGGCGCCCGGCGGCCCCAGCGCCCCGAGTCGCTGCGCGCCGTCCGCGCGCTGGAGGAGATCCTGCACCTGCCGGACGAGTCCCTGATCCGGCTGCTCGCGGACACCGCCGCGCCGGACGGGGACACTCCCGGGCAGCCTGCGAGCCGCTCCTACCGCTCGCTCCTGGAGGCCACCGACGCCCTCGAACGGCTGCACGCCGAACTGGAGTGCCCTCCCGACGACGGACTGCACACCCTGGGCCACCACGAGCGGGTCCGGATCGGCGCCCGTCGCGAGCTGCTGGGGCGCGAGTCCCAGCACATCGTGCGCGCCCACCGCGACGGCGTCGACCGCTTCGTGGCCGTCCACCACGGCGACCCCGGCTGCGCACCCGGACGGATGACCGTGCACGCCCTGGAGAACTGCCGCGCGGGCCGGATCCGCCGGCACCACGGCACCGGGGTCCTCGTGGCCGAGCTGCTCTTCGACACCCGGCTGCGGGCCGGCGACACCTTCCTGTTCCGTTACGCCGTCGAGGACGGCACCGCCGGCGCCTCCTGTGAGTACGTCCGCGGCTTCGGCGCGGCGGGCGGCCAGTACGCCCTCCAGATCCGCTTCGACGCAGGCGCGCTGCCCCTGCGCTGCCACCGCTTCACCCAGCACTCACCGGCCGCCCCCCGTGGCGGCCGCCAGGAACTCCCCCTCAGCGACCACCACCGCTCGGTCCACCTTGTCGAGCCCCGGGTGCGGTCGGGGATGGTGGGCATCGGGTGGGATTGGGAGTGACGGGGCGTCGTCCCTGACCTGCCTCGGCGCCTGCGCGCGGGGGTGTGCGCGTCTCGGGGTGACCCTGCGTCCCGCTGGTCCGGCTGGTCCGGCTGGTCCGGCCGGACCTGGGGCAGCCCGGCGGTGCGCGTAAACGCTTGCGCAAGCGTTTACGCGTGCCGTCGGATGCGATAGCTTCCTGGCCAGGTTCCGGAGCTTCCGGGCCAGGTTTCCGTTTCCGGCGGGCCGCCCGAGGGAGGGACGCGATGACGACCATGGCCGACGTCGCCCGGCACGCGGGCGTGTCCGTGGCCACCGTGTCCCACGTACTGAACGACACCCGCCCGGTACTGCCCGACACCCGCCGGGCCGTCCTCGACGCCATGGACGCGCTCGGCTACACGCCCAACACCCTCGCCCGCTCCCTGGTGACCTCCCGCACCCGCTCCATCGGGCTCGCCGTGCCGACGGTCGGCAACCCGTACTTCACGGAGATCCTCCAGGGCGTCGAGGCCGGTGCCCTGGAGGCGGGTCACAGCCTGCTGATCGCCGACCCGCACGACGACCCCGAGCACGAGCGCAAGGTCGTCCAGCTCCTCCACGAACGCCGGGTGGACGGCATGATCGTCGCTCCCTCCGCCGACCCGCGCGGGCTGCTCTCCTACCTCACCCGGCACTCCGTCCCCACGGTCTTTCTCGACCGGCTCGTGGACACCCCGGCGGACGGCACTACTCGCTTCGACCAGGTCTGTGCCGAGAACACCGCACCGACGGCCGACCTGGTGACCCATCTCGCCGCCCTCGGCCACCGCCGTATCGCCCTGGTCGCGGGGCTGCCCGGTCTGAGCACCACCGAGGAGCGCGTCACCGGCTACGGGCGGGGACTCGCCGCCGCCGGGCTCCCCGAGGACGAGCGTCTCCTGGTGCACGGAGACTCCGAGTCGGCCGGCGCGGAACGGGCCACCGCGGCCCTGCTGTCCCTGGCCGTCCCGCCCACCGCGATCGTCACAGCCAACAACGCGATGACCATCGGCGCGTTGCGCGCCCTGCGTGAGCGCGGTCTGTCGGTGCCCGAGGACATCGCGCTGTGCTGCTTCGACGACTTCGCCTGGGCGGACCTGTTCTCGCCCCGTCTCACCGCGATCGCCCAGCCCGGCCGGGAGATCGGCGCCCACGCCGTCCGGCTGCTCCTCGACCGTCTCGCCGCGCCGGACCGGCCGGCCCGGACCGTGCGGCTCCCCTGCTCCTTCGTCCACCGCGCCTCCTGCGGCTGCCCGGCAGGCCCCTCCGCGTCCGCCACCTCCACCACGGCGTCCGCCACTCCGTCCACGCTGTCCGCGAAAGGAACCACCCCGTGATCGTCGTCGCCGGTGAGGCCCTGATCGACCTGGTACCGCAGGGCTCGGGTGCCCTCGCTCCCCTGCGGCCCACGCTGGGCGGCGGGCCCTACAACACGGCCGTCGCCCTCGGCCGCCTCGGCTCCCCCACGGCCTTCTGCTCCCGTATCTCGTCCGACGCCTTCGGTGAGGCCCTGCTCGACGGGCTGCGTGCGGCGGGCGTGGACGTGTCCGCGGTGCGGCGCGGCCCCGAACCGACCACCCTCGCGGTCGCCACCGTGGACGGCAACGGCTCGGCCGCCTACTCCTTCTACGTCGACGGCAGCGCCGACCGGCTGTTCACGGCCCCGCCCGCGCTGCCGGCCGGCACCCGCGCGGTGTCCTTCGGTACCTGCTCGCTGGTCCTGGAGCCGGGCGCGAGCGCGTACGAGGAGCTGATGCGGACCGCGGCGGCGCAGGGACTGTTCACCGCTCTCGACCCGAACATCCGGCCCGGGCTGATCCCCGACGCCGACGCCTACCGGGCGCGCTTCAAGGGCTGGCTGCCCTCGGTGTCCCTGCTGAAGCTGTCCCAGGAGGACGCGGAGTGGCTGGGGGGTTCCCCGCAGGAGTGGCTGTCCGCCGGTCCCTCCGCCGTGGTGATCACCCAGGGCGGCGACGGGCTGACCGCGTTCACGCGGGGCGGGGGTGTCCATGTGATGCCGGGCGAGGAGGTGGACGTCGTGGACACCATCGGCGCCGGCGATACGGTCAACGCCGCTCTGCTGCACGGTCTTTCGGTGCGGGACGCGCTGTCCCCGGGGGCGGTCGAGGACATGGGGCCCGCCGACTGGGAGGGCCTGCTGCGGTTCGCCGCGCGCGCGGCGGCGATCACCTGCTCCCGCGCGGGGGCGGAACCGCCGTACGCGGCCGAACTCGCCGATCTGTAGCGGCCGTCGGGCCGACTTCTGCGCCTGCTTCTCCTGTGCTGTTGTCAAGGTTCGGTCGGCCTGCCGTTCGGCGGGCCACGGAATCGCGGCGGCTGATCTGACAACGGACGGCGCCCCGCGGGGAGTTCCCACGGGGCGCCGTTTGTTTTCCGAGCGTGTCCGGCAGCCTGTGCCGCGGACGGTCAGGTGGCCTTGCGGCCCCGGGTCGTCTTCTTGGCCGGCGTGGCCTTCGCCGTCGCACCCGCGGCCTTGCCGGTCGCCGTGTTGTTGGCGGTGGTCGTCTTGGCGGTCGCCGTCTTCTTCGCCGCCGTCCGGGCCGCGACCGTCTTCTTCGCCGGCGTCCTGCGCGGGGCCTTCACCGGCGCCGCGTCGCTGATCCGGTCGGCGTCGAGGATCTCCCGCAGGAACTTGCCGGTGTGGCTGGTCGAGACCCCGGCGACCTCCTCCGGCGTGCCCTCGGCGACCACGAGACCGCCGCCCGCGCCGCCCTCGGGACCCATGTCGACGATCCAGTCGGCGGTCTTGATCACGTCGAGGTTGTGCTCGATGACGATGACCGTGTTGCCCTTGTCGACCAGGCCGGCGAGGACCGTCAGCAGCTTGCTGATGTCCTCGAAGTGCAGACCCGTGGTCGGCTCGTCCAGGACGTAGACCGTGCGGCCGGTGGAGCGGCGCTGGAGCTCGCTGGCGAGCTTCACGCGCTGGGCCTCACCGCCGGAGAGGGTGGTCGCGGACTGGCCGAGCCGGACGTAGCCGAGGCCGACGTCCTTGAGGGTGTTGAGGTGGCGGGCGATCGCGGGGACGGCCTCGAAGAACTCCGTGGCCTCCTCGATCGGCATGTTCAGCACATCGGCGATGGACTTGCCCTTGTAGTGGACCTCCAGGGTCTCCCGGTTGTAGCGGGCACCGTGGCAGACCTCGCACGGGACGTAGACGTCCGGGAGGAAGTTCATCTCGATCTTGATCGTGCCGTCGCCCGCGCAGTTCTCGCAGCGGCCGCCCTTGACGTTGAAGGAGAAGCGGCCGGGCAGGTAGCCGCGGACCTTCGCCTCGGTGGTCTCGGCGAACAGCTTGCGGACATGGTCGAAGACGCCGGTGTACGTGGCCGGGTTGGAGCGGGGGGTGCGGCCGATGGGCGACTGGTCGACGTGCACGACCTTGTCGACGAGGTCGTCGCCGTCCACGCGCGTGTGCCGCCCGGGCACGCTCCGCGCGCCGTTCAGCTCGCGCGCCAGGTGCGTGTACAGGATGTCGTTGACCAGCGTGGACTTGCCGGAGCCGGACACGCCCGTGACCGCAGTGAACACGCCCAGCGGGAAGGACACGTCGATGTCCTGGAGGTTGTTCTCGCGGGCGCCGTGCACCGTGAGCCGGCGGGACGGGTCGAGCGGGCGCCGGATGTCGGGCAACGGGATGGACTTCTTGCCGGACAGGTACTGGCCGGTCTGCGACTCGGTGTTGGCGAGCAGTTCCTTCAGGGAGCCGCTGTGTACGACCTTGCCGCCGTGCTCGCCCGCGCCGGGGCCGATGTCGACGACCCAGTCGGCGACCTTGATGGTGTCCTCGTCGTGCTCGACGACGATGAGCGTGTTGCCCATGTCCCGCAGCCGGACCAGGGTCTCGATCAGCCGGTGGTTGTCGCGCTGGTGCAGGCCGATGGACGGCTCGTCGAGGACGTACAGGACGCCGACGAGGCCGGAGCCGATCTGGGTGGCCAGGCGGATGCGCTGGGCCTCGCCGCCGGAGAGCGTGCCGGACGCGCGGTTGAGGGAGAGGTAGTCCAGGCCGACGTCGACCAGGAACCGCAGCCGCTCGTTGACCTCCTTGAGCACCCGCTCGGCGATCTTCTTGTCGCGGGCGGTGAGCTTCAGCTCGCCCAGGAAGTCCGCGCAGTCGCTGATGGACATCGCGGCGACCTCGGCGATGGACTTGTCCATGATCGTGACCGCGAGGACGATCGGCTTCAGGCGCGTGCCCTCGCAGGTGGGGCAGGGCACCTCGCGCATGTAGCCCTCGAAGCGCTCGCGGCTGGCGTCGCTCTCGGCCTCGCTGTGCCGGCGCTTCACGAACGGGACGGCGCCCTCGAAGGGGGTCGTGTAGACCCGCTCGCGGCCGTACCGGTTGCGGTAGCGGACCTCGATCTGCGTCTTGTGGCCGTGCAGCAGGGCCTTCTTGGCGCGCTGCGGCAGGCCGGCGAAGGGGATGTCCGTCCTAAATCCCAGTGCCTCCGCGAGGGCGCCGATGAGCCGGCCGAAGTAGTCCTTGGTGTGGCCGTGGGACCAGGGGTGGATGGCGCCCTCGTCGAGCGACTTGTCCTCGTCCGGGACGATCAGCTCGGGGTCGACCTCCATGCGCGTGCCGATGCCGGTGCACTCGGGGCAGGCGCCGAAGGGCGAGTTGAAGGAGAAGGAGCGGGGCTCCAGCTCCTCGAAGGACAGGTCGTCGTACGGGCAGTACAGGTGCTCGGAGTACATGCGCTCGCGCTCGGGGTCGTCCTCGGGGAGGTCGACGAAGTCGAGCACGACCATGCCGCCGGACAGGCCGAGGGCGGTCTCCACGGAGTCGGTGAGCCGGCGCTTGGCGGACTCCTTCACCGTGAGGCGGTCGACGACCACCTCGATGGTGTGCTTCTCCTGCTTCTTCAGGGTGGGCGGGTTGGAGAGCTGGACGGTCTCGCCGTCCACCCGCGCGCGGGAGTAGCCCTTGGTCTGGAGGTCGGCGAACAGGTCGACGAACTCGCCCTTGCGCTCGCGCACGAGCGGCGACAGCACCTGGAAGCGGCTGCCCTCGGGAAGCTCCAGGACCCGGTCGACGATGGCCTGCGGCGACTGGCGCGTGATCGGGCGGCGGCACTCGGGACAGTGCGGCTTGCCGATGCGCGCGAAGAGCAGACGCAGGTAGTCGTAGACCTCGGTGATGGTGCCGACCGTCGAGCGCGGGTTGCGCGAGGTCGACTTCTGGTCGATCGAGACGGCCGGGGAGAGGCCCTCGATGAAGTCGACATCCGGCTTGTCCATCTGGCCGAGGAACTGGCGGGCGTACGAGGAGAGCGACTCCACGTAGCGCCGCTGCCCCTCGGCGAAGATCGTGTCGAAGGCCAGCGAGGACTTGCCCGACCCCGACAGGCCCGTGAAGACGATGAGCGAGTCGCGCGGCAGATCGAGCGAGACATTCTTGAGGTTGTGCTCGCGCGCGCCACGGACGATGAGACGGTCGGCCACGCCGGTCCGCACCTTTCTTGAGAGAAGTGACAGGGGCGGGGCCCCCGTCTTTCTCAGACTAGGGGGAGCCACTGACAACGCCGGTCGGATTCATTGGTTGACAACAATCCCCGGACATCCAGCATGCCCGACGCCGTCACCGACCATATAGCACGTGCATTCGATTTTGGGCCGCGGTCCGCCACCTTCACCCGAAGGTGTGGCAGGACTAGGGTCAGCACCATGATTGATCACGCTCATGACCTGGTGTCTGTACGTGACGCGACCGAGCGACTGCTCACCGCAGTCGCGAAAGCGGACGACGCGTCGGTGGCCGAGCCGTCACGTCTGCCCGGCTGGAGCCGCGGCCACGTCCTCGCCCACATCGCCCGCAACGCGGACGCCCTCGTGAACGTCCTCGAGGGCCGTCCCATGTACGCCGACCCGCACGTCCGGGACGCCGACATCGAGCGGGACGCCCCGCGCCCCCTGGAGGTCCAGCTCACGGACGTCCGGGAGAGCGCGGCCCGCTTCCAGCGCGCGGGGGCCGTGCCCGCCGACTGGTCCCGCACGGTGGAGCTGCGCAACGGCATCACCGACACCGCGGCCCGGGTGCCGTTCCGACGCTGGGTGGAGGTCGAGCTGCACCATGTGGACCTCGGGATCGGCTACGAGCTGGAGGACCTGCCGGCGGAGTTCACCGAGCGGGAGACCGCGTTCCTCGCGGAGCGGTTCACCGGGCATCCCGAGGTGGCACCGACCCGTCTGACGGACGGCACGCGCGTGTGGCACACCGGCCGCTCGTCCGAGGGTCCCGAGGTGACCGTCACGGGCTCCCCCGCCGACCTCCTGGGGTGGCTCGCCGGGCGCCGGGACGGATCCGGCCTGATCGTCGTCGGCGGGCCGCTCCCGGCCCTTCCACCGCTATAGGCTGGCCGTCATGACGTACAGCGGAGAGGTGACCGTCGGCGGCCCTGCGGACGTGCACGAGCTCAAGGACCTGATGATCACCAAGATCGCGGTCGGCCCGATGAACAACAACGCCTACCTGCTGCGCTGCCGGGCCACGGACGAGCAGCTGCTGATCGACGCGGCCAACGACGCCGGGGCACTGCTCGGCATGATCGGCGACGACGGCATCGCGTCCGTGGTCACCACGCACCAGCATGGCGACCACTGGCAGGCGCTGGCCGAGGTCGTGGCGGCCACGGGCGCGCGGACGTACGCCGGCCGGGAGGACGCGGCGGGCATCCCCGTGGCGACCGACGTGCCGGTCGACGACGGCGACGTGATCCGGGTGGGCAACGTGGAGCTGACCGCGCGCCATCTGGTCGGACACACGCCGGGCTCGATCGCGCTCATCTACGACGACCCGCACGGGCACCCGCACGTGTTCACCGGCGACTGCCTCTTCCCGGGCGGCGTGGGCAACACGTGGAAGGACCCCGAGGCGTTCGCCAGTCTGCTCCACGACGTCGAGACGAAGATCTTCGGCGCGCTGCCGGACGAGACCTGGGTCTACCCGGGGCACGGCGACGACACCACGCTGGGCGCGGAGCGGCCGCACCTTCCGGAGTGGCACGCGCGCGGGTGGTGAGGTCTCCGCACGGCCGGGGTGTTTCTCCGTACAGGGGGCGCGCCTTGCCGACACACAGGGGGCGCGCGTTGCCCAACGCGCGCCCCGTGTGAATCGCGCGCACACTCCGGCCCCTCGCGCGCGCTCCCCACACACCTGGTTGCGCGGTCAACTGGTGGCAGCCCCGCGCGGGATGACGGCTCCGGCGCGGAATGGGCCGCCGGTCTTCGATCCCCGCCCTCGGCCGGCGGCCCAGGCAAGACTTCTCGCCCCTGTTCACGAGACTGCAACACCCGCTCCCACTATGCGGACACCTGATGGTGTGACCTCGACAAACAGGGATTTCGCTGCCACTCTCCCGCCATGCACCTCGCCCCCCGTGTTCTGCGCCGCGCCGTCGCCGGCGCCACCGTCGCCCTCCTCGCGACCGCGGTCGGCTGCGCTCCGCAGCCCGAGGCCGACGCGTCCGCCCCGTCCTCCGCGTCGGCCGGAACGGCCTGCGCCAAGGGCGAGTTGGCCACCGAGACCGCCGGCAAGCTGACGATCGCCACCGACCAGCCCGCGTACGAGCCGTGGTTCAAGGACGACAAGCCGTCCAACGGCGAGGGCTTCGAGTCGGCTGTCGCGTACGCCGTGGCGGAGCAGCTCGGGTACGACAAGAGCGCCGTCGTCTGGCAGAGCGAGCCGTTCAACAAGGCCTTCGCGCCGGGGGAGAAGACCTTCGACTTCGACATCAACCAGGTGTCGATCAGCGACGAGCGCAAGAAGGCCGTCGACTTCTCGTCCGGCTACTACGACGTGCGCCAGGCCGTCATCGCGTTGAAGGACTCGAAGGCCGCGAAGGCGACGAGCGCCGCGGACCTCAAGGGCCTCAAGCTGGGCGCCCAGGTCGGCACGACGAGCCTCGACTACATCGACGACGTGGTGAAGCCGACGCAGAACGCGGCTGTCTACGCCAAGAACGACCAAGCCAAGTCCGCGCTGAAGAACGGTCAGGTCGACGCCGTCGTGGTCGATCTGCCGACCGCCTTCTACATCACCGCGGCCGAGGTGACCGACGCGACGATCGTCGGCCAGTTCGAGAACCAGGGCGCTGCGCCGGAGCAGTTCGGACTCGTCCTCGACAAGGGCAGCGCGCTCACCCCGTGCGTGACGGACGCCGTGGACACCCTCCGCGAGAACGGCACCCTGGCGAAGATCGAGCAGCAGTGGCTCTCCGACGCCGTCGACGCCCCGGTACTCAAGTGACCCTCACCAAGGAGGAGTCGGGCCACGAAGGCGCGGACGACAAGGGCGACGCGTCCGGAGCCGGCCCCGGTGACGCGTACGTGCCGTCGCGGCGGCGGCTGGAGCGCGAGCGCTACAAGCGCACGCGGGCGCGCCGCGCGACGGCGATCGCCGCGCTCTCGACGCTGGTCACGGCAGTCGTCCTCTACCTGGTCGTGGTCGGTGCGCCCGGCTGGCCGCGCACCAAGGAGACGTTCTTCAACGGGCAGTACGCGCGCGAGGCGTTCCCCAAGGTCCTGGAGGGGCTCTGGCTGAACGTCCGGCTGCTGCTGATCTGCGGCGCCGCCGTGCTGGTCCTCGGCATGCTGATCGCCGTGGCCCGCACCCTGCGCGGTCCCGTCTTCTTCCCGCTGCGGGTGCTCGCGGCGGCCTACACGGACTTCTTCCGGGGGCTGCCGCTGATCATCAACCTGATGATCGTGGTGCTGGGCGTCCCGGCGCTGCGGCTCCAGGGCGTGACGGTGGATCCGGTCCTGCTGGGCGGTACGGCGCTGACTCTGACGTACTCGGCGTACGTCGCCGAGGTGTTCCGCGCCGGCATCGAGTCCGTGCACCCCTCGCAGCGCGCCGCGGCCCGCTCCCTGGGCCTGTCCAACCGGCAGGCGCTGCGGTACGTGGTGCTGCCCCAGGCCGTGCGCCGCCAGGTGCCGCCGCTGCTGAACGACCTGGTGTCCCTCCAGAAGGACACCGGCCTGGTGTCGATCGGCGGCGCGATCGACGCCGTCCGCGCGGCGGACATCATCGTGGGCCGCAGCCTGAACTACACGCCGTACATCGTGGCGGGGCTGGTCTTCGTCGCGCTGACCATTCCGATGACCCGCTTCACGGACTGGGTGACGGCCCGGATGGACCGTCAGCGGGCGCAAGGAGGAACGACATGAGCGACGCGCCGGTGCTGCGGATGGAGTCCGTCCGCAAGACCTTCGGCGGCTCGGTCGTGCTGCGGGACGTCGACCTGGAGGTCGCCCCGCACACCGTGACCGCGCTGATCGGCGCCTCCGGCTCCGGCAAGTCCACGCTGCTGCGCTGCGCCAACCTCCTGGAGGACATCGACGACGGCGCGATCTGGCTGGACGCCGAGGAGATCACCGACCCGCGTGTGGACCAGGACGCGGTACGGCGCCGTATCGGCGTGGTCTTCCAGGCGTACAACCTGTTCCCGCACATGACCGTGCTGGACAACATCACGCTCGCGCCGCGCCGGGTGCACGGTGTCGCCCGTGCGGAGGCCGAGGGGCGGGCCAGGGAGCTGCTGGAGCGGCTCGGACTCGGCGGGAAGGGCGGCGAGTATCCCGACCGGCTGAGCGGCGGCCAGCAGCAGCGTGTGGCGATCGTGCGCGCCCTCGCCGTACGTCCCCGGCTGCTGCTGCTCGACGAGATCACCGCGGCCCTCGACCCGGAGCTGGTGGGCGAGGTCCTGAACGTCGTGCGCGACCTGAAGGACGACGGGATGACCATGGTGCTGGCCACGCACGAAATGGGCTTCGCGCGCGAGGTCGCCGACCAGGTCTGTTTTCTGGACGGAGGGGTCGTGCTGGAGCGCGGCACCGCCGAGCAGGTCTTCGGTGATCCGCGGCAGGAGCGCACGCGGCGCTTCCTGCGGCGGATCGTGGAGGCCGGGCGTCTGTAACCCGACGTACAGAGAGCGGTGTAAGGGGCGTTCGCCTGGAGGCCGGTGCTTACGCGTCGGCCTGGGCCGCGCCCGCCAGCGCCGCCACCCGCTCCACGCCGAACACGTACCCCTGCACCCCGCAGCCCGCGATGACCCCGTCGGCGCGCAGGGAGACGTAGGAGTGGTGCCGGAAGGACTCGCGCCGGTGGATGTTGGAGATGTGGACCTCGACGACCGGCAGGCCGTCGCAGGTGTTGAGGGCGTCCAGGATCGCGACCGAGGTGTGCGAGTAGGCGCCGGGGTTGATCACGATGCCGCAGTGGTTCAGGCGTGCCTCGTGGATCCAGTCGACCAGTTGGCCCTCGTGGTTGGACTGCCGGAAGTCCACCGTGCCGCCGTGCGCGGCCGCCGCCTTCACGCACATCGCCTCGACGTCGGCGAGTGTGTCGGACCCGTAGATCTCCGGCTGCCGCTGGCCCAGGAGGTTCAGGTTGGGGCCGTTCAGGATCATGATCGGGGCGTTGGCCAGGGTGCGGGGCACGGTTCCTCCGGTCCGTCGGGGCGGCCCGTCCGGGACCGCTGCTCGGACCCGGTTTATCACGGTGAAACCGCGGGGCGAGAGCCCGTACCCTCCGGGCATGACCACGCCCGTGTACCCGCCCAAGCCGTCACCCGGCGACCGCATAGCCGTCCTCTCGCCCTCCTCGGGCCTGCCCGGGCTCTTCCCGCACCCGTTCGAACTCGGTCTGCGACGGCTGCGCAAGGACTTCGGCCTGGAGCCCGTCGAGTACCCGACGACGCGCAGGATGGGAGCGACTCCCGAGGCGCGGGCGGACGACATCCACGCGGCGTTCGCCGACCCGGACGTCAAGGCGGTCATCGCGTCGATCGGCGGCGAGGACCAGATCACCGTGCTGCCGCTGCTGGACCGGGAGTTGATCCGGGCCCACCCCAAGCCGTTCTTCGGGACGAGCGACAACACCAACCTGCTCGCCTTCCTCCACACCACGGGGATCGTCGGCTACCACGGCGCGAGCGTGATGATCCAGCTCGGGCGGCCCGTGGCCATGGACCGGCTCACCGCCCACTCCCTGCGGGCCGCGCTGTTCACCTCGGGCCCCTACGAACTGCGGCCCGTGGAGCACTGGAACGACGTCGACCGCGACTGGGCCGACCCGGCGACCTTCGAGGCGGAGCCGGAGACCCGGCCGGGCGGCGGCTGGACCTGGCGGGGCGCCGACCGCGTGGTGGAGGGCCGCAGTTGGGGCGGCAACCTGGAGATCCTCTCCTGGCTGCTGATGGCCGACCGCGAGATCGCGCGCGACCCGTCGGTGTACGACGGCGGCGTGCTGTTCCTGGAGACCTCGGAGGAGCTGCCGAGCGCCACGGAGGTCTACCGGATCCTGCGCAACATGGGTGAGCGCGGGCTGCTGCGGCGCTTCCCGGCGCTGCTGATGGGCCGTGCCAAGACCTGGTCCTTCGAGCACCCCAACAGCCCGGAGGAGGCCGCCCGGTACGCCGTCGAGCAGCGCGCGGCGGTGGAGCGCGCGCTGGCGCAGTACGCCCCCGACACGCTGGCCGTCTTCGACGTGGACTTCGGCCACACGGACCCGCAGTTCGTCATCCCGTACGGCGGGACGGTCCGCGTCGACGGCCCCGCGCGGCGCATCACGGTCACCTACTGACCCCGCCCGTCACTCCGCGCGCCCCCCGTAACCGGCTGTCACCGTGGGTAGTTGACGCTGCATGCACGACGTACGCACCGTAAAGGCGCCCTCCATGCCGCGGCTCGCGGCCGCCTCCCTCGCCGGGACGGCCATCGAGTTCTATGACTTCTTCGTCTACGGGACCGCGGCCGCGCTGATCCTCGGGCCGCTGTTCTTCCCGACGTTCTCGCCGCTGGCGGGAACGCTGGCCGCGTTCGGGACGTTCGGCGTGGGCTTCGTGGCGCGGCCGCTGGGGTCGATGCTCTTCGGGCACATCGGGGACCGGCACGGACGCCGACCGGTCCTCGTCGTCTCCCTGCTGCTGACCGGCGCGTCGACGGTCGCCGTCGGCTGTGTGCCGACGTACGACACGATCGGGGCGGCCGCTCCCCTGCTGCTGCTCGCGCTGCGCTTCCTTCAGGGCCTGGGGCTCGGCGGGGAGTGGGGCGGCGCGGTGCTGCTCACCGTCGAGCACGCGCCGGCCGGGCGGCGCGGGCTGTGGTCGAGCTTCCCCCAGGTCGGGCCCGCGGTGGGCTTCGTGCTCGCCAACGGGGTGGTGCTGGTCCTGTCGGCGACGCTGACCGAGGCGCAGTTCGCGCAGTGGGGGTGGCGGGTGCCGTTCTGGGCGGCCGGGGTGCTGGCCGTGCTCGGGCTGTGGCTCAGGTCGTCGCTCCCCGAGAGCCCGCGGTTCCTGGAGATCGGCGACCACGCGCGCGTGCCGCTCGCCGAGGTCGTGCGCGACCACTGGCGGCTGGTCCTGCTGACCGCCGGCGCGCTGGCGGTCGGGTACGCCGTCTTCTACACCGTGACGACCTGGTCCCTGGCGTACGCGACCGAGCGGCTCGGGGTGAGCCGGACCGTCATGCTGGCCTGCATCATGTCCGCGGTGGTGGTGAAGGGCGCGCTGACACCCGTGGCGGCGATGCTCGGCGACCGCTACGGACGGCGGCCGATGTGCCTCGCCGGATGCGCTGCGGCGGCGCTGTGGATGTGCCCGATGGTCGCGCTGTTGTCGACGGGCGCGCCGCTGCCGATGTTCCTGGGCCTGATCGGAGCGCTGATCTCGTTCGTCACCATGTTCGGTGTGATCGCGGCCTATCTGCCGGAGCTGTACGAGCCGCGGGTGCGCTGCACGGGCGCGTCGGTCGGCTACAACCTCGGTGGTGTTCTCGGGGGCGCGCTCACGCCGATCGTGGCGACGGCGCTCGCGGAGCAGTCGGGGCGGGTCCCGTGGGGCGTGGGCGTGTACCTGACCGTGATCGCGTTGCTCAGCCTGGGGTGTTTCGCCCTGCTGCCGGAGACGCGACCGGTGCCGGTGGTGGCCGTGCGGCCGGTCATGGAGGGACCGGCGACCGCCGGGGAGTGACCGTCCGACGCCGGGGAATGATCGCCGACGGCCGGGAAGTGATCACCAAAGGTCGTGGATTGTTCTTCGGCCGCTAAGGGTTGATCGCCAGCTCCAGGTACGCCGCGAACAGCACGAGGTGGACGCCGCCCTGCAACGGTGTGGCCCGTCCGGGCACCACCGTCAGGGAGCTGACCACGACGGTGAGCGCGAGCAGGACCATGTGCGTGGGGCCGAGGCCGAGGACGAGCGGGCCGGAGAGCCAGACGGAGGCCAGGGCGACGGCGGGGACGGTCAGGCCGATGCTGGCCATCGCGGAGCCGAGGGCGAGGTTGAGGCTGGTCTGTACGCGGTCGCGGCGGGCGGAGCGCAGGGCGGCGATCGTCTCGGGGAGCAGCACGAGGAGCGCGATGACCACGCCGACGACAGCCTGGTGCAGGCCGGCCGCCTCCACGCCGTCCTCGATCGTGGGCGAGACCCCCTTGGCGAGGCCGACCACGCCGATCAGGGCCAGGCCGAGCAGTCCGAGGCTGACCTGGGCGGTCCGGGCGGACGGGGCGTCGGCGTGGCTGTCCGCGGTGATGACCTCGCCCTCCCGGGTGATCGGCAGGAAGTAGTCGCGGTGCCGGACGGTCTGGGTCGCCACGAACAGTCCGTACAGGATCAGCGAGGACACCGCGGCGAAGGTGAGCTGGACGGTGGAGAACTCCGGGCCGGGTTTGGTGGTCGTGAAGGTCGGCAGGACCAGGCTGAGCGTGGCCAGGGTCGCGACCGTGGCCAGGGCGGCGCCGGTGCCTTCGGGGTTGAAGATCGCCGTGCCGTGGCGCAGGGAGGCGACCAGGAGGCACAGGCCGACGATGCCGTTGCAGGTGATCATCACGGCGGCGAAGACTGTGTCCCGTGCCAGCGTCGAGGTCTTGTCGCCGCCGTCCACCATCAGGGTGACGATCAGGGCGACCTCGATGATCGTCACGGCGATCGCGAGGACGAGAGAGCCGAAGGGTTCGCCGACCCGGTGGGCGACGACCTCCGCGTGGTGCACGGCGGCCAGTACGGCTCCGGCGAGGACCAGCGTCGCCAGCGCGACGACCACTCCTGGCAGGTCTCGGCCCCAGGTCAGAGCCAGCAGGACGACCGCGAGCACCGGCACGAGGGACGTCCACCGGGTGGTGAGCGACCTGAGCCGAGCGATCATGGGAGCGATCGTCGCAGAGCCGTATGGCCTTCGCACTCCGGCCGTGCGGCTGTTACCCGAAGGTGGTCGTGTCCTCGACGTCGCAGTCGGTGAAGACCGGCGGCCTGGTGCAGAGGACGGCCATCTGCTCGGCGAACTTGCTCGTCTCGGGGTCCTCGCTGTTGCGCATGGCCTCCTCGTAGGAGGCGAACTCGACGAGTACGAGGTAGCGGTTCGGCTGATTGCGGTCCTTCAGGACCAGTCGGTACGAGGGGCCGCCGGAGCGGTCCGAGAGCCGCTGGTCCGTGTCGTCGGCCAGGGCCCGCATCTCCTCGATGCGGTCGGTCTCGAACTCGATGATCTGCACGAACTTCGTCGATGCACCCACGACTGCCTCCACCCTGTCGTGGCGTTCCGCGCTGGAAACGCCCCGCACCCAAGGAAGCACCGGGAGCGGCGCCCGGCAATCAGCCGCGCACCGCTCCCGGGGGTGGTTGTTCCTACGTCGTCCGTGGTCAGGCCCCGATGCTGTCCTTCGGAGCGCCTTCACTCGCGGACTGCGCCGCCTCGGCCGCCGCCTGCTTCTTCGAGGCGCGCAGGCTGGTGATCGTGGTCACGATCAGCACGGCGCAGATCACGCCGAGGGAGACGGGGATGCTGATCTCCGGGACATGGACGCCCGACTCGTGCAGGGCGTGCAGCACCAGCTTGACGCCGATGAAGCCCAGGATGACCGACAGACCGTAGCTGAGGTGGACCAGCTTCTTCAGCAGGCCGCCGATGAGGAAGTACAGCTGCCTCAGGCCCATGAGGGCGAACGCGTTGGCCGTGAAGACGATGTACGGGTCCTGCGTGAGGCCGAAGATCGCGGGGATCGAGTCGAGGGCGAAGAGCACATCGGTGGTGCCGATCGCGAGCATCACGACCAGCATCGGGGTCATGACCCGCTTGCCGTTCTGCTCGATCCACAGCTTGGTGCCGTGGTAGCGGTCGGCGACACCGAACCTGCGCTCGGCGGCCTTGAGCAGCTTGTTCTCCTCGAACTCCTCGTCCTCCTCGTCGGCCCGGGCCTCCTGGATGAGCTTCCAGGCGGTCCAGATCAGGAAGGCGCCGAAGAGGTAGAAGACCCAGGCGAAGTTGGCGAGGATCGCGGCGCCCGCGGCGATGAAGATCGCTCGCAGGACCAGGGCTATGAGGACGCCGACGAGCAGGACCCGCTGCTGGTACTGCGACGGGACCGCGAACTTCGCCATGATCAGGACGAAGACGAAGAGGTTGTCGACGCTCAGCGACTTCTCGGTGATGAAGCCCGCGAAGAACTCGCCGGCGGGCTGGCCGCCGCCGAAGACGAGCAAACCGAGACCGAAGAGCCCGGCCAGGGCGATCCAGACGACCGTCCAGATGCCCGCTTCCTTGATGGACACGTCGTGCGGCTTGCGGCCGATGAAGAAGTCGACCGCGATCAGGGCGGCAAGGCCCACGATGGTCAGGACCCACAGGGTCAGGGAAACATCCACTGCGCCTCCGGCAGTACGTAACGGCATAAGTCAGCGTCGTCGCTGCCGGAGGTCTCTTCCACCCACATGTGATGGGCCGACGTCCCGGGATCTGGCCTGATCCGTATTGACGGGAACGCCGCAGTCAGGGAGTACTCCCCTCCGCACGGAAGACAATACCCCAATCACCAAGGAACAGTAAAGAGATTGGCAAAGGGTGGATCAAATTACCTGGTCAGGGCGCTTTACCTGTACTTGGCGCGGGCCGCGGCCACCTGGGCGAGCACCTGCTGGAGCACCTGGCTGCCGGGCGGCACGAGCGCCGGTTCGAACGTCCAGGCGTGCCCCACCCAGGGGTCGGCGAGGTGGTCGTCGGGCACCGGCGTCAGCCGCAGCAGGCCGCGCCACAGCGGGTCGAGCAACGGCCCGTAGGCGCTGGAGTCCTCCCGGTCGGCCACCATCATCAGGTGGACGCCGACGGCCGGGCCCTCGTCCGCGAGATAGCGCAGCTGGTTCACCGCGCGGTCGTCGAAGCCGTGCGGGAAGTCGTTGACGACCAGGAGCTGCTGGGAGATGTCGAAGCCGGGCGGGAGCGCGTCGGCCGCGCCGCCGCGCACCGCCATCTGCACCAGGTCGACGCGCTGGGTGAGCCGCGCCAGGACGTCCGCCACACCGGCGGCGCCGGCGGCGGGCGGGGCCGCGAGCACGCCGGTCCGCACCAGCGGCGCGAGCGCCTGCGCGCCGGAACCGGCCGGGTCGATGACATGGACGGTGAACTCGTCCGCCGGATGCACGGCCAGCAGCCGGGCGGTGTGCGCCACGGCCGACTCCATGGCGAGGTGCCGCAACTCGTGGGAGTCCGCGAACGACCCGTCGGACGCGGCCGTACGCCCGCTGTCGATCCACAGACCGCGTTCGAGCGGGAGCCGGACCAGCATCGGGATGCGCAGCGGATCGCTCTCGGGCAGCTGGAGGTCCCCGAGGCGCAGCGCCATGGGCATCTCCATGGGCACCCGGTAGGCGTGCCAGGCCGGGTTGTCCCAGCGGGCGTACGCCACGGGCAGCGCCGGTTCGACGACGTCGACCTCGGCCGTGAGCTGGGCGAGGTCGCGCTCCAGGGCCTCGCGGGCCTGGTCGACGAGCTGAACGTGCTTGGCCTGGGCGGTCTCCCGCGCGGCGTCGCCCTGGCCGCCGATACGGCTGCGCGGGTCGGACAGGACCTGGTCCAGCTCCTTCTCCAGACGCGTGTCGGCGAAGTCCACCGCGCTGCGGTAGGCGGCCGTGGTGCGCGCCAGGTCCTCGAACATGCCCCAGACCTGGTTGTAGAGCCGCTCCTCCATGGACCAGCCGGTCGCGTCCCCGGCGACGGGCCTGGCGGGCTGCCCCGGCTGGGCCGGGGGTGCGGTGGGCGGGGGCGGCGGCGGGGCCGCGTTCTGCCGGCGCGGATGGCTGTAGTCGATCGGGCCGCCGGAGGTGGGCGCGGCCGGTGACGTCGGCTGGGTGGCGGACGGGTCCGCGGCCGAGGTGGCGCCGTCCGGGCCCGCGGGGCCCTGCGGGCTCTGGGAACCGCCGTAGGGGCTGGTGGCGCCCTGCGCGCCCGCGTACGGACCTGAGGCGCCCTGGGTGCCGAACGGCGAGCCGCTCTGGTCCGGGCCGAGGGCCGAGGTGGCCGTCTGCCGGGAGCGGTCACCCTCGGGGGTGCGCGGCGGAGGGGCCGGTACCGAGCGGGCCAGGCCCTCGACGACGGCCTCGTTGATGGCGGTCGCGAGCTGATGCGCCTGCGGCAGGCCCTGGTCGGTGAGCAGCTCCGCGAGACCGCCCGCGTAGCCCTGGCCGACGGCCCGCACCTTCCAGGCGCCCTGACGGCGGTACAGCTCCAGCGCGACCACGGCCGACTCGGCGTCCAGACCGGTGATCGTGTAGCTGGCGACCTCGGTGCCGTCGAGGCCGGTGACCGCGACGAAGGGGACGGCGGCCGAGCCGAAGCAGACCGGCCCGCCGACACCCAGGGGCAGGGCGAGCAGGACGCTGACGCGGTGCACGGCCGCGGACACGGCGTCCAGGTCCACCGCGAGGCGGTGGTCCGCGGCGGCCTGCCGGGAGACCTCCAGGCCCGGCAGAGTGGGCGCGCCCGGGTGGGCGACCCACTCGACGCTCTGCGCCCTGCCGCTCTCGTCGCTGAGTGTCGCCGCGGCCACGATCGGCGTGGCGGCCGAGACCCTGATCTCGAGGCGGGTCTGGGAGAGCGGGTGGTTCTGCCCCCGCACCAGCTCGGCCGTCATCGCCTGTCGTCCCCCTGTGTCGCGTGTGGTGTTGTCGAGTGGCGTGCGCCCGGCCGCCTCAGAGCGCCGGCAGGATCGCCGGCATCAGGTCCTGGAAGGTACGGCCGTTGGCCGGGGTGCCGAGGGCCGTCATGTTCCAGCCCGTGCCGACCCGGTGCACCTTGGCCATGATCTGGGCGGTGTAGGCGCCGCCGCCGGCGAGCGTGTAGCGCGCCAGTTCCTGGCCGTTGGTCTCGTCGACCAGACGGCAGAACGCGTTCTGCACCTCCTGGAACGTCTGGCCCGTGAAGGAGTTCACGGTGAAGACGATCTGGTCGATGTGGACCGGGACGCGCGCGAGGTCGACGAGGATCGCCTCGTCGTCGCCGCCCTGACCGACACCGCCGACCAGGTTGTCACCGGTGTGGCGGACCGAGCCGTCGTCGCTCACCAGGTGGCGGAAGAAGACGACGTCGACCGGCTGCTTGTCCGCGAAGAGCACGGCGGAGGCGTCGAGGTCGATCTCGCGGGTGCGGGAGCCGAACAGGCCGCGCCGGGGGGCCGCCTGCCAGCCGAGACCCATGCGCACCGCGGTCAGGCTGCCGCCGTCGCTCTTCTGCAGACTGATGGCCTGACCCTTGGTCATGTTGACGGTCACGCGCTGATTCCCCTCTCGAACTGTCCCCTGTTGCCGCGGCGCCCGCGGTTGTCCAAAACCCTACGCAAGGGCACTGACAGTGCCGTACCCAGGCCCGCAATTTGTGTCGGTCTTGCAACACAGCGCGTGCGGAGCCCTGGCACAGCATCCGTCCGGGCCGGGCCGTCAGGCCAGACCCGCCTCCTTCATCTGACGCAGTTCCTTCTTCATCTCGGAGACCTCGTCACGCAGCCGGGCGGCAACCTCGAACTGGAGATCGGCGGCGGCGGCCCGCATGCGCTCCGTCATCTCCTCGATCTGTTCGGCGAGTTGGGCCGCGGGGCGGTCAGTCGGAACCGTCTCCTTGGCCTTCCCCTTGGCGGACTTGGCGGATTTCGCTCCCTTGGCCGCCTTGTCGCCGAGCGACGGCACCGGGGCCTTGGTGCCCCGGCCGTCCTTCTTCGCGCGGTAGCCGCTGCCGAGCAGCTGCTCGGTGTCGACCTCCTCGCGGGCGATCTGGGCGACGATGTCGTTGATCTTCTTGCGGAGCGGCTGCGGGTCGATGCCGTTCGCCGTGTTGTAGGCGACCTGCTTCTCGCGGCGGCGGTTGGTCTCCTCGATGGCCCGCTCCATACCCGGGGTGATCTTGTCGGCGTACATGTGGACCTGGCCGGAGACATTGCGCGCGGCTCGGCCGATGGTCTGGATCAGCGAGGTGCCGGAGCGCAGGAAGCCCTCCTTGTCGGCATCGAGGATCGCCACCAGGGACACCTCGGGCAGGTCGAGGCCCTCCCGCAGGAGGTTGATGCCGACCAGCACGTCGAACTCGCCGGCGCGCAGTTCGCGCAGCAGCTCGATGCGGCGCAGGGTGTCGACGTCGCTGTGCAGATAGCGCACGTGGATGCCCAGTTCCAGGAAGTAGTCCGTGAGGTCCTCGGCCATCTTCTTGGTGAGCGTGGTGACCAGGACGCGCTCGTCCTTCTCCACCCGGAGACGGATCTCGTGCACCAGGTCGTCGATCTGGCCCTCGGTGGGCTTGACGACGACCTCCGGGTCGATGAGGCCGGTGGGACGAATGATCTGCTCGACGACGCCGTCCCCGCGGGAGAGCTCGTACTTGCCGGGTGTCGCCGACAGGTAGACGGTCTGCCCGATGCGCTCCTGGAACTCCTCCCATTTCAGGGGCCGGTTGTCGAGGGCGGAGGGCAGGCGGAAGCCGTGGTCGACGAGGGTGCGCTTGCGGGAGGCGTCGCCCTCGTACATGGCGCCGATCTGCGGGACGGTGACATGGGACTCGTCGATGACGAGCAGGAAGTCGTCCGGGAAGTAGTCGAGCAGGGTGTTCGGCGGGGAGCCGGGGAGGCGGCCGTCGAAGTGCATCGAGTAGTTCTCGACGCCGGAGCAGGAGCCGATCTGGCGGAGCATCTCCAGGTCGTACGTGGTGCGCATCCGCAGCCGCTGGGCCTCCAGGAGCTTGCCCTGCTTCTCCAGTTCGGCCAGGCGCTCGCCCAGTTCCTTCTCGATGTCGTTGGCGGCCCGCTCCAGGCGCTCGGGTCCCGCGACGTAGTGGGAGGCCGGGAAGACGTACAGCTGCTCGTCGTCGCTGATGATCTCGCCGGTCAGCGGATGCAGCGTGGAGAGGGCCTCGATCTCGTCGCCGAACATCTCGATGCGGACGGCCAGCTCCTCGTAGACCGGGAAGATCTCGATGGTGTCGCCGCGCACCCGGAAGGTGCCGCGGGTGAACGCCAGGTCGTTGCGCGTGTACTGGATGTCCACGAAGCGGCGCAGCAGCTCGTCCCGGTCGATCTCCTCGCCGACCTTGAGGGGGACCATGCGGTCCACGTACTCCTGCGGGGTGCCGAGGCCGTAGATGCAGGAGACGGAGGCGACCACGACGACGTCCCGCCGGGTGAGCAGGGAGTTGGTGGCGGAGTGGCGCAGCCGCTCGACCTCCTCGTTGATCGAGGAGTCCTTCTCGATGTAGGTGTCCGACTGCGGGACGTACGCCTCGGGCTGGTAGTAGTCGTAGTACGAGACGAAGTACTCGACCGCGTTGTTCGGCAGCAGTTCCCGGAATTCGTTCGCCAGCTGGGCGGCCAGGGTCTTGTTCGGTGCCATCACCAGGGTGGGGCGCTGGAGCTTCTCGATCATCCACGCGGTGGTGGCGGACTTGCCGGTGCCGGTCGCGCCGAGCAGGACGACGTCCTTCTCGCCGCCCCCGACGCGCCGGGCCAGCTCGGCGATGGCCGCCGGCTGGTCGCCGTTGGGCTGGTACGGACTGACGACCTCGAAGGGCGCCACCGTGCGTTCGATCTGGGAAACGGGCCGCATGCCATCCACCGTACGACCCCCCACTGACAACGGGGTCGGATCAGCGGTTCTGCGGGGTCCGGGACTCGCTGTGGGCGACCTTCCGGCGGGTCCGGAGCTGGGCGCGGCGCGGGGTGTGCGCGGACGGCTGGTGGGCCGGGACGCCGGGCTTGTGCTCGACGGGGGTCCAGTCGGGCTTGCCCATGACCATCAGCGGGTCGAAGAGCACGACGACGCCCGCGAGGCAGAGGAAGGCGAAGGGGCCGATCAGCATCGGCGCGAGGAGGGCGGCGGGCGAGTCGCCCGGGGTGGGGGCGCCGGTGTGCAGATGGACGTTCACGGCGGCCATGCCCGTGTAGTGCATGCCGGTCACGGCGAGTCCCATGACGAGGCTGGCGCCCACGCTCCACAGGAAACCCCTGACCTGTCCCGCGGACCACAGGGCGGCGGTCGCGGCGGCCATGGCTATGGCGACGGACATGGCCACGGTGAACGTGTTGTACTCCAGCTTGCCGTTGAAGCGCATGCCGGCCATGCCCAGGTAGTGCATCGAGGCGATGCCCAGTCCGGTGATGGTGCCCCCGGTGAACAGGGCGGTCCCGGTCGCTCCCCGGTAGCCGACGATGAAGATCCCGACGCCGACCATGACGATGGCGACGCCGAGGCTGGCGTAGGTCGTCGGCTTGTCGTAGTGGATCGGGGCGTCCTGGATGGTGAAGCCCATCATCGCGATGAAGTGCATCGTCCAGATCCCGGAGCCGATCGCCGCCGAGCCGAGGGCGAGCCATCCGGGGCGCCAGGAGTGGGCGACGAGCAGGGCTCTGGTCGTGCAGCGCAGGCCCAGGGCGCCACCGAGGCAGGCCATGACGTAGGCCACCAGCGGTGTGACGAGTCCGTAGCTGAATCCGTCGACCGTGCCTTGCATGCGCGGCTGCCCTTCCGCCCTGTTGCCGGTTGTCCCTGACGCGCCCCTCCCCAGGACCGCGCGAGCGGTCAAGGCTGAGAGAGAGTATGACTGCCACCGGAATGGTCGAACGATTTTCCGGCAAAGAAACACGCCCTTGCCCCACATGTGCGGCACCGGTGAGCAGGCTCGGGCCTCACCTTTCATTCCGTGGCCATCCCGTACTCCCCCCGTCGTTGACTCTGTGCTGTCACAGTTGAGCCGTACGTGATCGCTCGACACGAGGAGTGCACATGCACGCGCGCGCAGTTGCCGCCACGACCACCGCGCTCCTGGGCACCGCCGCTCTCCTGCTGCCCGTCCCCGACGCCCGGGCGGGCATCGCGGCCCGGCCCACGGTGATCGCCCACCGGGGTGCCTCCGCGTACGCCCCCGAGAACACCCTGGCCGCCGTCGACGAGGCCGCCTCCCGGGGCATCGCCTGGGTGGAGAACGACGTCCAGCGCACCCGGGACGGCGAGCTGGTGGTGATCCACGACGACAGTCTGAGCCGTACGACCGACGTCGAGGACGTCTTTCCCGGCCGTGCCCCCTGGAAGGTGAAGGACTTCACCGCAGCCGAGATCGCGCGGCTGGACGCGGGCAGCTGGCTCGGGCCGGCCTATGTCGGCACGCGCGTGCCGACGCTGAAGGAGTACGTGGACCGGGTGGAGCGCAACCACCAGAAGCTGCTCCTGGAGATCAAGAACCCCGGCCTGTACCCGGGCATCGAGGCGCAGACCCTCAAGCTGCTGAGCAACGAGGGCTGGCTCGACCGGCGGCACGTGTCCGGCCGGCTGATCGTGCAGAGCTTCAGCGCGGGAAGTCTGCGCACCGTCCACGATCTGAAGCCGGCGGTGCGGATCGGCCTGCTCGGTACGCCGCCCGTGGCGGACCTGCCCTCGTACGCGGGCTTCGCCGACCTGGTCAACCCGTCGCACAGCACACTGTCCCGGTCCTACGTCGACGCCGTGCACGCGCTCACCGGGCCGCACGGCAGGCGGCTGGAGGTCTTCGCCTGGACCGTTGACGACGCTCCCGCCGCCCGGACCGTCGCCGGGTACGGCGTCGACGGCATCATCACCAACAAGCCGGACGTGGTCCGGCGGGCCGTGTACTGCTCCTGACATCCGGCCGGGCATCGCCGCTGATGTCGGGCGGCCGTCCGGGGAGGGGCCCCGTGCCCGGGGCGGGGGCGTTGTCAGTGGCAGGCCGTACGGTGGATCGCATGAGCAGCCATGGGCAGAACGAGCAGCAGGTCGTGTGGGCCGTCGTCGGCACCGACATCGGTCCGCTGCTGCTGGCCGCGACCCGCGAGGGTGTGGTCAACGTCGTCTTCCACGCCACCGACGCGGTCCGGGACAAGGCTCTCGCCCGGCTCGCGGACCGGCTCGGCACGGAGCCGGTCGAGGCACCCGGCTCCCTTCTGCTGGCCGAGGCGATACGGCAGGTCGACGCCTACTTCGCGGGGGATCGACGCGACTTCGAGCTGCCGTTGGACTGGTCCCTGATCTCGGGCTTCAACCGGCAGGTGCTGCGCGAGCTGGCGTCCGGCGTTCCGTACGGGGCGGTCGTCGGCTACGGCGATCTGGCCAAGCGGGTGGGGCAGCCGGGGGCGGCCCAGGCCGTGGGAACGGCGATGGGTGCCAATCCGCTGCCGGTCGTGGTTCCCTGCCACCGGGTCGTCGAGAGCGACGGCGGCATCGGCGGGTTCGGGGGCGGCCTGGAGACCAAGCGGAAGCTGCTCGCGCTGGAAGGGGTACTGCCCGAGCCGCTGTTCTGAACATTCGACGGGGGGGGGAGACCGCGCCGGTGACCACACTCACCATCCTTCGGTACGGACGCGGAGCGGCGGGGTGCCGGCGGTGACCGCCGTCGAGCGCGCCGGTGCGGCGCCCGTCAGCGCCGAGCTGATGCCGGGGCTGCGGCGTCGTACGACCGCGGTGCTGGTCACCAGTCAGATCCTCGGCGGGCTGGGCGTCGCCATCGGCATCGGGCTGGCCACCGTCCTGGCCCATCAGATCAGCGGCACCGAGGCGCTGTCCGGGCTCGCGCCCACCGCGACCGTCGCGGGGACGGCCGTGCTGTCGATGCCGCTGGCCGCGCTGATGACGGCGCGCGGGCGCCGGCCGGGGCTGGTGCTGGCCTATCTCATCGGCGCCCTCGGGGCCGCGCTCGTGGTGGTGGCCGCGCGGGTCGGGAGCTTTCCGCTGCTGCTCGGCGGCATGGCGGCCTTCGGCGCTGCCTCGTCGGCGAACCTTCAGGCGCGGTTCGCGGCCGCGGATCTGGCCGAGCCCGAGCGGCGGGCCCGGGCGATCTCGACCGTCGTGTGGGCGACGACCATCGGCGCGGTCGTGGGCCCGAACATCGCCGCGCCCGCAGGTCGCAGCGTCGCCGGTCTCGGGATACCCGCGACGGCGGGCCCGTTCCTGTGGGCGGCCGGGATCTTCGTCATATCGGCGGTCGTGGTGGCCGTGCTGCTGCGCCCCGACCCGCTGCTGACCGCCCGTGCGCTGGCGCCCGAGGACGAGCGGTCCCCCGGATCCCGTTCCCTGCGCGCCGGGTTGTCGGCCGTCGCCGCCTCGCCGCGCGCCCGGCTCGCCCTGGTGACGGTGACCGTGTCGCACACGGCGATGGTCTCCGTGATGTCGATGACCCCGATCGACCTCGCCCACCACGGGGCGGGCATCGATCTCATCGGGCTGGTCATCAGCGGGCACATCGCCGGCATGTACGCGTTCGCCCCGCTGATGGGCCGGCTCTCGGACCGGGTGGGGCGGCTGTCCGTGACGGGGCTCGCGGCAGGGCTGCTGGCCTGTGCGCTGTTCCTGGCCGGAACGGCGGGCGGCAGTCACGGGCAGACCGCCGCCGGGCTCTTCGTGCTCGGCCTCGGCTGGTCGGCCGGGCTCGTGTCCGGCTCCGCGCTGCTGACGGACGCGGTTCCGCAGTCGGCGCGGGCGGCAGCGCAGGGGATATCCGACCTCACGATGAACACCTCGGCCGGGATCGGAGGGGCGATCGCCGGGCTGGTGGTGGCGAAGGCGAGCTACGCGTGGCTGAACCTGGCGGCGGCCTGTCTGCTCGTGCCGCTGGCCGTTCTGGTGCTGTTCACGCGGGGCAGAGGCGGTACGAAGGCGAGCGAGGCGGCGGGAGGGGACTCCGTGGCGGGCGAAGCGATGGCAGGAGACGCTGTGGCGGGCGAGGCGGCCGCGGGCGGCTGAGAGCCGCGCTTCTCCCGTCCTGCCTCCCTCGGCCAGGGGTGTCTCCCATGCGTCGCGCGCCGGTGGTGTCTCCCACAGGGCGCGGGGGTTTGACCCGGTGCGGCGCTCGCCAGGGATGAAGGAAGACCGACGGACAGGAGGCAGGCGTGGTGCTGGTGGTGTCGGAAGAGGTACGGGAGGCGGTCGACGCGCGTCGACCCGTGGTGGCCCTGGAGTCCACGATCATCGCGCACGGGCTGCCTCGCCCGCGCAATCTCCAGGTGGCGCTGGAGCTGGAGGCGGTCGTCCGTGAGCAGGGCGCCGTACCGGCGACGATCGCCGTGCTCGACGGGCGGCCCCATGTCGGCTTGGACAAGGAGCAGCTGGAACGAGTCGCCAACGAGGACGGGATCCGCAAGCTGGGCCATCGTGACCTGCCGCTGGCGGTGGCCTCCGGCGCGAGCGGGGCGACCACCGTCTCGGCGACGGCGCTCCTGGCCGCGCTGGCGGGTGTGCGGGTGTTCGCGACGGGCGGGCTCGGCGGTGTGCACCGGGAGTGGACGGTCACGCAGGACGAGTCGGCCGACCTCGGCCTGCTGGCGCGCACGCGGATCACAGTGGTGTGCGCGGGCGTGAAGTCGATCCTGGACGTTCCGGCGACCCTTCAGCGACTGGAGACGCTGGGTGTGGCCGTCGCCGGATACGGCACGGACCGCTTCCCCGGCTTCTATCTCTCCGACTCGGGGCATCCGGTGGACTGGACGCTGGAGTCCCCGGAGCAGGTGGCCGAGGTGATGCGGGCCCAGGACGCGCTGGACGTGCCGGAGTCGGCGCTGATCGTGGCCAACCCGGTGCCCGAGGAGGAGCAACTGGACCCGGCGCTGCACGCACGCGTGCTCGCCGACGCGCTGCACGCGTGCGAGGCGGAGGGCATCACCGGCCAGGGCGTCACGCCGTTCCTGCTCGACTACCTGGTACGGCACACCGACGGGGCGTCCCTGAGCGCCAACCTGGCGGCGGTGCGCGGAAATGTACGGCTGGCGGGGAGGATCGCGGCGGCTTGGGCCGGCGGGTGACCGGGCGGCGGCCGGCCGGGGCGGCACGGCGCGGCCGGGGCGGCCGCCCGCAGCCGGGTGCAGCCGACGCGGACGGGGGCGACGCGGGCGGAGTCGGCGGGGCAGGCGGGGCCGGCGGGACCGGCGAGAATGCGGCCCAGGCGGGCGGGGCCAGCGCGGGCGGGGCGTTGCTGGTGGTCGGGGACGTCGTGACGGATGTCGTCGCGCGGCATCGCGGACCGCTGGCCTCGGGGACGGACACGGCCGCCGTGATCCGCACCCTGCCGGGCGGCGCGGGTGCCAACGTGGCGTGCTGGGCGGCCCACTGGGGGTGTCCGGACGTACGGCTGCTCGGCCGGGTGGGCGCGGACGCCGCGGCCTGGCACGAACGGGAGCTGACCGCCTGCGGGGTGCGGCCCCGGCTCGTCGTCGATCCGCAGGCGCCGACCGGGACGGTGATCTGCCTGGTCGACACGGGTGCCGCGGCCGAGCGGACCTTCCTCACCGACAGCGGCGCGTCCCTGCGCCTCGATCCCGGCGACTGGTCGGACGGTCTCCTGGACGGGGTCGGCCGGCTGCATCTGTCGGGCTATCTGCTGTTCTCCGCGACCGGGCGGGCGCTGGTCCGCACGGCCGTGGCGGCGGCACGCGCGCGTGAGGTGCCGGTCAGCCTCGATCCGGCGTCGGCGGGCTTCCTGATGGAGCTGGGCGTCGAGCGGTTCCTGGCCCTCGTCGAGGGTGTGGACGTGCTGCTGCCCAGCCGTGACGAAGCATGTCTGCTCACCGGGCTGCCGGACGGCACGGGCGCGGCGGCGGAGTTGAGCCGCCACGTCCCGCTGGTGGTGGCGAAGCAGGGGGCGGACGGCGCGCTGGTGGCCCGGAACGGTGCCGTACTCACCCATGTCCCCCCGGCTCCCGCGACACCGCGGGACACCACGGGCGCCGGTGACGCCTTCACGGGCGCCTTCCTCGCCACGCTGCTCGCGGGCGCCGGGCCCGCGGCCGCGGCGGCCGAGGGGTGCCGGGCGGGGGCCCGGGCGGTGGAACGCGTCGGTGGCAGACCGCCGGTGGCGGGCGACGAGTCGAGGTCCGCGGGCCCCTCGGCCGGTGGCGGGAGGGCGGAGACAGCGGATCCAGCGCGCGCCGGGTGAGGGCCGGATCCAGCGGATCCAGCGCGCCGGGTGAGGGCGTCAGCACGCGCGTGCGCGTAGTGCACCCTTACCCCTTCCTCCCCCACGCCGAGATCATCGGCGCCGTCGCCAGGTCCATGCTGCCCGAGGCCACGTTGGCCAGGTGGCGGTCGATGTCGTCCTCGGTCGCGAGGCCGGCGGTGACGAGCCGTTCGCGGATCTGGCGGACCGTCGCCGATTCCAGGGTCGCGCAGGCGGGCGAGCTGACGGGGAAGTAGGCGTCGGCCTCGACGCGGCGCAGCCCTGCCTCGCGGAGCAGGCGCGGCAGCTTGCGGCCGTAGCAGAGGTCGGCGCCCCGGTCGGCGAGCAGCTTGCGGAAGCCGTGCCGCAGACGGTTGGCCAGCTGCTGTTCGGGGCCGTACTCGTCGGGACAGATCAGAGGCTGGAGGGCGGGGTCGCCGTCCTCGACGAGGAGGCGGCCGCCGGGCCGCAAGGCCTTGATCATCGATCGCAACGCCCCGTCCCGGTCGGGGACATGGACGAGGACGAGCCGGGCGTGCACCAGGTCGAAGCCCTCGCCCGGCGGCTGCTCGGCGCCGACGTCGTGGACACGTACCTCGACCGGCGGGCGAGCAACCGCGGACAGCAGGCCGGTGTCGATGTCGGTCGCGACGACCTTGCCGGTGGGCCCGACCTTCTTGGCCAGCCAGGACACCACGGAGGTGCCGCCTGCTCCGACCTCCCAGCAGCGCCAGCCGGGGCCGATACCGAGCCCTTCGAGGTGGCGGAACGTCGTGGGGTCGAAGAGGGCGGCGAAGGCGTCGAAGCGTTCGGCCGCCTCGGTCTGCCCGTTGTCCAGGAGGTACCCGTCGGTTCGCGTCATGCGGCGATCATCCCAGTTGCCCGGCTTGTCCGAGGTGGTCGACGCGGCCGGATTGATCGCGCCGGAGGCGGGGTAGACGCCGCCCCGAGGCCCGGTTCGGGAGGGGCCGGGAATCGGTATCACCAACGCTTCGACGCCCCGTCGTCCACAGGCGGGAACAAAGCGGAATCCTCCCCTTCCACAGGCTTACCCACGGCATACCCGAGCCTGGCAGACTGGCGCGCCAGGGCGCAGGCAGTGCGGCGCGAGGAGATCACACAAGGAGACCCAGATGACCATGGCGGGGAATCTGCGGAAGGTCACCGGCCTCGGCCGGGTCGGCGGCCTGCGCAAGGTGGCGCGGTTGGCCCGGCGGCATACCCGGGTCGACCTGAGTCACCACGCGCGCTCCCCGCTGGGCTCCTCGGTGGTGAACTGCGTGGCGTACCGGGACGGCGTGCGGGCGCCGGTCGCGGGCGACCTCGTCGACACGGTGGAGCAGGTGCGCAAGCATCGCCACGGCTTCGTCTGGCTCGGACTCCACGAGCCGACGAACGACGAGTTCGCGGGCATCGCCGAGCTGTTCGACCTGCATCCGCTGGCGGTCGAGGACGCGGTCGAGGCCCATCAGCGCCCGAAGGTCGAGCGGTACGGCGAGACGCTGTTCGCGGTGTTCAAGACGGTCTGTTACGTCGAGCACGAGCAACTGACGGCGACCAGCGAGGTGGTGAACACCGGCGAGATCATGGTCTTCGTCGGCCCGGACTTCGTCATCACGGTGCGGCACGGACGGCATGGCTCGCTGGGCCCGCTGCGGGAGGAGCTGGAATCCGATCCGGGTCAGCTCTCCACGGGTCCCTCGGCGGTGCTGCACGCCATCGCGGACCATGTGGTCGACGACTATCTCAACGTCATCGACGCCGTACAGGGCGACATCGACCAGGTCGAGGCGGACGTCTTCGCGGAGAACGGCGCGCGGGCCGACCCGGGGCGGATCTACCAGCTGAAGCGGGAACTCCTGGAGCTGAAGCGGGCCGTGGTGCCGCTGAAGCGTCCGCTGATGGATCTCGCCGACCGGCCGGTGCGGGTGGTCGACCCGCAGATACAGGCGTACTTCCGGGACGTCTCCGACCACCTGCTGCGGGCCACGGAGCAGATCGCCGCGTTCGACGAACTGCTCAACTCGATCCTCCAGGCGCACCTCGCCCAGGTCACGGTCGCGCAGAACGAGGACATGCGGAAGATCACCGCCTGGGCCGCGGTGATCGCGGTCCCGACGATGGTCTGCGGTGTCTACGGCATGAACTTCGATCACATGCCGGAGCTGCACTGGAGGTTCGGCTACCCACTGGTGATCGGCGTGATCTCCGTGGTCTGTCTGGTGCTGTACCGCGGCTTCCGGCGCAACGGCTGGCTCTGAGCCGCACAGGCGCACCGGCCTGGCTTTGAGGCGCACCGGCCGGCGCCGAGTCCGGCGAGGCCGGTGCGAGTGACGGGACCGCGGTGTCAGTGCGGGCTCGGTGGTGTCAGTGCGGGCTGGTGCCGGACATGGCGTAGACGCTCCCGGCCCAGAGCGCGATCTGATCGTCGGTCAGGTGCCGGGCGAGGTCGGCCTCGCTGATCATTCCCACCAGGCGCTTGTTCTCGATGACGGGCAGCCGGCGGATCTGGTGGTCCTGCATCTCGCGGAGCACCTCGTCGACGTCGGCGCTCGCCTCGATCCAGCGCGGGGTGCCCTGGGCCATCTCCCCGGCGGTGACCTTGGACGGGTCGTGGCCCTTGGCCACACAGCCCACGACGATGTCGCGGTCGGTGAGGATGCCGCAGAGCCGATCATTGTCGTCGCCGATGGGCAGGGAGCCGACGCCCAGTTCGCGCATCAGCTGGGCGGCGCGGTCGAGGGTCTCGTGGGCGGGGATCCACCGGGCGCCCCGGTGCATGATGTCTCCGGCGGTGGTCATGCGTACCTCCCGGTGCCGGACGGCCGGCGCGGCGCGGGGGGCACCGCTAGTCCCGGCCCCCTACATTCTCGCCGCGCCACCGCGCACCCGCACCCGGAGCCGTGATCGACGGCCGCGCCGACGCGGTCCGGGCTCAGGCCGAGAAGCCCACGACTTGTGCGAGAGCTCGTGCGGGAGGCGCTTGACCGGGTCCGGGAGGATCTCGGCGGTGCCGCGGATCTCGACCGAGGTGCAGGGGTTGGCGAGGTCGTGGACCGAGACGCTGAACCGGGGGTCACTGCGGAATGTGGTCGGGCGGATCAGCCACCCCACGCCGGATGGCGCGGGTCGTCCGCGCGGACGAGGACGTCGGACGCGGCCGCCGGGCCGGTCTCCCGGTCGTAGCTCTCGAAGGCGGGCAGCGTCCAGTGATCGGCCTCGGGGGTGCGGCGGCGCAGGGCCCCTGGCGAGAGGAGGACATGGACACTGAGGTCGAAGGGGAACCAGTGGCGCAGCAGGAAGGGACCGTGCAGCAACAGGAATCCGCCGGGCGGGAGTTGGACGTAGGGGCTGCGGGTGGCGCGGTCGGTGACCGGGTCCCACAGGTCGGGCAGGATCAGCCCGTCGCCGCCGGCTTCGAGGGGACCGAACACCTCGCGCCACAGCGCGCCGGTGTCGAGCCAGCCGTTGTAGTAGGCCTCCACGTCGTGGTGGCCGTACTCCAGGCGGACGGAGGCGGGGCGCAGGAAGCCGTGTGCGTCCACGACCCGGGAGGGCCGGCCGCGTATGCGCAGGGCCTCGGCGACGCGTTCGGCGAGGTCGCCGGGGCGGGCCGCCGGGGCGCCGTCGAAGGCGACGCGCGGCCAGGGGCTGCCGTCCGACGGCTTCAGGTCGAGCAGCCGCTCGGCGAGGAGGTCGCCGAGCCGTTCCCAGGTGATCGCTTCGAGTCGCACAGGGCCCATGATGCGTCAGTCGCCCGTCGAACGGGGACGGTGATCGCCCGGAGAAGAGGGATGCGCGCGACAAGGGCTGCCGGACGATCCGCAAAGCGGGGCCGAGCCGACGTGCCACCACGCTCACCAGCGGGAATGAAGCCCCTATGACAGCCGCAGCACCCGCAACCGCCCTGCCCCGTACCGGTCTTCTCGTCGTTCAGCCGCAGCGGCGCAGGCACTGCGTCGGGTGCCGTCGCGGTCCGGTGCCGATGGTGGTCGTGGAGGACGACGGGCCGCGCTGCCTGGACTGCGCGGACCTCAGCCACCTGGTGTTCCTGCCGCGCGGCGACACGGCGCTGACCCGCAGATCTCGGGAGGAGAGCACGCTCTCGGCGGTGGTGGTGCGGTTCAACCGGCGCAGGGGGCGTTACGAGCGGCAGGGCGTCCTGGTCGAGGAGGCGGGGCTGGCCAGGGCGGAGGCGCGGTGTCTGGCGGACGCGGAGGCGCGGCGGCGGCGCCGGGTGCGGGACGCGCGGCGGCGGGCGGAGGAGGACGTGCGGTTCACGGCGGCGTTCGCGGCGGAGATCCTGCGCCTGTTGCCGGGCTGCCCCGAGGACCGGGCCCGGGCGCTCGCCGCGCACGCGTCGCTGCGGGGCAGTGGGCGGGTGGGGCGGAGCGCGGCGGGGCGGGCGCTGTCCGAGCGGGCCGTGGTCTCGGCGGTCGTGGCGTCCGTACGGCATCTGGAGACGCCGTACGACCGGCTGCTGATGAACGGGGTGCCGCGGCGCGAGGCACGGCGGCGGATCTCGGCGGAGGTGGAGCGGATCCTGCGGGAGTGGGGGTGGGAGGCGGGACTGGGCCCCGCCTGATCACGAGATGACTGGACGATGAGGCGGCCGGGGACGATGAGGTGGCCGGGGCACAAGGAACCGGGGGCACGAGGAGACCGGAGGCACGAGGGACCAGGGCACGCGGAGACCGGGGGCGCGGATCGCTCGTCGGTGCGCCTGGACGCTCGCTTATGTTTCGGCGCCGCTCGGCCATGGTCACCGTTCCCGTGCGGGAATTCACTGGTGAGGACGGATGGTTCCGGGCATGATCCGGTTCGAGGCTGGAGTTGACGTTGACATGATCGATGGACCGTACTTCGTGCTGACGGTGCTGGGGGTGCTCGGCACCGGGCTGGTGGCCGGGGTGTTCTGCGGGTTCTCGACCTTCGTGATGCGGGGGCTGGCCGCGCTGCCGCCCGCTCAGGGCGTCGCCGCGATGAACGCGATCAACGTGGCCGCGGTGAGGCCGGCGTTCATGATCGTGTTCGTCGGGTCGGCGGCGCTGGCCGCGGTGATCGCCGTGGTGACGTTCGTGCTGTGGCCGGACGAGGGCACGGTGGAGCTGCTGCTGGGCAGCGCGCTGTACCTGTTCGGCTCGTTCGGGGTCACCATGATCGCCAACGTGCCGCGCAACGACGCGCTGGCGCGGCTGGAACCGGGCACCCCGGAGGCGGCCACGTACTGGCCGACGTACGTGCGCGAGTGGACGGCGTGGAACCACGTCCGCACGGTCGCCTCGGCCGCGGCCGCGATCTCGTACGTGCTGGCCATCGCCTGACGCGGGGCCGGCCACCGCCTGACGCGGGGCTGCGAGGTTGCGGGGCTGACCACCACCACGTGCCGCGTGGCTGCCACCACGTGCCGCGTGGCTGCCGTCGCCTCACGCGAGGCTGACGACCGCCTCACGGGGGTGGGGGCGGAAGGTCCCCGGGCAGGATCCGTCGCCGCCCCGGGGAAAGCGGTGTCGGGCGCTCTGCGGGGCCGGGCGGGGGGACGTATCGTGGCCGGAAGAGTGCCGCCCGATGACGCACGGCCTGTCGCGCACATGCACGCGAGGAAGACGGACATGGCCGATCCCAAGGGATTCATGACCACGCCGCGCCAGGACTGGCCCCGCCGGCCCGTGGAGCAGCGGGTCCGGGACTGGGACGAGGTGTACGTCCCCGGGGCGCTCCTGCCCATCATCAGCGGGCAGGCGGACCGCTGTATGGACTGCGGCATACCGTTCTGCCACGACGCGTGTCCGCTCGGCAACCTGATCCCGGAGTGGAACGACCTCGTGTCGCGGGAGGACTGGCGGGCGGCGAGCGACCGGCTGCACGCGACGAACAACTTCCCTGAGTTCACCGGGCGGTTGTGTCCGGCGCCGTGCGAGGCGGGGTGTGTGCTCGCCATCAACCAGCCGGCCGTCACCATAAAGAACGTCGAGGTCGCCGTCGCCGACCGGGCCTGGGCGGACGGGTTCACCCCGCCGCGGCCCCCGGACCGGCTCTCCGGGAAGACGGTCGCGGTGATCGGTTCCGGTCCCGCCGGGCTGGCCGCCGCGCAGCAGCTGACCCGCGCGGGGCACACGGTCGCCGTGTACGAGAAGGACGACCGGATCGGCGGCCTGATGCGGTACGGCATCCCCGCGTTCAAGATGGAGAAGCGCCATCTGGAGCGGCGGATCGAGCAGATGCGCGCCGAGGGGACCAAGTTCCGTACGTCGACGGCCGTCGGGCGGGACGTCGGGGCGGCGGAGCTGCGGACCCGCTACGACGCCGTGGTGATCGCGACCGGGGCGACGGCGTGGCGGGAACTTCCCGTGCCCGGCCGGGAGTTGGCCGGCATCCATCAGGCGATGGAGTACCTGCCGCTGGCCAACCGGGTGTGCGAGGGGGACCTGGAGGTCTCGCCGATGTCCGCCGCCGGCCGCCACGTCGTGATCGTCGGTGGCGGCGACACCGGGGCGGACTGCCTCGGGACGGCGGTGCGCGAGGGGGCCGCGTCCGTGACGCAGCTGGACATCTACCGGCAGCCCGGCGCCGACCGCGACGAGGACACGGAACCCTGGCCGACGTACCCGAAGATCTACCGGCTCTCGGCCGCGCACGAGGAGGCGCGTGACCTTCGGACCGCGCCGGCGGCCGACGCGGACGCGCGCCTGTTCGCCGCGTCCACGCTCCATTTCACCGGCGACGAGGACGGCCATGTGCGGTCGCTGCACCTCGTCGAGGTCGACGAGCGGCGCACGCCGGTGGACGGCACCGGGCGGGCGCTCCCCGCCGACCTCGTGCTGCTCGCCCTCGGCTTCTCCGGGCCCGACCGGGCGGACGGACTCACCGACCAGCTGGGCCTGACGATGGAGCCGCGCGGCACGATCGCGCGGGACGGTGCTTTCACGACGAACGTCCCCGGGGTGTTCGCCGCCGGGGACGCCGCGCGCGGCCAGTCGCTGATCGTGTGGGCGATCGCCGAGGGCCGGGCGGTGGCGGCGGCCGTCGACCGCCATCTGACGGGCGCCTCGCGGCTGCCGGCGCCGATCTCACCGTACGACCGGCCCATGATCGTCTGAGAGCCCCGGGGGTACGAGGCTCCTGAGACGTACGTACGGGTCCCGGGAGGCGCGGGTCCCGGGAGGCGCGGGTCCCGGGAGGCGCGGGTCCCGGGAGGCAAGGGTCAGCGGCGCTCGTCCGTGCCGGCTACCTTCCCCGTCGCCAGGGCGACCCGGTTCCAGGTGTTGATCGCGCAGATCAGGGCGATGACCTGGGCCAGTTCCCGCTCGTCGAAGCGGGCGGCGGCCTCGGCGTAGACGTCGTCCGGGACGCCTCCGTCGGCGACCAGGGTGAGCGCCTCGGTCAGGGCCAGGGCCGCCTGCTCCCGCTCCGTGAAGAAGTGGCGGGCCTCGCGCCAGACGGCGACCAGGTGCAGCCGGTCCTCGCTCTCGCCTGCCTTGCGGGCGTCGTTGGTGTGCATGTGCAGGCAGTACGCGCAGTGGTTGAGGTGGGACGCCCGGATCTGGATCAGCTCGACGAGGGCCGGGTCGAGGCCCTCGCGGGCGGCGGCGTCGAAGCCGATGAGGGCGCGGAAGGCCGGCCGGGCGGACCGGCCGAAGTCCAGCCGGGTGCGTGCGGCCTCGGCGGCGGCGATCGCGGTGGCGGGGTCGGGCACGGTCTCGGCGGTCGCGGTACCCGTGGTGGCAGCGGTGGCGATGGCGGTGGTGTTCGTCGTCATGTCCTCCAACCTACGGGCCGGAAAGACCCCCTGTAGGGTGCATTTCCATGGTGGATTCGTGGGTCAATTCCGCGGAGCGGATCGGCGCCGACCTGCACCTGGAGCTGTCCGGGCCGGGCGGGCGGCGGGCCGCGCTCATGCGGGCGTTGCGCGAGGCCGTGCGGGACGGGCGGCTCTCTCCGGGCACCAGGCTGCCTCCGTACCGGTCGCTCGCCGCCGATCTGGGGATCGCCCGCAACACGGTGGCCGACGCCTACGCCGAGCTGGTCGCGGAGGGCTGGCTGACCGCCCGCCAGGGTTCCGGCACTCGCGTCGCCGAACGGACCGAACCCCTGCGACACGCCGAGCGGACGCCCGTAAACGCACCTCCACGCGCGCGTGGCCCGCTGCACGACCTGAGGCAGGGCACCCCGGACGCGTCGGCGTTTCCGCGAGCGGCCTGGCTGGCCTCCTACCGGCGGGCCCTCCAGCAGGCGCCCAACGAGGTGTTCGGACCCGGTGACCCCGCCGGGCGCCGGGAGCTGCGCGAGGCCCTCACCGAGTACCTGGCACGCGCGCGTGGCGTCCGCACCGAGCCCGAGCGCATCGTGATCTGCTCCGGCTTCGCCCACGCGCTGCGGCTGCTGTTCACGCCCGGTGGGGTGCTGCGCGGTCCGCTGGCCGTCGAGGCGTACGGACTGGGCTTCCACCGGGAGCTGCTCGCGGCGGCGGGCGTGCGGACGGTTCCCCTACCGCTGGACGAGGAGGGGGCGCGCGTCGGCCGGCTGGGGCGCGAACGGGCCGTCCTGCTCACCCCCGCGCACCAGTTCCCCACCGGCGGCCCGCTGCACGCGACCCGCCGGACCGCCGTCGTCGACTGGGCACGCGCGCGTGGCGCGGTGGTGCTGGAGGACGACTACGACGGCGAGTTCCGCTACGACCGCAAGCCCGTCGGTGCCGTCCAGGGCCTCGACCCCGAGCGGGTGATCTACCTCGGCTCGGTCAGCAAGAGCCTTTCGCCCGCGCTGCGGCTGGGATGGATGGTGCTGCCGCGGCGGTACGTCGACGGGGTGCTCGCCGCCAAGGGCGAGCGGGAGGCGTGGGCGAGCGTCCCCGACCAGCTGAGTCTGGCCGACTTCATCGCGTCCGGGGCGTACGACCGTCACGTACGGCGGGTGCGGCAGCGCTACCGCGGTCGCCGGGACCGGCTGGTCGCGGCGCTGGCCGCCCAGGCGCCGCACATCGAGGTCACCGGGGTCGCGGCCGGGCTGCACGCGGTGCTGCGGCTGCCGCCCGGCACCGAACGCTCCACGGTCAAGGCGGCCGCCTGGCAGGGCGTCGCCCTGGACGGCCTCGCGGCCTTCCGGCACCCGGAGACGGACATGACGGCCGGCGACGGACTCGTCGTCGGGTACGCGACACCGTCGGAGCACGCGTACGGGGCTGCCCTGGACGCGTTGTGCGGGGTGCTGCCACCGGGCCCGCGACGCGGTCCGTCCCCCGCGTGAGGCGCCGAGCGCCGCGCCGCGGTCCGGTCCGCACGATCCGGTCCGGTCCGGTCTCCGAGCGAGTCACCCCGGGATCCTGGCCCCCGGACAAATCCTCCCGCGCGTCCGAAAAGTGGCTTACGGACTACATGGATCGGAAGAGCGGTGGGATCATCGGAACAGGAGGTGTGCTGTCGTCGCGCCCGGCTTCGGGTCAGGCAGCGGCCGCCCCCATCCTTCGTTCCGCCGTCAGGCGCAGGGCCCATCCCGCGCGTCCCCCCTGTTGGCGGTCGGTCCTGGAGGGTGTTGATGACGACGCTCGACGAACGTCATGAAGAAGCTGCCGGTGGCGGGGACGTCCCACGCTGCGAGGTCGCCCTCGCCCTGGTCGAGGCACGGGACTCGGCCGCAGTCCCGCTGGACGAGCCCGGCGCCGCGCTCCCCCGACTCACCGGATCCAAAGCCGCGAACCTCGCCCGCGCGGCCCGCGCCGGACTGCCGGTGCTCCCCGGCTTCGTGATCCCACACGGAGGCGGCGGCGACACCATCGCCCTGCGGCGCGCCTGGGACGACCTCTCCGAGGGGGGCACCCGTCCACTCGTCGTACGGTCCTCGTCGCCGCAGGAGGACACCGAGGAGTCCTCGCTGGCGGGTCAGTTCGCCTCAGTGCTCGACGTACGCGGCTGGTCGGCCTTCCGCAAGGCCGTACGGACCGTGCTCGACTCGGCGCGGCGACCCGACGGGTCCACGGCCGCCATGGCGGTCCTTGTGCAGCCGATGCTCACCGCGCGTGCCGGCGGGGTGATGTTCGGTGCCGACCCGGTGGCGGGACGGGCCGACCGGATGCTGGTGAGCGCGGTGCGCGGCGGCCCCGACAGCCTGGTCAGCGGCGAGCGGGCCGGCACCAGCTACTGGCTGAGCGGACGCGGCCGGCTGCTGCGCACGGAGCAGGCGGAACCCGGCCCGCTGCTCACCCGTTCCGAGCTGGCCCGGCTGGCCCGGCTCGCGCGGCGGACCCGGAAGGTCTTCGGCGGGCCGCAGGACATCGAGTTCGGGTTCGACGCGGACGGGCGGCTGTGGCTGTTCCAGAGCCGCCCCATCACGGCGATGGCGGTACGGCCCGCGCGCGGGGCACGGCTGCTGGGGCCCGGCCCGGTCGCGGAGACGCTGCCGGAGCAGCTGGCGCCGCTGGAGGAGGACCTGTGGGTGACGCCCATGGCCCACGGCCTCGCCGCCGCGCTCGACATCGGGGGCACCGCGCCCCGCCGGCTGCTGCGGACGGTGCCGGTGGTCACGACGGTCGGCGGGCGGCCGGCCGCCGACCTGCGCCTGCTCGGCGCGGCGGCGCCACGGCACCGGTGGCTCGCGCTGCTCAACCCGGCGCCGGGGGCCCGCCGGCTCGCGGCGGCCTGGCGGGTGGGGCGGCTCGGCAGGGCGCTGCCGGGCCTGGCGACGGACCTTGTCGCGGACGTCGACCGCCATCTGGCCCATGTCCCGGCGCCCACCGGAACGCCCGCCTCCGTGCTGGCGGCGGAGCTGCGCTGGACCCGCCGGGTCCTGGTGTCCCTGCACGCCCAGGAGGCCCTCGCGGGCGCCCTCCTGCGCGAACCCCCGAAGACCCGTACGGCGGCGGGCACGGCCCTCACTGCCCTCGCGGCGGCCCGCGCGCGGGGCGTCCCCGACGACCGCGTGATCGCCTCGGAACCGGTGGTCCTGGCCCTCACGGCACCGAGTCTGCGCGGGCGGGGGCGGCTTCCGGGGACGCACCTTCCGGGGCAGGCCCCGGCACGCGTGCCGGGGCAGGACACACAGACGCACGTGGCGGGGCAGGTCGAGGGCAATGGCGCGCGGGCCCGGCGCGACGCGGGCGGACGCCCGCTGTGGGCGCTCGGCGCAACGGACGGCGAGGCCCGGCCGAACGGCGATGAGGCAGACCGCCCGAACGGCGACGAACCTCCCCATCCGAACCTCGATGCCCGTCCGGACGCCACCGCCGTCCTGGCGCGCGAGAGCACCCCGGACACCGTCGCCACCGCGCATCGGGCTCCCTCCCCCATCGCTTCCCTCCCGCCCCGCGAGGCCCTCCGTCTCCGGATCCGCTGGGTTCAGGAGCTCCAGGTCCGGCTCGTGCGAGAGGCGGCACGGCGGATGCGCCTCGACGTGGATCAGGTGGCGCTCCTGCACTGGGCGGAAGTGGCCGCCACTCTGGAGGGCGGTCCGCTGCCGGGCGACCTCCACACGCGTGTGCCGCGCTCCGCGTCTGCCCCGCTGCCGGACGCCTTCCGGCTGGCGGACGGCGAGGTCGTGGTCGCCGCGCACCGCGACGGTCACGGCCATGGCCATGGCCACAGAGACGGCGACGGCGGCCGGGGCGTGTCCGGCGGGCGCGCGGTCGGCACCGTGTGGGACGGGACGGGGCCCCGGCCGCGGGACGCCGTGCTCGTCGTACGCACGCTGGACCCGGCGCTGGCCCCGCTGCTGCCGGGCCTGACCGGCCTGGTCGCGCAGACCGGCAGTCCGCTGTCCCACTTGGCGGTGCTGGCCAGGGAGTTCGGGCTCCCGGCGGTCGTCGGCGCCTCGGACGCCGTACGCCGCTTCCCGCCCGGTTCTCGCCTCTCGCTCGACGGGACCACGGGAGACGTACGGCCGGGGGACGCGCCATGAAGCGGATCGCGTACGTCTTCGGAGGCCTCGCCGCGGCCGGAGCGGGCACGTACCTGGTGATCTACCTGTACCGGTGGCAGTGGCAGCGCGCGCTGATCTGCGGGGTGCTGCTGCTGGTCGTCGAGGTTCTGCTGTTCGGCGTCGTGCTGCTGGGGCGGCTGACCCGGATCGAGGAACGGCTGCGCGACACGGACCGGCGGCAGCGGGAGATGGACGCACGGCAGGACGACGTGCTCGCCCGGCTCCGGCAGCCTCCCGAGGCGCACGAGGATGCCCGGTTCCGGTGGCTGGACGACCCGGCGGACCGTACGTACGTCTTCGTGCCGGTCCTCATGATCACCGGGGTGCTGTTGACCGGGCTGGCCTGGGTGGTGCAGCGGATCGCCTCGGCCACGGGGAAACCGGCCGAGCGGCGGCTGGCCGGGCGGCTCGCCGTGCTCGGCGCGCCCGATCCGGACGGCCCCGACGATCTGGCGGAGCTGCCGCCGGTGGGTCCCCAGCCGTCCCGGGGCCGTACCGCGCGCGTGGCGGCCGCCTCCGCCGTCGCGGCCACCCTGGCCGTCGCGCTGGTGGTGGGGCTCGCCAAGCTGACCCAGACCCGGGAGGAGGAGCCGAACAGGAACGAGGCGACCTCAGTGCTGGTCCAGGTCGACATGCGGGGCCCGGACCTGACGGCGGGGCGGCGGGCCCTGGCCGCCCAGCAGGTGTGGGAGCGCTGCCGGGACTCCACGTCCGTGCCGTTGCATCACGCGACCCTGGGCGACCTGGGAGACGGCCTGTTCGCCGGGGTCGTGCGGCCCGCGCTGACCGAGCACGACCGGATGCGGCTGCGCGGCTGCCTGGAGGACACGACTCTCGAACGCGCCCATCTCACGGTGGTCGGGATCGGGGACGCGGACGCGGAAGGCGCCTGACGGCCGGGAGGGGTTCCGGGGGGTGAGGAACGGGGTTCGGGAGGGGGCAGGGACCGGTTCGGGAGGGGTTCCGGGAGGGGGCAGGGACCGGTTCGGGAAGGGGCTCCGGGAGGAGGCAGAGACGGGTTCCGGAGGGGTCAGGGCACCCGAATAGGACATACAGTCCGTATGTGCATACGTACACGGACAAGACGGACAAGGGGTAATCGGGCTACCATTCGAATGCGCCCACGTCCCCTACTCCCTCTGGTCGCTCATGGCTGTCATCAGCGCTACCCTGCCCAACCCTGCTCTCCGCCAGCGCCCACTGCCCCGGCGCGCGATACGGATCCTCATCAGCATCATCATCGGCTACGCGGTCCTGTGGGCCGCCGGAGCCGGCGGCATCCTCGCCCTGTCCTACTGGGCCAAGGAGGAGACAGCCGCCCCGGCTGGCACCCGCACGGTGCAGGGCATCCACAACTACCAGCCCGTCGACACGGAGGGACGACTGTGGCGCGGTGCCGCGCCCTCCCCCGCCGGATACCGGGCCCTGGCCGGCATGGGCTTCACCACGGTCGTGGACCTGCGCGCCGAGGACCTGAGCGCCTCCCAGCTCGCCTCACCGCGCGAGGCCGGGCTGAACCTCGTACGCCTGCCGATCCGTGACGGGCAGACGCCGAAGCCCGCACAGGTGCAGCAGCTCCTCGACACCGTCTCGGCGGAGCCCGGCAAGGTGTTCGTGCACTGCGGTGCCGGCGTCGGCCGTACGGGCACGATGGCGGCGGCGTACCTGGTGAAGACAGGGGAGCAGTCGTCGTCGTCAGCCGTCCGGCGCAACCTCGCGGTCGGACCGCCGTCGATCGAGCAGATCTACTACGGACTGCACCTCAGCAGGAGCGAGGCCGAGCAGCCGCCGTTCCCGATCGTCGCCTTGAGCCGTCTGGTGGACGCCCCGCGGCGCATCCTGACCTGGTTCTGACCGACCTGGTCCTGAGCCTCTGCCCCCGGTGTCCAGCCGGGGGCTTCGGCTTGCGGGCCTCGGCTGTCGCTGTAGCTGTAGCTGTAGCTGTAGCTGTAGCTACCGCTACGGCTTGCGGGCCACCGCCCCGTAGCCGGGGATGACGCCGTCCTCCTGGCCGGGCACGGGTTCGCCCAGCTCCGGGTGCCACTCGGGAACGACCGCCACACCCGGCTCGACCAGGTCGAGCCCGTCGAAGAAGCGGCCGAACTCCTCACGGGAGCGCAGGGCGAGGGTGACGCCCGCCGCCTTGAGCTTCTCCGTGGCCGCCGCGGACTCCTCCGGGGTGAAGTCGGCGGTGGCGTGGGTCATCATCAGGTAGCTGCCCGAGGGCAGCTCGGCGAGCAGCCGGGTGACGAGTTCGTGCGCCCCGTCCTCGTCGGGGACGAAGTGCAGCAGCGCCACCAGCGACAGGGCCACCGGCCGGCTGAAGTCCAGGATCTTCCTGGCCCCTTCGACGATGGCGGCCGGGTCGCGGACGTCCGCCTGGAGGTACTCCGTGACGCCCGCGGGCGTGCTGCGCAGCAGGGCCGCCGCGTGGGCCAGCACGATCGGGTCGTTGTCGCAGTAGACGACCCGGGCGTCCGGGGCGATCTCCTGCGCGACCTGGTGCAGGTTGGGCTCGGTCGGGATACCCGTACCGATGTCCAGGAACTGCCGGACGCCGTTCCCGGCCAGCCAGCGCGTGGCACGGTGCATGAAGGCTCGGTTGACTCGTGCCATCACCGGGACACGCGGGTCGAGCGCGAGCATCTGGCGACCCATCGCCTCGTCGACGGGGTAGTTGTCCTTGCCACCGAGGTACCAGTCGTACATCCGTGCGGGATGGGGCTTGCTGGTGTCGATCTCGACGACGGGGGTGGGGTCCTGCCCGGTCATGAGGCACTCCGTAAGCATCTGACGCGGTCAATGATGATCAATTCAGTACCAAAATAAGGAAGTTGAGCGGGAGAAAGGCAATGGAAAGACGGCCGGGACGGAGCAGAAACGTCACGCGAGTCACGTCGGTCGCGTCGTCACGTCAGGACAGCAGGAAGTCCGCCTCTCCCGCCTTCGCTCCCTCGATGAAGGCCGTCATCTCGTCGGTGGTGTAGATCAGCGCCGGACCGTCGGGGTCGGTGGACTGGCGGACGGCGATCCGGCCGTCGGCGAGCTTCATCGCCTCCAGGCAGTTGCCGCCGTTCCCGCCGCTCCACGGCTTGTGCCAGCCTTCGCTGCCCAAGTCCCGCGCGGGCATGCCGTTGTAGACCCGTTTGCGCGGCTTGATGCGATCCATTCACAGCTCCTTGCGGAAATCCCGGAGGATCTCCTTCGTGCGATGTGCAGTAGCGGCCTGCGCCGCCATGCGGTCCATGACCTCGAGATGGGTCGCCACCTCGTTGCGCGCGTCGAGATAGACGGCGCCGGTCAGGTACTCGCTGTAGACCATGTCCGGAAGCTCCGGCATGGCGAATCGGAAGAGCACGAAGGGCCCGTACGTACCCGGGTGCGGCCCGCTCGCGAACGGGGCGACCTGGAGCGTCACGTTGGGCAGCTTCGTGGCTTCGAGCAGTTTGTCGATCTGCGCGCGCATCACCTCCGGACCGCCCACCGGGCGGCGCAGCACCGTCTCGTCCATCACGACCCACAACCGGGGCGCATCCTGACGAGTGAGCAGTTCCTGGCGTTGCATGCGCAGGTCGACGAGGCGTTCGATGTCCTCCGGCCGGGTCTGGCCGATGGCGCCGGACCTCAGCACTCCGCGCGCGTAGTCCTCGGTCTGGAGCAGACCGGGGACGAAGTGGGGCTCGTACTGGCGGATCAGCGCGGCCGCGCCCTCCAGGCTGACGTGCATCGAGAACCAGCCGGGCAGGACGTCGTGGAACCGCTGCCACCAGCCGGGCTTGTTGGCCTCCTCGGCCAATTGCACGAACCCCTCGGCCTCCGCGTCGGTGACGCCGTAGGCCTTGAGCAGCAACTGGAGGTACGGGATCTTGAGGCCGACCTCGGCCATCTCCATCCGGCGGACGGTGGCGGGCGCGACACGGAGGATGCGGGCGGCCTCCTCACGCTTGAGCCCTGCGCGTTCCCGCAGGTCCAGCAGGCGACGACCGAGGACAACCTGTCCGACGGTCGGCGCGGACCGCGGTTCGCTCACGCTCCACCTCCACGAAGAGCCCTGGACGGCCGGTCGCTTTGGCCGCACTGGGCCCCGACCGGCCGGGTAACGAAACGAATCCTGACAGCCTTACGGCGCCATTCGAAGACCGCTTCGAAGATCTGTACGAATCCGTACGGATCTCCGCTGATCCCAACTGGCGCCGCTCAACGTGCTGTTGCGAGCAGTCTGCCACGGCGTTCTACCGCGTCACACAGCACTCTGCATTTTTCAGAGTGACACTTGCCAAGTGTTCACGGCGGGGCGATAGTGGCAAGCGTGATTCCGTCCGCGCCCTTAGGAACAGACGCCGCCGCAGGCCGCCCCCAGGGTCTCGGTGCCGCCCCGGGAGCAGGCCCCGACCAGGCCGCTGCCGAGCGCCGGTTCCGATTCGAACTGGCCGCCCACCCGGGTTCTCCCGCTCAGGCCAGACGCCTGGCCAGGGCGCGACTGACCGGATGGTCGGTGTGCGAGGACACCTGCGACACGGCCGCTCTCGTCATATCCGAGCTGGTCACCAACGCGATCGTGCACACCGCGAGCGATGTCGTCGTGTGCGAGCTGTACGACGGCGACGACGTGCTGCGCATAGCCGTGCGTGACGAGGGCTGCGCTCCCGGCGAGCCGCATCCGTCCCCTCAGCGCCCTGAAGAGGAGCACGGGAGGGGATTGCTTCTCGTCGAGGCCCTCTGTCGCGCCTGGGGTGCCCAGGAGCACGGGCCCGGCCTGCTGGTCTGGGCCGACCTGGCCCATGGCTCGGACACACCGCGTGACCACGCCGACCCGGGCGAGGGGCTGCGGGTCGACGCCGTGGAACTGTGCGCGGACCTGGAGCCCGAGTCCGGCCATGTGGACCTGGTTCCCGAGTCTCGCCATGTGCACCTGGTTCCCGGGTCCGGCCGCCTGGAGCTTGCCGCCGAGTCAGACCCGATGGAGTTTGCCCCCGAGCTCGGCCGTGGCCGCGGCGCCGGCGACGGCGCCGATGAGCCCCGCGGCGACCTCGGCTGGGGCGCCCGGCCCAAGCCGGGTCCGGCCGACGGTTCGGACGAGGAGGACGCGCCGGCGGAGCGGGCGTATCCGGAGGACGCGCCGGCCGAGCAGGAGTACCGGGGCGGCGCACCGGCCCAGGAGACGTACCGGAGTAACGACACTGCTCCGTGGAGTAACGACACTGCGGCTCGGAGTGCCGACGCCTCGGCCGGAAGCAACGCCCCGACGGCTCCGAGTGCCGGCCCGGACCCGGAGCCCCAGGCCGTGCCTTCGGGCGGCGGCGACAGCCCGGCATCGGTGCCGGCGCCCGCACCGTCTGCGGCACCGGCGCCCGCACCGTCCGCGGCGCCGCAGATCGGGCACCAGAACGACGGGCTCGCCCCCCGGATGTCGCCCCAGGGCGACGTGCCGCCGCATCGGGCGGCCCACCAGGACCACGGGCCCGTCCATCAGGCAACCCACCGCGGCGACAACCCGGCGGCCAGGACGGCGCACCAGAGCGAAACCCCCGCGCCCCGGACCGCGCACCAGCTCCACCGCACACCGGAAGCCGTGGCGCACGCCGCGCACCCCGTCCACCGTGCGCCGGAGGCGGGAACGCACCCGACCCACCGCGCTGCGGAAGCAAGCACCCACCCGACCCACCGTGTGCCCGAACCCGGCACGCACCCCACGCATCGGGTGCCCGAATCAGGGATCCACCCCGTGCGGCCACCGCATCACACACCGGAGCCTCCGGGCCCGGTTCCCCGCGTGGCGCCGCAGTGGCACCGCACCCCGGAGCACGAGAGCCGCCCGTCCGGTCACCCGGTGAGTGCCGAAGCCGACGACACGTCCGCCCGGCGCCCGCTCCCCGGCGCGAGCGCGGCGGGGGCCGCCCGAATCGTCCCGGTCGAGCGCAGCTGGGAGTGGGGCCGGGCATGAGCGCCGTGTCCGGTCGCGTTCCGGTCCTCAGCCTGGACACGCTCGTCCGCCTGAAGCGCGGCCTGGGCACCACGCCACAGGCTCCCCGCCGGCTCACCGTGCCCGACGGCATGACCGCCCCGCTGGGCTGCGACGCCGTCGCCGTCCCCGCCGGCCTCGGCCCGCTGCTCATGCCGCGCCTCCCGCGCGTGGGCTGTGTCTACGCCGACGCGTCGCACTGGTGGTGGCTCGTCCCGTCCGACTCCGACTACGCCCTGGAGTGGCCCGCCCCCGCGCGGTACGCCACCGGTGCGGTCGTCCCGGACGTTCCGCACGCCCCCGATCTCATCCACCGACCGGACGGCACAGTCCCGTACACCCCGCCGATCCCCCTCTACCTGGCCCTGTGCCGCCTCACCGGCACCGCGCCGGCCTGGTCCCGGCCGATCAGCGCGTAGCAGTCCCGTCCCCGGTCCGACGTCAGGCGCACAGCAGTCCGCCGCCGTCTGTCGTCCATCTGTCTCCGTCTGTCGTCCGGCTCGTATCAGTCCGCCGCCGTCGGCCGTCCGCCGCAGAGCAATCCGCCCAATCCGCCCCCGTCGGCCGTCCGAGGTGCCGCCCGGCGCACGCCCGCGCGCGCCCACTCCCCCGCCCTGCGCCCTGTCCTGCCGCACCCCCTCCCGCAATAGTGGCCGTTCGTCCACGATCGGGGGAGGCCACCGGTGGGGAAGGCGCGGAAACGGAACAGTCCCGACGAGCGCGACGTGTCCGAGTCGGAGCGGCTGCTCTTCGGCGGCCCGCTCCGCTACGACATGGGCTGGAACCAGCACCGGGACGCGTTCCTGGAGCTGGATTTCCGCGCGATGCTGGCCCGGCTGCCGTCGCTGCTCGCCGTGAGCCTCCGGCTGGCCCGGCAGGCCGACCCGCGGGCCGCCAGAGTCGTCCTGATCGCGGAGATCACCCGGGGGGCGGCGCAGGCGGTGAGCCTGCTCGCGGTGAACACGGTGCTGACCCGGCTGATCGGCGACGGCCCGATCGAGGACCGGCTGCGCGGTGCCGCCCCAGCACTGGCCACCATGGGCGTCGTCCTCCTGGTCGGGGCCCTGCTGCGGGCCGCGTCGACGTACGCCACCGGGCGGCTCGAACCCAAGGTGGAGCGGGTGGCGACCGAGCTGTACCTGGAGCGGGCGGCGGCGGTCGAACTGGCCGCGATCGAGGATCACGCGTTCCACAAACTGCTGGACACCGCGCAGTACGGCGCCCAGTCGGCCCGTCGGATGATCATGTACGGGACGCGTGTGGTGAACGCGGTGATCTCGCTGGCCGCGGCAGCGGGCGTGCTCACCGTGCTGCATCCGCTGCTGCTGCCCCTGCTGGTGACGATGACGCTGCCCAGCGCGTGGAGCGCGCTGACCAACGCCCGGCGCCGGTACGAGTCCTTCCACACCTGGGTGCAGCACGCGCGCGCGGGTCAACTGATCGCGAGCCTGCTCACCGAACCGGCGGCCGCGCCGGAGATCCGGGTGCACGGGGTGGGCCCGTTCCTGCTGCGGCACTTCCGGGCGATGTCGGAGACGGCGGAGGCGGAGCAGGCCAGGCTGGCCCGGCTGGCCGCCCGTACCGGGCTGATCGCGGCAACCTGGACGGGCGTGGCGACGGCGGCGACGTACGCCACACTGGGCGGGCTGCTGCTGACGGGGACGATGGCGCTGGCGGTGGCGGGCACGGCGGTGATCGCGATCCGCAGCGGCTCCACGAGCCTGAACACGCTCGTCCTGGAGGTCAACCAGCTCCATGAGGAGGCCCTGTTCGTGGGCGATCTCCAGCGTCTGTACGTCGAGGCGGCCGAGCGGGCGATCCCGGTAGGCGGTGTGGCACTGCCGGACGATCCTCGGGAGATCCACTTCGAGCACGTCACCTTCGGCTATCCGGGTGAGTCGACCCGCCCCGCCCTCGACGACGTCACCCTCACGCTCCCGCTGGGCCGGATCATCGCGCTCGTCGGGGAGAACGGCTCGGGCAAGACGACTCTGGTGAAGCTGCTGGCCGGGCTGTACCGGCCGGATCGGGGGCGGATCCTGTGGGACGACGTGGACGTGGCGGACGCGGACCGGCACCAGCTGGCCGAACGCATCGCGATGGTGGCGCAGGACTTCAAGCGCTGGCCGTTCACCGCCCGGGTCAACGTGGCCGTCGGGCGGTCGTCCGCGGCGCTGACGGAGGAGCGGCTGGCCGCGTCGATCGCCGAGGCGGGCGCGGAGGAGGTGGTGGCGGATCTGCCGCGCGGTCTGGACACCCTGCTGGCCCGGAACTTCAGCGGCGGGCACGAGCTGTCGGGCGGGCAGTGGCAGCGGCTCGGTATCGCGCGGGCCGCGTACCGGCGCGGCCGCATCCTGATCGTGGACGAGCCGACGGCGGCCCTCGACGCCCGGGCCGAGCTGGAGGTCTTCGAGAAGATCCGGGCGCTGGCCGACAGCGGCCAGACGGTCGTCCTGATCACCCACCGGCTGGCGTCGGTCCGGCACGCGGACCTGGTGCATGTGCTGGACCAGGGCCGGCTGGTGGAGTCCGGCACGCCGGACGAGCTGCTGGCGGGCGGTGGGGTCTACGCCGAGCTGTACGCGCTCCAGGCCGAGCAGTTCACCTCACCGGCGCCCACCTCGAAGGTGGGCTGACGGCTCAGTCCGTCCTGGACTCAGTCCGTCCCGGGCACAGCCATCCCGGACTCAGTCCGTCGCGTCGCCGCGGACGATCACCAGGAAGGTGTCCGTCGCGAGGTCCATGACGACCTCGGCGGCCAGCCCCTCCATGCGTCGCGCGTGCGCGAACTCCTCCGCGGGCCACGATCCGCGCGGCCCGCCTGCGGGAAAGCGTTCGAGCACGGTTCGCCCGTTCACCATCTCGCACCTCCCGAAGCGTCGTACTTGTAGGAGTTAACGCCCTCCGGAGGCCCAACGGCTCGCTCGGTTGCGGTACTGAGACGTAGCTGACACGGCGCCGGCGCGGACGGTGAGGATCCGGTCACTTTCCGGACATCTTCCGCACCGTCCGTGTCAGAAGTCGTACTCGTCGTGATAGCGGACGTGCCGGTCCCCGATCGGTCCCAGAACCGTGAGGTCCAGGAGGCTGGACGTGGAACCGAGCGCGTCGAGGCCGTCGTACGCCGAGTACGTGCGGAAGACGCGATCGCCCTCGCGCAGGAAGCAGCTGAGCCCGGGCCGCTCCACCAGCCCGCCGTCGCGCTCGCGGGTCACGTCCTCTGGTACGGCGCCCGGGACACGGCGGCGAACGAGGTGTCGCGCGCGTTCAGGTGCGCGAAGTGGCCGAGCTGGTCGAGGAAGCCGGAGCAGCCGGGGCAGCCGGCCTCCCACTCCGGGGCGAACATGAAGTGGTGCACGACGAGTTGCGGACGCCCCGCGAAAAGGTCGAGCAGGGTCGCCTTGCCGTCGCCGCCGTCGAAGAGTTACGCCGTGCCGACCTCCACCATCGCCAGTGCGCGCCGTTGCTCGTTCAGCGCGTCCCGCGCGCGTGCCACCGCCCCTCCTTGACCAGCGGTTCCTCGCGCGCCGCGCGCCATGCGTCACGCGTTACGACCTCCGGAAGCTCCGGATGCGCCATGGGCCCCTCCCCGTGCAGCGGTTCATTCGAAAGGGTGACTGACGGACACGGCGGAACTCATCGGCGGTGCCCGGGAGTTTTTCGCGTGCCGGACGGATTTCCGGATTTCCGTCTTCTGCGTGTCAGGGAGGGGTGGGCGTCAGGGAGGGGTTGGGCGTTGGGGAGGATTTGGGGTGTCGGGAGGGTTCTACGTGTCGTACTGCTGAATGCGTCGGCCGTGGCTGCGGTCGAGGAGCGCGGGCATCCGCCGGCCCAGCTCCCGTACCACCGCGGGTACGTCGACGGTCAGCAGTACGCGGTCGCGCATCAGGATGCTGCCGTCGACGATCGTGGTGCGTACGTCGGCGGCGCGGGCGCTGTGCACGAGGGTCGCGGCGAGATCGTGGACGGGCTGGGTGTGCGGTCCGGTGAGGTCGACGAGGATCAGGTCGGCGCGCCGGCCGGGGGCGATGCTGCCGACACGGTCCTCCAGTCCGACGGCCCGCGCGCTCTGGAGCGTGGCGTGGTGCAGGGCCTGACGGGAGGTGAGCCAGCGCGGGTCGCCGGTGGTGGACTTCTGGAGAAGAGAGGTAAGGGCCATGGACTCCCACACGTCGAGGGAGTTGTTGGAGGCGGCGCCGTCGGTGGCGAGACCGACGGGAACGCCGATCTCGCGCAGGGCACGCACGGGGGTGGTGGTGGGCCAGGCGAACTTGAGATAGCCGCGGGGCGCGCTCGCCACGGCCGTTCGGCCCCGGGCGCGGGCGAGGAGGGGCAGGTCGCGTTCGAGGATGCCGGTGCCGTGGGCGATGAGGACGTCGGTGTCGAGGATGCCGGTGCGCTCCAGGATCTCGATGGGGGTGACGCCGTGCCGGGCGAGGCTGGTGTCGGCCTGGTCGCGGTTCTCGGAGGCGTGCAGGTGCACGGGCAGGTCGTGGTCGCGGGCGAGAGCGGCGGTGGCGGCGAGATCGATATCGGTCACGGTGTAGGGGGCGTGCGGGGCGAGGGCGGTGGTGATGCGGCCGTCGGCGCTGCCGCGGTGCCGCAGCGCGAACTCCAGTGACTCCTCCCTGCCTTGGGGCCCTTGGGAGGAGAAGTAGGCCTGGCCCAGGTGGGCGCGCATCCCGCACTCGGTGACGACGGCGGCGACCGCGTCCATCGCGAAGTAGTGGTCGGCGAAGCAGGTGACCCCGGCACGGATCATCTCGCCGCAGGCCAGCCGCGCACCCCACTCGACGTCCTCCTCGGTGAGGTTGGACTCGACGGGCCAGACGACGTCGTTGAACCACTCCTCGGTGGGCAGGTCCTCGGCGAGGCCGCGCAGGGTGACCATCGGCGCGTGCGTATGGCAGTTGACGAGCCCCGGCATCGCGAGCTGCCCAGACGCCTCAATGCGTTCGGCTGCGGGGACGGCGGCCGCGTCGGCGGCGCTGGTGACGGCGTCGACGGTGCCGTCGCGGACGACGATGGCGGCGTCCTCCCGGAACGCGATCCGCTCGTGTTCGTCGTGGACGAGGACGGTGCAGCCGGTGATGAGGAGATCGGCGGCGCGGCCGGGCTCCGGGGCGGGCGTCGCAGAAGGCGTCATTGCGTCAACGTACGACCGTGTCGTGCCCGGGTGTGAGCCGTGGCCCGCATCGTGTCGCGAACCTGTCGCCGCACGGGGTGCGGCGGGCACCCTGGCGCCACGACGCCTCCTGGAGGGAGCCCGGCATGCTCCTCGGCACGTGGAACCTCGAGAACCTGTACCGGCCCGGCGGACCGTTCGGCCCGAAGGACAAGGCCGCCTACGAGACGAAGCTCGCCGCCCTCGCCGACGGCATCCGCGCACTCGGCCCCGGGCTGCTCGGTGTGCAGGAGGTCGGAGACCCCGAGGCGCTGACGGACCTGGTGGAGGCGGTGGGCGGCACCTGGCACGCGGCGCTCTCCGCGCACGCCGACAGCCGGGGCATCCGGGTCGGCGTGATCAGCCGTGCGCCGCTGGAGGTGCTGGCGGACACGCGCGGGTTCCCGGCACGGCTGCGTCCGGTGCAGGCGGACGACTCCGGGGCGACCGTGGCGGAGTCGGGCCGCGGGTTCCTCGCGGTGGAGACGGTGACGGGGGACGGGCCGCTGCGGGTGGCGGTGGCCCATCTGAAGTCGAAGCTGCTGTCGTATCCGGGGGGCCGGTTCTTCCCGCGCGACGAGGGCGAGCGGGCCCGCTATGGCGCCTACGCCCTCTACCGCCGGACGGCGGAGGCGGCGGCGCTGCGGGCGCTCGCCGACGACCTCCTGGCGGGCGACGGCCGCGAGCGGGACGTGGTGGTGCTGGGCGACCTGAACGACGAGGTGCAGGCGGCGACCACGCAGATCCTGCTGGGCCCGCCCGGCTCGGAGATCGGCACACAGGGCTTCAAGGCGCCCGACCGGGGCGACGCGACGCGCCTGTGGAACGTGGCCCCGCTGATCCCGGCCGACCAGCGGTACTCCCGGATCAACTCCGGCCGCCGTGAGCTGATCGACCACATCCTGACGAGCCACCGTCTGGTCCACCGGGTGACGGCGGCCGGAACGGGGATCGGGACGGCCATCGGGACGGAAACGGGGACGCCGGAGGAGCGGCCCCTGCCGTCGGTGGGCGCGGATCCGGCGGCGCGGCGGAACGAGCCGGGGTCGGACCACGCGCCGGTGTGGGTGCGGACCGGCTGACGCGGACCGGCTGACACGGTGACATGGGCCGACCGGCGGACACCGTGACACGAACCGGCTGACGGGGCCGTGTCACACGGCGCGGGGCAGCTTCGGCAGCGGGGTCGGCAGCCCCACCCGGTCCCGTCGTGCGGCGAGTGCGTCGAGGAGTTCGGCGAGCCGCTCCCGGTGCGGTGCGGCGAGCCGTCCGGTGTCGTCGAGGTGGACGGCGCAGGCGGTGGTGGTGTCGACGAGCCGTTCCAGGAGGGCGGCGACCTCGTCCGTGCCTTCGGTGTGCCGGGCGAGGGCGGGCAGTTCGGCGGCGGCGAGGGCGATGGCGGTGCGGGCCTCGGCGAGGGTGCGGTAGGCCTCGCGGCGCAGGGTCCAGCGGGCGGCACGGTCGTCCGGGCCGGCGAGCACATGGGTGAGGTAGGCGTGCGCGGCACCGGCGGCCGCGGCGAGCCGGGCACGTACCTGGCCACCGCGCTCCCCCGGCATCGGCAGATGCCCGACGAACAGCACGATCGCGCAGGCCAGCAGGGTCTCCACGATCCGGCTGACGGAGGCCTGGGGCTCCCCGCCCACCATCACCAGGGACAGCACGAGGACGGTGACGACGGCGGTCTGCGCGGCGAAGTGCCGCGTGGAGACGGGGATCAACGCACCGCAGACGGCGACCAGCGCCACGAGCCCCTCCGGCCGGGGCAGCACGGCGGCGAACCCGGCGAAGAGCAGTGCCCCGAGCACGGTCCCCGCGGCCCGGCACAACACCCTTGACACCAGCGGCCCGAGGTCGGGCTTGACCAGGAACACGGCCGTGGCAGGCAGCCAGTACCAGTGCGTGTGCTGCCCGTACCACTGGGCGTGGTGCAGGGCCTGGGCGACGGCGGCGCTGGCCCCGAAGCCGAGCGCGACCCGCAGCCCGTACTCGCGGCCGCCCGCCCCGAACGCGGTCCGCAGCAGGTCCCGCGCGCTGCGCCGACGGGTGTGCAGGTCGCCCCCGCCACCCCGGTCGAAGGCCTCGGCGGCGTGCAGCAGGGCGTCGTCGAGGGCCCGCAGCGCGGGCGCCGACCGGGAGGGCGCGGGCAGCGGCCCGGTGTGCGCGTTCTCCCGTACGGCGACGGCGAGCAGCCGGGGTCCTTCGCAGGCCCGCTCGGAGACGGGTTCCCCGGCCCAGGCAAGGGCGGTCGCGGCCTCGGCCAGGGGCAGCGCGGCGGCGTACTGGGCGTGCAGCCGCCGCTCGGCCGCGGAGCTGGCGAAGCGCCGCAGCCGAGGGCCGGCGAGGGCGTCCTGGGCGTGGTCCAGTGCGGCGGTGAGGGCGGCGCGGCGGGCGGTGGCCCGGTCGGTGCCAGCGGCGTCGAGCAGCGCGGCGACCGCGTCGTACACCCCGGCCACCGCGTCCCGTTCCCCGTCGAACCGGAAGTCGCCGGTCATCGCCCCGGGCGTGGGCAGCGCCAGTCGCAGCGCGAGCAGCCATCCGGCGCCGGCGAGGAAGGCCAGGGCGCGCATCCAGCCGCCCTCGGGCAACGGCATCCCGGCGCCGATCGCGGCGGCGACCAGCAGCTGCGTCCCGGCACCGGAGGCGACCGGCCCGATGGCGCTCATCCCGCCGGCGAGGAGTCCCAGCCCGGTGAACACGGCCGTCAGCGCGACCGCCCCGACGTGATCCCCGGCGTACGTCCCGACGAGCAGCCCGCCCGCTCCCGCGAGCGCGGGCGCCCCGAGCCGCCTGACGGACGCCCGCCGGCTGCCGGGCCGGTCGTTGATCCCGGCGAGCATCGCGGCGATGGCGGCCACCACCCCGAGGGAGGTCCGGCCGGCCAGGACGGCGGCGAGCAGCAGCGGCCCGGCGGCCAGCGCGCCGCGCGTGACCGCGCTCCAGGGAACGGGCCCGCGCTGTGCGCGCAGGGCGTGTGCGAGCCAGGGCGGCAGAGCGGCGAATGCGCGAGCGGGAAGGTGCGGGCGCGGGGACACGGGGCTCCTGTCGGATCGAGGGCTCGGGGTGCCTTCGGGCGACGGCGGCCGGGGCGGTCAGCGGTGAGCTGTGGTGTCCACGGTACGGGGCGATCTTGGGGGGAAGTGGGACGGTTGGGTTTCGGCGAGGTGACGGCTGCCGCGAAGTCCGCTTTCTTTATGAACGCAATGCCGGACCGGTGCCTTTTCCTTCGAATGGTGGCCGAGGGACGTCACACGAGAGCCGTTCGCATGGATTCCGAGAAGAGCGTCTCGGCCTGTTCGAACACCGCCCCCAGCCTGTCGGCGTCGACGTTCCCGACCAGGGCGACGAGTTCGTCGACGCCCCGCAGGCCCGCCCGTTCCAGCAAGCGCTTCTCGTTCGTCACCCACTCCCCGCGCGCGGCCAGCACGGCGTGCCCCACCTGGGTCGCCGCCACGGCGAGCGCGCCGGCGGCCTCGGTACGCCGTGCGGCGGGCGCGTGGTTGGCCCTGGCGTAGGCGAGGGTGGCGCGGGCGGTTCCGTACCAGCGGTCGGGGGCGGTCCCGCGCAGGCGGGCGGGGAAGTCCGTGGGCTGCCGCAACGCGCCCCGCAGCACCTGGTTGACGGCCAGTTCGGCGACGACGAGATAGCTCGGGATCCCCGCGAGATGGAACATCAGCGGCTCCACCCGGAACCGCCCCTCCTCCGCCTCCGCCCACTCGTGCTCGACGACGTCGAGATCCCGGTAGTGGACGTCGACCCGCCGCCCGTCGACGGTCAGCCAGGCGCCCCCGTTGAACACGCCGCCGCCCCAGCCCCCGATCTCGGAGACCTCACCCTCCCAGCCGAGGGCCCGGAGATCGGCCGGTTCGAACGCGCCACGGTAGTAGACGGCCAGGTCCCAGTCGCTGTCCGGGCGGTGCGTGCCCTGGGCACGGGAGCCGCCGAGGGTGACGGCACGGACGGTGGGGAGCGTCGCGAGGCGGTCGGCGGTGCTGGAGAGAAAGACGGCGTCGCTGTGCACGGACGCGGGCATCGGCTCGGATCTCCTCGGCGTCGCGGGGGGCGGGAGCGGGGGGGTGGTGCTGGACCGGGGGTGGTGCCGGAGGCGGGTGGTGCCGGAGGCGGGGGTGCCGGAGGCGGGGGGTGCCGGAGGGGAAAGCGTGTCGGCGAGCCGGGCCGGCTGTCGACCGGTTATCCACAGGGCCGCCGGAGTCGGGCCGATTGTCAGTGGCAGGCGCTATCAATGAAGTGGTCACTCAACGTGACGAATCACCGCAACGACGGGGGAGGTCGTGATGACGACGCATGGGCGGAATCGGGGAGAGAACGGCAACGGCGGCGGGCGCTCGTCCCGCAGCACGCACGTCTCCATGGCCGGGCTACGGGCCCGGGGATGGACGGCCGGGATGGTGCGCCGGCTGCTCGGCGATCCGGACCTCATGCGCCCCAACCCGTACGTCCGTTCCGCCCCGCACACTCGTCTCTACCGCGTCGAACGAGTCGAGGCCGCCGAGCGGAGCGACGGCTTCCGGGCGGTGTCGGCGGCTGCCGCCCGCCGCTCGTCCACGGCAACGGTGACGACGGCGGCCGGTCGGCGCAGGCGACGAGAGGTACTGGCCAGGATCGCGGCGGCACGCGGTACGGACGGCTGGACATCCCCTGGCCAGGGCGCTCGCCCTCCGCCCTTCCCGACCACGGCCCGGCTCCCCCACCCTCCGGCCGAATACTCGCGTGCGCGAGGGCCTTGAGGATCGGATCATCGATTCCACCGCACTCAGCCACCTCGCCCGTCCGGGAGCCGACATGATCCGCCGCGTCACCACCCCCGCCCTCTACCCCCCGCCCACCTACTCCCACGCCACCGTCGTCGAGGCCGGCACGAAGCTCGCCTTTCTCGCCGGATCCGTCCCCCTCGACGCCACGGGGCGACTGATCGGGGAGGGGGATCCGATACGGCAGGCGGAGCAGGTGATCGCCAACCTGACCGAGCAACTGCGCGCGGTCGGAAGCGACTTGGCGCACGTCGTGTCCACCGACGTGTACGTCGTCAGCAGTGAGCCCGCGGTGCTCGCGGCCGTGTGGGGCGTGGTCGTGAGGTCCGGGCTCAGCACCGGGCCTCACTCGTCGACGCTGCTCGGGGTCGCGTGTCTCGGATATCGGGGGCAGTTGGTGGAGATCACAGCCACGGCCGTCGTCCCGGAATTGGGACCGGGAGCGGAAGGGGAGGGGGAAGCGTAGGCAGAGGCGGATGCAGGGGCTGAGACAAAAGCAGGGACGGGCCGGGGCGGGGCGGGAGTGAGCCCGTCCGAGGCGGCTCATGTCGCGTGCCACACCCGCCGCTTGGGCTCGGGCTTCGCGAAGCTCCCCGCGCGGCTCGTGGTGAGGCCCAGCCCCACCAGCGCCTCGGCCAGCCTCACCGCCGCCCCCACGCCGTCGACGACCGGAAGGCCCAGCTTGTCGCTCACCGTCCGCTGCAGTCCGGTCATACCGGCGCAGCCCAGGACCAACACCTCGGCGCCGGCGTCCCGCGCCTTCCCGGCCGCCGCCAGGAAGGCACTCGCCGTGCGGTCGGCGTCGCCCAGGTCGAGGACTCCGAGACCGGTGCCGACGACGGCGGCGCAGTTGCGGCCCACCCCGGCCAGTTCCAGGCTGTCCTCGATCTGGCCGCGGGACCGCTCCAGCGTCGTGACGACCCCGTACCGGCGCCCCAGCAGACACGCCAGGTGCGCCGCGGCCTCCGTGATGTCGACGACGGGTACGTCCACCAGCTCCCGTACGCCCTCTCGTCCGTGCTCGCCGAACCCGGCCATGACGACGGCGTCGTACGGCGGACCGTCGTAGGTGCGCAGGGTGTCGAGGACCGCCGCCGCGGACAGGTAGCTGTCGAGCCAGCCCTCCGCCGACTCGGGTCCCCAGGCGGGGGTCAGTCCGGTCACGGTGGTGCCCGGGCCTGCCGCGGCCCGGGCACCTCGCACGATCTCCTCGGTCATCTCCTGCGTGGTGTTGCAGTTGGTGACGACGATCCGCACGCTGCTCAGACCTCCACGGGCTTCTCGGGGGCGGCCGGGACCTGCGCGGCCCGCTCGCTGCGGCACAGCAGCACGTAGAGGCCGGCCGCGAGGGCCGTACCGATGAACCAGGAGTAGGGCGCCACGTCGCTGAAGGTCTTCACCAGCGCGAGCACCGCCGCGACGGCGGCCGAGGGGAGGAACGCCCACAGGGCCTTGGGGTTGACGCCGCCCCGGTAGTAATAGCGGGAGCCGGGGGTGGCGTCGAAGAGTTCGTCGACGTCGACGCGGCCACGCTTGACCCAGTAGTAGTCGACCATGATCACGCCGAACAGCGGGCCGAGGAAGGCGCCGAGGCCGCCGAGGAAGTAGTTGACCACGGTCGGGTTGGAGAAGAGGTTCCAGGGGGTGACGACGAGCGCGGCGACTGTGCTGATCATGCCGCCGACCCTGAAGGTGATCTTCTGGGGCCAGACGTTGGCGAGGTCGTAGGCCGGGGAGACGAAGTTGGCGACGATGTTGACGCCCATGGTGGCAATGGCGAAGGTCAGCGCGGCCAGGACGAGCACCCAGGTGTTGCCGACCTTGGCGACCAGCTCCGCCGGGTCGGTGATGGCCTCGCCGAACACCTCCAGCGAACCGGCGGTGACGATCACGGAGACGACCACGAAGGCCGTCGAGTTGATCGGCAGACCCCAGAAGTTGCCGCGCCGGACGGTCTTGTAGTCGGGTGCGAAGCGGGAGAAGTCGCAGAAGTTGAGCATCAGCGTGCCGTAGGTGGCAAGGATCAGTCCGATCGCACCGAACCACTGGCGCCACTGCTCGCCGACGGAGACCGGATGCGGGGTGCTGGTGAGCGAGATGGTCCAGCCGGCCTTGGCCAGGACCCAGACGGCCAGCGCGATCATCACGAGCCAGATCGCGGGGCCGCAGAAGTCCTGGAACTTGCGCACCGACTCCATGCCCTGGCTGATGATCAGCGCCTGGATCAGCCACAGGGACACGAAGGAGACCCAGCCGAGGGCGTCGAGGCCCAGGAAGGAGCTGTGCGTCCAGGATTCCAAGCCCGGCCAGGCGGCCAGCAGCATCACGTTGACGGCGACGGAGGCGAGGTAGGTCTGGATGCCGTACCACATGATCGCGATCACGGCCCGGATGAGGGCGGGAATGTTGGCGCCCCAGACGCCGAAGCTGATCCGGCTGACGACGGGGAAGGGCACGCCGTGGCGCTGGCCGATCTTCCCCATCCAGTTCATGCCGATATAGATGAGCACGAAGCCGACGAGGAGGGAGGTGAAGACCTGCCAGACGTTCATGCCGAGGACGAGGAGACCTGCGGCGAAGGTGTAGTTGCCGAGGTTGTGGACGTCGGACATCCACAGGGCGAAGAGGTCGAAGACCTTCCAGTTGCGCTTCTCGGCGGGTGCGAGGTCTTCGTTGGTGAGCCGGGGGTCGGGGACGAACGCGGGCGCGCCGGTGGCTTCGGCGCTGTCGGCGAGGGACACGGGGCCTCCATGGGCGACAAGGGCGAGGGGACGGAGGAGGGCTGCTGCCAGGGGTGCCGGGGATGCCGGGAGCGTTTGGTATACCAAACTGCCGTCATGGTCCCGCCGTCAAGCGTTCTGACCGATGTCCGTCCCGTTACGACCCCGTAAAAGCCCCCTCGCAAAAAGGCCCCTCGCATCGGCGAAAATGGCCCCCATGAGCTCGACGGCGAAGATCGAACCCCTGGGCGCGGTGCGCGAGCGCGTCCTGGCCACCCTGCGACAGGAGATCATCGCGGGCCACCTGCGCCCCGGCGACCGGCTGGTGGAGCGCGAGCTGGCCGAGCGGTTCGGGGTCTCCCGGGTACCGGTCCGGGAGGCCATCCGGGCCCTGGTCGCCGAGGGGTTCGTCCTCTTCGAGACCCCTCGCCGCACCGTCGTACGACGACTGAGCCCCACCGACGTCGACGAACTCTTCGAGCTGCGCGAGGCGTTGGAGGTGTACGCGGCGGGGCTGGCCGCGACCCGGGCGACCCCTCAGGCGCTCGCGGAGCTGCGGGAACTGCTCGACCGGGCGGCCAGGGCGACCGAGGTCGGGGATGCCGAGGCGATCACCGACATCAACACCCGTTTCCACGACCGCCTGCTCGCCCTAGCCGGCAACGGCCTGCTGATCTCGGTCATGGAACCGGTCGCCGGCCGCCTGCGCTGGCTCACCCGGCGCAACGAGGAGTGGCCCCAACTCCTCGCCGAACACCAGGAGCTGTACGAGGCCATCGCCTCCGGCGACCCCGACCGCGCCCGCGCCCACGCGCTGCGCCACGTCCAGGCCAACCACCGCTCCACGGTGCGGCACCTGTTCGGCGACCTCGCCGAGGAGCCGCAGGAACCGCCCGCCTAGGACCTGTCCGGCCGATCAAGTCGCAGGAAAGCGACGGTGCCTCGGTAGTGCCGGTGAGCGGGGTGCGGTGTGGTGCGTGCAGCTGCAAGGCGGAGGAGGGCGTCGACGCGGTGGGGGTCCCCCCGCGCGAGCGCAGCCGAGCGCGGGGGAGTCGGCAACCGACGACAACGCCGCTGGGGGTACCCCCTCTGGGGGAGGGCGTGCCACACCCCGCGTCTGCGGCATGATCGGCCGGACAGGTCCTAGAAGCCGCGGTCGTTCCGGCAGACAAATCCAACGCCCCCAACGCTCCACCAACACCCCCAACGCCCCGCCCCTCCGCACCGCCTCCCGCCGGAAAACTCACCGGCGCTCCGGCCCACCGGCCGCCTAGACTCTCCCGACTCTTCGGACAGGTGTCCGAAGACGGACGCAGGCGACAACGGGACGGAGAAAGACGCACATGGTGAGCAGACGTGGGCTGTTGAGCGGAGCGGCACTCGTGGGGGCGGGCGCGATGACCGGTGTGATCGGCGGTGCGGGGACCGCCGCGGCCGACGCCCCGCTGGACACCCCGTTCACCCCGGTCGCCGCACCCCACCTCCTCGAAGCCGAGCGGATGGTCCACTACCAGCGGCTGCTGGCTGCCGGTCACCTGCCTCAGGGGCTCGCCGGGCACTGGCCGCTGGACGGCTCCGCGGCCGACCGCTCCGGCCACGACCGGCCCCTCACCCTCGGCACCGGCGCGTCCTGGACGACCCGCCGGGCCGGCGGCGAGCTGAACCTCGACGGGAGCCCCGCGGGATACGCGACCACGGCCTCCGTCCTGGACACCACGGCCGCCTTCACGGTCTCCGCCTGGGTGTGTCTCGCGGCCGACGCCGACAAGGGCACCATGTACACGGCGGTGAGCCAGGACGGCACGGGGTGCAGCCGCTTCCTCCTCCAGTACGACGACACGGCCCAGGCCTGGGCGTTCAAGGTGCGCGCCGAGGACCAGAGCGTCAAGATCTCCGCCGTGGCGGCGACCACCACCGTCGAGCCCGGCATCTGGACCCACCTGACCGGAGTGTGGGACGGCACCCGTATCCACCTGTATGTGAACGGCGAGCTGCGGGGCAGCGCCGACGCGACCCTGTCGTGGGCCGCGCCCCAGGGCCTCAACATCGGCAGGGCCCGCTGGGACGGGGCGTACGTCAACCGCTTCAAGGGCGCGATCGACGACGTCCGCGCGTACGGCCGCGCGCTGAGCGCCGACGAGATCTCCCTGATCAGCGGCCGCACCGCCGGCCTCAACAACGTCTATCTGATCGGCTCCCCGTCGACCGTCACCTGGGGCACGCCCGACGACCTGTCGAGCTGGATCGCGCTGGCCCGCTGCTCGTCCTTCGTCACCCGGGTGCTCCAGCACACCTACGGCTGGGCCTCCGACAGCTACTTCACCCAGTACTTCCAGGACCGCATCCCGGAGGCCGCCGACTACCGCAAGGCCTTCGCCGACGGCACCGCCGGCCCGCGTTTCCGGCTGATCCGCAAGGTCACCGACCTCCTTCCCGGTGATCTGATCGCGGTGGACTACCGGGGCCAGGTCGACGGCAACACCGGCCACATCGTCATGGTCCGCGAGGTCAAGGGCGTCTTCACCGGAGTCGCGGACTTCACCGGAGAGACGCAGTACGCCGTGGAGGTCGTCGACTGCACGGGCGACCCGCACGGCGTGTACGCGCTGACCAACTACCCCAAGTACCCCGACACCCGCATGATCGGCGGCGGGGCGCAGAAGCAGCTCGAGGGCGTCGGCATCGGCCACATGATGTTCTACGCGTCCAACGCCACCGGGGAGTTCTCCCGGTACCGGTGGAGCGTCAACGTCGCCAAGGAGAACGCCCACCCGGTGTCGTCCCGGCCGATCGCCGCGGCCCGGATCGTCTGACCTGATCCTCGGCCGGACCGGGGCCACCCCGCCGCACTACGGCAGCCCCGCCACCTCCGCCGCCGTACGCAGCACCTCCCTCAGCATCTCGGGGGTGAGCCGGCCGGTGAAGGTGTTGCGCTGGCTGACGTGGAAGCAGCCGAAGAGAGCGAGGCCGTCCAGCGAGACCCGCGTCCCGTGCGCGAACACGGGACGCGGTCGGGGCACGCTCCAGCCCGCCTCGGCGAACGCGGGCAGCGCGGCCTGCCAGCCGAAGGCGCCGAGGACCACGACCGCACGCAGCGTCGGCCGCAGCAGCCGCAGTTCCCGTACGAGCCAGGGGCGGCAGGTGTCCCGTTCCCCGGGGGTGGGCTTGTTGTCGGGCGGCGCGCAGTGCACGGGCGCGGTGATCCGTACGCCGTACAGCTCCAGGCCGTCGTCGGCCGCGACGGAGGTGGGCTGCGAGGCGAGCCCCACGTCGTACAGCGCCTGGTACAGCACGTCCCCGGAACGGTCACCTGTGAACATCCGCCCGGTCCGGTTCCCGCCGTGCGCGGCCGGAGCGAGCCCGACGATCAGCAGCCGGGCGTCGGACGGCCCGAACCCGGGCACCGGGCGCCCCCAGTAGGTCCAGTCGGCGAAGGCCGCCCGCTTCGTACGGGCCACCTCCTCACGCCAGGCCACCAGCCGAGGACAGGCCCGACACCCGACGACACACCGATCCAGATCGGGCAGGCCCGGACCGGTACCGGGGCCTGACCGGGGATCTGACCGGAGGCCTGGACTTGCTCCTGGACCTTGAGGCGCGTCCATGACTCCACCCTACGATCGACAGCCCGACCGCACCCTGCCCCCGACCACGCCCGCCCCCCCGACCACGCCCCGCCCACTCCCGCCCCCGACCATGCCTGTCGCCGCACCAGGCTCGTCGCCGCACCAGGCCCAGCAGCTCGTCGTTCGCCGCACGCCGCCACCGCCCGGCTCTTCACCGCCCGGCTCATCACCGCCCGGCTCATCACCGCCCGGCTCATCACCGCCCGCCGGAGCCCGGTCAGCCCTTCACCGCCCTCACCCACACCCGGTCCTCCGTCAGATACCGGTCGACCCTGAGGCCGGCCTCCGCGAGGGCCTCCTCGAACTGTTCCGTGGTCAGCGGGCGGGCCAGGAAGGTCTGGGTCCAGACCGCGTCCGGAAACACATACTCCGCGCGCACCGAGTGGGCTCCGCCGCCGACCGGTTCGGAGGAGACCATGCGGACGGTGAAGCCGCTGGGGTCGACGCGTTCGCGCGGCAGGTTCGTGTGGTAGTCCTCCCCCTCTCGCTGGATCAGCACGTACCCGTCCTTCGCCACGTGCCGTGCGCAGGCACGCAGCAGGCCTCGCCGTACCTCGGGGTCGCCGGCGTGGACGAGGAACGACGCGAGCATCACAGCGTCGAACGTCTCATCCAGGTCGAGGTCTTCGGCCGGTCCGCATATCGTGCGGGCTCCGCGGACGCGCTCCAGCATGTCGGCGGACTCGTCCACCGCCGTGACCGTGAAGCCGCGTTCCACGAGGGCGTGCGTCACGCGTCCCACTCCGCAGCCCAGTTCGAGAATGTGCGCGCCCTCGGGTACGGCCGCGGCGACGACCTCCGGTTCGTTCCCCACGGGAAGGCGCGCGTACAGCTCGACCGCGCAGCCGTCCGGGGTGATCGCACCGGGACCGGTTCCTTCGTATCCCTCTCGCATTTCCAGCCTCATGCCCGTCCAACGGCCCGCCCGAGGCGGGCAGTTCCACCCCTCCCCTGATTCCCCCGTTCGAGGGACGATCCGATCTTCGAGCCGCCTCGAAGCGTCAGCTCCCGTTCCCTACTCCCGTTCCCTACAAGGAAAACCACCCGTGCCCCACGTACCAGTGGCCGCCCTCCCCCAGGTGGTCGAGGACGGCCCGCTCCAGGACCGTACGGCGTGGCAGCCGGTCCAGGGGTACGTCGGTGGTGCCGAAGACGAAGCGCACGGGCTCCGTGTCCTCGGGTTCCGGCAGCCGGTGGCTGAGGCGGAACCGCTCCTGGAAGCGGACGATGTTGGAGTCCGCGGGCAGGCGGCGTTTGAGCTGGGGGTCGAGCAGCCAGGAGCCGCAGGTCGCGACCTGGTAGGGCTCCTCGGGGTAGTGGCGGGCGAAGAAGGCGCGGGCCAGGGCGAGGGAGCGGTCGACGGCCTCCGGTGTCAGCGGGCCCATGAAGTCGGGTACGTGCAGTCCCAGTGCGGGGTCGCCGGGTCCGAGGGGCAGGCCGGCCGCCGCGATCGAGTCGCTCGTCCACGAGCCGATCCGGGCGCGCTGGAACTGGAGCCGGCCCAGCTGGTACAGCTCGCCGCGAAAGTGGAGGCCCAGCCAGCGTGGGCTCAGCACGCCGCCCGTGCCGTACCACCGCCGGTGCCAGGCGACACCCCGGCCGACGTCGGCGAGGGTCCGCCGGCCGACCTCCTCCGCGACGCCCCGCTCACGGTGGTGGGCGCGCACGTACGGCAGCGCTCCGACGAACACGTACAGCGGGGCATAGCGCGCGAGGGCGCCCGACGCGCCGGGGAGCAGGGGGATGTCGACCGCCCTCGCCCGGATCGAGCCCATTCCCTCGACGAGGTCCGCCACGGCTTCCTCCAGGAACCGCAGCGCCTCCGTGTCACCCCGCACCCGTCGGCTCAGCCGTACGGCTTCGTCGATGTCCTCGTGCGGTACCGCGAGGTCGAGGAGCACCTCGGCCAGTTCGTCGGCGTCCGGCAGCACAGCACCAACCCCCTCTTCGTGCTCATGGATCCTCTGGAGAACGTCCGGGCCGAAGAGTACGTTTCAAGGAAGGAGTGGTGATCCGGATGCGTACGGGCAGTGAGCCGGCGACAGCGCGCAGTGCGCTGCGGATGCGCCTGTTCCTGAGCCTGTGGGGGCTGGTCTGGGCGATCTTCGGGACGGCCGCGTTCGCCTTGGCGGGGCGCCCTGGGTGGGCGGTCGCCTGCGGGGTGCTGTGGCTGGTGGTCACGGTCGATCTGACGATGATCCTCAAGCGCCTGCGGCAGGGCCCGCACTATCAGCCGGGCCGTGACATCCCCCCGTACCGGCCGCCGGAGCACCGCCACCCCTGATGCGCTCGGGGCGGCCGTCAGGTCTCGAACCGTGCGGCCTCCAGGTACTGCGGGTTCGGGTCCAGCGCCGCCGCCAGGCGGAAGTGACGCTTGGCCTGGTCGCCGCGTCCCTGCCGCTCGTAGGTGCGGGCGAGCGCGAAGTGGGCGAACGCGTTGTCCGGCTCCCGCTCCAGTACGACGGTGAACTCCAGCTCGGCGGGCCGCAGTTGCGCGGAGGCGAAGAAGGCGCGGGCGCGCAGCAGCCGGGCGGCGGTGTTCTCGGGGTGTGCGGCGATGACACGGTCGAGCAGTTTCACCGCGCCCCGCGGGTCCCGTGCGGCGAGCAGCTGCTCCGCGGCACGGAAGTCGATGACATGCGTCTCCGGAGTACGTCCGGTCGAACCGCTGGTATCGGGCACGGAAAAATCCTTCCCTTGCTGGGAGGGTTCAACGCGCGGAGCGAGGACCCCTATTCCTGGTCGGGCGCCCGCCGGGCGGCCGCCCGGTCCACGAGGTCCGCCCACACCTCTCGCACGCGCCGCTCCAGGTCCGCGAGCGGTACGTCGTTGTCGATGACGATGTCGGCGATCTCCCGGCGCTTCTCGCGCGTGGCCTGGGCGGCCATCCGCGCGCGGGCGTCGTCCTCGGTCATGCCGCGCAGCCGGACGAGCCGGTCGAGCTGGGTGTCGGGGTGGGCGTCGACGACGACCACGACGTCGTACAGCGAGGCGAGGCCGTTCTCGGTGAGGAGGGGGACGTCGTGGACGACGACGGCGTCCTCGGGGGCGGCGGTCTCGAGTTCGCGGGAGCGGGCGCCGACGAGGGGGTGCACGATCGCGTTGAGGACGGCCAGTTTCTCGGGGTCGGCGAAGACGATCGAGCCGAGCCGGGGGCGGTCCAGGCTGCCGTCCGGGGCGAGGACGTCCTCGCCGAAGGCCTCCACGACCGCCGCGAGTCCCGGCGTGCCGGGGGCGACGACCTCGCGCGCGATCCGGTCCGCGTCGATCAGTACGGCCCCGCACTGGACGAGCAGCCGGGACACCTCGCTCTTGCCGGCGCCGATCCCACCGGTCAGGCCCACCTTCAGCATGAGCGGAAGCTTAGGGCCTGCCGCCGACAATGCACCCGGCAGGCCCTGGGAAGGCGGGCGGCCCGGACCGTCAGCCCTCGCCCTCGCGTTCCGCCAGGAACTTCTCGAACTCGCGCCCGATCTCGTCGGCCGACGGGATGTCGACGGGTTCGGCGAGCATGTTGCCGCGGGTCTCGGCGCCCGCGGCCGCGTCGTACTGGTGCTCCAGGCCCTGGACGAGGGAGGTGAGTTCCTCGTCGCCCTCCTGGATCTGACGGTCGATCTCCGTCTGCGTGCGGTGGGCGTCGGTGCGCAGGGTGTGCGCGATGCCCGGCAGGACCAGCCCGGTCGCGGCCGTGATGGCCTCCAGGACCGTCAGGGCGGCGTCCGGATAGGTGGAGCGGGCGATGTAGTGCGGGACGTGCGCGGCGACACCCAGAACGTCATGGCCGGCCTCCATGAGGCGGTACTCGACGAGCGCCTCGGCGCTGCCGGGGACCTGTGCCTCGTCGAAGGGGCTGCGGTGGCCCGGGACCAGGTCCGTGCGGTTGCCGTGCGGGGTGAGACCCACCGGGCGGGTGTGCGGGACGCCCATGGGGATGCCGTGGAAGTTCACGGACAGGCGGACGCCGAGGCGTTCCACGATCTGCTTCACGGCCACGGCGAAGCGCTCCCACTCGACGTCCGGCTCGGGGCCGGACAGCAGCAGGAAGGGGGCGCCGGTGGTGTCCTGGACGAGCCGTACCTCGATGGCCGGTTCCTCGTACTCCGTCCAGCGGTCGCGCTTGAAGGTCAGCAGCGGCCGGCGCGCGCGGTAGTCGACGAGCCGGTCGTGGTCGAAGCGGGCGACGAGCTGGTGTGGCAGTGCGTCGAGCAGCCGGTCGACGATCTGGTCGCCGGTCTCGCCCGCGTCGATGTATCCGTCGAAGTGGTAGAGCATGACAAGTCCGGCCGACTCCTGGGCGAGCGCCATGTCGACGACGGCCAGCCCCTTCGGCTCCCATGCGTACAAACCCTGCGGATCAAGCACCTGGACCGCTCCTCCTCGTGTTCCTGACTCACAACGCTCCAAGGGGCGTCGGCATTCCCACGAGGGTGAGAACACGTCCCAACGCCGAAGGCCCGCACCTCGAAAGGTGCGGGCCCTCGGTCGAGCGGCTAAGCCTCAGCGGCTAGCGTTCAGCTCTGGCCACCGGCGAGCTTCTCGCGGAGCGCGGCCAGCGCCTCGTCCGAGGCCAGGGCACCAGAGGTGTCCGCGCCCTCGGAGGAGTACGAGCCACCACCGGCCGCGGCCGGAGCCGCAGCCTCGCCGCCCTCGGCGGCAGCAGCCTCGTCGGCCTCGCGGGACTTGATGACCTGCTGCTGGTGCTGCTCGAAGCGGGTCTGCGCCTCGGCGTACTGGCGCTCCCACTCCTCGCGCTGCTTCTCGTAGCCCTCGAGCCAGTCGTTGGTCTCGGGGTCGAAGCCCTCGGGGTAGATGTAGTTGCCCTGGTCGTCGTACGACGCGGCCATGCCGTACAGGGTCGGGTCGAACTCGACCGAGGCCGGGTCGGCACCGAAGGACTCGTTGGCCTGCTTCAGCGAGAGGCTGATGCGACGGCGCTCGAGGTCGATGTCGATGACCTTGACGAAGATCTCGTCGTTGACCTGGACGACCTGCTCCGGGATCTCCACGTGGCGCTCGGCCAGCTCGGAGATGTGGACCAGACCCTCGATGCCCTCGTCCACGCGGACGAACGCACCGAACGGAACCAGCTTCGTGACCTTGCCGGGCACGACCTGGCCGATCTGGTGGGTGCGGGCGAACTGCTGCCACGGGTCTTCCTGGGTCGCCTTCAGCGACAGGGAGACGCGCTCGCGGTCCATGTCGACGTCGAGGACCTCGACCGTGACCTCCTGGCCGACCTCGACGACCTCGGAGGGGTGGTCGATGTGCTTCCAGGACAGCTCGGAGACGTGGACCAGACCGTCGACGCCACCCAGGTCCACGAAGGCACCGAAGTTGACGATCGAGGAGACCACACCGGAACGGACCTGACCCTTCTGGAGGGTCGTGAGGAACGTCTGGCGGACCTCGGACTGGGTCTGCTCCAGCCAGGCACGGCGGGACAGGACCACGTTGTTGCGGTTCTTGTCCAGCTCGATGATCTTTGCCTCGAGCTCCTTGCCCACGTAGGGCTGGAGGTCGCGAACGCGGCGCATCTCGACCAGGGAGGCCGGAAGGAAGCCACGGAGGCCGATGTCGAGGATGAGACCACCCTTGACGACCTCGATGACGGTACCGGTGACGATCCCGTCCTCTTCCTTGATCTTCTCGATGGTGCCCCAGGCACGCTCGTACTGGGCGCGCTTCTTCGAGAGGATCAGGCGGCCTTCCTTGTCCTCCTTCTGAAGGACAAGGGCTTCGATCTCGTCTCCGACGGCGACGACCTCGTTCGGGTCGACATCGTGCTTGATCGAGAGCTCACGGCTCGGGATAACGCCTTCGGTCTTGTAACCGATGTCGAGCAGGACCTCGTCCCGGTCGACCTTCACGATGACGCCGTCGACGATGTCGCCGTCGTTGAAGTACTTGATCGTCTCGTCGATCGCGGCGAGGAAGGCTTCCTCGTTACCGATGTCGTTGACCGCAACCTGCGGGGTGGTGGCGGTGGTCTCGGTGCTGCTCGTCATGTGGGAAAGGGCTCCGGTTACGGACAGAAAGTCGTAGGTACTGCTACGCCGGGAGCCCGTATCGCTCTGAAGAAGCCGGACAGCCAAGGAAGCGCCCCATCAGAAACCGGTGATGACACCAGGAACTGATGATGACGCCTCGAAAACCGAGGGGACATACAACAGATGCGAGCGCAGCCTGCTACGTCTGAGGTGCGCAGGCCCGCAGCGCAACTTGTAGCATACGGGGGCAGCCGGGCGGGGTCAATGCGCGAAGGCGCACACCCGGGGCGGATCGCCGCATTCCCGGCACACAACCTGTCTTCTGAGGCCACGCAGGCCGCAGGAGAGCCCTCCGGTGACACCTGAGCGGCGCCGTCGGGCGGGTTGCACGGAAGAGTACGACGAGGGAGCCGATCATCCAAGAGCCCGTATCGTCCACGCCGGTCCCGGAGCCGATTCCCGAGCCCGAGGCCACCCGGCGCGACGCCGATGTCACGGAGAGCACCCGGGCCAACCGGGGCTGGTGGGACCGCAACGCCGACGAGTACCAGATCGAGCACGGCACGTTCCTCGGGGACGACCGCTTCGTGTGGGGTCCCGAGGGCCTCGACGAGGTGGAGGCCGAGCTGCTCGGCCCGCCGGAGGCCCTCAAGGGCAAGGAGGTCCTGGAGATCGGGGCCGGCGCCGCCCAGTGCGCGCGCTGGCTGGCCGCGCAGGGCGCGCGCCCGGTCGCCCTGGACCTCTCCCACCGCCAGCTCCAGCACGCGCTGCGCATCGGCGGCGCGTTCCCGCTGGTGTGCGCCGACGCGAGCGCGCTGCCGTTCGCGGACGGCTCCTTCGACCTGGCCTGCTCGGCGTACGGGGCGCTGCCGTTCGTCGCCGATCCGGTGCTGGTGCTGAGGGAGGTGCGCCGGGTGCTGCGGCCGGGCGGCCGGTTCGTGTTCTCGGTGACCCACCCGATCCGCTGGGCCTTCCCGGACGAGCCGGGCCCGGAGGGCCTGTCCGTCTCCTCGTCCTATTTCGACCGCACGCCGTACGTCGAGCAGGACGAGGAGGGTCGCGCGGTGTACGTCGAGCACCACCGCACGCTCGGCGACCGGGTCCGCGACATCGTGGCCGGCGGCTTCCGGCTGGTGGACCTGGTCGAGCCGGAGTGGCCGGTCTGGAACACCTCCGAGTGGGGCGGCTGGTCCCCGCTGCGCGGGAACCTCCTCCCGGGCACGGCGATCTTCGTCTGCGAACGCGACTGATCCCTCGTATGCCGTCGTACGTGGCGTACGTGGCGTACGCGTCGTATGCAGGGAACGCACACGCGCGCGTGGGGGCCCCGCACGCGCGCGTGCGTTCCGTTGTAGGGGGCGTACGACACTGGGGGCGTGATGCTCCGTGACGACGCCTTGGACGCGCTGCCCGTACGGGCCGCCCTGCCCGCGCTGAACGACGCCCTGGACGGGCACGGCACCGCCGTGCTCGCCGCGCCCCCGGGGACCGGCAAGACCACGCTGGTGCCGCTGGCGCTGGCCGGGCTGCTGGGCGAGGGGCCGGCGCGGCGGGTGGTCGTGGCCGAACCGCGGCGGATCGCGGCCCGCGCGGCGGCCCGGCGGATGGCGTGGCTGCTGGGCGAGCGGGTGGGCGAGAGCGTCGGGTTCAGCGTGCGCGGGGAGCGGGTCGTCGGGCGGCACACGCGCGTGGAGGTCGTCACCACGGGTGTGCTGCTCCAGCGGCTCCAGCGCGACCAGGAGCTGGCGGGCGTCGACGTCGTGATGCTCGACGAGTGCCACGAGCGGCATCTGGACGCGGACACGTCGGCCGCCTTCCTCTGGGACGTACGCGAGACGTTGCGGCCCGAGCTGCGGCTGGTGGCCGCGTCCGCGACGACCGACACCGAGGGGTGGGCGCGGCTGCTGGGCGGTGCGCCGGTGGTCGAGGCCCACGGTTCCTCGTACGACGTGGAGGTGGTCTGGGCGCCGCCCGCCCGTGCGGTACGGCCGGCGCACGGCATGCGGGTCGATCCGGTGCTGCTGGCACACGTGGCGTCGGTGGTGCGGCGGGCGCTGGCCGAGCGGTCGGGGGACGTGCTGTGCTTCCTGCCGGGCGTCGGGGAGATCGCGCGGGTCGCGGGACAGCTCGGGGACCTGGGCGGGGTGGACGTGCTCCAGGTGCACGGGCGGGCGCCGGCCGAGGTGCAGGACGCGGTGCTGGCGCCGGGCGTGCGGCGCCGGGTGGTGCTGGCCACCTCGGTCGCGGAGTCCTCGCTGACGGTCCCCGGGGTGCGGGTGGTCGTGGACTCGGGGCTGGCGCGCGAGCCGCGGGTGGACCACGCGCGCGGGCTGAGCGCGCTGACGACGGTACGGGCCTCGCAGGCGTCGGCGCGGCAGCGGGCCGGGCGTGCGGGGCGTGAGGCGCCGGGGGCGGTGTACCGGTGCTGGGCGGAGGCGGAGGACGCCCGTCTGCCGCGGTTCCCGGCGCCGGAGATCAAGGTGGCCGACCTCGCCGCGTTCGCCCTCCAGGCGGCCTGCTGGGGCGATCCCGAGGCGTCCTCGTTGGCGTTGCTGGATCCGCCGCCGGGCGGGGCGATGGCGGCGGCGCGGCGTCTGCTGACGGCTGTCGGGGCGGTGGACTTCGGCGGGCGGGCCACGGAGCGGGGGGTGCGGCTGGCCCGGCTGGGGCTGCACCCCCGGCTGGGGAGGGCCTTGCTGGACGGGGCCCCGCTGGTGGGGGCGGAGCGGGCCGCGGAGGCCGTCGCCCTGTTGAGCGAGGAGGCTCCGCGGGAGTACGGCGACGATCTCGCCGCCGCTCTGCGCGGTGCCCGGCGCGGGGGTGACGCCTACGGCGCGCGGTGGCGGGCGGAGGTTCGGCGGCTGCGGGCCGCCTTCGCCGCTTCCGGCTCGCCCACCCGGGACGCTCGGTCGAGGACGGACGCCGAGGCCGCACGACGCACCGGCGACGATCGGGCCGCCGCTCTGGTCGCCGCTCTCGCGTTTCCCGAGCGGGTCGCCAAGTTGGACGGTGGGTCGTATCTCATGGTGTCCGGGACGCGTGCCGAACTCCCCGAGGGTTCCGCCCTGCGCACCGCCCCCTGGCTGGCCGTCGCCGTGGCGGACCGGCCGGTCGGCACGAGGCACGCGCGCGTGCGGCTCGCGGCGGTCGTGGACGAGGAGGCCGCGCGGCTCGCGGCCGGTGCGCTGCTCGACGAGCGGGACGAGGTCCACTGGGCCGGCGGGGACGTCGTCGCGCGGCGCGTGGAGCGGCTCGGGGCGGTGGAGGTGACGGTGCGTCCGCTCAGGGACGCCGACGGCAGCCTCGTACGCGAGGCGCTCGTCGAGGGGCTGCGGGAGGAGGGGTTCCGGCTGTTGCGGTGGTCGGCGGAGGGTCAGGGGCTGCGGCAGCGGCTCGCGTTTCTGCGGCTGCACCTGGGCGAGCCGTGGCCCGATGTGTCGGACGCGTCGCTGCACGCGCGTGTGGACGAATGGCTGGAGCCCGAGCTGAGCCGGGCGCGGCGGCGGGCCGATCTCGCGCGGATCGATGCCGGGGAGGCGCTCGGGCGGTTGCTGCCCTGGGCCTCGGGTCAGGCGGCGCGGCTCGACGAGCTGGCGCCGGAGCGGATCGCGGTGCCGAGCGGGTCCAGGATCCGGATCGACTACGGGGATCCGGAACGGCCGGTGCTCGCGGTGAAGTTGCAGGAGATGTTCGGAATGCACGAGTCGCCCGCCGTGGCGGGTGTGCCGCTGCTCGTGCATCTCCTCTCCCCCGCCGGGCGGCCGGCCGCCGTCACCGCGGATCTCGCGTCCTTCTGGAAGGACGGTTACCACGGGGTGCGGGCGGAGTTGCGGGGCCGGTATCCGAAGCATCCGTGGCCGCAGGATCCGGCTTCGGCCGAGCCGACACGGCACACCAACGCGCGGCTCAGGCGGTGACCGGTTCCGGGTCGGCGGCCCTGGCGGGGGCCGGGCCGGACGGGCGCCGGCCGCGGGCCTCCAGGTACAGGGAGAGCGCGAGCAGGAGGATGCCGAGGCCGAGGAAGCCCCAGGGCAGGTAGGAGGTCAGGAGCAGGACCAGGGTGCGGTTGTGCTTGACGAGGGCGACGGTGTGCTCGATGTAGTCCTCGCGCATCTTCACATGGCCGGCGAATGCCGTGACCTTGTCGCGGTCGCCGAGGAGGCTGCCGCCGCGCAGTTCCTCCTGGTGGATCTCCTCGCCGTAGACGGGTGCTCCGGTGAGCGGTTCGACCCAGAACTTGCGGACGGTGGTGTACCAGCGGGTGGTGCCGGTCTCGGCGACGGTCTCGGGGGTGATGCCCTCGACGGGCATGGTCCTGGGCATGGGGACCTTGGTCCAGGGGATGGTCTGCTCGAAGTAGTAGACCTCGACACCGCGGAAGTCCTGGGTGCCCTTGTAGTGGATGGGGGCGGTGAGGCGGGCCTGGGCGTCGAAGTAGGCGTAGTCCCGCTTCTCCGTCAGGAAGGGCCATTTGAACTCGATGCCGGCGCGGCGGACGGGGTCGCCGTCGACCATCTCGCCGGTGGCGTGGACGGGTTCCTGGGTGTGGGCGTCGAAGATGTACCGCTCGGGGACCTTGGAGACCATCTTTCCGTCGGGGCCCTGGACGTAGGACAGGCCGTCCCAGACGACGACGTCGCGGCCCGCCGTCCTCTCGATCCGCTCGGAGGCCTCCACGTCGCCCTTGAGGGTCTGCACGATGGTGACCTTCGGGACGGTGCGGGCGGTCATGGTGCCGTAGTCGAGGAGGGTGGCGTTCTTCGCCTCCAGGACCATGGTCTGGTACTCGTTCGCCGGGATCTTGGCCAGGCGCGGGAAGGCGTACCAGCGCAGCAGTGGGGACAGGGCCGTGAAGAACACGGCGAGGGCGAGCAGGATCAGGCTGGCCTTGCGGCGCATCTCGGCCTCCCTCCCGGGCGGTTACGGGTGTGCGGGCACCGTCGTCAGCATCGGCTTCGGGGAGGTCTTCCCGGTCGGGGTGCCCAGCGCGGAGAGCGTGAGAACGAGCGCGAGCGCGACGGCGAGACCGGTCGCGGCGGCGATCAGGGCACGCATACGGGCCTCCCGGAGCTGACAGGGCGTCAGGTGCGGCACCGTAGCAACGGGCGGTTGAGATGAGAACAGGTCGGACAGCACCGGGGGGGGGGGGGGGGGGGGGGGGGGGGGGGGGGGGGGGGGGGGGGGGGGGGGGGGGGGGGGGGGGAGGGAAGGGGGGGGGGGGGGGGGGGGGGGGGGGGGAGGAAGGCGGGTACGAACACCACCCTCTCCCCCGGCGGGGGGGGCCCCCCCCGCGGTGGCCGTACGGAGAAATCGGAGAAATCACAGAAAGGGGAGAAAGGGGAGAACGGGGTTACGACGCGGAGGTGGACGACTCGCTGGACGAGGCGCTCGGGGTCGCCGTGCTCGGCGTGCTCGACGACTCGCTGGGCTCCGGGCTCGGCGTCGAGGGCTCGGGCGCGGTGACGGTGAGTTCGACCGTCAGGGTCGCGCCGCCGGTGGTGGTGATGCGCAGCAGGAAGGTGCCGGCGGTGTCGTCCGCGTACAGCTTGGGCAGCTTCAGCAGGCCGTTCGCGTCGGTCTGGAGGCCCGTCAGGGTGCGGACGGGGTTGCCGGCGGCGTCCTTGAAGTACGGGCCCTTGTCGTTGGCGGTCGGGTCGTCGGCCGACGTGATCAGGGTGGCGGTGGCGGCGACCTTGTCCGCGACGGCGCCCTGGTAGGTGGCCTTCACCTCGATCTGGTCGGCGAACTCGCCGCCCGCGACGCAGGTCGGCGCCGTGGTGGTGGTGCGGGCGAGGGCGTCGGCGGCGCGCGCGGTGACGGTGGCCTTGTACTCGACGGCGGTGACCGTGCGGCCGACGACGGTGGCGCGGACCGTGAAGGTGCCGGTCTTCTCGCCCGCCCGGAGCGCGGGGGCGAGGGCGACGCCCTTGCTGTTGGTGGCGATGGTCGCCACGCTCTCGCCGCCCGTGAAGGTGGCGTCGGTGTCGCCGACGATGGTGAAGCGGACCCTGACCTTGGCGACGGCCTTGCCGGCCGCCGTCTCCGTGCGGGTGCTGATCCTGCCGCTGAACGCGTCGCCCGCCATGGTGGTGAGCTTCGCGGTGCCCGCGTCCTCCAGGTGGTCGACCGTGTCGGTCGGCGTGGCGGGCGTCGACGGCGGGCTCGGGGTGCCGGGCGTCGGCGGGGTGCTGGGCGCGGGCGGCGTGCTGGGCGCGGGCGGCGTCGACGGGGTGGACGGCGAACTGGGCGTGGTGTCGCTGTCGTCGTCGCTGCGGTTGGACGGCACGGTGCCGGTGCCGTCGGGGACCTCGTGGGTGCCCTTGCGGTAGTACTCCAGCCACGACATGACGGTGTTGTAGTAGTCCGTCGAGTTGTTGTAGCTGAGGATCGCGCTGCGCAGGCCCGTCGAGGTGGACATGTCCCAGCTGTAGCGGCACAGGTAGTGGCCGGCGGCGAGCGCGGCGTCGTAGATGTTGTTGGGGTCCTTCTTGCCGTCGTCGTTGCCGTCGCGGCCCGCCCACGCCCAGGTGGAGGGGATGAACTGCATGGGGCCGACGGCACGGTCGTAGGTGCTGTCGCCGTCGTAGGCGCCGTTGTCGGTGTCGCTGATGTTCGCGAAGCCGACGCCGTTGAGGACCGGGCCGAGGATCGGCGAGAGGGTGGTGCCGTCGGCGGAGACGCGGCCGCCGCGGGCCTGCCCGGACTCCACCTTGCCGATGGCGGCCAGGAGTTCCCAGGGCAGGTTGCAGCCGGGCTTGGACTGCGCCAGCTCCGCCTCGGCCTTCTTGTAGGCGTCCAGGACGGTCGCGGGGATGCCGGCCTCGGCGCTGCCGGTGGTGACGGGCGTGGTGCCGGCACTCTCGCTCGGGGCGGGGTTCGGGCTGTTCAGGGGCGGCAGGTCCGTGTAGTACGGCGAGTTGCCGGTCGCGCCGTCACCGGTCGACAGGTCGGCGGCCGGGGCGTCGGCGGCGGTCTGCCTGCCCGCGCTGTCGGCCGTGACGTCCGGTGCCTGGGACGCGGCCAGCGCCGCGACGGCCAGGGCGGCCACGGTGGTATTGACCGCCCCCTTGCGCAGCCTGCTGCCGAAATACGCCGACGACATGAAGTGAACCCCTCCCGTGAACGCCCGAGCGCCCGTGTCCTTGTCTGCACCACGCCTGTGGCTGTTGTGACGATCAACCCTCCCCGAGGGTTGCACCCGGAGGGGTTTTGCACTGGTCTGTTCTTCTTCTCGACTGCGCCGGCGGCACGGCAACCCAAGCGACCCTACGACAACTTCTTTTGCACCGGCACCCGTTCGCATGCCGATTTCACGGGTTGGCCGGGTTCCGTTGGCCGGGGAACCGTGTCTCGCCTACCTTGCGTCGTCGATCAAGGGGCCGCCCGGTCCGCCGACCCTCGCCCCCGGGAGCCGCGTTGCCGTTCACCCTGAGTCATGCGGCAGCCGTACTGCCCGCGTTGCGCACCGACGGGACCGGCCGCGGACGGCTGGTGCCGGCCGTGCTCGTGGCGGGCTCCTTCGCACCCGACATGACCTATTACGCGGCGAGTGCCCTGGACGGCGCCATGGAGTTCGGCGACGTCACGCACTCCTTCACCGGCGTCTTCACGGTCGACGTGCTCATCACCTGGGCCCTGGTGGGCCTCTGGCTGCTGGTGCGCGAACCCCTGGTGGCCCTGCTGCCACGCGCCCGCCAGGGCGGGACGGCCGCGCTGACCCGCTGCGGGCGGCCACGCGCGCGTGTACGGCCGTCCACGGTCCTGTGGTGGTACGTCTCCGCCGTGCTCGGCGCGCTGACCCATGTGGTCTGGGACGCCTTCACCCACCTCGACCGCTGGGGCATGCGGCTGTTCCCGGTGCTCGGCGAGAAGGTCGCGGGCTCACCGCTGTACTGGTACCTCCAGTACGGCGGTTCGGCCGCGGCCGCCGTCGTGATCACCGTGTTCCTCACCCGCGCGCTGCGCCGCGCACGGGACGGGGTGCCGGTCGGCGCACCGGACGGGGTGCCGGTGCTGTCGGTGCGGGACCGGTGGTGGGCCGGGGCCGTGATCGGTGGCTGCGCGCTGGTCGCGGCGGTGCGCCGGGCGACGCGCTGGTGGGAGTACTGGGGGGCGCGGGAGGCCAAGCCGTGGGAGCTGATCCCGACCGTGTGCTTCGGCGCGGGCGCGGGCCTGGTGCTGGGCGTGCTGCTGTACGCCGTCGGCGTACGGCTGTGGCGTCCGGCCGCCCGGGGTGACGTCGTCGCCGGGCGGCCGGATCCGGTCACCGTCGGGGAGCGGAGCCGTCCGGGCGCCGGGTGACGGGCGGCGCGGGCGGTGCCGGTACGACGAAGACGGCGATCCGGCGTGTCCTGCGGCGTCGGCGGAGCCGGCCGAGCGTGCTGAGGGCGAGGGCCAGGTAGCCGCGGGCCGTCTCGTACCACGGGCGCCAGGCGCCGTCCCTGACCCGGTGGACGAACCGGGCCAGCCGGTCGAGGCCGAAGAGACGGAGGGGGCGGACGAGGTGGTCGAAGCGGTCGGGACCCCGGTCGCGGAGCCGGGCCGTGGCCGCGCGCAGGGCCGCGGCGGGGGTCCTGGGGACGCGGGGTGTGGCGGCGCCGGGCGCGAGGGCGGGCCGGGGGCGCGGCGGCGGGGCCGTGTCCGGGTCGACCTGCGTGTCTGCGGTCGCCGTGGCGTGAACGCGTGCGTGTGCCGTCCGGCGGTGAAGCATGCGTATACCCATGGCGGCATCCTTGCGGGCGCGGACGGTGGGCGGCGTTCTGGCGGGGGCCACGTGGGTGAGGGCCCTTCGGGGGATGTACCGGGGGTGACGGGACGGGGCGGGGGCCGTGGAAGGAAATGGGGCCCTGTCGCCATGGACAGGGCCCCTTCTCGTCAGGCCTCGGGAGCGGGTCGGACTCCCTCACCGGAGGCCGGTGCGCCGCAGGTCAGTGCGCCGCCGACTCCCAGTCCGTGCCCGCGCCCACGGAGACGTCCAGCGGGGCCCTGAGGTGGACCGCGTCGGCCATCTCTCGGCGCACCAGCTCCTCCACGGCCACGCGCTCGCCGGGGGCGATCTCCAGGACGATTTCGTCGTGGACCTGGAGCAGCATGCGGGAGTGGAGGTCCGCGGCGCGCAGCGCGTCGTCCACCTTGAGCATGGCGATCTTGACGATGTCCGCGGCGGTGCCCTGGATGGGCGCGTTGAGGGCCATGCGCTCGGCGGCCTCGCGGCGCTGGCGGTTGTCGCTGTTGAGGTCGGGGAGGTAGCGGCGGCGGCCGAAGAGCGTGGCCGTGTAGCCCGTGGCCCGTGCCTCGTCGACGGCGCGGCGCAGATAGTCGCGGACGCCGCCGAAGCGCTCGAAGTAGGCGTCCATCAGGGCGCGCGCCTCGCCCGCCTCGATGTTCAGCTGCTGGGACAGGCCGAACGCCGACAGGCCGTACGCCAGGCCGTAGGACATGGCCTTGATCTTGCGGCGCATCTCGGCGTCCACGGCGGCCGGTTCGACGCCGAACACCTGGGAGGCGGCCGTGGTGTGCAGGTCCTCGCCGGAGGTGAACGCCTGGATCAGGCCCTCGTCCTCGGAGAGGTGGGCCATCACGCGCAGCTCGATCTGGCTGTAGTCGGCGGTCATCAGGGACTCGAAGCCCTCGCCGACGACGAAGCCGCGGCGGATCGCCCGGCCCTCGTCCGTACGGACCGGGATGTTCTGGAGGTTCGGGTCCGTGGACGACAGCCGGCCGGTCGCGGCGACGGTCTGGTTGAACGTGGTGTGGATACGGCCGTCGGCGGCGATCGACTTGATCAGGCCCTCGACGGTGACGCGGAGCTTCGCCTGCTCACGGTGGCGGAGCATGATCACCGGCAGTTCGTTGTCCGTCTGGCCGGCCAGCCAGGCGAGGGCGTCGGCGTCGGTGGTGTAGCCGGTCTTGGTCTTCTTGGTCTTGGGCAGGCCCAGTTCGCCGAAGAGGACCTCCTGGAGCTGCTTGGGCGAGCCCAGGTTGAACTCGTGACCGGCCGCCGCGTGCGCCTCCTTCACGGCCTGCTGGACGGCGCCGGCGAACATCTGCTCCATGGCCTCCAGGTGGGCGCGGTCGGCCGCGATGCCGTGCCGCTCCATGCGGGCCAGGAGGATGGAGGTGGGCAGCTCCATGTCGCGCAGCAGGTCCGCCGCGCCGACCTCCTCCAGCCGGCCCCGGAAGGCCTCGCCGAGGTCGAGGATCGCGCGGGCCTGCACCATCAGGGCCTCGGCCTCGGCGCCGTCGTCCGCCCCGAAGGCGAGCTGGCCGTCGGCCGCGGCGGCGGGGGCCAGCTCACGGCCCAGGTACTCCAGGGAGAGCGCGTCCAGGTCGAAGGAGCGGCGGCCCGGCTTGACCAGGTAGGCGGCGAGCGCGGTGTCCATGGAGACGCCGGCGACGGACCAGCCGTGCTCGGCGAACACGCGCATGGCGCCCTTGGCGTTGTGCAGGATCTTGGGGCGGTCCTCGGCGGCGAGCCAGGCAACCCAGGTGTTCTCGTCGGACTCGTCCAGCTGGGACGGGTCGAACCAGGCGGCCGCTCCGCCGGCGGCGGCGAGCGCGACCTCGGCGACCGAGCCGGTGCCCAGCGCCCAGGTGTCGACCGTGGCGACGCCGAGGGTCTCGGTGCCGTGCTCGGTGAGCCAGCCGGTCAGCTCGCCGGTGGCCAAGGCCGTGCCGTCGACCTCCACGCCGCCGGTGACGACCGGGGTCGTCTCGGCCTCCTGGGCCCCCGGGTCGACGGCGAGGAGCCGCTCGCGCAGCGAGGGGTTCCTGATCTCCAGGGTGTCCAGCACCATCGCGACGGCCGTGCGGTCGTACGGGGCGCGCTCCAGGTCGGGGACGGCCTTGGGCAGCTCGACCGTGCGGACCATCTCGGTGAGGCGGCGGTTGAGCTTGACGGCCTCCAGGTGGTCGCGGAGGTTCTGGCCGGCCTTGCCCTTGACCTCCTCGACGCGCTCGACCAGCTCCGCGAACGAGCCGAACTGGTTGATCCACTTCGCGGCCGTCTTCTCACCGACGCCCGGGATGCCCGGGAGGTTGTCGGACGGGTCGCCGCGCAGGGCCGCGAAGTCGGGGTACTGGGCGGGCGTCAACCCGTACTTCTCGACGACCTTCTCCGGGGTGAACCGGGTCAGCTCCGAGACGCCCTTCGTCGGGTACAGCACGGTGGTGTGCTCGGACACCAGCTGGAAGGAGTCGCGGTCGCCGGTGACGATCAGCACCTCGAAGCCCTCGGCCTCGGCCTGGGTGGCGAGCGTGGCGATGACGTCGTCGGCCTCGAAGCCGTCGACCGCGAACCGTGAGACGTGCATCGCGTCGAGCAGCTCGCCGATCAGCTCGACCTGGCCCTTGAACTCGTCCGGGGTCTTGGAGCGGTTCGCCTTGTACTCGGTGAACTCCTCCGAGCGCCAGGTCTTGCGGGAGACGTCGAAGGCCACCGCGAAGTGCGTGGGCGCCTCGTCACGCAGGGTGTTGGCCAGCATCGACGCGAAGCCGTAGATCGCGTTCGTCGGCTGGCCCGTCGCGGTGGTGAAGTTCTCCGCGGGCAGCGCGAAGAACGCGCGGTAGGCCAGCGAGTGCCCGTCCATGAGCATCAGGCGGGGCCGGCTGCCGCCGGAGGAGGTCTCGGTCTTCTTCGCTGCTGTCTCTGCCACGCCCCCGATCCTGCCACGCCCCACTGACACTCGGCCCCGACGACCACAGCTCCGGGGGCCGGGACGGTACGGCACGGCGCCTGCCGAGGGGCCGGGCTGTGCGGCACGCGGCCTGCCGGGGGCTCGGACGGTACGGCACGCAGCCCCGCCTGGAGGCCCGGACGGTCGGCACGCAGCCCGCCTGGAGGCCCGGACTCTGCGGCGCGGCACGTGGCGTCGGCCGCCCCCAGCCCTTGCGCCACAGCCCCCGCCCGCGGCAGAAAACCTGAGTCGCAGCCCCGCCGGGCCCGGGACCCTTGGTGCCGCGACCGCTGCCCGAGAGCGCCGCGCCCGCCCGCTGCCCCAGCCCGGGGACAGCACGGCCCGGCACCCGCCGGGGGACCGAGGCCTCCCCCGGGCGGCGCGAGCGCAGCGCTGCCCGGACCGCCCCGGGCGCGACCACAGCCCGGTTCCGCCCACCCTGATGCACGGCCCCAGCCCGGACCCGCCCACCCTGATGCACGGCCGCAGCCCCGTCCCGCCCCGCAGCACGCCCCGGACCGCCCCCGGGCGCGACCACAGCCCGGCCCCTTCCTCCCTGGTGCGCGACCACAGCCCCGTCCCGCCCCGCAGCACGCCCCGCAGTACGCCCCGGACCGCCCCCGGGCGCGACCACAGCCCGGACCCGCCACCCTGGTGCGCGACCAGAGCCCGGTCCCGCCCTCCCTGGTGCGCGACCCCAGCCCCTCCCGCCCGCCCCCCTGCCCCAAACCCGTACCCCGGCGATGTCGGTGGCGCGTGCGAGGATCGGAGGCGTACCGCACGGACGGATGGTCGAAGGAGAGCGTGCGATGGCAACGAGGCCGCCCAAGGCTGATCCGGTCCAGGACGCTCCGCAGGTCGCCGAGCCGCAGCACGCGGCGGCGGGGCTGCCGGCCATCGGGCACACCCTGCGGATGGCGCAGCAGCAGATGGGTGTGAAGCGGACCGCGCTGACGCTGCTGCGGGTCAATCAGAAGGACGGCTTCGACTGCCCGGGCTGCGCCTGGCCGGAGCCGGACCACCGGCACGCGGCGGAGTTCTGCGAGAACGGCGCGAAGGCGGTGGCCGAGGAGGCGACCCTGCGCCGGGTCACGCCGGAGTTCTTCGCCGCCCACCCCGTCACCGACCTCACCGGCCGCAGTGGCTACTGGCTGGGCCAGCAGGGCCGGCTCACGCACCCCATGTACCTCCCCGAGGGCGGCACGCACTACGAGCCGGTCACCTGGGAGCGCGCCTTCGACATCATCGCCGAGGAGTCGGCCGCCCTCGCCTCCCCCGACGAGGCCGTCTTCTACACCTCGGGCCGCACCAGCAACGAGGCGGCGTTCCTCTACCAGCTCTTCGCGCGCGAGCTGGGCACGAACAACCTGCCGGACTGCTCCAACATGTGCCACGAATCGTCGGGCTCGGCGCTGTCGGAGACGATCGGCATCGGCAAGGGCAGCATCCTGCTGGAGGACCTCCACCAGGCAGACCTGATCATCGTCGCCGGGCAGAACCCGGGGACCAACCACCCGCGCATGCTCTCCGCCCTGGAGCGGGCCAAGGCGGGCGGCGCGCGGATCATCAGCGTCAATCCGCTGCCCGAGGCCGGCCTGGAGCGTTTCAAGAACCCGCAGACCGCCAAGGGCCTCACGGCGGGCGCCACGCTCACCGACCTGTTCCTCCAGATCCGCATCGGCGGCGACCAGGCCCTCTTCCGCCTCCTCAACAAGCTGATCCTCGAGACGGAGAACGCCACGGACGAGGCGTTCATCACCGAACACACCCACGGTTTCGAGGAGTTCGCCGCGGCCGCCCGCGCCGCCGACTGGGACGAGACGCTCGCCGCGACCGGCCTCACGCGCGCGGAGATCGAGAAGGCCCTGGGCATGGTGCTCGCCTCCGAACGCACCATCGTCTGCTGGGCGATGGGCCTCACCCAGCACAAGCACTCCGTGCCGACCATCCGCGAGGTGGTCAACTTCCTGCTGCTGCGCGGCAACATCGGCCGCCCGGGCGCGGGCGTCTGCCCGGTGCGCGGTCATTCGAACGTGCAGGGCGACCGCACCATGGGCATCTTCGAGCGCCCCGCCCCGGCCTTCCTGGACGCCCTGGAGAAGGAGTTCGGCTTCGCGCCCCCGCGCGAGCACGGCTTCGACGTCGTCCGCGCCATCCGCGCGCTGCGCGACGGCGAGGCGAAGCTGTTCTTCGCCATGGGGGGCAACTTCGTGTCGGCCTCCCCCGACACCGAGGTCACCGAGGCGGCCATGCGGCGCGCCCGGCTGACGGTGCACGTGTCGACGAAGCTCAACCGCTCGCACGTCGTCACGGGCGCGCGTGCGCTGATCCTGCCGACGCTGGGCCGCACCGAGCGCGATCTCCAGGGCGGCGGAGAGCAGTTCGTGACGGTCGAGGACTCCATGGGCATGGTGCACGCCTCGCGCGGCCGCCTGGCGCCCGCGAGCGCGCATCTGCTGTCCGAGCCGGCCATCGTCTGCCGGCTGGCCCGCCGGGTGCTCGGCGCCAACAGCCGGGTGCCGTGGGAGGAGTTCGAGAAGGACTACGCGACGATCCGCGACCGCATCGCACGCGTCATCCCGGGCTTCGAGGACTTCAACGCGCGTGTGGCCCGCCCCGGCGGCTTCACGCTCCCGCACGCCCCGCGCGACGAGCGCCGCTTCCCGACGGCCACCGGCAAGGCCAACTTCACCGCCGCGCCCGTCGAGTACCCGAAGCTGCCCGAGGGCCGTCTGCTGTTGCAGACGCTGCGCTCGCACGACCAGTACAACACCACGATCTACGGCCTCGACGACCGCTACCGGGGGATCAGGAACGGCCGCCGGGTCGTCCTGGTCAACGCCGAGGACGCGCGCGCGTTCGGGCTCACGGACGGGTCGTACGTGGATCTGGTGAGCGAGTGGCGGGACGGCGTGGAGCGGCGGGCGCCCGGCTTCCGGGTCGTGGTCTACCCGACCGCCCGGGGCTGCGCGGCCGCGTACTACCCGGAGACGAACGTGCTGGTGCCGCTGGACGCCACGGCGGACACCAGCAACACCCCGGCCAGCAAGTCCGTCGTGGTCCGTCTGGAACAATCGTCGACCGACTGAGCGTTTGCTCAGCCACACCCGCACGACTTGATCGACGAACGGAGCCGGGCCCCATGGGCGAGCAGCAGCACGTGAAGTTCCCGCAAGAGGTCATCGACGAGTACGCCGCGCTCGGCGTCGACCTGGTGGCCCTGTTCTCCGCCGGGCACCTCGGCAGCCGGATGGGGGTGGAGATCGTCGAGGCCGCCGCGGACCGGGTCGTCGGCACCATGCCGGTCGAGGGCAACACCCAGCCCTACGGGCTGCTGCACGGCGGCGCGTCCGCGGTGCTCGCCGAGACCCTCGGCTCGGTCGGCGCGATGCTGCACGGCGGCAGCTCCAAGATCGCCGTCGGTGTCGACCTCAACTGCACCCACCACCGGGGCGTCCGCTCCGGCCTGGTCACCGGCGTGGCCACGCCCGTGCACCGGGGGCGGTCCACGGCGACGTACGAGATCGTGATCAGCGACGAGCAGGACCGCCGGGTGTGCACCGCCCGGCTGACCTGCCTGCTGCGGGACGTGCGGGCCGGCGACGGGGCGCAGGCGGGCGCGGCCGGCTGACCCGCGCCGGAGGCGTCGACGGGACGCGGCCGGGCCCTGCCGGGCGCGGCGCGCGGCCCGGCCGGCCGCCGTCGGCGCGAGCGCCGGGGCGTTGCTCCGTGCCGTCCGGCGGCCTAGCGTCGGGGTATGACCACGGGAGGGGCCACTCGGGCGGGGGCGACACGAGCCGGGGCGGCTCCGCCCCACGGACCGGCTCGGCCGGCGAAAGTGCTGGCGGGCGTATGGGCAGGTGTATGGGCAGGCGTACTGGCGGGCGTACTGGCGACCGCCTGCGCCTCCGGCGGCAACAGCGCCTCCACCCACCCCTCTGCCCGCCCCTCCCCCTCCACCACCCCGCCCGAGGCGCTGTGCACCCGCATCGTCGCCCACTGGGCGCGTGAGGTCCTGGACAGCGACACGTACGGCGACTACCAGTCGATGGGACTGTCGAACGGGCAGTACGAGATCCTGCGGAGCGTCGTGGACGACGCCCGGGCGGAGAAGAAGCGTCAAGGAGCCGACGCGGCGGACGAGTTGATCGACCGTGAGGCCCGCGCGGGCTGTGTCGACTGGTACCGCTCCGGCGGCCCCGGCAAAGGCCCCTGGCAGTGAGCGGCATCGGCCCGGTCGAGCCCGGCGAGGGCACGCGCGCGCGGGACGCCCTCAACACCCCTCCGCCCCAAGAGGCCTCGGCCCCCACCGACCTCCAGGCCACCCACCCCCAGGCCGGCACCCTCCACGCCACCCGCCTCCGCGCCACCCGCTTCTACGCCGCCCACCGCCGAGCCGTCCTCGCCGTCGCGACCGCCGCTCTCCTCCTCGCCGGCGGCGGCTACCTCTACGCGACCCGGCCGCACGATCCCGAACCGGCAGCCACCGCACCGCCGTTCCCGTCCCAGGTCGTCGACGTCACCTACCTCGGCGGGCGCGCCGTACCGCCCGGCACCCGGCCCCGCACCTTCGCCTTCGACGTGCTGTTCGGCGTGGAGTCCGGACCTCCGGTCACCGTGACCCGGGTGTCCCAGCCGTACGCCGGTCTTTCGCTCACCTCGGCACCCCGGACCCCGTTCCGGACTCAGGCCGGTTCCGCCCGCAGGATCGTCATCACCATGCATGTCACGGAATGCGGAAAAGTGCCGGAGAACGCCGGTCTGCCTTTCCTGGACGTAACTCTACGTAATGCGCGCGCAATACAGGTCCACAGTTTCATCCTGGGGCAGCGGTATGCGCAGGACCTCTCAGAGGCCCTACAAGTCGCCTGTAGCAACGATTCCAGGTAATCACCAAAACGCCCGAGACACCTGAACTCCCCGGTGTTCGTCCTGCACATTCTCAGCATGTGGACAGGGCGAATCGGCCTGAAATTCGCTGTTCCACCCGCCAAGTACCGCTCTGCATTACCTCGTGTCATAACAAGAGCGTCACAGCCTTGGTCAGACCCTCCTCCACGTTCCCTTCACCCGCTTAGAGTCACGCCCAGTCACCGCACGGCTGGAATACCCCTTCGGCCTCAGCGCTCGACTCGGCCTCTTCCAGGGGGGAGGGCCGCCCAGGGAAAGGACTGGAACGTGCGTCAACGTTCGCTCATCGCCATCACCGCCGCGCTGTCCGCCGGAGCTCTCACCCTGACCGCCTGCGGTTCGCGCGACAGCGGCGGCGACAAGGGCTCCGACAGCGACGGCACCGTCGTCACCATCGGCGTGGACGCCCCGCTCACCGGCGACCTGTCCGCGCTCGGCCTCGGCATCAAGAACTCCGTCGACCTGGCCGCCAAGACGGCCAACAAGGAGAAGTTCGTCGAGGGCGTCACCTTCAAGATCGTCGCCAAGGACGACCAGGCCCAGCCCTCCGCCGGCCAGCAGAACGCGACCGCCCTCGTCGCCGACAAGTCCGTCCTCGGCGTCGTCGGCCCGCTGAACTCCTCCGTCGCCGAGTCCATGCAGAAGGTCTTCGACGACGCCAAGCTGGTCGAGGTCTCCCCGGCCAACACCAACCCGGCGCTCACCCAGGGCCCCGACTGGGCCACCACCAAGAAGCGCCCGTACACGTCGTACTTCCGTACCGCGACCACGGACGCCATCCAGGGCCCGTTCGCCGCCCAGTACGTCTTCAACGACGCCAAGAAGAAGAAGGTCTTCGTCATCGACGACAAGAAGACCTACGGCGCCGGTCTGGCCGCCACCTTCACCGCGGAGTTCAAGAAGCTCGGCGGCACCATTGCCGGCACCCAGCACATCAACCCGGACAGCAAGGACTTCTCCGCGGTCGCCACCGAGGTCAAGAACTCCGGCGCCGACGTCGTCTACTACGGCGGCGAGTACCCGCAGGCCGGCCCGCTCAGCAAGCAGATCAAGGACGCCGGCGCCAAGATCCCGCTCGTCGGCGGCGACGGCATCTACGCCGAGGACTTCATCAAGCTCGCCGGCGCCGACGCGGCCGGCGACCTCGCCACCTCCGTCGGTGCCCCGGTCGAGGAGCTCGCCTCCGCCAAGGAGTTCGTGGCCAACTACAAGGCCGGCGGCTACAAGGAGGAGTACGCGGCCTACGGCGGCTACTCCTACGACTCCGCCTGGGCGATCATCGAGGCCGTCAAGAAGGTCGTCGACGACAACGGCGGCAAGCTCCCCGACGACGCCCGCGCCAAGGTCACCGCGGCCGTCCAGAACGTCTCCTTCGACGGTGTGACCGGCAAGGTCTCCTTCGACGAGTTCGGCGACGCCACCAACAAGCAGCTCACCGTCTACGCCGTCGAGAACGGTGCCTGGAAGGCCGTCAAGTCCGGCACCTACACCGGCTGACCCCACCACCCGCACCACATCCGAGCCGCGCGGGGCGCTGTTCCACTGGCGCCCCGCGCGGACTCGCATCCGGCCCCACCCGTCGAAACATCCGAACCGTCTCGGAGGACATGCGGTGAACGAACTGCCGCAGCAGCTGGTCAACGGCCTGCTACTGGGATCCATGTACGGCCTTGTCGCCATCGGCTACACAATGGTCTATGGCATTGTCCAGCTCATCAACTTCGCCCACGGCGAGATCTTCATGACCGGAGCGTTCGGCGCTCTCACGGTCTACGTGTACATACTGCCCGACGGCACATCCATGGCGATCGCCCTGCCCCTGATGCTGTTCGGCGCCGTGATGGTCTCCACGACCGTCGCCGTGGGAGCGGAACGGTTCGCCTACCGCCCCCTCCGCAACGCACCCCGCCTCGCCCCGCTCATCACCGCCATCGGCCTCTCCCTCGCCCTCCAGCAGGCCGTCTGGGCCTGGTACCCCGAGGCCAAGTCCGCCCGCGTCTTCCCCCAGATCGACGGCGGCCCCTTCGAGATCGGCAACGTCACCATCCAGACCGGTGACGTCTTCCTCCTCATCGCCGCACCCCTCAGCATGGCCTTCCTCGGCTACTTCGTCATGAAGACCCGCACCGGCCGCGGCATGCAGGCCACCGCCCAGGACCCCGACACCGCCAAGCTCATGGGTGTCAACACCGACCGCATCATCGTGATCGCCTTCGCCCTCGGCGCCACCTTCGCCGCCGTCGGCGCCGTCGCCTACGGCCTCAAGTACGGCCAGATCAGCTTCACGATGGGCTTCCTCCTCGGACTCAAGGCCTTCACCGCGGCCGTCCTCGGCGGCATCGGCAACATCTACGGAGCCATGATCGGCGGCGTCGTCCTCGGCATCGTCGAAACCCTGGCCACCGCATACATCGCCGACATCCCCGGCATGGGCCAGTTCGGCAGCAACGCCTGGGCCGACGTCTGGGCCTTCGTACTCCTCATCCTCGTGCTGCTGCTGCGCCCCCAGGGCCTGCTCGGCGAGCGCGTCGCTGACAGGGCGTGACACCGATGACCACACAGACCACCGCACCCGAAGCACCCGGCAAGGCCGCTTCCGCCCCGGCCGGCCTCATCGCCATCCCGGAGAAGGCAGGCCGCGCCCTCGCCACCGGCGGCGCGATCCTCACCATCATCTCCACCTTCCTCGCCTGGACCTGGACCTCCGCCTTCCCCGGCGACCTCACCGTCTACGGCTACCCGGGCGGCCTGCAGGTCCTCGTCCTCATCGGCGGCGCCCTCACCACCCTGTTCTGCCTCGCCTCCTACGGCGTCAAGGGCCTCGGCTGGCTCACCCCCGCCGGCGCCGACGGAGCCATCAAGTTCGCCGCCCTCGCGACCTTCGCCACCAGCTGGTACACGGTCATCGCGATCAGCGCCGACCTCGGCGGCGTCGTCAACCTCGAACCCGGCGGCTACCTCGTCGCCCTCGGCAGCCTCGCCGCCTTCCTCGGCGCCCTGGCCCTGCCCTTCGAGCACCCCGAGCCGGACCCGATCGACCCCGACGACTCGTCGTGGGAGCACACCAAGCACAAGGCCGCCCACCAGTGGCAGACCATCAAGGCCGCCTTCACCTCCGGCACGGCCCGCCCGGTCGGCGCACTCCCCTCGTACGTCGAGATCCTCATCATCGTCGCCGTCCTCGGCCTCGGCCTCACCGTCTTCACCTACGGCATCGGCACCGAGTACGACGAACTGTTCGTCGGGTTCCTCATCACCGCCGGCTTCGGCTTCGCCGCCCTCAACAAGTCCGGCCTCATCGCCCAGGCCAGCCAGATCACCGCCCGGCACCAGAACATCACCATCTGCGGCGCCTTCGTCGCGGCGGCACTGTTCCCCTTCACCCAGACCGACGACCAGTACGCGACCCTCGGCGTCTACATCCTCATCTTCGCCACCGTCGCCCTCGGCCTGAACATCGTCGTCGGCCTCGCCGGCCTCCTCGACCTCGGATACGTCGCCTTCCTCGGCGTCGGCGCCTACGCCGCCGCCATGGTCTCCGGCTCCCCGAGCTCGCCGTTCGACGTGCACTTCCCCTTCTGGGCCGCCGCACTCGTCGGCGCCGCCGCCTCCCTCGTCTTCGGCGTCCTCATCGGCGCCCCGACCCTGCGACTGCGCGGCGACTACCTCGCCATCGTGACCCTCGGCTTCGGTGAGATCTTCCGCATCACCGCCAACAACCTCGACGGCACCTCCGGCCCCGACATCACCAACGGCTCCAACGGCATCTCCTCGATCCCGAACCTCGACATCCTCGGATTCGACTTCGGCATCGTCCACAACATCCTCGGCGTCGACATCGGCCGCTTCGCCAACTACTTCTTCCTGATGCTGATCATCACCGCCGTGGTCGTGCTCGTCTTCCGACGCAGCGGCGACTCCCGCATCGGCCGCGCCTGGGTCGCCATCCGCGAGGACGAGACCGCCGCCCTCGCCATGGGCATCAACGGCTTCCGCGTCAAGCTCATCGCCTTCGCCGTCGGCGCCTCCCTCGCCGGCCTCGCCGGCACCGTCCAGGCCCACGTCACCTACACCGTGACACCCGAGCAGTACCTCTTCGCCGGTCCCATCCCGCCCAACTCCGCCTTCCTGCTCGCCGCGGTCGTCCTCGGCGGCATGGGCACCATCGGCGGCCCCCTGATCGGCGCCTCGCTGCTCTTCCTCATCCCCAACAAGCTCCAGTTCCTCGGCGACTACCAGCTCTTCGCCTTCGGCCTCGCGCTCATCCTGCTGATGCGCTTCCGCCCGGAGGGCATGATCCCCAACCGGCGACGTCAGCTCGAGTTCCACGAAGAGGCGGAAGCTCCCACCGTCCTGACGAAGGCAGGGGCCTGACCACCATGACCACCGACACCACCACCCAGGCCGCCCCCGCCGGCGAAAAGGTCCTCGACGCACGCGGCGTCACCATGCGCTTCGGCGGCCTCACCGCCGTCCGCGACGTCGACCTCCACGTCAACGCCGGCGAAATCGTCGGTCTCATCGGCCCCAACGGTGCCGGCAAGACCACCTTCTTCAACTGCCTCACCGGCCTCTACATCCCCACCGAGGGAGAGGTCCGCTACAAGGGCACCGTCCTGCCGCCCAAGTCCTTCAAGGTCACGGCCGCCGGCATCGCCCGCACCTTCCAGAACATCCGCCTGTTCGCCAACATGACGGTCCTGGAAAACGTGCTGGTCGGCCGCCACACACGGACGAAGGAAGGTTTCTGGTCCGCCATCCTGCGCGGCCCCGGCTTCCACAAGGCCGAGGCGGCCTCCCGCGAACGCGCCATGGAACTCCTCGAGTTCGTCGGACTGGAGAAGAAGGCCGAACACCTGGCCCGCAACCTCCCCTACGGCGAGCAGCGCAAACTGGAGATCGCCCGAGCACTCGCCAGCGAGCCGGGCCTGCTCCTGCTCGACGAGCCCACGGCCGGCATGAACCCCCAGGAGACGCGAGCCACCGAGGAACTCGTCTTCGCCATCCGCGACAAGGGCATCGCCGTCCTCGTCATCGAGCACGACATGCGCTTCATCTTCAACCTCTGCGACCGCGTCGCCGTCCTCGTCCAGGGCCAGAAACTCGTCGAAGGCGACAGCGCCACCGTCCAGGGCGACGAGCGCGTCGTCGCCGCCTACCTCGGCGAACCCTTCGAGAACGCCCCCGGCGCCGAGGAGATCGCCGAAGTCGAGGCCGCCGAAGCGACCGCCGAGACGACCCCGACGGACGCCGCGCCCGGCAAGGAGAACGACCGATGACCGCACTGCTCGAAGTCGAGGACCTCCGGGTCGCCTACGGCAAGATCGAGGCCGTCAAGGGCGTCTCGTTCAAGGTCGAGGCCGGCGAGGTCGTCACCCTCATCGGCACCAACGGCGCCGGCAAGACCACGACCCTGCGCACCCTGTCGGGTCTGCTCAAGCCGGTCGGCGGCCAGATCAAGTTCAACGGCAAATCGCTGAAGAAGGTCCCCGCCCACGACATCGTCTCGCTGGGACTCGCCCACTCCCCCGAGGGCCGGCACATCTTCCCGCGCATGACGATCGAGGACAACCTCCGCCTCGGCGCCTTCCTGCGCAGCGACAAGGCGGGCATCGAAAAGGACATCCAGCGCGCCTACGACCTCTTCCCGATCCTGGGAGAGCGCCGCAAGCAGGCCGCGGGAACCCTGTCCGGCGGTGAGCAGCAGATGCTGGCGATGGGCCGCGCGCTCATGTCCCAGCCGAAGCTGCTGATGCTCGACGAGCCGTCGATGGGCCTCTCCCCCATCATGATGCAGAAGATCATGGCGACCATCGCCGAGCTGAAGTCCCAGGGCATGACGATCCTGCTCATCGAGCAGAACGCCCAGGCCGCGCTGTCGCTCGCCGACCACGGTCACGTCATGGAGGTCGGCAACATCGTCCTCTCCGGCACGGGCCAGGACCTCCTGCACGACGAGTCCGTCCGCAAGGCCTACCTCGGCGAGGACTGACCACCAGGGTCCTCCTACGGCAACGAGGCCCGCGCCCCTTCTCCGGGCGCGGGCCTCGTCGTACGTCTGCGGCCTATTTCGGTGACTAGCCCTTGGACGCCTTCTTCTCCTCGGCGTCCGCGATGACCGCCTCGGCGACCTGCTGCATCGACATCCGCCGGTCCATGGAGGTCTTCTGGATCCACCGGAACGCGGCGGGCTCGGTCAGCCCGTACTCCGTCTGAAGGACGGACTTCGCCCGGTCCACGAGCTTGCGGGTCTCCAGCCGGAGGGTGAGGTCGGCGACCTCGTTCTCCAGCTCCCTCAGCTCGTTGAAGCGGGAGACGGCCATCTCGATCGCCGGCACCACGTCGCTCTTGCTGAACGGCTTCACCAGATACGCCATCGCGCCGGCGTCACGAGCCCGCTCGACGAGGTCGCGCTGCGAGAACGCGGTGAGCATCAGGACGGGGGCGATCCGCTCCTCGGCGATCTTCTCGGCGGCGGAGATCCCGTCCAGCTTCGGCATCTTCACATCGAGGATGACGAGGTCCGGCCGGTGCTCGCGGGCCAGCTCGATGGCCTGCTCGCCGTCACCGGCCTCACCTACGACGCTGTAGCCCTCCTCCTCCAGCATCTCTTTGAGGTCGAGCCGGATCAGGGCCTCGTCCTCGGCGATGACGACACGGGTCGTCAGCGGAGGCACGTGCGACTTGTCGTCGTCGGGCGCGTCTACGGGCTGGGGCGACTCGGGGGCGGTCACTTGGGCTCCTCGTTCAGGGCAGGGGTACTGCTGACAAGAGCCTACCTAGCTGCGGTAAGGTAGTGGCACAGCGGGTGACCGCTGACCTTCGTTTCGAAGGGGCCCCGGTAGCCCAGCGGTAGAGGCCATGGATTCAAAACCCATCCAGCGTCGGTTCGAATCCGACTCGGGGCACTTTTCCTTGGTTCCCAAGGTCACGACAGAAAAGCGGATGTTCCCATTCTCGTGAACATCCGCTTTTTGCTGCGTGTCGTCACGATCTCCCGCCCAAAGTGGCCGCATGGAACAGCACACCTCTTCGATTCGCGCCCAAGCCGTCGCACTCATGCGGCAGGGTGTCACCAATCGTGTAGTGGCTGAGCGTCTGAACATTCCACGCGGCACCGTCGGCTGGTGGCGCAGCGAGGACCGCAAAGCCCGTGGCGAGAAATACGAGCAGCCGACGGACTGCCCCAAATGCACTGGCCGCGAGTTCGATGAGATCGCATACGCCTACCTGTTGGGTCTCTATCTCGGGGACGGCCACGTCGTCTCGAAGCCCAGGCAGCACCACCTCTCCATCTTCTGCAACGCGACGCAGACCGGGCTGATTGCCGCAGCTGAAGCAGCCATGCGCAAGGTGATGCCGCTCCCGAGCGTCAGCCAGCGCCACAAAACAGGCTGCGTCGAGGTGAAGTCCTACACCAGGCACTGGACCTGCATGTTCCCCCAGCACGGCCCCGGCAAGAAACACGAGCGGCCCATCGTCCTCGAGCCCTGGCAGCAGACCATCCTCGACGCCCACCCCTGGGAATTCATCCGGGGCCTCATCCACTCCGACGGATGCCGCATCACCAACTGGACGACCCGCATGGTCGCCGGCGAACGCAAGCGTTACGAATACCCCCGGTACTTCTTCACCAACGTCTCCGACGACATCCGGCGACTCTTCACCGACACCCTCGAAAAGCTGGGCATCGAGTGGACGCACTGCACCCGCAACGGGAACCCCTACAACATCTCCGTCGCCAAGAAAGCGCACGTAGCCCTACTCGACACCCACGTAGGCCCCAAGCACTGACCCAGCCAGTCCCCTACTTGGGACTGTCGTCCTCCCCGATGTGATGCACCCGCACCAGGTTCGTGGAGCCCGACACCCCGGGAGGCGACCCGGCCGTGATCACCACCACATCCCCCTTCGCGCACCGCCCGTACTTCAACAGCAGCTCGTCCACCTGGTCGACCATCGCGTCCGTCGAATCCACGTGCGGGCCCAGGAACGTCTCCACACCCCAGGTGAGATTGAGCTGCGACCGTGTCGCCGGCTCCGGGGTGAAGGCCAGCAGGGGGATCGGGGAGCGGTAGCGGGAGAGGCGGCGGACCGTGTCGCCGCTCTGGGTGAAGGCGACCAGGAACTTCGCGCCGAGGAAGTCGCCGATCTCCGCCGCCGCGCGGGCGACCGCGCCGCCCTGGGTGCGCGGTTTGTTGTTCTCGGTCAGTGCGGGGAGGCCCTTCGCCAGGATGTCCTCCTCGGCCGCCGCGACGATCTTCGCCATGGTGCGGACAGTCTGGAGCGCGTACTTGCCGACGCTGGTCTCGCCGGAGAGCATCACCGCGTCCGTGCCGTCGATCACGGCGTTGGCGACGTCCGAGGCTTCCGCGCGGGTGGGGCGGGAGTTCTCGATCATGGAGTCGAGCATCTGGGTGGCGACGATCACCGGTTTGGCGTTCCGCTTCGCCAGCTTGATGGCGCGCTTCTGGACGATCGGTACGAGTTCCAGTGGCATCTCGACGCCGAGGTCTCCGCGCGCCACCATGATCCCGTCGAAGGCGGCGACGATGTCGTCGATGTTCTCGACGGCCTGGGGTTTCTCCACCTTGGCGATGACGGGGAGTCGGCGCCCTTCTTCGTCCATGATGCGGTGGACGTCGAGGATGTCCTTGCCGCTGCGTACGAAGGACAGGGCGATGACGTCGACGCCGGTGCGCAGGGCCCAGCGGAGGTCTTCTTCGTCCTTCTTGGAGAGGGCGGGGACCGAGACGGCGACGCCGGGGAGGTTCAGGCCTTTGTGGTCGGAGATGATCCCGCCTTCGAGGACGCGGGTGTGGACGCGGGGGCCGTCGATGGAGGTGACCTCGAGGCATACCTTTCCGTCGTCGACGAGGATGCGTTCGCCGGGTGTCACGTCCTCCGCGAGGCCTCCGTATGTGGTGCCGCAGATCTGGCGGTCGCCCGCGATGCCCTCCTCGACGGTGATGGTGAAGACGTCGTCGCGTTCAAGGAGTACGGGGCCTTCGTCGAAGTGTCCGAGGCGGATCTTCGGGCCTTGAAGGTCGGCGATGACGCCGACGCTGCGGCCGGTCTCGTCGGAGGCCTGGCGTACGTGCTGGTAGCGCTCCTCGTGTTCTGCGTGGCCGCCGTGGCTGAGGTTGAGGCGGGCGACGTCCATTCCGGCTTCTACCAGGGCTTTGATCTGGTCGAAGGTGTCGGTGGCGGGGCCCAGGGTGCAGACGATTTTTGCTCGGCGCATGTGTCGAGCCTATGTCTTACCGATCGGTAGCGAATTGGGAGGACATGACCGCTCAACAAGCGTTGGGTGAAGGGCAGTTGACAACTGTTGAATTGTGCGGGTGACCGCTCCGATGAGCGATACATGAGCCATCAGATAATCCGAAAGAGTGAATTCAGAGGCTCGGCGGAATCATCGTGAATTGCGCGCTCACCTCTGCCCGGACCCGTATCCGCTGCGGTTCCAGATCGAGTGGTTCGGCGGCGGTCAGGTCCTCCGCGGCAGACATCCGGACCATGTGGCGGTCGAAGGCGGCTCGGGGATGTCCGCCGGCCGATCCGGTGCCGGTGTCGGCCAGTTCCACCAGGGCGGCCACGGAGGTGCCCAGTGCCTGCGCGTACTCCTTGGCTCGCTGGACGGCCTCGCGGACCGCCTGCTGTCGGGCGTCCCGGTGGACGGGTGAGCCGGGGCGCAGATCCCACCAGGGGCCGTCGACGCGGGTCAGTTCCAGGTCGGCGAGGCGGGTGGTCAGTTCGCCGAGGGCGCTGAAGTCGGTCAGCTCGGCGGTGGTGCGGACGGTGCCCTGGTAGGTGCGGACGCGTTCGCCGCGGCCGCGCTGGGTCAGTTCCGGGGCGATCGACATGGCTCCTGTCGCCACGTTCTCCACGACGTCGCCGTACGACTTGACCAGTTCCAGGACGGTGGCGTTGCGGCGGGTGAGGTCGTCGAGGGCGGTGCGGCGGTCGCGGCCGCGGGCGGTGACCGTGACGGCGATGCGGGCGATCTCGGGGTCGACTTCGAGTTCGGCCTCGCCGCGGACCGCGAGGAGGGGGGTGTCGGGGGTGCCGTACGGCGGGGTTGGCGGTGAGGTCATACGTACCACTCTGTCATGGTGCTCCCTTTTCCGGGGCCCGAGTTGACCGTTGCGGTCACCAGATCGCAACCTCCTGGACCTGTTGCCGTCGGGCATGTCCGGGTCAGAATCTACGCGCGTTGTTCACCTTTCGCCGAGGAGCCCGAGACATGCCGCTGAACCGCCGGAAGTTCCTGAAGAAGTCCGCTGTGACCGGGGCGGGGGTGGCGGTCGCGGGCGCGGTCGCGGCTCCGGCGGCGCAGGCGGCCGAGGCCGGGAAGCCGGCGAAGGGGCCGAAGCGGTACTCGCTGACCGTGATGGGTACGACGGACCTGCACGGTCATGTCTTCAACTGGGACTACTTCAAGAACGCCGAATACAAGGACACGGCCGGCAACGCGCAGGGCCTGGCCCGGATCTCGACGCTGGTGGACCAGGTGCGTGCGGAGAAGGGCCGCTGCAACACGCTGCTGCTGGACGCGGGCGACACGATCCAGGGCACGCCGCTGACGTACTACTACGCGAAGGTCGACCCGATCACCGCCAAGGGTGGCCCGGTGCACCCGATGGCGCAGGCGATGAACGCGATCGGGTACGACGCGGTGGCGCTCGGCAATCACGAGTTCAACTACGGCATCGAGACGCTGCGCAAGTTCGAGCAGCAGTGCCGTTTCCCGCTGCTGGGTGCCAATGCGGTGGACGCGAAGACGCTGAAGCCGGCGTTCCCGCCGTACTTCATGAAGACGTTCCGGGTGCCGGGGGCCGCGCCGGTCAAGGTGGCGGTGCTGGGTCTGACCAACCCGGGTATCGCGATCTGGGACAAGGCGTATGTGCAGGGCAAGCTGACGTTCCCGGGTCTGGAGGAGCAGGCGGCGAAGTGGGTGCCGAAGCTGAAGTCGATGGGCGCGGATGTCGTGGTGGTGTCGGCGCACTCGGGTTCTTCCGGTACGTCGTCGTACGGTGACCAGCTGCCGTACATCGAGAACTCGGCGGCGCTGGTGGCGCAGCAGGTGCCGGACATCGACGCGATCCTGGTCGGGCACGCGCATGTGGAGATTCCCGAGCTGAAGGTCGTCAACGCGAAGACCGGGAAGACGGTGGTGCTGTCGGAGCCGCTGGCGTATGCGGAGCGGTTGTCGCTGTTCGACATCGAGCTGGTGTTCGTGAAGGGCCGCTGGTCCGTGGAGTCGGTGTCGTCGAAGGTGCTGAACTCCAACGCGGTCGCCGACGACCCGAAGATCACCAAGCTGCTCTCCGACGAGCACGCGAAGGTGGTGGCGTATGTCAACCAGGTGGTCGGTACGGCCACGGAGACGTTGACGACGGTCGAGGCGCGGTACAAGGACGCGCCGATCATCGACCTGATCACGAAGGTCCAGGAGGATGTCGTGAGGGCGGCGCTGGTGGGGACGTCGTACGCGTCGCTGCCGGTGATCGCGCAGGCGTCGCCGTTCTCGCGTACGTCGGAGATTCCGGCGGGCGAGGTGACGATCCGTGATCTGTCGAGCCTGTACGTGTACGACAACACGCTGGTCGCGAAGGTGATGACGGGTGCGCAGATCAGGGCGTACCTGGAGTACTCGGCGGCGTACTTCGTGCAGACGGCGCCGGACGCGGTCGTCGATGTGGCGAAGCTGACGAACGCGGGCAATCGTCCGGACTACAACTACGACTATGTGTCGGGGCTGGCGTACGAGATCGACATCGCGCAGGCGGCGGGTTCGCGGATCAAGAACCTGACGTACGACGGTGCGGCGCTGGATGACGCGCAGCAGTTCGTGTTCGCGGTGAACAACTATCGGGCGAACGGTGGCGGGGCGTTCCCGCACGTGGCCTCCGCCACCGAGGTGTGGTCGGAGTCGACGGAGATCCGTACGCGGATCGCGGAGTGGGTGACCGCGAAGGGCGTGCTGGACCCGAAGGACTTCGCGTCGGTGGACTGGAAGCTCACGCGGAACGGTACGCCGGTGTTCTAGCTCGTTCCCGGGTCCGGGGTGACGGCCTCAGATCGCGTCTCGCAGGGGTGTCAGCGTGTGTGGCTGACGTGCGGGCGGGATCTGGGGCTGTCGTTGTTCCAGGCCGAAGGTGGTGAAGGCGGTGCGTGCGGGGAGTGGGTAGTTGTCCTTGCCGGTGAGGGTGTTGAGGAGGGTGGCGCTGCGCCAGGCGGCGAGGCCGAGGTCGGGGGTGCCGACGCCGTGGGTGTGGCGTTCGGCGTTCTGGACGTAGGCGGCGCCGGTGACGCAGGGGTCGAGGACGAGTCGGAAGTGTTCGTCGATGCGGGGGCGTTCGCGGCTGTCGCGCCGGATGTAGGGGTCGAGGCCGGCGAGGATGCGGTCGAGGGGGCGTTCGTGGTGGCCGGTGGCGAGGACGACGGCGTCGGTGGTGAGGCGGGTGCGGGTGTTCTGCTGTAGGTGTTCGAGGTGGAGTTCGACCTGGGTGATGGCGATCCGGCCGGCGGTGCGTACCTGGACGCCGGGGGTGAGGACGGCGTCGGGCCAGCCGCCGTGGAGGGTGCGGCGGTACAGCTCGTCGTGGATGGCGGCGAGGGTGCCGGTGTCGATGCCTTTGTGGAGTTGCCATTGGGCGGCGACGACGCGGTCTCGGACGGGTTCGGCGAGGCCGTGGAAGTAGCGGGTGTAGTCGGGGGTGAAGTGTTCGAGGCCGAGTTTGGAGTACTCCATGGGGGCGAACGCGTCGGTGCGGCCGATCCAGTGGAGGCGTTCGCGGCCGGCGGGGCGGGCTCTGAGGAGGTCGAGGAAGACCTCGGCGCCGGACTGCCCTGAGCCGACGACGGTGATGTGGCCGGCGGCGAGGAGGGTGTCGCGGTGGGTGAGGTAGTCGTTCGCGTGGATGACGGGGACGCCGGGGGCGTCGGCGAGGGGGCGCAGGGGGTCGGGGACGTGGGGTTGGGTGCCGATGCCGAGGACGATGTTGCGGGTGTGGGTGCGGCCGAGGGCTTCGGCTTCGCCGTCGGTGTCGAGTTGGGTGAAGTCGACTTCGAAGACGTCGCGTTCGGGGTTCCAGCGGACGGCGTCGACCTGGTGGCGGAAGTGGAGGCCGGGGAGGTGCTCGGTGACCCAGCGGCAGTAGGCGTCGTATTCGGCGCGCTGGATGTGGAAGCGCTCGGCGAAGTAGAAGGGGTAGAGGCGTTCGTGGGCGCGGAGGTAGGAGAGGAAGCTCCAGGGGCTGGTGGGGTCGGCGAGGGTGACGAGGTCGGCGAGGTAGGGGACCTGGATGCGGGAGCCGTCGATGAGGAGGCCGGGGTGCCAGGCGAAGGCGGGGGCTTGGTCGTAGAAGACGGCGTCGAGTTCGGCGAGGGGGTGGGCGAGGGCGGCGAGGGAGAGGTTGGAGGGGCCGATGCCGATGCCGACGAGGTCGCGGGGGGTGTCGGGTTCGGGGTGCGGGGGGCGGGGGTCGGGTCGGGGGGTGTTCCGCGGGGGTGTCGGGGGCGTCATCGGGGGGTGTTTCCTTCCACCAGTTTCAGGAGGGCGGCCAGGTCGTCGGGCCGGGTGTGGGGGTTGAGGAGTGTGGTCTTGAGCCAGAGGCGGCCGTCGAGGCGGGCGCGGCCGAGGACGGCGCGGCCGTCGGTGAGCAGGTGGCGGCGTACGGCGGCGACGGTGGCGTCGGTGGCGTGGGCGGGGCGGAAGAGGACGGTGGTGAGGGTGGGCCGGTCGTGGAGTTCGAAGCGGGGGTGCTCCTCGACGAGGGTGGCGAAGTGCTGGGCGTGTGCGCAGACCTGGTCGACGAGGGTGGCGAGGCCGTCGCGGCCGAGGGTTTTGAGGGTGACGGCGATCTTGAGGACGTCGGGTCGGCGGGTGGTGCGTGGGGAGCGGCCGAGGAGGTCGGGGAGGCCGGCTTCGGTGTCGTCGTCGGCGTTGAGGTAGTCGGCGCGCTGTCGGAGTGGGGCGAGGTCGGTGGTGTCGCGGACGGCGAGGAGTCCGGCGGCTACTGGTTGCCAGCCGAGTTTGTGCAGGTCGAGGGTGATGGTGTGGGCGGCGTCGAGGCCGGTGAGCCGGGCGCGGTGGCGGTCGCTGAAGAGCAGTCCGCCGCCGTAGGCGGCGTCGATGTGGAGGCGGGCGCCGTGGGCGGCGCAGAGTGCCGCGATCTCGGGGAGCGGGTCGATGAGTCCGGCGTCGGTGGTGCCGGCGGTGGCGGCGACGAGGAGGGGCCCGGTCAGTTCGGTGAGGGCGGTGTCGAGGGCGGTGGGGTCGAGGGTGCCGGCCGGGGCGGGGACGACGACGGGTTCGGGCAGGCCGAGGAGCCAGGCGGCCCGGGGCAGGGAGTGGTGTGCGTTGGAGCCGTGGACGAGGCGGACGGCGCCGCCGTGTGCCTCGCGGGCGAGGAGGAGGGCGAGTTGGTTGGACTCGGTGCCGCCGGTGGTGACGAGGGCGTCGGGGACGCCTGGTGTCGCGTCCGGGTAGATCTCCGCCGCGAGGGCCTGGGTGACCAGGGCTTCGAGTTCCGAGGCGGCCGGGGCCTGGTCCCAGGAGTCGAGGGAGGGGTTGAGGGCGGTGGCGGCGAGGTCGGCGGCGGTGGCGACGGCGAGGGGCGGGCAGTGCAGGTGGGCGGCGCAGAGGGGGTCTGCGGGGTCGGCGGCGCCGGCGGCGAGGGTGTGGACGAGGGTGCGCAGGGCGTCGGGGTCGCCGTGGCGTGGGAGGAGGTCGCCGACGGCGGCGCGGACCTGGGCGGCGACGGCGTCGGGTCCGCCGGCGGGCAGGGGGCCGCCGCGGGCTCTGCGGCCGGTGTCGAGGGCGTCGAGGACGGTGTCGAGCAACGGCCGCAGGGCGTCGGGGCCTTCGGGTCCTGAGGCGAGGGGCGGCGTGCTCATGGGGTCCTCCGGGCGCAGGCGGAACAGAGGGGTTCCAGCTTGTACGCGAAGGGGGTGGACGCGCCCGGGAAGCCGGACGATCGGTACCCGAAAGGGGGTACCGGTCGTCCGGGGTGGATCGTCCGGGGCGGATCGTCCGGGGCGGCCTGGGGTGGCCCGGGGTGGCGTTTACATCGATCGCACCTTCAAGGCCCTGGTCAGGTCGTCGAGTTGGTCGACGAGCTTGCGGCGCAGGGCGGGGATGGGGTCGGCGTCGCGCAGGCAGGTCTCGCCCAGGTGCAGGGCGTCGGCGTCGACGGCGTGGACGGGGAAGGCCCAGCGGCCGGCGGCGTCGGCGATGGCGGGCCCGCGGCGGGCGGCGACGGCGACGGCGTCCTCGTAGAACCGTGGGACGTACGCCCGGACGAGGTCGGCCTGTTCGGGCTGCCAGAAGCCCTGGGCGGTGGCGGTGAACAGGTAGTTGGAGAGGTCGTCGGAGGCGAACATCGCCGCCCATGCCTTCTCCTTGGCCTCTTCGGTGGGCAGGGCGGCGCGGCAGCGGGCGGCGCCTTCCTGGCCGGTGGCGGAGGGGTCCCGGTCGAGTTCGGCGGCGATGGCGCTCTCGTCGACGGCGCCGAGGACGGCGAGGCGGGCGAGGACGCGCCAGCGCAGGTCGGGGTCGAGTTCGGGTCCGCCGGGGACGGTGCCGTCGGCGAGCCAGGCGGCGATGGTGTCGGGGTGGGCGGCGACGTCGATGTAGTGGCGTACGGCGATCAGGCGCAGGCCGGGGTGGTCGCCGTCCTCGGTGCGGCGGATGAGGTCGCGGCACAGGGAGCTGAGGGTGGCGAGGGCGGCGGGGCGTTCGTCGGGGGCGACGTAGCGGTCGGCGACGTGTGTGGAGGCGAAGGCGAGGACGCCCTGGACGAGGGCGAGGTCGGTTTCCCGGGGGAGGTGGGCGCGGGCCGTCTCCAGGTAGTCCATGGGGGACAGCGGCGGTTCGGGGGTCGTCCCGGGGTGGGTGCTGCCGCCGTCGCGGACGGCGTCGCGCAGGGCGTTCCAGACGACGGCCCGGGTGAGGGGCTCGGGCAGTGCGGACAGGCAGGAGCGGACGGTCTCGAAGGATCGGGCGTCGAAGCGGATCTTGGCGTAGGTGAGGTCGCTGTCGTTGAGGAGGAGCAGGGCGGGGCGCTTGCCGAGGGTCTGGGGTGCGTTCTGCGGGACGTCGAGGTCGAGGCGTTCGCGCAGGGTGAGGCGGTCGGGGCGGCCGTCGTCGGCGAGTTCGCGGTCGTAGAGGCCGACGGCGATGCGGTGGGGGCGGCTGCCGTGCTGCTCGACGGTGAGGGCGTGGTCGCCGTTCTCGCCGGTGACGGCGGGGGTGAGGGTGTCGACGCCGGTGGTGCGCAGCCAGGCGTCGGCCCAGGCGTGGACGTCGCGTTCGGTGGCGGCGGCGAGGGAGTCGATGAAGTCGGCGAGGGTGGCGTTGCCGAACCGGTGGCGGGCGAAGTGGGTGTTGATGCCGGCCAGGAAGTCCTTCTCGCCGAGCCAGGTCACCAGTTGGCGCAGTGCGGAGGCGCCCTTGGCGTAGGAGATGCCGTCGAAGTTCAGCAGTGCGGAGGCGGTGTCGGGGACGGAGTCGGGGGCCACGGGGTGGGTGGAGGGGCGCTGGTCGGCGTCGTAGCCCCAGGCTTTGCGGACGACGCCGAAGTCGGTCCAGGTGTCGGTGAAGCGGGTGGCTTCGGTGAGGGTCTGGTAGCCCATGTACTCGGCGAAGGACTCGTTGAGCCAGATGTCGTCCCACCACTGGAGGGTGACGAGGTCGCCGAACCACATGTGGGCCATCTCGTGGGCGATGACCATGGCGCGGGTCTGGCGTTCGGTGTCGGTGACGGCGGAGCGGTAGACGAATTCGTCGCGGAAGGTGACGAGGCCGGGGTTCTCCATGGCGCCGGCGTTGAATTCGGGGACGAACGCCTGGTCGTAGGAGTCGAAGGGGTAGGGCTCGTCGAACTTCTCGTGGTAGCGGTCGAAGCACTGCCGGGTGATCTCGAGGAGTTCGTCGGCGTCCGCGTCGAGGTGGGGGGCGAGGGAGCGGCGGCAGTGGATGCCGAAGGGCAGGCCGCGGTGTTCGGTGGTGACGGAGTGCCAGGGGCCGGCGGCCACGGCGACGAGGTAGGTGGAGATGAGCGGGGTGGCGGCGGCCTGCCAGCGGCCCTCGCCGAGGTGTTCGGTGATGCCGTTGGCCAGGACGCTCCAGCCTTCGGGGGCGGTGACGGTCAGCTCGAAGACGGCCTTGAGGTCGGGCTGGTCGAAGGCGGCGAAGACGCGCTGGACGTCGTCCATGAAGAGCTGGGTGTAGAGGTAGGTCTCGCCGTCGGTGGGGTCGGTGAAGCGGTGCATGCCCTCGCCCGTACGGGAGTAGGGCATGGTGGCCTCGACGCGCAGTTCGTGCTCGCCGGCGCGGAGGTTGTCCAGGGGCAGCCGGTTCCCGGTCAGGGTCGCGGGGTCCAGGGATTGTCCGTCGAGGGTGACGGAGCGCAGCTCGGTGGGCTTGAGTTCGACGAAGGTGGTGCCATCGGCGCGTGCGGTGAACCGGACGACGGTCAGGGACTCGAAGGTCTCGTCGCCGGTGGTCAGGTCGAGCTCGATGGTGTAGCGGTGTACGTCGAGGAGCTGGGCACGGATCTGCGCTTCGTCGCGCGTCAGTACGGACATGAACGACATGCTGCCTGATGCTGTCGGTGGGGCACAGGGGCGGATCGGTACGTGCCCTATGTCCCTTCTCGCGCCGGGGGCGCCGGATCCCGTGTGCCGGGTCCCGCGGCCGGATCCGGCGGGGTCACCGGTCCTGGCCGGCGTCCTCCGCGATGCGCTCGTGGTGGCGGATCACCTCGGCGATGATGAAGTTCAGGAACTTCTCGGCGAACGCGGGGTCGAGGCGGGCGTTCTCGGCGAGGGTGCGCAGCCGGGCGATCTGGCGGGACTCGCGGTCCGGGTCGGCGGGCGGCAGCTGGTGGCGGGCCTTGAGGTGGCCGACCTGCTGGGTGGCCTTGAAGCGTTCGGCGAGCATGTGGACGACGGCGGCGTCGATGTTGTCGATGCTCTCGCGCAGCCGGGCCAGCTCCTCGCGCACGGCCTGGTCGACGTCACCGGTTCCCGGGGTGTTGCTGGTGGTCATGGGCGATCACCCTAGTGCGTCGCCCGGCGGGGGCCGCGACCGGTGGCACCCTCGTACAGTGGAAGCGGGTGGACGGCGTCTTGGGGGTGCGGGCGTGGCCGATGGCGGACCGGTCGAGCACGGTTTTCCGCATCTCGGGACGGTGCGGGCGGCCGTCACGGCCCTCTACAGAAGGCTGTCGTACGACACGATCCACCAGTTCGCCACCAGTGTGCCGCCGGCCGACGTGGCGTTCTGTGACGTCGACGACCTGTATCTGGGGGCGCAGCGGGTGGCGCGGGAGCTGGTGCGGCACTACCGGCTGCCGGACGCGCGGATGATCGTGGCGTTCCGGGAGATGGAGCACGCGGCGCACGTGGAGCTGACGGCGGGCCCGGAGTACTTCATCGAGCTGAACGACCGGTTCCGTCGGCATCGGCGGGACATCGGGGCGGCTCTGGCGCACGAGATCATGCATGTGTATCTGCACCGGATGGACCTGTCGTTCCCGGGGACGCGGGACAACGAGATCCTCACGGACACGGCGACGACGTATCTGGGGGCGGGCTGGCTGCTGCTGGACGCCTACCGGGAGGACGGGGCGTCCTCGCAGAAGCTGGGGTATCTGACGCCGGAGGAGTTCGGGTACGTGCTGGCGAAGCGGTCGCAGGTCTTCGGTGAGGATCCGTCGACGTGGTTCACCAGCGCGCAGGCGTACACGGCGTACGGGCGGGGGGCGGAGCGGGCCCGTGACGACGAGCGGCAGCCGCCGCTGACGGCGGCGGGCTGGTCGGGGCGGCGCCGGTACGCCCGTGACCGCCGGCACGCCCAGGACCACCGCCCGGGCGCCGTGGCCCCGGACTCGCCGTACGCGTTCGCGCCCGATCCGGTGGGGTCGCTGCGGGTGACGTTCCCCTGCCCGACCTGTCATCAGCGGATCAGGGTGCCGGTGAAGGGACGGGTGCGGGCACGGTGCGGGCTGTGCCGGACGGTGCTGGAGTGCGACACATAGGCACGGCCCGCAGCGCCTGTGCCCCGTAGGCACGGCCCGCACCGCGCCTGCGCCCCGTAGGCACGGCCCGCACCGCGCCTGCGCCCCGTAGGCACGGCCCGCACCGCGCCTGCGCCCCGTAGGCACGGCCCGCACCGCGCCTATGCCCCGTACACCGCTCCCGGTGGCTCGGCCTCCGTCAGCAGGGTGCGTACGGCCTCCCCCGCCTCCGTCGGGTTCCAGCGTGCCCCCTTGTCGGCGGTGGGTCCGGGCCGCCAGCCCTCCATGACGGTGATCCGTCCGGCCTCCGCCTCGAAGACGCGCCCGGTGACGCCCGTGCTCGCGGCGGAGCCGAGCCAGACGACCAGCGGGGAGACGTTCTCGGGGGCCATGGCGTCGAAGCCGGACTCGGGGGCCGCCATGGTCGCGGCGAACGTGCGTTCCGTCATCCGGGTGCGCGCGGCGGGCGCGAGTGCGTTGACCTGGACGCCGTAGCGGGCGAGTTCGGCCGCCGCGACCAGGGTCAGGGCGACGATCCCGGCCTTCGCGGCGCTGTAGTTGCCCTGTCCGACCGAGCCCAGCAGTCCGGCGCCGCTGCTGGTGTTGACGATCCGGGCGGTGGGGGTCCGGCCCGCCTTGGCCTCGGCGCGCCAGTGCGCGGCGGCGTGTTTGAGGGGGAGGAAGTGGCCGGTGAGGTGGACGCGTACGACGGCGTCCCAGTCGTCCTCGTCGAGGTTGACGAGCATCCGGTCGCGCAGGAAGCCGGCGTTGTTGACCAGGGTGTCGAGCCGGCCGTACGTCTCCAGGGCGGCCGTCACCAGGGACGCGGCGCCTTCGGGGGTGGCGATGTCGCCGCCGTGGGCGACGGCCTCGCCGCCGGCCGCGCGGATCTCCGCGACGACCCGCGCGGCGGGGCCGTCGGGGCCGGGCGTGCCGTCCGGGCCGACGCCGAGGTCGTTGACCACGAGCCGGGCTCCCTCGGCGGCGAACGCGAGCGCGTGCGCCCGCCCGAGGCCGCGTCCGGCGCCGGTGACGACGACGACCCGGCCGTCGCAGATTCCGCTCATCTCAGGTCTCCTTGTTGGCGGTCGCGGCGTCGAGAAACGCGGGCCGTTCCCCTCCCCCGTGCACGAGCAGGCTCGCCCCGCTGATGTACGCGGCCGCGTCGGAGGCGAGGAAGACGGCGGCGGCGCCCACGTCGGCGGGGCGGGCGAGCCGGCCGAGCGGGACGGTACGGGCGACGGCCTCGATGCCGTCCTCGCCGCCGTAGTGCAGGTGGGACAGTTCGGTGCGGACCATGCCGACGACGAGGGTGTTGACGCGGACCTCGGGCGCCCATTCCACGGCCATCGAGCGGGCGAGGTTCTCCAGGCCCGCCTTGGCCGCGCCGTAGGCGGCCGAGCCGGGCGAGGGGCGGCTTCCGCCGACGCTGCCGATCATCACGACCGAGCCGCCCGCGCGGCGGAGCCGGCCGTGGGCGGCGAGGGACACGGTCAGCGGGGCGAGGAGGTTGAGTTCGATCACGCGCGCGTGCCGCTCGGCGTCGGCCTGTGCGAGTGGGCGGTAGGGGGCGCCGCCCGCGTTGTTGACCAGGACGTCGAGGCGGGCGAGTCCGGCGAAGAACTCCCGTACGGCGTCGCCGTCGCGCACGTCGAGCGGCACGAACGTGGTGCCGGGGGCCGGGACCTCCGGCGGCCGGCGGGCGCAGACGACCACCTCGGCGCCGGCCTCGGCGAGGGCTTGCGCGATGCCGGCGCCGACGCCCCGGGTGCCGCCGGTGACGACGGCGACCTTCCCGTCCAGCTCCATTCGCTGCTACCTTTCACCTAACAAACGTTTGGTGGAAAGGTAGCTGATGCTTCCATGGGTGTCTCCACCTCGTCCCCGGAAAAGGGACCGGAAAAAGGAATCGCGGTCGTCACGGTCGACGTTCCGCCGGTCAACGCGCTGCCGGTGAGCGGCTGGTTCGCGCTGGCCGACGCGGTGCGCACGGCGGGCCGGGACCCGCGGACCCGGTGCGTGGTGCTGACCGCGGCGGGCCGGGGGTTCAACGCGGGCGTGGACGTCAAGGAGCTCCAGGCGGGGGGCCCGAGCGCGCTGGTGGGCGTCAACCGGGGCTGCTTCGAGGCGTTCGCGGCGGTGTACGAGTGCGAGGTCCCGGTGGTGGCGGCGGTGCACGGCTTCTGCCTGGGCGGCGGCATCGGCCTCGTGGGGAACGCGGACGCGATCGTGGCGAGCGAGGACGCCACCTTCGGGCTGCCCGAGCTGGACCGCGGCGCGCTCGGCGCGGCCACGCATCTGGCCCGGCTGGTCCCCCGGCACCTGATGCGCGCCTTGTACTACACCTCGCGCACGGTCACGGCGGCCGAGCTGTTCGCGCACGGCTCGGTGTGGCGGGTGGTGCCGCGCGAGGAACTGCGCGCGGCGGCACTGGAGCTGGCGCGCGAGATCGCCGCCAAGGACGGCGAGCTGCTGCGGCTCGCCAAGGCGGCGATCAACGGCATCGATCCGGTCGACGTGCGCCGCAGCTACCGCTTCGAACAGGGCTTCACCTTCGAGGCGAGCCTCTCCGGGGTGGGCGACCGGGTCCGTGACACGTTCGGGAAGGAGGGTGGGTCGGGTGGGTGACAAGACGATGACCGCCGAGGAGGCCGTCTCCCGGCTGGAGAGCGGCATGACCCTCGGCATCGGCGGCTGGGGTTCGCGCCGCAAGCCGATGGCCCTGGTCCGGGCGCTGCTCCGCTCCGAGATCACGGACTTGACCGTCGTGTCGTACGGCGGTCCGGACGTCGGCATGCTGGCGGCGGCGGGCCGGATCCGCAGGCTGGTCACCGCCTTCGTCACCCTCGACTCGATCCCCCTCGAACCGCACTACCGCGCGGCCCGCGAGCGCGGCGCCTTCGAGCTGACGGAGATCGACGAGGCGATGTTCATGTGGGGGCTGCGCGCCGCCGCGAACCGGCTGCCCTTCCTGCCGGTGCGGGCGGGTCTCGGCTCGGACGTGATGCGGGTCAACCCGTCCTTGCGCACGGTGACCTCGCCCTACGAGGACCAGGAGACGTTCGTCGCCGTGCCCGCCCTGCGCCTGGACGCGGCGCTGGTGCACGTCAACCGGGCCGACCGGCTGGGCAACGGGCAGTACCTGGGCCCGGACCCGTACTTCGACGACCTCTTCTGCGAGGCCGCGGACACGGCGTACGTCTCCTGCGAGCGGATCGTCGACACGGCCGAGCTGACGAAGGAGGCGCCGCCGCAGTCGCTGCTGATCGGGCGGCATGTCGTGACGGGGGTCGTGGAGGCGCCGGGCGGCGCGCACTTCACGTCCTGCGCCCCCGACTACGGCCGGGACGAGGCGTTCCAGAAGCGGTACGCGAGCACGCCCTGGCCAAAGTTCGCGGCCCGCTTCCTGGCCGGGGACGAGCGTGCCTACCGGGCCGCGGTCGAGGAGGGGTCATGAGCGAGGTCACCCGCACCGAGTCTCTCGGGATCACCCGCGCCGAGCACTGTGTGATCGCCTGCGCCGAGGCGTGGCGGGGCGCGGGCGAGATCCTGGCGAGCCCGATGGGCCTGATCCCCTCCGTGGGCGCCCGGCTCGCCAGGCTGACCTTCGCGCCCGACCTGCTGCTGACCGACGGCGAGGCGATGATCGTCGGCCCGGACGGCACGGTCGAGGGCTGGCTGCCGTACCGCAGGCACCTGGAGCTGGTCAGCGGCGGCCGACGGCACGTGATGATGGGCGCGAGCCAGATCGACCGGTACGGCAACCAGAACATCTCCTGCGTCGGCGACTGGGCGAAGCCCGCGCGGCAGCTGCTCGGGGTGCGTGGCGCGCCGGTCAACACGCTCAACAACCCGACGAGCTACTGGATCCCGAGGCATGCGCGGCGGGTGTTCGTCGAGCGGGTCGACATGGTGTGCGGGGTCGGCTACGACCGTGCGGCCGGGGCCCGCCACCACCGCATCCCACGGGTCGTCTCCGACCTGGGCGTCTTCGACTTCGCCACGCCCGATCACACGATGCGGCTGGCCTCGGTGCATCCGGGGGTGACGGTGGAGCAGGTCCGGGACGCGACGGGGTTCGACCTCGTGGTCGCGGACGAGGTGCCGTTCACCCGCGACCCGACCGCCGCCGAGCTGCGGCTGATCCGCGAGGTCATCGACCCGGGGAACACCCGGGCCCGGGAGGTCACCCTCTGATGGACACCGCGCTCACTCGACTCGTCGGGGTCCGCTGCCCCCTCGTGCAGACCGGCATGGGCTGGGTGGCGGGCCCGCGCCTGGTCTCGGCGGCGGCGAACGCGGGGGCGCTGGGCGTCCTCGGCTCGGCGACGATGACCGTCGACGGGCTGCGGGAGGCGATCCGCGAGGTGAAGTCCCGTACGGACGCGCCGTTCGGGGTGAACCTGCGGGCCGACGCGGCGGACGCCGGCGACCGGGTGCGGATCATGGTCGACGAGTGTGTGCGGGTGGCGTCCTTCGCGCTCGCGCCGTCCCGGGAGCTGATCGCCGAGCTGAAGGAGGCGGGGGTCGTCGTGATCCCCTCCGTCGGGGCCCGGCGGCATGCCGAGAAGGTCGCCGCGTGGGGTGCGGACGCGGTCGTCGTCCAGGGCGGGGAGGGCGGCGGACACACCGGTGAGGTGGCGACGACCGTGCTGTTGCCGCAGGTCGTGGACGCGGTGGACATCCCGGTGGTGGCGGCGGGCGGCTTCTTCGACGGGCGGGGCCTGGTCGCGGCGCTGGCGTACGGCGCGGCGGGGGTCGCGATGGGGACGCGGTTCCTGCTGACCTCGGACTCGACCGTGCCGGACGCGGTGAAGGCGCGCTATCTGGCGGCGACGGTCTCGGACGTCACGGTCACCCGGGCGGTGGACGGGCTGCCGCACCGCATGCTGCGTACGGACCTGGTGACCGCCCTGGAGCGGTCCGGCCGGACGCGCAGCCTGCTCCACGCGGTCCGTCGGGCGGCGGCCTTCCGGAAGCTGTCCGGGCTCACCTGGCCGCGCCTGGTCCGCGACGGCCTCGCGCTGAAGCACGGCAAGGAGCTGTCCTGGAGTCAGGTCCTGCTCGCCGCCAACACGCCGATGCTGCTGAGGTCGGCGATGGTGGACGGCCGTACGGATCTCGGCGTCATGGCCTCCGGGCAGGTCGCCGGGGTGATCGACGACCTGCCGTCGTGCGCGGAGCTGGTGGAACGGATCATGAAGGAGGCGGAGGAGGTCAGGGACCGCCTCACCGCCTCCCCCTGATCACCGTCCCGGCCGCTCGTTCACCGTCCCAGCCGTTCGTCCACCGTCACAGCCGCTCGATGACCGTCACGTTCGCCTGCCCGCCCCCCTCGCACATCGTCTGCAGGCCGAACCGGCCCCCCGTGCGCTCCAGTTCGTGCAGCAGGGTCGTCATCAGCTTGGCGCCCGTCGCGCCCAGCGGGTGGCCGAGGGCGATCGCGCCGCCGTTGACATTGACCTTCTCCGGGTCGGCGCCGGTCTCCTTCAGCCAGGCGAGGACGACGGGCGCGAAGGCCTCGTTGATCTCGACGAGGTCGATGCCGTCGATGGTCAGGCCGGTCTTCTTCAGGGCGTGGGCGGTGGCCGGGATGGGCGCGGTCAGCATGCGGATGGGGTCCTCGCCGCGTACGGAGAGGTGGTGCACGCGCGCGCGGGGCGTCAGCCCGTGTTCGCGCACCGCCCGCTCGGAGGCGAGCAGCAGCGCGGCGGCGCCGTCGGAGACCTGCGAGGAGCAGGCGGCGGTGACGGTCCCGCCGTCGATGACGGGCTTCAGCGCGGCCATCTTCTCCAGGGAGGTGTCCCGGCGTGGCCCCTCGTCGACGGTGACGTCCCCGTGGGCGACGGTCTCGCGCGCGAACCGGCCCTCGTCGATCGCCCGCACCGCCCGCCGGTGCGAGCGCAGCGCGAACTCCTCCTGGTCCTGCCGGGAGATGCCCCACTTGGCGGCGATCATCTCGGCGCCGGCGAACTGGTTCACGGGCCGGTCGCCGTAGCGGGCGCGCCAGCCCTCGCTGCCCGCGAAGGGGCCCTGGGTGAAGCCGAGGGGTTCGGCGGCCTGCCGGGTGGCGAAGGCGATGGGGATCTGCGACATGTTCTGCACGCCGCCCGCGACGACCAGGTCCTGGGTGCCGGAGAGCACGGCCTGGGCGGCGAAGTGCACGGCCTGCTGGGAGGATCCGCACTGCCGGTCCACCGTCACCCCCGGCACCTCCTCGGGCAGTCCGGCGGCCAGCCAGCAGGTGCGCGCGATGTCCCCGGCCTGCGGACCGACCGCGTCCAGGCAGCCGAACACGACGTCCTCCACGGCCGCCGGGTCGACGCCCGCGCGCGCGAGAAGTTCCTTGAGCGCGTGCGCCCCGAGGTCCGCCGGATGGACCCCGGCGAGCCCTCCCCCGCGCCGCCCCACGGGCGTACGGACCGCTTCGACGATGAAGGCCTCGGCCATGGCAACTCCCCTACAGGAAAGGACTATTCACGTACGGCGATGCCGTCGAGCACCATCGACAGGTACTGCCGGGCGATCTCCTCCGGGCTGTGCTGTCCGCCGGGCCGGTACCAGGACGCGGCGACCCAGACGGTGTCGCGGACGAACCGGTAGGTGAGACGGACGTCGAGGTCGGCGCGGAAGACCCCGTCCACGACCCCGCGCTCCAGCGTGGACAGCCACGCCTTCTCGAACCTGCGCTGCGACTCGGCGAGGAACGCGAACCGTTCCTGCGCGACGAGCTGCTTGCTCTCCTTCTGGTAGATCGCGACGGCGGCGCGGTGCCGGTCGATCTCCCGGAACGACTCGGTGACCAGGGCCTCGAGGGTCTCGCGGGGGCCCGTCCCGGCGGCCAGGACGGTGTCGTAGCCGTCCCACAGCTCGTCGAGGAAGGTGCGCAGGATCTCCTCCAGCATCGACTCCTTGGAGTCGAAGTGGTAGTAGAGGCTGCCCGCGAGCATCCCCGCGTGGTCCGCGATCTTGCGGACGGTGGTGGCGTTGTAGCCCTGCTCGGCGAAGACCTCGGCGGCGGTGCTGAGGAGTTCGCCGCGGCGCGCGGGCGCGGCGGTCACCTGGGGCTTCTTCTTGGTCGGCACGGGTCCATTGTCGTCCTACGCGTGCTGGCTGCTGACGGGGAGGACCTCGCCCGTCATGTACGAGGAGTAGTCCGACGCCAGGAACACGATGACGTTGGCCACCTCCCAGGGCTCGGCGTACCGGCCGAAGGCCTCGCGCGCGGTCAGCTCCGCCAGCAGTTCGGGGGTGGTGACCTTCGCCAGGTGCGGGTGCATGGCGAGGCTCGGGGAGACGGCGTTGACCCGCACCCCGTACCGCGCCGCCTCGATCGCCGCGCAGCGGGTCAGGGCCATCACACCGGCCTTCGCGGCGGCGTAGTGCGCCTGGCCGGCCTGGGCGCGCCAGCCGACGACGGAGGCGTTGTTGACGATCACCCCGGAGCCGCTCTCCCGCATCAGCCGCAGGGCCGCCCGGGTGCAGCGGAAGGTGCCGTTCAGTGTCACGTCGAGGACCCGGGACCACTGGTCGTCGGTCATGTCCACGAGCGGTGAAGTGCCGCCGAGTCCCGCGTTGTTGACGACGACGTCCAGCCGGCCGTGCTCGCGCACCGCCGTGTCGAAGAGGGCCCGCACCTGGGTCTCGTCGGTGACGTCGCAGGGCAGCGCGGTCACGGCGCCCGGGAACGCGCCGGCCAGTTCGGCCTCGTACCCCTTGAGCCGGCGGGTGTGGGCGTCGCTGATCAGCACGCGCGCGCCCTCCTCCAGGAAGCGGCGGGCGGTCGCCCCGCCGATGCCCGCGCCGGCCGCCGCGGTGACGACGGCGGTGCGGCCCTTCAGCAGCCCGTGTCCGGGCACGTACGCCGGACTCTCGACGCCTGTCATGACCCCACGCTAACCTACCAAACACTTGTTAGGGAAGGATGGGTGTCATGGATCTCGCCTTCACGCAGGAGGAGGAGGCCTTCCGCGCCGAGGCGCGCGCCTGGCTCGCCGCGCACGTGCCGCACCCGCCCCTGCCGTCCCTGGAGACGGCGGAGGGCTTCGCCGCGCACCGCGCGTGGGAGGCCGAACTGGCCGCGGACGGCTGGTCGGCGGTGAACTGGCCCGCGCGCTACGGCGGCCGGGACGCGGGGCTGGTGCGGTGGCTGCTCTTCGAGGAGGAGTACTGGGCGGCGGACGCCCCCGGACGCGTCAGCCAGAACGGGATCAGCCTGCTCGCCCCCACCCTCCTCGACCACGGCACCGAGGAGCAGCGGGCCCGGGTCCTGCCGCCGATGGCCACGGGCGAGGTGATCTGGGCGCAGGCCTGGTCGGAGCCGGAGGCGGGTTCGGACCTGGCGTCCCTCAGGTCGCGCGCGGTGCGCGCGGACGGCGGCTGGCTGCTGACCGGCCAGAAGACCTGGTCCTCCCGCGCGGCCTTCGCCGACCGCGCCTTCGGCCTGTTCCGCAGCGATCCGGCGGCCCCGAAGCCCCACCAGGGGCTCACCTACGTCATGTTCGACCTGCGCGCCCCGGGGGTCACGGTCCGCCCGATCGGCCGCCTCGACGGAAAACCGGCGTTCGCCGAGCTGTTCCTGGACGACGTGTTCGTGCCGGACGAGGACGTGATCGGGGAACCCGGCCAGGGCTGGGGCATCGCGATGTCGACGGCGGCCGACGAACGCGGCCTCACCCTGCGCTCCCCCGGCCGGTTCCTCGCGTCCGCGGAGCGCCTCCACGCCCTCTGGCAGGCGCAGGGCAGCCCTGCGGAATCGGCCGGCCGAGTCGCCGACGCCCTGATCGGCGCCCGCGCCTACCAGTTGTTCACGCACGCGGCGGCGTCGCGCTTCCTGGCGGGCGAGCGGCTCGGCCCCGAGTCCAGCCTGAACAAGGTCTTCTGGTCCGAGTTCGACATCGCGCTGCACGAGACGGCGCTGGATCTCCTCGGCGAGGAGGGCGAGCGGTCGGACACCGACTGGGCGGAGGGGTACGTGTTCGCCCTCGCCGGGCCGATCTACGCGGGGACGAACGAGATCCAGCGCGACATCGTCGCCGAGCGGCTGCTCGGCCTGCCGAAGGGACGCCGCTGATGCACTTTCTCCTCGACCCCGAGCAACGGGCGTTCGCCGACTCCCTGGACGCCCTGCTGACGGCCGCCGCCACCCCGGAGGTGGTCAGGGAGTGGAGCCGGGGCGAGCACGCGAGCGGACGCGCGCTGTGGTCCCGGCTCGCCGAGGCCGGGGTGTTCGCGCTGGCGGTGCCGGAGGCGTACGAGGGGCTGGGGCCACGCCCCGTGGACCTCGCCGTGGCCTTCGTCGCGCTGGGACGGCACGCGGTGCCGGGGCCGCTGGTGGAGACGGTGACGGCGGCGGCCCTGATCCGTGAACCGGGCCCGGCGAAGCGGCTGCTGCCCGCGCTGGCGTCGGGCGAGTCGCTGGCGACGGTGGCGTACGAGGGGGCGTACGCGCTGGACGGCGACGCGGCGGACGTACGGCTGTCCCTGGGCCCCGACGGTCTGTGGCTCGCCCCCGGTCACGGGCCCGTACGCCCCTGTCTCGACCCGGCGCGGCGGCTCACCCGGCTCCGGCCGGGCGGCGAGCTGCTCGCCGCCGGTCCGCCCGTGCGGGAGGCCCTGCTCCGGGCGCGGCTCGTCACCGCCGCGCAGGCCCTGGGCATCGGACTGGCGCTGCTGGAGCGGACGGTGGCGTACGTCGGCCGTCGCACGCAGTTCGGGGTGCCCGTCGGCTCGTTCCAGGCCGTCAAGCACCGGCTGGCGGACGCGCGGATCGCGCTGGAGTTCGCCCGGCCGCTGGTCCTGGGCGCCGCTGTGACGATGGCGCCGGCGGACGTGGCGGCGGCGAAGGTGAGCGCCTGCGAGGCGGCGTACGCGAGCGCCCGTGCCGCGCTCCAGTTGCACGGCGCGATCGGCTACACGGCGGAGTACGACCTGTCGCTCTGGCTGGCCAAGGCCCGCGCCCTGCGCACCGCGTGGGGTACGCCGCAGGAGTGCCGGTCCGCGGTGCTGAACGCCCGCGCCTGACGCTCAGCCGGTCACCTTGGCGACGAACGCGGCGAGGTTGGCCACGGTCCGCCGGACCTTCTCCTCCAGGGTGATCGTCTCGTGCAGCCGGGCGCCGATGCCCGCGTCGCGCAGGCCGCGCACGTAGAGCGAGCAGGCCAGGTCGGCACAGAGATAGGCGCCGACCGAGTTGCCCTGCTGTCCGGCCCGGCCGGACCTCGGCGCGACCATCAGCGAGACGCCGCCGGAGTGGGTGGTCAGGCACATCGAGCACATGCTGCGCCGGGCCTGCCCGACGGCCCCGGCGGAGGCGCGCAGGGCGAGCGCCGTCAGGCCGGTGTCCAGCTCCACGGCGAGGTAGGCCCGGTCGGGGGCCTGGGGGTCGCGCCAGCCGAGGTAGTCCAGGTCGTCCCAGGGCCGGTCGGCCAGGTCGCGCGGCACGGACAGGCGCTTGGCCTCGCCCTTGGTGCAGTTCACGAAGGCGGCACGGATCTCTTGCTCGGTCAGCGGCTTCATAAAGATGAGGCTAATTTGCCTAAAGGTTTTAGGCAAATGCATAATCACTTCAGGCAAGGGGCAAGGGTGAGGCCGGACAGGTGAGCCCGGACAGGGTGAGCCGGCACGGGAGGACGGACATGGGAGGACGGACATGGTGCGGGTCGGACTGACCACGGAACGCCTGGTGCGGGCGGGCGCGGAGCTGGCCGACGAGGTCGGCTTCGACCAGGTGACCGTCTCGGCGCTGGCCAGGCGGTTCGACGTCAAGGTGGCGAGTCTGTACTCGCATGTGAAGAACTCCCATGACCTCAGGACCCGGATCGCCCTGCTCGCCCTGGAGGAGCTGGCCGACCGGGCCGCCGACGCGCTGGCGGGGCGGGCCGGCAAGGACGCCCTGGCCGCGCTGGCGAACGTCTACCGCGACTACGCCCACGAGCACCCCGGCCGCTACGCCGCCGCCCAGTTCAGGCTCGACCCGCAGACGGCGGCGGCGAGCGCGGGCGTCCGGCACGCGCAGATGACCCGGGCGCTGCTGCGCGGCTACGACCTGACGGAACCGGACCGCACCCACGCGGTCCGCCTGCTCGGCAGCGTCTTCCACGGCTATGTCGGCCTGGAGCTGGGCGGCGCCTTCAGCCACAGCGCGCCCGACACCGACGAGACCTGGACACGCGTCCTGGACGCCCTCGACGCCCTGCTGCGCAACTGGCCCGCCGCATGAGCCGCGCGAACGAGCCCGGGTGGGTGACGACCCCCATCACCGCCGGCCTGCTGCGCGGCGCCCTCGACCTGGAGCGCACCGAGCACGGCGTGCTCCCGCACCGGCTGCCCGCACGCGCGCGCGCCCAGTGCGCCGACCCGCAGCTCGCCATGGCCGAGTCCCAGCCGTCGGGCGTGCGGCTCGCGTTCCGCAGCGGCGCCACCGCGGTCGAGCTGGACGTCCTGCCCACCAAGCGGATCTACGTCGGTGCCCCGCCCCGCCCGGACGGTGTGTACGAGCTGCTCGTCGACGGCCGCCCGGCCGGCCGGGGCAGTGTGACGGAGGGCGGCCGGATCCTGACCGTCGACCTGGCCGCCGGAACCACCCGCACGGAGTCCGGCCCGGTCGGCACCCTGCGCTTCACCGGCCTGCCGGCCGGGGTCAAGGACCTGGAGATCTGGCTCCCGCACAACGAGACCACCGAACTGGTCGCCCTGCGCACCGACGCCCCCGTCGAACCCGCCCCGCCCAGTGGCCGCCCCGTCTGGCTGCACCACGGCAGTTCGATCAGCCACGGCTCGGACGCCGTGCCCCCCACCGGCATCTGGCCCGCGGTCGCCGCCTCCCTCGGCGGGGTGGAGCTGATCAACCTGGGCCTGGGCGGGAGCGCCCTGCTGGACCCGTTCACCGCCCGCGCGCTGCGGGACACCCCGGCCGATCTGATCAGCGTCAAGCTCGGCATCAACCTGGTGAACCTCGACCTGATGCGGCTGCGCGCCTTCACCGCGGCCGTGCACGGCTTCCTCGACACGATCCGCGAGGGCCGTCCGGCCACGCCCCTGCTGGTCGTCTCACCGATCCTGTGCCCCATGCACGAGGACACCCCGGGCCCCACCGCTCTCGACTTCACGGCCGTCGCCGAGGACCGTCTGTGGTTCCACCCCATGGGCGACCCGGCCGAGGTCGCGTACGGCAAGCTCACCCTGCGCGTCGTCCGCGAGGAACTCGAACGGATCGTGGCCGGGCGGGCGGGCGACGACCCGCACCTGCACTATCTCGACGGCCGCGACCTCTACGGCGAGGCCGACGCCGCCGTGCTCCCCCTCCCCGACGGCCTCCACCCGGACGCCGCCACGCACCGCCTGATCGGCGAACGCTTCGCCGCGCTGGCGCTCAGTGACCGTGCTTTCCGGTGAGTTCGCGGTACTCCTGCGGGGTCGGCTTCGGGATGTGGCTTCCGGGGCCGAACATGGCCCGGGCCAGCCGCGCCCGCACCCGCTGGGAGACGGTGACCGGCCGGCGCACTCCGTTGTGGTCGACGCGCGGGCCGATCTCGTAGGGCGGGTTCTGCTCGTGCTGGGTGAGGGTGAACAGCTGCTCCCGGCCGAGGGGTTCGTGCACCTCGACGTACTCGCCGTGCGGAAGGCGTTTGACGGTGCCGGTCTCGCGGCCGTGCAGCACCTTGTCCCGGTCCCGGCGTTGCAGCCCCAGACAGATCCGCTTGGTCACCATGAAGGCGACGACCGGCCCCACGAACACGGCGATCCGCACGAACCAGGTGATGGCGTTGATGGACAGATGCAGATGCGTGGCGACGATGTCGTTGCCCCCGCCGATCAGCAGCACCACGTACAGCGTCAGCCAGGCCACGCCGAGTGCGGTGCGCACGGGCACGTTGCGCGGCCGGTCGAGGATGTGGTGCTCCCGCTGGTCCCCGGTGATCCACGCCTCGACGAACGGATAGAGGCCGAGGGCGAGCAGGATCAGCGGGAAGAGGGAGAAGGGGATGAGGACGCCCAGTGCCAGGGTGTGGCCCCAGGCGTTGATCTCCCATCCCGGCATCACCCGGATCAGCCCCTCGGAGAACCCGAGGTACCAGTCGGGCTGCGCGCCGGTCGTCACCAGGTCCGGACGGTAGGGACCGAAGGCCCACACCGGGTTGATGGTGGCGATGCCGGCCATCAGCGTCAGCACCCCGAAGACGAGGAAGAAGAACCCGCCGGCCTTCGCCATGTAGACCGGCATGAGGGGCATCCCGATGACCGACTTCTGGTCGCGTCCGGGCCCGGGGTACTGGGTGTGCTTGTGGAAGAACACCAGGATCAGATGGGCGACGACGAGCCCGAGCATGATCCCGGGCAACAGCAGGACATGGATCGGATAGAGCCGCGAGATGATGTCGTGGCCCGGGAACTCCCCGCCGAAGAGGAAGAACGACAGATACGTCCCGACGAGCGGGATCGACAGGATCGCGCCGTCGGCGAAGCGGATGCCGGTGCCGGAGAGCAGATCGTCGGGGAGCGAGTAGCCGGTCAGGCCGGTGAGGATGCCGAGCATCAACAGGGTCCAGCCGAACAGCCAGTTCAGCTCACGGGGCTTGCGGAAGGCGCCGGTGAAGAACACCCGCATCATGTGCACCAGCATGCCGGTGACGAAGACCAGCGCCGCCCAGTGGTGGAGCTGCCGGATCAGCAGCCCGCCGCGCACATCGAAGCTGATCTCCAGCGTCGACTCGTACGCCCGGGTCATCGGGATGCCGTTGAGCGGGACGTACGAGCCGTCGTAGACGACCTCGGCGCTGCTGGGCTCGAAGAAGAGCGTGAGGTAGATGCCCGTGAGGATGAGGACGAGGAAGCTGTAGAGGCAGACCTCGCCCAGCATGAAGGACCAGTGGTCGGGGAACAGCTTGCGCAGGTTCGTGCGGGCGAGCCCGTAGATGCCCAGCCGTCCGTCGGCCCAGTCGGCGATCCGCTCGCCCTTCGCGGGCTCGCCGCCCCGGCCCTCGTGCCCCGATCGCGCGTCGTCCGCCATACGCCGCCGCCTCCCCGTCGGATGATCCCAGGGTGGCACGGCGGCGCGGCGGGGCCAATGGCGCGTGCGCCCGCTACGGCCGTACGATCCCTGCCGCCCGCGCCGCCACCAGCCACTTCGGGAACTCGCCGACCATCCGGTCGTACAGCTCGGCGTCCGACACCTTCCTGGGGTCCGAACCGGCGTGGAAGAAACCGGCGTTGTCGACGGCCCGCTTGGCCGGCACGGGCAGGTCGTCGAGCCTGCGCAGGAAGTCGAACTGCTTGCTGCCCCGGTCGCCGAAGCCGATGAACTGCCAGAACAGCGGCAGCCGTGACGCCTTGCAGAGGTAGCGCTCGGCGGCGAGCTTGTTGATCGGGCCGCCGTCCGTCTGGAACACGACGAGCGCGGGCTCGCGTGATCCGCTGTCGAGGTAGTGGTCGATGACCGCGTCCATCGCCAGGTGGTAGCTGGTCTTCCCCATGTGCCCGAGCCCGGCCACGATCCGCTCCACCCGCCCCTGATGGCCGGCGAGCGCGATGTCGGTGACGGCGTCGACATCGGTGGAGAAGAAGACGACCGGCACCCGGCCGTCGTCGTCGAGGTGCGCGGACAGCCCCAGCACCCGGTCGGCGAGCGCCTGCACGCTCCCGTCCTGGTAGTACGGCTTCATCGACCCCGAGTAGTCGACCACGAGGTAGACGGCGGCCCGCTGCCCGTCGAGGCCGTGCTTCGTGAGGGAGACCCCGGCGCTCTTGTAGAGGCTGACCAGCGCGGGTGCCGTCTCTTGGACCTTGCTGAGACTGATCGCGACCATGCCCCCCACCCTCCCACACCCACCGGCGTTCGCTATTTTGTTCGCTCTTGCCGAGAACCCCGAGGAGCCGGCCGTGGAGCCCGAGTCCGCCGTCACCACCTGCTACCGCCATCCCAAGGTGGAGTCGTACGTCCGCTGCACCCGCTGCGAGCGGTTCATCTGCCCGGACTGCATGCGCGAGGCGGCCGTCGGCCACCAGTGCCCGGAGTGCGTGCGGGAGGGCGCACGGTCGATCCGCCGGGCCCGGACCGTCGTCGGCGGCCGGGTGTCGGCGGTGCCGATGGTGACGTACGTGCTGATCGGGCTGAACGTCCTCGCCTATCTCGGCGAGTTGGTGCGTCCGGCGATCGTGGACCGGTTCGAGATGCTGGGTGCCGGGCTGACCGGGCCGGACGGCGGCCACTACGTGTGGCAGGCCGCCTACCCGGCGGGGTTTCAGCCGGAGGGGGTCGTGGACGGGGAGTGGTACCGGCTGCTGACCGGCGCCTTCCTCCATCTGCCGCCCACCGAGGGCACGTTCGGGATCCTGCACATCGTGATGAACATGGTGTCGCTGTGGAACCTGGGCCGGGTGGTCGAGTCCCAGCTCGGCCGGATCCGCTATCTCGCCCTCTACCTGCTGTCCGCGCTCGGCGGTTCGGTGCTGGTGCTGCTGATCGCGCCCACCACCCCCACGGTCGGCGCGTCCGGCGCGATCTTCGGCGTCGGCGCCGCCTACTACGTCATGGCGCGCCGCCTCGGCGCCGACATGAACGCCGTCAACCGCTTCATGGCGGGCCTGCTGCTGTGGCTGGTGATCTCCGCGGGACTCACGTCCTGGCAGGGGCACTTGGGCGGGCTGCTCGCGGGTGGCGTGGTGACGGTGGCGTACGCGTACGCGCCGCGCGAGCGCCGTTCGTTCATCCAGGCGGGTGTGTGCCTGGCCCTCCTCGCCCTGCTCGTCGTACTCGCCCTCGGCAAGGTCGGCGCGCTGGCATGAGACAAGGCGGCGGCGCCCACCCCATCGTCCGGTCGGGGACAGGGGCAGGCGCCGTCTGGTGTTCCGTACGCCTTTGTACGGGACGTCTCTTGAGGTTTCGTCCTGCGGAACCGTCAGACCATCAGGGAGCGGTCCGTCGGGCGGATCGGGGCCGGGAGTTCGCTGGCCCCGGTGAGGAACCGGTCGCAGCCGCGGGCGGCCGAGCGGCCCTCCGCGATCGCCCACACGATGAGCGACTGGCCGCGGCCCGCGTCACCGGCGACGAAGACGCCCGGCACGTTGGTCTGGAAGTCGGCGTCGCGGGCGATGTTGCCGCGCTCGTCGAGGTCGAGACCGAACTGCTCGACCAGGCCGTTCTCGCGGTCGGTGCCGGTGAAGCCCATGGCGAGGGTGACCAGCTGGGCGGGGATCTTGCGCTCCGTGCCCGGCTTCGGGGTCAGCCTGCCCTCGATGAACTCGACCTCGGTGAGGTGCAGCCACTGGACGTTGCCGTCCTCGTCGCCCTCGAAGTGGGTGGTGGAGACGGAGTAGACCCGCTCGCCGCCCTCCTCGTGCGCGGACGTGACCTTGTAGAGCATCGGGAAGGTCGGCCAGGGCTGGCCGGCGTTCCGCTCCTCGCCCGGACGGGGCATGATCTCCAGCTGGGTGACGGAGGCCGCGCCCTGGCGGTGGGCGGTGCCCACGCAGTCGGCGCCGGTGTCGCCACCGCCGATGACGACCACGTGCTTGCCCTCGGCCGAGATGGGCGACACCACGTAGTCGCCCTCCTGGACCTTGTTGGCCAGCGGCAGGTACTCCATCGCCTGGTAGACGCCCTTGAGCTCACGGCCGGGGACCGGGAGGTCACGGGCGGTCGTGGCACCGGCGGCGATGACGATCGCGTCGTACCGCTTCTTCAGGTCGGTCGCCTTGAGGTCGCGGCCGATCTCGATGCCCGTACGGAAGCGGGTGCCCTCCGCGCGCATCTGCTCGATACGGCGGTTGATGTGCCGCTTCTCCATCTTGAACTCGGGGATGCCGTACCGCAGGAGCCCGCCGACGCGGTCCGCGCGCTCGTAGACGGCGACGGTGTGGCCCGCCCGGGTGAGCTGCTGGGCGGCGGCGAGACCCGCCGGGCCCGAGCCGATCACGGCGACGGTCTTGCCGGACAGGCGCTCCGGGGCCTGCGGGGCGACGGTGCCCGCGTCCCACGCCTTGTCGATGATCGAGACCTCGACGTTCTTGATGGTGACGGCCGGCTGGTTGATGCCGAGCACGCACGCCGACTCGCACGGAGCGGGGCACAGCCGGCCCGTGAACTCCGGGAAGTTGTTCGTGGCGTGCAGCCGCTCCGACGCCGCCGACCAGTCCTCGCGGTAGGCGTAGTCGTTCCACTCGGGGATCAGGTTCCCCAGCGGACAGCCGTTGTGACAGAACGGGATGCCGCAGTCCATGCAGCGGCTGGCCTGCTTGCCGATGATCGGCAGCAGCGAGCCGGGGACGTAGACCTCGTTCCAGTCCTTCAGACGCACGTCGACGGGACGGGACTTGGCGACCTCACGGCCGTGGTTCAGGAAGCCCTTCGGGTCAGCCATTGATCGCCGCCTCCATCATCTTCTCGGTGATCTCGGACTCGGAGAGTCCCGCTCGCTCGGCGGCGTCCTTGGCGGCGAGCACTGCCTTGTACGTGCTGGGGATGATCTTGCTGAAGCGCTCCGCGGACGTGTCCCAGTCCACCAGCAGCTTCTCGGCGACCGTGGACCCGGTCTCCTCCGCGTGGCGGCGCACCACGTCGTGCAGCCACTGCTTGTCCGCGTCGTCCAGCGCCTCCACGGCGTTCAGGTTGCCGGCGTTGACGTTGTCCCGGTCGAGGTCGATCACGTAGGCGACACCGCCGGACATGCCGGCCGCGAAGTTGCGGCCCGTCTCACCGAGGACCACCGCGTGACCGCCGGTCATGTACTCGCAGCCGTGGTCGCCCACGCCCTCGGAGACGACCAGCGCGCCGGAGTTGCGGACGCAGAACCGCTCACCGGTGCGGCCGCGCAGGAACAGCTCGCCGCCGGTCGCGCCGTAGGCGATGGTGTTGCCCGCGATGGTGGAGAACTCGGCGAGGTGGTCGGCGCCCCGGTCGGGACGGACGATCACCCGGCCGCCGGAGAGGCCCTTGCCGACGTAGTCGTTGGCGTCGCCCTCCAGGCGCAGCGTGACACCGCGCGGGAGGAAGGCGCCGAAGGACTGGCCGGCGGAGCCCGTGAAGGTGATGTCGATGGTGTCCTCGGGCAGGCCCGCGCCACCGAACTTCTTCGTCACCTCGTGGCCGAGCATGGTGCCGACCGTGCGGTTGATGTTGCGGACCTTGACCTGGGCGCGCACCGGCTGGGCGTCGGCCTGGGAGTCCGCGGCCAGCGCGTCGGCGGCGAGCTTGATCAGCTCGTTGTCGAGCGCCTTCTCCAGGCCGTGGTCCTGGGCGATCACCTGGTGCAGCACCGCGCCCTCGGGCAGCTCGGGCACGTGGAACAGCGGGGCCAGGTCCAGGCCCTGCGCCTTCCAGTGGTCGACGGCGCGCTCGACGTCGAGGATCTCGGCGTGGCCGACGGCCTCCTCGATCGAGCGGAAGCCCAGCTCGGCGAGGAGCTCGCGGACCTCCTCCGCGATGAACTTGAAGAAGTTCACCACGTACTCGGCCTTGCCGGCGAAGCGGTCGCGCAGCACGGGGTTCTGGGTGGCGATGCCGACCGGGCAGGTGTCCAGGTGGCAGACGCGCATCATGACGCAGCCGGAGACGACGAGCGGCGCGGTCGCGAAACCGAACTCCTCGGCGCCGAGCAGCGCGGCGATGATCACGTCACGGCCGGTCTTCAGCTGGCCGTCCGTCTGGACGACGATCCGGTCGCGCAGCCCGTTGAGCAGCAGGGTCTGCTGGGTCTCGGCGAGACCGAGTTCCCAGGGGCCGCCCGCGTGCTTCAGCGATGTCAGCGGCGAGGCGCCCGTGCCGCCGTCGTGGCCGGAGATCAGGACGACGTCCGCGTGCGCCTTGGACACACCGGCGGCGACCGTGCCGACGCCGACCTCCGAGACCAGCTTCACGTGAATCCGCGCCTGCGGGTTCGCGTTCTTCAGGTCGTGGATCAGCTGGGCCAGGTCCTCGATGGAGTAGATGTCGTGGTGCGGCGGCGGGGAGATCAGACCGACACCCGGGGTGGAGTGCCGGGTCTTGGCGACCCACGGGTAGACCTTGTGGCCGGGCAGCTGGCCGCCCTCGCCGGGCTTGGCGCCCTGGGCCATCTTGATCTGGATGTCGTCCGCGTTGACCAGGTACTCGCTGGTCACACCGAAGCGGCCGGAGGCGACCTGCTTGATGGCGGAGCGGCGCGCCGGGTCGTACAGCCGGTCCGCGTCCTCGCCGCCCTCACCGGTGTTGGACTTGCCGCCCAGCTGGTTCATGGCGATGGCGAGGGTCTCGTGCGCCTCCTTGGAGATGGAGCCGTACGACATGGCGCCGGTGGAGAAGCGCTTGACGATCTCGGAGACCGGCTCGACCTCGTCGACGGAGATCGACGGGCGGTCCGACTTGAAGCCGAACAGGCCGCGGAGCGTCATCAGGCGCTCGGACTGCTCGTTCACCCGGTCCGTGTACTTCTTGAAGATGTCGAAGCGGTTGGCACGCGTCGAGTGCTGGAGGCGGAAGACCGTCTCCGGGTCGAACAGGTGCGGCTCGCCCTCGCGGCGCCACTGGTACTCGCCGCCGATCTCCAGGGCGCGGTGGGCCGGCGCGATGCCGGACGCCGGGTACGCCTTGGCGTGCCGGGCGGCGACCTCCTTGGCGACCACGTCGATGCCGACGCCGCCGATCTTGCTGGCGGTGCCGCTGAAGTACTTGGTGACGAAGCCGTCCTCGAGACCGACGGCCTCGAAGACCTGGGCGCCGCGGTAGGAGGCGACGGTCGAGATGCCCATCTTGGACATGACCTTCAGGACGCCCTTGCCGAGCGCGTAGATCAGGTTGCGGATCGCCTGCTCGGGCTCGATGTCCGACAGGAAGGTGCCGGCCCGGACCAGGTCCTCGACGGACTCCATCGCCAGGTACGGGTTGACGGCGGCTGCGCCGAAGCCGATCAGCAGGGCGACGTGGTGGACCTCGCGGACGTCACCGGCCTCGACCAGCAGGCCCACCTGGGTGCGCTGCTTGGTGCGGATGAGGTGGTGGTGGACGGCCGCGGTGAGCAGCAGCGACGGGATCGGCGCGTGCTCGGCGTCCGAGTGGCGGTCCGACAGGACGATCAGCCGGGCGCCGTTGTCTATGGCGGCGTCGGCCTCGGCGCAGATCTCCGCGATGCGCGCGGCGAGGGCGTCACCGCCGCCGTGCACCCGGTACAGGCCCGAGAGGGTCGCGGCCTTGAAGCCGGGCATGTCGCCGTCGGCGTTGATGTGGATGAGCTTGGCCAGCTCGTCGTTGTCGATCACCGGGAAGGGCAGGGTGACGCTGCGACAGGAGGCGGCCGTCGGCTCGAGGAGGTTGCCCTCGGGGCCCAGCGACGAGCGCAGGGAGGTGACCAGCTCCTCGCGGATCGCGTCCAGCGGCGGGTTGGTGACCTGCGCGAACAGCTGCGTGAAGTAGTCGAACAGCAGGCGCGGGCGGGCGGACAGCGCGGCGATCGGCGAGTCGGTGCCCATGGAACCGATCGGCTCGGCGGCCGACTTGGCCATCGGCGCCAGGATGACGCGCAGCTCTTCCTCGGTGTAGCCGAAGGTCTGCTGGCGGCGGGTGACCGAGGCGTGGGTGTGCACGATGTGCTCACGCTCGGGCAGGTCGCCCAGCTCGATCTCGCCGGCCTCGAGCCACTCGGCGTAGGGGGCCGCGGCGGCCAGCTCCGCCTTGATCTCGTCGTCCTCGATGATGCGGTGCTCGGCGGTGTCGACGAGGAACATCTTGCCGGGCTGGAGGCGGCCCTTGCGGACGACCTTGGCGGGGTCGATGTCGAGGACGCCGACCTCGGAGCCGAGGACGACGAGGCCCTCGTCGGTGACCCAGTAGCGGCCGGGGCGCAGACCGTTGCGGTCGAGCACGGCGCCGACCTGGGTGCCGTCGGTGAAGGTGACACAGGCCGGGCCGTCCCAGGGCTCCATCATCGTGGAGTGGAACTGGTAGAAGGCGCGCCGGGCCGCGTCCATGGAGTCGTGGTTCTCCCACGCCTCGGGGATCATCATCAGCACGGAGTGCGGCAGGGAGCGGCCACCGAGGTGGAGCAGCTCGAGCACCTCGTCGAAGGACGCCGAGTCGGAGGCGTCCGGCGTGCACACCGGGAAGACCCGCTCGAGCTTCTCGTGCCCGAAGAGGTCGGAGACCAGCTGCGACTCACGGGCGCGCATCCAGTTGCGGTTGCCCTTGACGGTGTTGATCTCACCGTTGTGCGCGACGAAGCGGTACGGGTGGGCGAGCGGCCACGACGGGAAGGTGTTCGTGGAGAAGCGCGAGTGGACGAGCGACACGGCCGAGGCGAAACGGCGGTCGGACAGGTCCGGGAAGAAGGGCTCCAGCTGGCCGGTGGTCAGCATGCCCTTGTAGACGATCGTCCGCGCGGACAGCGACGGGAAGTACACGCCGACCTCGCGCTCGGCGCGCTTGCGCAGCACGAACGCCTTGCGGTCGAGCGCGATGCCCTGGCTCGAACTGTCCGCGACGAACACCTGCCGGAAGGCCGGCATGGTGGAGCGGGCGGTGGCGCCGAGCAGCTCCGGGGCGACCGGGACCTCGCGCCAGCCGAGGACGGTGAGGTCCTCCTCGGCGGCGATCGTCTCGATACGTGAGACGGCGTCCTGGATGCCGTCCTCGGGGAGGAAGGCGATGCCGACGGCGTAGGAACCGGCCTCGGGCAGCTCGAACTCGGCCACCTCGCGGAAGAACGCGTCGGGGACCTGGGTGAGGATGCCCGCACCGTCGCCGGAGTCCGGCTCGGAGCCGGTGGCGCCGCGGTGTTCGAGGTTGCGCAGAACGGTCAGCGCCTGCTCGACCAGCGTGTGGCTCGCCTCGCCGGTGAGGGTGGCCACGAAGCCGACGCCACAGGCGTCGTGCTCGTTGCGGGGGTCGTACATACCCTGCGCAGCAGGGCGAGCATCCATGAAGGACCAGTTCTGGCCATTCGCGGAATGCTGGGACGGCTGGCGCGGCGTACGCATCGGCTCTCCCGTCGTCGTCTCAAGTGGCTGGTGGCCCCTCCCAGGCTCTGAGGCTCTGGGGGAGTGACTTGCGAAGGGACGACGTTGGCCCTCTGCGTAAGTGCAAAATTTCGTGCAGGTTACATGATGGAGCGGTTCTCGGGAACCGGATACTCCGTTCCAACATGCGGACGCCATGGGCGTGCGGCGGGGGTACCGCGCACCTGGCTGAAAGTGTGTGGGGACCGAACGGGACAGATCGGTGTCCGTCGGTCCGAAGGGCGGCGCGGGCGTCTTCGCCCACCCCGCGCGTGCGCCGCAGGCGTCATTGCCCACAGCGCTTACGGCTCATGCCCACTGGTTAAGCGGTCGAAACCAGTCAGTAACGGCTACCTATGCGGCCCAACGCATAAGTAGCGGTCGAACTATCCTACGGCCGTTCCGAACAGACTGCCCAGGACGTACGTCACACCCGCCGCCGCACCCCCGAGCGCGAGCTGCCGCAGCCCGCTGAACCACCAGCTGCGCGCGGTGACACGCGCCACGACGGCACCACACGCGAACAGCCCGAACAACGCCAGCAGCACGGCCGGCCACAGCGCGCTCGCCCCTAGCAGATACGGCAGCACGGGCAGCAGCGCGCCCAGCGCGAACGACCCGAAGCTCGACACGGCGGCGACCAGCGGCGAGGGCAGGTCGGACGGGTCGATGCCCAGCTCCTCGCGGGCGTGGATCTCCAGCGCCTGCTCGGGATCGCGCGACAGCTGCCGGGCCACCTGCCGGGCCAGCGCGGGCTCGACCCCCCGCATCTCGTAGAGCGCGGCCAGCTCGGCCTCCTCGTCCTTCGGGTGCTTGCGCAGCTCCCGGCGCTCGACGTCCAGCTCGGCCTCGACGAGTTCGCGCTGCGAGGCGACGGAGGTGTACTCGCCGGCCGCCATGGAGAAGGCGCCGGCGGCCAGGCCCGCGAGCCCGGTCAGCACGAGGGCCTGCCGCCCGGCCTCCCCGCCGGCCACACCGGTCATCAGGGCGAGGTTGGAGACCAGGCCGTCCATCGCGCCGAAGACGGCGGGGCGCAGCCAGCCGCCGTTCACATCGCGGTGCGTGTGGTTGTCACGGTGCGCCTCGTGCAGCGGCGCCTCGGTCTCGATGATGGCCATGAGGGTCCCCCAGTAAGCTGAGCCAAAGCTAACTTTAGACTGATTCTAATTTCCGACAGCACATAAGATACGCCTCCGCATCCCCACCCGCCACCAAGGCGAGGCTGCGCTAACCTGCGCTTTTACCTTCGAGCGCTCATTCGATCGGGATCCTGCACAAATGTCGACCGGGTGACATGAAGGGGTTCGAGGCTCAGGTCAACCGCCGATGGTGGGACACATCCGCAAAGGGTTCCGCACCCGAGCGGGACCCCCGGAGGAAAGGCCGCGCATGGCATCGATCCGTGAACGGGCCCGCGGCGCCCTGCTGGGCCTCGCCGTCGGAGACGCGCTCGGCGCACCGGCCGAGAACTTGAAGCCGTCGGAGATCCGGGCCCGCTGGGGCCGCGTCACGGGCTATGTGGCGGACCGTCCGGCCGGCACGGACGACACGGAGTACGCGATCTTCTCCGGCCTGCTCCTCGCCCGGCACGGCTCGGCCCTCACCCCGGCCCATGTGGAGGCGGCCTGGCACCAGTGGATCGCCGACCGCGACGAGGGCCCCTTCCGCGGCGCCGGCTTCAGCGAACGCGGCACCCTGGAGAACCTGCGCCGGGGCCTGGCCGCCCCCATCTCCGCCCAGCACCGGCACGCCTGGAGCGACGGCCTGGCGATGCGCGCGGCCCCGTTCGGCGTCTTCGCCGCGGGCCGCCCGGCGGAAGCGGCCCGTCTCGTCGCCATCGACGGCTCGGTGAGCCACGACGGCGAGGGCATCTACGGCGGCCAGGCGGTCGCGGCCGGTGTGGCGGCGGCGATGGCGGGCGCGCCGACGGTCGCCGTGATCGCCTCCGCACTGGCCGTCGTCCCCGAGGACTCCTGGACGGCCCGCTCCCTGCGCCGGGCGGTGGCAGTCGCCCACCGCGGCGAACGAGCGGTCCGCTCCGCCGTCGTCATCGGCGGCTACCCCTGGACCGACCTCGCCCCCGAGGCCGTGGCCCTCGCCTTCGGCGCCTACGCGGCGGCCGACGGCGACTTCACACAGGCGGTCCTCACCGCCGTCAACATGGGCCGCGACGCCGACACCACGGCGGCGGTCGCGGGCGCGCTGGCCGGCGCGACCGAGGGTGTCTCCGCCATCCCGGCCGACTGGGCGGCGGCCATCGGCCCGGCCCGCGGCAGCTGCCTCCCCTCGATGGCCGGCCACCACGTCCTGGACGTGGCCGAACTGCTGGTACCGGGCGAGGGCGGGAAGTGGGGCGAGGGGGTGGTCGTACCGGACCTGGTACCGAGCCTGCTGAACCACGACCGGCCCGCCCCCGACGGAACGGAGACCCACCGATGAGACCACCGGGCCCATGGGACGAGGGAATGTCCGCGGGAACGACGACGACGGAGCCGCCCGCACCGGAGCGGCAGGAACCGACACCCACGGCGGAGCCGCCCGAGCCCGCGGCGGCCGACAGCCCGGACCTCCCGCGGAGGCCGGCCGCCTCCGACGCCGAGGGTGCCACGGGCGGCAACCGGGAGAAGCGCATCCAGGGTCTCCTCCTCGGCCTGGCCGCGGGCGACGCCGCCGGCTGGCCCGCCGCCCGCCACCGCGCCGCCCGCATGCCCGAATGGACCCGCCGCCTCACCCGCGAACTCGACACCTTCGCCGAGCACAACGCGACGACCACCCTCCCCGTCCCCATCGCCCTCAACCAACCCCCCGAGCCCCTCCGCCTCGGCCCCTCCGACGACGCCGAGTGGGCGGCCTTCGCGGCGGAGGCCGTCCTGCGGGCCGGAGACGACACCGTCCTCGGCGACCTCAGCCGCGAACGCCGTATGCGCGCCGCCATCGACCTCACCTGGAACGCCATCGCCAGCGAGGTCGCGGCGGCGGCCGACCGCGCCCCGGAGATCGAGTCCGCGGTGCTCCCCCTGCGCGCCCGCATCTCCGTCCGGGCCGGCCTGGGCAACCTCGCCACGGGCCTGCGCCCGCCCGCCACCGGCCACGACAACCCCCACTACTTCGACGACGCGGCCTGCGTACGCGCCTGCGTCCTCGCCGTGGCCCACCCCGGCGACCCCCGACTCGCCGCCGAACTGGCCGAGTTCGACGCCCGCTACACCCAGGACGGCGACGGTGTGCACGGCGCCCGGGCCATGGCGGCCGCGCTCGCCCTGGCCCTCGTCGGCGCGGACCCCGAGAGCTGTGTGACGGCGGCCCTCGCCGAACTCCCCGAGGAGACGGAGATCGGCCGCAACGCCCGCCACGCCCTGAAACTGGCGCGCGACGCCGAGAACGCCTTCGCCCTGGTCCCCCTCCTGGAGCACCAGATCGTCGACCACGTCTACAGCTACGGCATCGCGGCCGCCGAGACGGTCCCGGTGGCCCTCGCCCTGGCCCTCGCCTCCGGCGGCCGCGTCGCCGAGGCGGTGCCGGCGGCGGCCTGCTTGTCCCGGGTCGCGGACTCGGCGCCGGCCCTGGCGGGCGCGCTCACCGGCGCGCTCGGCGGCGGCGACGCGATCCCCGCGTCCTGGCGCGACACCTGCCGCACCCTCTCCGGCTGTGTGCTCCCCCGCCTCACCGGCACCGATCTGGTGGAACTCGCCGAACTCCTGGAAGCCACACAACCGGCCCCACCAGGAGGATGATTCGGGGCATGACGCCCAAAGCAACAGAAAGCCCAGAGGCGGGTCTGGACGAACGGATCACCGGCGCCCTGGTCGGCGCGGCCGTCGGCGACGCGCTCGGCGGCCCGGTCGAGGGCTACTCCCCCGACCAGATCGCCGAGCGCCACGGCGGCCGCGTCCACGGCATCGTCGGCCCCTGGAACGGCGACGCCTGGCGCACCGCCCGCCCCATCGCCCCGTACCACAAGGGCGACGGCCACTTCACCGACGACACCCTGATGACCCACGCGCTGATCAGGGTCTACGCCACGGTCCGCGACCACCTCGACGCGTACGCGATCGCCGACCACCTGGTCCCGGACCTGATGACGACCCCCCGCTGGATCCCGGAGCTGGAGGCGGAGGCGCTCCCCCTCCAACGGATCTTCCTCGCGGAGAAATGGCTGGTCACACGGGTCCACTACGGCCATGTCGACCCCCGCGAGGCCGGAGTGGGCAACATCGTCAACTGCGGTGCGGCGATGTACATGGCCCCGGTCGGCCTGGTCAACGCGGCCGACCCGGCGGGCGCGTACGCCGAGGCGCTGGACATCGCGGGCGCCCACCAGTCGTCGTACGGCCGTGAGGCGGCGGGTGTCTTCGCGGCGGCGGTGGCGGCGGCCTGCGCACCGGGCGCGACCCCCGACTCGATCGTGTCGGCCTGCCTGGCGCTGGCGAAGGACGGCACCCGCACAGCGATCGAGAAGGTCTGCGAAGAGGCGTCCCACCACCGGGACTTCGAGTCGGCGCTGATCCCACTGCGCCGGGCCGTGACCCCGTACGACACCGTGGGCCCCGACTACCGCCGGCCCTCCCTCGGTGCCCGCCGCCCCTCCCGGCTGCACGCGATCGAGGAACTCCCCGTCGCGCTCGGCATGGTGGTGGTCTCGGCCGGCGACTACCGGCACGCCGTCCTCGGCGCGGTGAACTACGGCCGCGACTGCGACTCGATCGCCACCATGGCGGGCGCGCTGGCCGGCGCCCTGGGCTCCCCCGTCCCGGACGACTGGTCGAAGGAGGTGGCCGAGGCCAGCCGCCTGGACCTGTGGGCGCCCGCCCGCACCCTCGCCGAGGTCGCGCGGCAGATCTTCGCCCGGGACGTCCAGGCACGCCGGACCCGCGAGGCGGCCTTCACCACCCTCCTCGGAGGCCAGGGATGCTCCGCCTGACCTGGGTCCAACCGGAGGACCTCCTGGGCCACGAACTCCGCCAGGCGGTCGAGGACGGCCGCGAACCCCACGCCGTCGCGGCCCGCTGGCGGGCGGCGGGCGGCCCGGAAGCCCCGTCCCGGGCGGGAGCCTCCCCGCACCGCGCCTCCCGGTACCTGCGCCAACTCGCGGAGGACCTGCTGGACGAACTGGCGGACCTGCCGAGCAGGCTGGCGGAGGACGAACCGACGGACCTCGCCGCCATCCGCCACAGCTGCGAAGGCACCCGCCCGAGCCGCGAAGGCACCCGCCCGAGCCGCGAGGGCACCCGCCCGGCCCCCACCCGGGCTGCCCTGGAAGCGGCCTGGCTGGGCCGAGCGGCGGGCTGCCTCCTGGGCAAACCCGTCGAGAAACTCCCCCTCGACGCCATCCGTTCCCTCGCCAGGTCCACCGGCAACTGGCCCCTGGACACCTACTTCACCGCCCGGGGCGTCCCCGCGGACCTCCTCGCGCGACACCCCTGGAACCGCCGCTCGGCAGCGACCTCCCTCGCCGAGAACATCGACGGGATGCCCGAGGACGACGACCTCAACTACCCCCTCCTCAACCTCCTCCTGCTGCGCCGCCATGGCAGGGAGTTCACCACCGCCGACGTGGCGAAGCTCTGGCTGGACGAACTCCCGGCGGGCCGCACCTTCACCGCCGAGCGGATCGCCTACCGCAACCTCCTCTCCGGCATCGAACCCCCGCACACCGCCCGCCACCGCAACCCCTTCCGCGAATGGATCGGCGCCCTCATCCGCGCCGACGTCCACGGCTGGACCAACCCCGGCGACCCGGCCGCCGCGGCGGAACAGGCCCACCGCGACGCCACCCTCACCCACACCGCCAACGGCGTCTACGCGGCGATGTTCACGGCGGCCACCATCGCGACGGCGGCGACCGGGAACCACGACATCCACACCTGCCTGCGCACCGGCCTCACGGTGATCCCACCCCGCTCCCGCCTCGCCCGGGCCGTCACCGACGCCATCCGACTGGCCGAAGTCCACCCCGACTTCGACACGGTCGTGGACGAACTCCACACCACGTACAAGGCCACCCACTGGGTCCACGCCGTCCCCAACACCGCCCTGATCGCCGCCGCCCTCACCCATGCCGACGGCGACTTCACCGGCTCCGTCCGCCGCGCGGTGTCCGGCGGCTGGGACACCGACTCCAACGGCGCGACCGCGGGCAGCGTCGCCGGCCTCCTCGCCGGGCATCCCGCCGCCCTCCCCGCCCGCTGGACGGACCCGCTCAAGAACCGCCTCGCCACCTCCGTCGCCGGCTTCGACGGCACCGGCTTCGACACCCTCGCCCAGCTCACCTGGTCCCTCACCCCCCGGGAGGCGTCCCGCCCATGACCGACATCGTCGTGCTCGGCAGCACGAACATGGACCTCGTCGCGTACGTCGAGAAGGCCCCGCAGCGCGGGGAGACCGTGACGGGACGGGAGTTCCGTACGATCCCCGGCGGCAAGGGCGCCAACCAGGCGGTCGCCGCCGCCCACGCGGGCGCCACCGTCTCGATGATCGGCGCGGTCGGCAACGACTCCTTCGGCGCCCGGCTGCGCTCCACCCTGGAACACTCCGGGGTGAACACCGACCATCTGCGCACGGTCGAGTCCCCCTCCGGCACCGCGCACATCGTCGTGGACGACGAGGGCGGCAACGCGATCGTCGTCGTTCCCGGCGCCAACGGCACCGTCGACCATCTCGTCCCCGGCGACGAGGGCCTGATCGCCTCCGCCGACGCGCTGCTGCTCCAGCTGGAGGTCCCGCTGGCCGCCGTCGTCGCGGGGGCCCGCGCGGCCCGCGCCCACGGCGTCCGTACGATCCTCACCCCGGCCCCCGCCCGACCGCTGCCGCCCGAACTCCTCACCGCCGTCGACCTGCTGGTCCCCAACGAGCACGAGGCCACCACCCTCACCGGCCGCACCGACCCCCGCGAGGCGGCCGCGGCCCTGCTGGAGAGCGTGCCGGAGGTCGTGGTCACGCTCGGCGCGGCCGGCAGCCTGTACGCGGCACGCGGCGCCGAACCCGTCGTCGTGCCCGCCCCGCGGGTCACCGCCGTCGACTCCACCGGCGCGGGCGACACGTTCGTCGGTGCGCTGGCGGTGGCCCGCGGTGAGGACCGCCCCATGCGCGAAGCCCTGGCCTGGGCGGCCGCGGCGGCGGCGCTCTCCGTCCAGCGCCCCGGCGCCTCCGCCTCGATGCCGTACCGCTCCGAGATCGAGAAGCAGTACACCTCATGACCCAGAACGCCCACAGGGCAACTCCGCTGACCGGCCTGCGCGTCCTCGACCTGGCCACCCTCTTCGCCGGCCCTCTCGCCGCCACCCTGCTCGGCGACTTCGGCGCGGAGGTGATCAAGGTCGAGCACCCCACGAAACCCGACCCGTCCCGGGGCCACGGCCCCTCCAAGGACGGCGTCGGCCTGTGGTGGAAGCACCTCGGCCGCAACAAGCGCACGATCACCCTGAACCTCTCCAAGCCCGGCGGCCGCGCCACCCTCCTGCGCCTCGCCGCCACCGCCGATGTGATCGTCGAGAACTTCCGCCCCGGCACCCTGGAGAAGTGGGACCTCGGCTGGGAGGAGCTGTCGGCCGCCAACCCCCGGCTGGTCCTCACCCGGGTCACCGGCTTCGGCCAGTTCGGCCCCTACGCCCATCGGCCCGGCTTCGGCACCCTCGCCGAGGCGATGAGCGGCTTCGCCGCGATCACCGGCGAACCGGACGCGCCCCCGGTCCTCCCGCCGTTCGGCCTCGCCGACTCCATCGCGGGCCTGGCCACCGCCTACGCCGTCATGACCGCCCTGGCCGCCCGCGACCGCACCGGCGAGGGCCAGGTTGTGGACATGGCCCTGATCGAACCGATCCTGATGGTCCTCGGCCCGCAGCCCCTCTGGTACGACCAGCTCGGCCGCGTCCAGGAACGCACCGGCAACCGCTCCGCGAACAACGCCCCGCGCAACACCTACCGCACGGCAGACGGCACCTGGGTCGCCGTCTCGACCTCGGCCCAGTCCGTCGCGGAACGCGTGATGCGCCTGGTCGGCCGCCCCGAGCTGATCGACGAGCCGTGGTTCGCGACCGGCGCCGAGCGCGCCGCCCACACAGATGTCCTCGACGAGGCGGTCGGCACGTGGATCGCCGCCCGCCCCCGCACCGAGGTGCTCGCCGCCTTCGAGAAGGCGGAGGCGGCGATCGCCCCGATCCAGGACGTACGGGACGTGATGGCCGACCCCCAGTACCAGGCCCTCGGCACGGTCACCACCGTCGACGACCCTGAACTGGGCCCCCTCCGGATGCAGAACGTCCTCTTCCGGCTGTCCTCCACCCCCGGCGCGATCCGCTGGGCCGGCCGCCCGCACGGCGCGGACACGGAGACCGTCCTGACCGAGCTGGGCCTGACGAGCAGCGAACTGACGGCCCTCCGCGAGGCGGGCGCCCTGTGAACCCCACCCCGCTGACCTGGCTCTACGTGCCCGGCGACCGCCCGCACATCGTCAGCAAGGCCCTCGCCTGCGGAGCCGACGTCGTCATCGTCGACCTGGAGGACGCGGTCGCCCCGGACCGCAAGGAGTACGCCCGCACGGCCACCGCCGAACGACTCCGCGACCCCCAGCCGGTCCCGGTGCACGTCCGGGTCAACGCCCTCGACAGCCCGCTGGCCGCCGCCGACCTGCACGCGGTGGCCCACCTCCCCGGCGTCCGGGGCCTGCGGCTGCCCAAGGTGACCTCGCCGGACCAGATCACCCGGATCGCCGAGGCCGTCGCCCCGGCGGACGGCGGAGCCCCGCCGCTCTACGCCCTGCTGGAATCCGCGCTCGGCGTCGAGCACGCCTACCCCATCGCCGCCGCGCACCCGGCCCTGCGCGGGATCGCCCTCGGCGAGGCCGACCTCCGCGCCGACCTCGGCATCCGCGACGACGCGGGCCTGGACTGGTCCCGCTCCCGGGTGATCGTCGCCGCGCGGGCCGCGGGTCTGATCCCGCCGCCGCAGTCCGTCCACCCCGACACGCGCGACCTGAACGGCCTCGCCGCGTCCTGCGCCCACGGCCGCACCCTCGGCTTCCTGGGCCGCGCCGCCATCCACCCGCGCCAGCTCCCGATCATCGAACGGGCCTACCTGCCCACCGAGCAGGAACTGGAGGAGGCGGAGACCATCGTCAAGGCGGCGGCGGTGGAGCCGGGGGCCCAGGCCCTCCCGGACGGCAGATTCATCGACGCGGCGGTGGTGGCGGCGGCCCACCGCACCCTGTCCCTGGCCCGCAGACGCTGACGCCTCCACCGAAACGGCGAGGGGGGGGGGGGGGGGGGGGGGGGGGGGGGGGGGGGGGGTGGTGGTGGGGGGGGGGGGGGGGGGGGGGGGGGGGGGGGGTGAGCGTGGGGTGGGGGGGATCGACCCACCGCCCCTTCCCCCCACCCGACAGACCCGGATTCCCCCACAAAAGGGGAAGGTTCCCTGGGGGACCCCCGGGCCCCCCTCGCCGTCGTACCGTTCGTACCGGTCGTGCCGGTAGCCGTCAGCTCTTCTTGCCCGCCGACTCGGCCTCGTTCTCGGCCTCGTCCTTGGCCTCGGACTCGGCCTCGGACTTCTCGTCGTCCTTCGTGTCGCCCTCGGCATCGGCGTCGGCGTCGGCCTTCACTTCGGCCTTCGCCTCCGCCGTCTCCGTCTGCTCCGAGGACTCGGCATCGGCCGCTCCGTCGGAGGCGGCCTCACCGTCGGAGGCGCCCGGCTCCACGATCTCCTCGCGCCCCGGCCGCTTCTTCGCCGACACCACGATGTAGGTCACGGCCAGCACGAACACGACGATCGCGGTCCAGACGTTCAGCCGGAGGCCCAGGACACGGTGGGCGTCGTCGATCCGCATGTACTCGATCCAGCCGCGCCCGGCACAGTACGCGGCGACGTACAGCGCGAACGCCCGCCCGTGCCCGAGCTTGAAGCGGCGGTCGGCCCAGATGACGAGAACGGCGACGCCGATGCACCACAGCGACTCGTAGAGGAACGTCGGGTGGTAGTACCCGGGCATCCGGCCGTCCGAGGAGGACGTGATGTGCAGGGCCCAGGGCAGGTCGGTCGGCTTGCCGTACAGCTCCTGGTTGAACCAGTTGCCCCAGCGGCCGATCGCCTGGGCGAGCGCGATCCCGGGGGCGACGGCGTCGGCGTAGGCGGGCAGGGGGATGCCGCGGCGGCGGCAGCCGATCCACGCGCCCAGCGCGCCGAGCGCGATCGCGCCCCAGATGCCGAGGCCGCCCTCCCAGACCTTGAAGGCGTCCACCCAGTCCCGGCCCTCGCTGAAGTACAGCTCGTAGTCCGTGATCACGTGGTAGAGGCGGCCGCCGACGAGGCCGAACGGCACCGCCCAGACGGCGATGTCGGCCACCGTCCCGGCGCGCCCGCCCCGGGCGATCCAACGCCGGTTGCCGAGCCAGACCGCGACGAAGACGCCGATGATGATGCAGAACGCGTAGCCGCGCAGCGGAATGGGGCCGACGTACAGCACCCCGCGCGACGGGCTGGGAATGTAGGCAAGTTCCATGGCAGGGTCGACGCTACCGTGCCGGACCGCGCGCACGGCGGGCGGCCCGGCTACGGCTCCATAACAGGCGGGTGTGAAACCGCCTCACCCCTGGTCCGCCTCCTCCACCATCTGCTTCAGCTTCGCCGGTGTCATCGTCTGGTCCTGGTAGATGTTCTTGCCGTTGAACAGGACGGTGGGGGTGCCGCCGAAGCGGCCGTCCTGGAAGGCCTGGTTGGACTTCACGACCCAGCTGTCGTGCGTGCCGTCCTCGACGCACTTGCGGAACGCGGGGGTGTCGAGGCCGTCGACCTTGGCGGCCAGCTCGATGAGCTTGCTGTTCTCCGCGTAGGCGTCGTCGGTTTCCTCGGGCTGGTTCTCGAAGAGGACGTCGTGGTAGGCGGTGAACTTTCCGGCGTCCTGGGCGCAGGCCGCCGCGTTGGCCGCGTTGCGGGAGCCGCTGCCGCCCATGTTGCCGTCGATCAGGGTGGCCAGGTGGTACTCGACTTTGAGCTGTCCGGACTCGGTCAGTTCGTGGATCGTCGGCCGGTACGCCGCCTCGAAGGCCTTGCAGGCCGGGCAGCGGAAGTCCTCCCAGACCGTGAGCGTGGACTTGGCGCTCTCCTTGCCGACGGGGATCGCCAGCGCGTCCTTGCCGTTCGCCCCCGAGGGCGCGACGACCGGGCCGGCGTCGGCGTTGTCGTCGTCCTTGCCGGCGTTGGCGGCGACGATGCCGATCACCGCGGCCAGGCCCAGCACGCAGACGACGCTCGCGCCGACGATCAGGGTGCGCCGCCGCCGCTCCGCGGCCTTCTGCTTCTCGCGGTCCGCCGCCAGCCGCTCCCGGGCAGTGCGCTTTCCGTCACGATTCTTCTCGCTCACACCCCCAGAACGAACCGGGGAGGCGCATTGCGCCTCCCCGGTCCCAGGTCCACCCGTTCGAGTGACCCTGGGAAATGTCCCGCTCTGTCACGCCTCTCGGCGCACGCGTGCTACGCCGTTCGGCGCACGCCCTTGGCCAGCTCGTCCGCCAGTTCACGGACGGCCTCGACACCGGCCGCGTGGTCCGGCGCGTCCAGCATCCGCTTGACGAAGGCCGAGCCGACGATCACCCCGTCGGCGAAGCCGGCCACCTCGGCCGCCTGCTCCGCGTCGGAGACGCCGAGGCCGACGCAGACGGGCAGGTCGGTGCCGGTGGCCCGGGTGCGTTCGACCAGGTCCTGGGCCTGCGCGCCGACCGACTCACGGGTGCCGGTGACCCCCATCAGCGAGGCGGCGTAGACGAAGCCGCTGCCCGCCGCGGTGATCCGCGCGAGCCGCTCGTCCTTGCTGCTGGGCGCCACCACGAAGACCGTCGCGAGGCCGTGCTTCTCGGCGTGCTCCCGCCACAGCGCCGCCTCCTGCACCGGCAGGTCGGGCAGGATGCAGCCCGCACCGCCCGCCTCGGCCAGCTCGGCGGTGAACCGCTCGACGCCGTAGCGGTCGATCGGGTTCCAGTACGTCATGACCAGCACCGGCTTCCCGGTGGCCGTGTGCGCCTCACGGACCGTACGCATGACGTCCGCGATCCGCACCCCGCCGCGCAGGGCGATGTCGTCGGCGGTCTGGATGACCGGGCCGTCGAGGACGGGGTCGCTGTGCGGCAGGCCCACCTCGACGACGTCGGCACCGCCGTCGAGGACGGCCTTGATCGCCTCGATGCCGCCGTCGACGGTCGGGAACCCGGCCGGCAGATAGGCGATCAGCGCGGCGCGGCCCTCGGCCTTCGCGGCGGCGAGGGTGTCCGACAGCAGCTGAATGTTCCCGCTCACTTGGCGTCCCCCTCGATCTCGGCGGTGTCGGCCGCGTTGGCGGCGACCTCGGCGTCGGTGTCGTACAGGCCGAAGTAGCGGGCGGCCGTGTCCATGTCCTTGTCGCCGCGGCCGGACAGGTTGACGACGATCAGCCCGTCCTTGCCCAGCTCCCGGCCGACCTCCAGGGCACCGGCCAGCGCGTGCGCGGACTCGATGGCCGGGATGATGCCCTCGGTGCGCGACAGCAGGCGCAGCGCCTGCATGGCCGCGTCGTCGGTGACGGCGCGGTACTCGCCGCGGCCGCTGTCCTTGAGGTAGGAGTGCTCGGGGCCGATGCCCGGGTAGTCCAGACCGGCCGAGATGGAGTACGGCTCGGTGATCTGGCCCTCGTCGTCCTGGAGGACGTAGGAGCGGGAGCCGTGCAGGATGCCGGGCTCGCCGGCGGTGAGGGTGGCCGCGTGCTCGCCGGTCTCGACGCCGTGGCCGGCCGGCTCGCAGCCGATGAGGCGTACGCCGGTGTCCGGGATGAAGGCGTGGAAGAGGCCGATGGCGTTGGAGCCGCCGCCGACGCAGGCGATGGCGGCGTCGGGCAGGCGTCCGGCGTGCTCCAGGATCTGGCGGCGGGCCTCGACGCCGATGACCCGGTGGAAGTCACGGACCATGGCCGGGAAGGGGTGGGGCCCGGCGACCGTGCCGAACAGGTAGTGGGTGTGGTCGACGTTGGCGACCCAGTCGCGGAAGGCCTCGTTGATGGCGTCCTTCAGCGTGCGGCTGCCGGACTTCACCGCGACGACCTCGGCACCGAGCATGCGCATGCGGGCGACGTTGAGGGCCTGGCGCTGGGTGTCGATCTCGCCCATGTAGATGGTGCAGTCGAGGCCGAAGAGGGCGCAGGCCGTGGCCGTGGCGACGCCGTGCTGGCCGGCACCGGTCTCGGCGATGACCCGGGTCTTGCCCATCCGCTTGGTGAGCAGGGCCTGGCCGAGCACGTTGTTGATCTTGTGGGAGCCGGTGTGGTTGAGGTCCTCGCGCTTGAGGAACACCCGGGCGCCACCGGCGTGTTCGGCGAACCTCGGCACCTCGGTGAGGGCGCTGGGGCGGCCGGTGTAGTGCACGAGCAGGTCGTCCAGCTCGCGGGCGAACTCGGGGTCGTGCTTGGCCTTGTCGTACTCGACGGCGACCTCGTCCACGGCGGCCACCAGGGCCTCCGGGATGAACTTGCCGCCGAACGCGCCGAAGTAGCCGTCGGAATTGGGGACCTGACCCTCGGGGTCGGGAATGAAGAACTCGCTGGGCATGCGGAAACCTCACGGTGAGTTGTGAAGAACACTGATCGCCGTGGGGGCGGGGGTTTGTCGGGTGGCCTCAGGCCGGATGTGACTGGTCGCGCCTGCACGGCCGTAGCCACACGGCGAACAGAGCCCCGCGCCCCTGGGTAGGCCATCGCATGCCGTTCACCTGCCCGGGTTCGTCACCGATGACGTAACGCACCCTGCGGCCGTGCACCCTGCGGGCCGGCGCGCGGCAACCACGAGGGCGGCAGCCGCGCGCGAGGCGGGCGTACCGGTCCATGGTGGTTGCGGTGAGCGTCATCGGTGCCAACTCTACCGGGTGATCAGCTGCGCCCGTGGCGGAGTGCCGGATGTTCGCCCGCCGCCACCAGGTCGGCGACGGCCGTCCTGGGGTCGCGGCCGGTGACCAGGGACTCGCCGACCAGGACCGCGTCGGCGCCGGCGTTGGCGTACGCGATCAGGTCGTGCGGGCCGCGAATGCCGGACTCGGCGATCTTCACGATGTGGCCGGGGATCTCGGGGGCGACGCGCTCGAAGGTGGAGCGGTCGACCTCCAGGGTCTTGAGGTTGCGCGCGTTGACACCGATCACCTTGGCGCCCGCATCCACCGCGCGCTCGACCTCGTCCTCGTCGTGCACCTCGACGAGCGGGGTGAGACCGATGGAGACGGCGCGCTCGATCAGCGACTCCAGGGCCGGCTGGTCGAGGGCGGCGACGATCAGCAGCGCGAGGTCGGCGCCGTACGCGCGGGCCTCCCACAGCTGGTACGAGGTGACGATGAAGTCCTTGCGCAGCACGGGGATGTCCACGCGCGCGCGGACGGCCTCGAGGTCGGCGAGGGAGCCGCCGAAGCGGCGCTGTTCGGTGAGGACGGAGATGACGGCGGCGCCGCCCGCCTCGTAGTCGGCGGCCAGGCCGGCCGGGTCGGCGATCGCGGCCAGCGCGCCCTTGGAGGGGCTGGACCGCTTGACCTCGCAGATCACCTTGACGCCGTCGCCGCGCAGGGCGGCCACGCCGTCCTTGGCCGCGGGAGCCTTCGCCGCGCGCTCCTTCAGCTCGTCGAGGCTGACGCGCGCCTGCCGCTCCGCGAGGTCGGCACGGACTCCGTCGATGATCTCGTCGAGCACACTCACGCGAGCGGCCCCCTTCCAGACGGTTGACAGTCGGCTGAGCGTTCCAGCGACCAGCGGAACAGATGGTCACTGCGATGGTATCCGGAGGAAGGCGAAGGCCTCACATCCGGTTGCGTCCGGTCCCACTACCTGGACATTTCGTCCGCTCGGTCAGGGGTGCAGCCAGCCGCCGAACGGCAGGTTGCGGACCACCGTGAAGACCAGCAGCAACGCGCCCAGGGTCCACAGGCGCGTGGGCGTGAGGTCGATACGCAGCGGGCGTCCGCGGGCCGCGCGGACCACCCAGACGGTCCACAGCACGGCGAAGCCCAGATAGCCGACGACGGCCATCGCGTTGGCGTGCAGGGCGGTGACGAGGTCGCCGTGCACGAAGGCGTGCGCGCTGCGCAGTCCGCCGCAGCCGGGGCAGTACAGGCCGGTGAGCCGCAGCAGGGGGCAGGCCGGGTAGTGGCCGGGTTCGTTGGGGTCGACGGCTCCGACGTAGGCGAAGGCCCCGGCGACGGCCGTGAGGATCCCGGCGGGCACGGCGAGCCGTCCCGCGACCGTTGACGTCACCCGCTGGCTGTCGGCGTTCACGCCTCGCATTGTGCCCCGCGGGGCCGCCACACGCGCGTGAGGGGCGGCCGGTGTGCACCGGCCGCCCCTCACGGACGTTCTGCGGAAGGTCCGCTCAGCCCTCGGCGCTGACGGGCTCGCGGGTCGCCGCCGCCGCCGTCGCGACCTTCGGCACCCGGTGGGTGTCCCGCGGCTGCCCCAGGCCCGCCATGCGCATGGCGCCGCCGACCACACCGCCGAGGGCCACGATCACCATGCCGGCCCAGAAGCCCACCGGCTGGGCCATCACCATGAACGCGCCCGCGACGCAGAAACCGATGAAGGCGATGGTGACACCGGTCCAGGCGGCCGGGGTGTGTCCGTGGCTGCTGCCCGCCATTGCTTGCTCCTCATTGCTGTCTGTGGGTGTACGAGCCGTCCCGTGGGGGGTGCGTCCCGTACGTGTCCTGGCCGGACGTTCTCGTCGTCCATTGTCCCGTACGTGCGCGCCCGCGGGACGCGGGGGTGGTCTCCGGTCGCGTCTGATTCACCACATCGGGAACCGTGCGGTGAACCGCGCGCGACCTCCTGCTCACGCCGGGTCGGCGCCGGTGGGGTCCTCGCCGCGGTCCAGGGCCTTCCAGATCTCCTCGGGCCGGTCCGGGTCGGCGGGCTTGGCCGCGCGGCGCGGACGGGGGGTGCCGTCACGCTCGTAGCGGCCGGACATGGCGGGCCAGCGGCTGCCGTAGCGCACGGCGAGCAGCCCGGCCAGCAGGATCAGGGCGCCGCCGGCGACCGCGACGTAGGGCCAGGCGGTGTGGCTGAAGGCGGCGACGGTGGCCGAGGTGTCGCCGGAGGCCTTGGCGGCCTGCTCGTCGAGCGCGGCGCCGTCGCCGGCGCCGAGCAGGGCGGCGGTGACGATGCCGGCGCCGGAGAGCGTCAGCACGACGGAGACGGCGAGGCGGCCGGTCCGGCGCACCGCGAAGACGGCGACGAGCGCGGCGAGGCCCACTATGGCGAGTGCCGCGGGGACGCCGGTGACGTCGCTGCCCTTGGCGGTCAGCGGGAAGGCGCCGCCGGCCACCGTCGCCGTGCCCTCCGACCAGCGCTGTCGGGAGGACAGCAGGGCCACGGCCGCGCCCAGCGCACCGCACAGCAGGGCGAGGGCGAGGCTCCGGCGGCCGGACCGGGTGGAGGCGGCGGCTTCGGATCGGGGGGGAGGAACAGCAGTCACGTAGTCCACTATCGCCTGAACCCCGGGCGAACCGTCACCCGGGGCGCACGTGAGACGCGCCCTATTTCCCCAGCCGGTTCGCCGTGTGGACGGCGCGCAGCACCGCGGCGGCCTTGTTGCGGCACTCCTGGTCCTCGGCGACCGGGTCGGAGTCGGCCACGACGCCCGCGCCGGCCTGGACGTAGGCGGTGCCGTCGCGCAGCAGGGCCGTTCGGATGGCGATGGCGGTGTCGGAGTCGCCCGCGAAGTCGAGGTAGCCGACGCAGCCGCCGTACAGGCCGCGGCGGGACGGCTCCAGCTCGTCGATGATCTGCATGGCGCGGGGCTTGGGGGCGCCGGAGAGGGTGCCGGCCGGGAAGCAGGCGGTGAGGACGTCGAAGGCGGTGCGGCCGTGGGCGACCTTGCCGGTGACGGTCGAGACGATGTGCATGACGTGCGAGTACCGCTCGATGGACATGAAGTCGACGACCTCGACGGAGCCCGGTTCGCAGACCCGCCCCAGGTCGTTGCGGCCGAGGTCGACGAGCATGAGGTGCTCGGCGCGCTCCTTGGGGTCAGCGAGCAGTTCGTCGGCGAGGGACTGGTCCTCCTGCGGGGTGGCGCCGCGGTGCCGGGTGCCGGCGATGGGATGGACCATGGCCCGGCCGTCCTCGACCTTGACCAGGGCCTCCGGGGAGGAGCCCACGACGTCGAAGCCGTCGAAGCGGAACAGGTACATGTACGGGGAGGGGTTGGTGGCCCTCAGGACCCGGTAGACGTCCAGCGCGCTCGCCGTGCACGGGGTCTCGAAGCGCTGCGAGGGGACGACCTGGAAGGCCTCGCCCGCGCGGATGCGCTCCTTGATGTCCTCGACGGCCACCTGGTACTCCCGGCCGCCCCACAGGGCGGTGTACTCGGGCAGTTCGGAGGGCGGGAGGACGGCGGGCGGCTGGGCCACCGCGCGGGAGAGGTCGGCCTCCATGGCGTCCAGCCGGGCCACGGCGTCCGTGTAGGCCTCGTCGACGCCGGTGTCGAGGTCGTTGTGGTTGATCGCGTTGGCGATCAGCAGGACGGAGCCCTCCCAGTGGTCCATGACGGCGAGGTCGCTGGTCAGGAGCATGGTCAGCTCGGGCAGCCGCAGGTCGTCGCGCTCGCCGGGGCCGATCTTCTCCAGGCGGCGGACGATGTCGTAGCCGAGGTAGCCGACCATGCCGCCGGTGAAGGGCGGCAGGCCCTCCTGGTGAGGGGTGTGCAGGGCCTCGATGGTGGCGCGCAGGGCGGCCAGCGGGTCGCCGTCGACGGGGACGCCGACGGGCGGGGAGCCGAGCCAGTGCGCCTGGCCGTCGCGGGCGGTGAGGGTGGCCGCGCTGCGGACGCCGACGAAGGAGTAGCGGGACCACGAGCGGCCGTTCTCCGCGGACTCCAGCAGGAAGGTGCCGGGCCGCTCGGCGGCGAGCTTGCGGTAGAGCGCGACCGGGGTGTCGCCGTCGGCGAGGAGTTTGCGGGTGACCGGGATGACCCGACGGTCGGTGGCCAGCTTGCGGAACGTCTCGAGGTCCATGGCGGCTGACCTTACTGATCCGTGGCGGGTACGCCGGAATCGGCGATCTCGATCAGGACATCGGCGTCGAAGCAGGTGCGGGCGCCGGTGTGGCAGGCGGCGCCGACCTGGTCGACCTTGACCAGCACGGTGTCGGCGTCGCAGTCGAGGGCGACGGACCTGACCCACTGGAAGTGGCCGGAGGTGTCGCCCTTCACCCAGTACTCCTGGCGGCTGCGCGACCAGTACGTGCAGCGGCCGGTGGTGAGGGTGCGGTGCAGCGCCTCGTCGTCCATCCAGCCGAGCATGAGCACCTCTCCGGTGTCGTACTGCTGGGCGATGGCGGGGACGAGCCCGTCGGCGCTGCGCTTGAGGCGCGCGGCGATCTCGGGGTCCAGGCTGCTGGGCGGGGGCGTGCTGGTCATGGGTGCCATTGTGCCGCGCGCCACGGACAGTGACGGCCTGGTGTCCACTGGGTGGAAAGGGCCGGCGGGGGGCGGGGCGCGTCGAGCGACGGGTGGGCGGACCGGTTACGCGGTCGTAGGCTGACTCCATGTCGACTTTCGCCAAGCGTGAACGGCTTCTGCTCGCCGACCTCTTGGAGACCGCCGGTCCGGAGGCGCCGACCCTGTGCGAGGGCTGGCTGACCCGGGACCTGGCCGCGCACGTGGTGGTGCGCGAGCGCCGTCCGGACGCGGCCGGGGGCATCCTGATCAAGCAGCTCGCGTCCCGGCTCGACCGGGTGATGGAGGAGTTCGCCGCCAAGCCGTACGAGGAGCTGATCCAGCTGATCCGGACCGGCCCGCCGCGGTTCTCGCCGTTCGCGCTCAAGCAGGTCGAGGAGATGTCGAACACCATCGAGTTCTATGTGCACACCGAGGACGTCCGGCGGGCCCAGCGCGGCTGGTCGCCGCGCGAGCTGGACCCGGTCTTCCAGGACGCCCTGTGGAACCGGCTGGAGCGCGCCGGCCGAATGATGGGCCGCTCCGCCCCGACCGGTCTGGTGCTGCGTCGCGCGGACGGCCGAACGGTGGTCGCCAACCGGGGTACGCCGGTGGTGACGGTGACCGGTGAGGCGTCGGAGCTGCTGCTGTTCCTCTACGGTCGGCAGAGCGCCGCCAAGGTGGAGCTGGACGGCGACGAGGAAGCCATCGAGAAGCTGCACGACGGCAAGCAGCTCGGGATCTGAGAGGCCGGACCGTGATCAAGGTCGCCATGACGAACGTGTACGTCGAGGACGTCGCGAAGGCACACGCCTTCTACACGGACGTGCTGGGCTTCGAGACCCGTCTCCACATGGACCTCGGCGGGGGGACGCTGTTCGTCACCGTCGGCGCGCCCGAGGGCGCCCAGCGGGATCTCCAGCTGCTGCTGGAGCCCGGCCAGGGCCCGATCGCCGAGCCGTACCGCACGGCGGTGAAGGAGGCGGGGCTGCCCTGCATCGTCTTCTCCGTGGACGACGTCGCGGCGGAGTACGAGCGGCTGCGCAGCCTCGGTGTGCACTTCACCCAGGCGCCCCAGGAGCAGGGGCCGATGATCGCGGCCGTGCTGGACGACACCGTGGGCAACCTGGTGCAGATCGTGCAGCCGAAGGACTGAACCTCAGCGGGGCAGTTCGGCGCGGCGCAGGGCGGGGACGGCGAGGGCGACCACCCCGCCGAGCCCGCACACGGCCGCACTGACCACGAAGACCGGTCCGGTGCCCCAGGCGCCGATCGCGGCGGCGGACAGCGGCATGCTGAGCGGCGTGAGACCGAGGCTGACCAGGCTGGAGACGGCGGTGACCCGGCCGAGGCGAGCCGGGTCGGCCTGGGTCTGGAGCAGGGCCCCGCACATCGCGCCGCTGAGCCCGGCGAGCAGCCCGACCAGCACGGCCGTGCCGACCGCGAGGGCGACCGTCGGGACGTACGCGAGGGCGCCGATGGCGGCCGAACCCGCCAGGATCGAGTATCCGGCGACCCGCCCGGCGTGCGGGAGCCGCCCGCGCACGGTCAGCAGCAGCGAGGCGGCGCCCGCGCCGACGCCGAAGCCGGCGAGCACCCAGCCCATCCCCGCGGCGCCCCAGCCGCGCTCGTCGGCGAGCAGGGTCAGGCCCACGTTGAGCGGTCCGACGAAGCCGAGGTCGCCGAGGGCGATGGCGCACATCAGCGGGGCGAGCACCCGGTGGCGGCGGATGTACCGCAGCCCGGCCACCAGGTCGGCCCAGGCGCTGGTGTCCCGGGTTCCGGTGGCGTCGTCCGGCGGCAGCTCCCGCACCCGCACACCGACCAGCAGCGGCACCGACACGGCGATCAGCAGCCCCGCGACGGCGAACGCGGCCCCGGCGCCGCCGACCGCCACCGCCGCTCCGCCGAGCGGGCCGCCGACGACGCTCGCGAACCGGATGCCGAGGCCCCGCATGCCCTGCACGCGCGCGAGCTGCCCCCTGCTGGTCAGCCGTGCGGGGAGAGCGCCCACGGCGGGGACGAACACGGCGTCGACGGCGCCGAAGACCACGGCGAGCAGGGCCAGCGGCCACAGTCCGGGCGTGGTGAGGAACAGCAGCGCCGCCACCGCGAGGACGGCCGCGCAGCGCACCGCGTCGCTGCCGATGACGACCCGGCGCGGCCCGAACCGGTCGGCCACGACTCCCCCGCCCAGCATCAACAGGGCCCGCGGGACGGCGCTCACGGCCATCACCAGGCCGGCCTGGGCGGGGGAGCCCGCCTGGACGGCCGCCCAGGACAGGGCGATGTAGTACACGCTGTCGCCGACCATCGAGGAGGTGTAGGCGGCGAGCCAGCGCAGGACGTTGCCGTCGCGGTGGGCGGGCCCGGCTTCGGCGGGGGCCGCGGGAAGGAGCGTGGCGGTCACGGGAGGCTGTCCTCTCAGACGCGGAACGGGAAGCCGTACAGATGCAGCGCGACGTTCTCGCGCCCCTCGGTTTCGCCGTCCGCCTCGGCGGCCCGGCCCTGCTCGTCGTACCTCTTGATCACGTCGTGCAGTTCCCGCTTCAGTCCGGCCAGCTCCGCGGCCGTCAGGCGCAGCAGTGACTCGGAGTCGTGCGCGGCCTCGTTCCACTCCCGGCCCCAGTGCGGGCGCTGGTCGAGGTAGGCGCGGTACATCTCGGAGCGCTGCTCCTGGAAGAGCCGTGACGCCGCCAGGTGAGCGGCGGCCTTCTCCGGTGCGTCGCGGAAGTCCTCGTCCCGGACGCTGACGCCTTCCGAGGCCGGCTGCCACCAGCGCTCCCGCGCGTCGGCGCTGCGCGGCTCCGCCTCCTCCACCAGGCCGTGCTCGGCGAGCTTGCGCAGGTGGTAGCTGACCAGGGACACGGCCTCGTCGACCTGCTCGGCGAGCTGCGACGCGGTCGCGGACCCGGCGACGAAGAGCAGGCGGTAGAGCTTCATGCGGAGCGGATGAGCGAGCGCCTTGAGCGTCCCCAGATCCGTGATGCGACGGTTCTCCTCGCGTGTCATGCCCCCCACCGTAGATACGAAAGAAAAATTGCGCAACAGATTTTGCGCAATGAACTTTGCGCAATATTCCTTGTGCATCACCCGGCAAGTAAGCCCCGGCCACCAGGCGGCCGGGGCTTACCTCAGTGCTTCAGGACGTCACCGCACCGGATGCCCCGACTCCCGCAGCGCCTGCTTCACTTCCCCGATCCGCAGGTCGCCGAAGTGGAACACCGACGCGGCCAGCACCGCGTCCGCGCCCGCCCCGACGGCCGGGGCGAAGTCGGCGAGCTTGCCGGCGCCGCCCGAGGCGATCACCGGGACCGTCACATGCCCCCGGACCGCGGCGATCATCTCCAGGTCGTAGCCGTCCTTGGTGCCGTCCGCGTCCATCGAGTTCAGCAGGATCTCGCCGGCGCCCAGCTCGGCCGCCCGGTGCGCCCACTCCACCGCGTCGATCCCGGTGCCCTTGCGGCCGCCGTGGGTCGTCACCTCGAAGCTCCCGGACGGGGTTCGCCGCGCGTCCACCGACAGCACCAGCACCTGGCTGCCGAACCGCTCCGCGATCTCCTTGATCAGCTCCGGCCGGGCGATCGCCGCCGTGTTGACGCCCACCTTGTCGGCGCCCGCCCGCAGCAGCTTGTCCACGTCCTCCGGGGTGCGCACCCCGCCGCCGACGGTCAGCGGGATGAACACCTGCTCGGCGGTGCGGCGCACCACGTCGTAGGTGGTCTCGCGGTTGCCCGACGAGGCGGTGATGTCCAGGAACGTCAGCTCGTCGGCGCCCTCGGCGTCGTACACCTTGGCCATCTCGACCGGGTCGCCCGCGTCCCGCAGGTTCTGGAAGTTGACGCCCTTGACGACCCGGCCGTTGTCCACGTCCAGGCAGGGGATGACTCGGACCGCCAGGGTCATGACTCCACGGCTCCTCTGAATGCCTCTAGCTCTACTTCGACCAGGATGCGCGGGTCGACGAAACCCTCCACGACCAGCAGGGTCGAGACCGGGCGCACGGAGTCGAAGATCTCCTTGTGGGCCCGGCCCGCCTCGTCGACGTCCCGCGAATGCGTCAGGTACATCCGGGTCCGGATCACGGACTCGACACCGAGCCCGAACGCGCCGATCGCCTCGACCGCGCTGGTGAAGGCCACCATGGCCTGTTCGTAGGGGTCGCCCTCCCCGTAGAGCACACTGCCCTTGAAGGACGTGGTGCCCGCCACCAGCACACGGTCGCCCGCCGCGACGGCGCGTGCGAATCCGAAACTCTCTTCCCAGGGACTTCCGCTCTGCACCCGCCGTACGGCATCGCTCATGACGACACTGCCTCCAGTGCTTCTTCCAGCGTGAACGCCTTGGCGTACAGCGCCTTCCCGACGATGGCGCCCTCCACGCCGAGGGGTACCAGCCCGGCGAGCGCGCGCAGGTCGTCGAGGGACGACACGCCCCCGGACGCCACGACCGGGCGATCGGTGGCCGCGCACACGTTCTTCAGCAGTTCCAGGTTGGGGCCCTGGAGGGTGCCGTCCTTGGCGATGTCGGTGACGACGTACCGCGCGCAGCCCTCCTGGTCGAGGCGGGCCAGCGTCTCGTAGAGGTCGCCGCCGTCACGGGTCCAGCCGCGGCCGCGCAGGGTCGTGCCCCGGACGTCCAGGCCGACCGCGATCTGGTCGCCGTGCTCGGCGATGACCTTGGCGACCCACTCCGGGGTCTCCAGGGCGGCCGTGCCCAGGTTCACCCGGGTGCAGCCGGTGGCGAGGGCGGCGGCCAGGGTGGCGTCGTCGCGGATGCCGCCGGACAGCTCCACCTTGATGTCCATCGCCCGGGTCACCTCGGCGACCAGCGCGCGGTTGTCGCCGGTGCCGAACGCGGCGTCCAGGTCGACCAGGTGCAGCCACTCGGCGCCCGCCCGCTGCCACGCCAGCGCCGCCTCCAGCGGGGAGCCGTACGAGGTCTCCGTGCCGGACTCGCCGTGCACGAGACGCACCGCCTGGCCGTCGCGGACGTCGACGGCGGGAAGGAGTTCGAGCTTGCTCACAGGGTTCCGATCCAGTTGGTGAGGAGCTGGGCGCCGGCGTCGCCGGACTTCTCAGGGTGGAACTGGGTGGCCCACAGGGCGCCGTTCTCCACGGCGGCCACGAACGGCTTGCCGTGCGTCGACCAGGTCACCCGGGGGGCGTGCATGGCCGGGTTGTGCACCTCGAGGGACCAGTCGTGGACGGCGTAGGAGTGCACGAAGTAGAAGCGCGCGTCCGCGTCGAGACCGGCGAACAGCTCGGAACCGGCCGGGGCGTCCACCGTGTTCCAGCCCATGTGGGGGACGATCTCGGCCTGGAGCGGCTCGACCGTGCCGGGCCACTCGTCGAGGCCCTCGGTCTCCACGCCGTGCTCGATGCCCCGCGCGAACAGGATCTGCATGCCGACACAGATGCCCATCACCGGGCGGCCGCCGGACAGCCGGCGGTCGATGATCCAGTCACCGCGGGCCCCGCGCAGGCCCTGCATGCAGGCGGCGAAGGCGCCGACGCCGGGCACCAGCAGCCCGTCGGCGTTCATGGCCGCGTCGAAGTCACGGGTGATCTCGACCTCGGCCCCGGTGCGGGCCAGGGCGCGCTCGGCGGACCGGACGTTGCCGAAGCCGTAGTCGAAGACGACGACCTTCTTGGGTGCGCTCAACTCCACACCCCCAGCCTCATCACACCGGCGACGAGACACATCCCGGCGCCGACCGACAGCAGCACGACCAGGCTCCTGGGCATGTCCTGCTTGACGAAGGAGTAGATGCCGCCGGCCAGGAAGAGGCCGACGACGATCAGGAGGGTGGACAGCCCGTTCACAGCGCGCCCTTCGTGGAGGGGAGGATGCCGGCCGCGCGCGGGTCGCGCTCGGAGGCGTAGCGCAGGGCCCGGGCCAGCGCCTTGAACTGGCACTCCACGATGTGGTGCGCGTTGCGCCCGTAGGGCACGTGCACGTGGAGCGCGATCTGCGCCTGGGCGACGAAGGACTCCAGGATGTGCCGGGTCATCGTGGTGTCGTACTCGCCGATCATCGGCGCCATCTTCTCGGGCTCGGTGTGCACGAGGTACGGACGGCCGGACAGGTCGACGGTGACCTGGGCGAGGGACTCGTCCAGCGGGACCGTGCAGTTGCCGAAGCGGTAGATGCCGACCTTGTCGCCGAGGGCCTGCTTGAAGGCGGCCCCCAGGGCGAGGGCGGTGTCCTCGATGGTGTGGTGCGAGTCGATGTGCAGGTCGCCGTCGGTCTTCACGGTCAGGTCGAACAGACCGTGCCGGCCGAGCTGGTCGAGCATGTGGTCGTAGAAGCCGACGCCGGTCGACACATCGACCTTGCCGGTGCCGTCGAGGTTGATCTCGACGAGGACCGAGGTCTCCTTGGTGGTGCGCTCGATTCTCCCGACGCGCCCTTCGCGAGTCATGCGCTCTGCTCCTTCTTCAGTTCACGGACCGCGTCGAGGAACGCGTCGTTCTCTTCGGGCGTGCCGGCGGTGACGCGCAGCCAGCCCGGCACGCCGTTGTCCCGGACCAGGACGCCCCGGTCGAGGATCCGCTGCCAGACCTCGTGGGCGTCGGCGAACCGGCCGAACTGCACGAAGTTGGCGTCGGAGGCCGTGACCTCGTAGCCGATCGCCAGCAGCTCGCCGACCAGCCGGTCCCGCTCCGACTTCAGCTGCTCGACGTACTTCAGCAGCGTGTCGGTGTGCTCCAGGGCGGCCAGCGCCGTCGCCTGGGTGACGGCCGACAGGTGGTACGGCAGCCGCACGAGCTGGACGGCGTCCACGACCGCCGGGTGCGCGGCGAGGTAGCCGAGGCGCAGCCCGGCCGCGCCGAAAGCCTTCGACATCGTCCGGGAGACGACGAGATTCGGCCGACCTTCGAGCAGCGGCAGCAGCGAGTCGCCGTGGCTGAACTCGATGTACGCCTCGTCCACCACGACCATCGACGGCCCCGCGGCCTGCGCCGCCTCGTACAGCGCGAGGACCGTCTCGGCCGGGACCGCGGTGCCGGTGGGGTTGTTGGGGGTGGTGATGAAGACGACGTCCGGGCGGTGCTCGGCGACGGCCTGCCCGGCGGCCGCCACGTCGATGGTGAAGTCCTCGCTCCGCGGCCCGGAGATCCAGCCGGTCCCGGTGCCGCGCGCGATGAGTCCGTGCATCGAGTACGACGGCTCGAAGCCGATCGCCGTACGGCCGGGTCCGCCGAAGGTCTGGAGCAGCTGCTGGATGACCTCGTTGGAGCCGTTGGCGGCCCACACGTTCGCCGGGCCGACCGCGTACCCGGAGGTGTCCGTCAGGTACTTCGCGAGCTGGGTGCGCAGCTCCACGGCGTCGCGGTCCGGGTACCGGTTGAGGTTCCGGGCGGCCTCGCGCACCCGCTCCGCGATCCGCTCGACCAGCGGTTCGGGCAGCGGGTAGGGGTTCTCGTTGGTGTTCAGCCGTACGGGGACGTCCAGCTGGGGCGCGCCGTAGGGGGACTTGCCGCGCAGCTCGTCCCGTACGGGAAGATCGTCGATTCCGAGGTTCACTTGCTCGCCGGTACCTTCCACCCGAACCTTGCCTTGATCGCCGCGCCGTGCGCGGGCAGGTCCTCCGCCTCCGCGAGCGCGACCACGTGGTGCGCGACCTCGGCCAGCGCGTCCTTCGTGTAGTCGACGATGTGGATGCCGCGCAGGAAGGACTGGACGGACAGGCCCGAGGAGTGGCAGGCGCAGCCGCCGGTCGGCAGCACGTGGTTGGACCCGGCCGCGTAGTCGCCGAGGGAGACGGGCGCCCAGGGTCCGACGAAGATCGCGCCGGCGTTCCTGACCCGGTCGGCCACGGCGACGGCGTCGGCCGTCTGGATCTCCAGGTGCTCGGCGCCGTAGGCGTCGACCACCCGCAACCCCTCCTCGATGCCGTCGACGAGGACGATCGCGGACTGCTTGCCCGTCAGGGCTGGGACGATCCGGTCGTCGATGTGCCGGGTGGCCGCCACCTGCGGCTCCAGCTCTTTCTCGACCGCGTCCGCCAGCTCGACGGAGTCGGTGACGAGGACGGCCGCCGCGAGCGGGTCGTGCTCGGCCTGGCTGATCAGGTCGGCGGCGACGTGCGCCGGGTCGGCCGTGTCGTCGGCCAGGACCGCGATCTCGGTCGGGCCGGCCTCGGCGTCGATGCCGATCTTGCCGGTGAAGTAGCGCTTGGCGGCGGCGACCCAGATGTTGCCGGGGCCGGTGACCATGGGGGCGGGCGGGCAGGACTCGGTGCCGTACGCGAACATCGCGACGGCGGTGGCGCCGCCGGCCGCGTACACCTCGTCGACGCCGAGCAGCGCGCAGGCGGCGAGGATCGTGGGGTGCGGCAGGCCGTCGAACTCGGCCTGCGCCGGGGAGGCGAGCGCGATCGACTCGACGCCGGCCTCCTGGGCGGGCACCACGTTCATCACCACGGAGGACGGGTAGACCGACCGGCCGCCGGGCGCGTACAGCCCGACCCGCTCGACCGGAACCCACTTCTCGGTCACGCTGCCGCCGGGCACGACCTGGGTCGTGTGGGTCGTACGGCGCTGGGCGCGGTGGACGAGACGGGTGCGACGGATGGACTCCTCCAGGGCCGCGCGCACCGCCGGGTCGAGTTCCTCCAGGGCGCGGGCGAGGGCCTCTGCGGGCACCCGCACCCGGTCGAGCCGTACCCCGTCGAACTTCTCAGCGAAGTCGATCAGCGCCGCGTCGCCCCGATGATGCACGGCTTCGCAGATCGGACGCACCTTCTCGAGGGCGGCCGAGACGTCGAAGTCGGCTCGGGGCAGCAGGTCGCGCAGGGCGGGGCCCTCGGGGAGGGCGTCGCCGCGCAGATCGATTCGGGAGATCACGCCGTCAATTCTCTCAGACCGGGATCGGGCACGGTCCGCGCGTATCAATGGCTGATACAGACCGTGGCCGGAACCCGGAAGATCGCCTTCACGTCTAGCGTTCGGTGGGTCACTCAGCGGGCAGAACGGCTGTGCGAAACCCATGAGTAACCGAGGGGGTGACGTGTGTGACCGAAGGGGCCGGCATCCACACCGGCGATCTGCCGGACGACCTGACCGCCGCCGAGGCCGGCATGTGGCAGGCCTTCCGCAACGGCAGCGTGTACGACCTGAGCAGCGGCGACACGGTCGTGGACGATCCGCACGGCGGGCATCCGTGGGGTCCGGAGCGCACCGTGCGGGCGCGGACCGTCGCCTGGCTGCTGCTGGCCGGACCGCCCGCGCTGGCCGGCCGGGTGGCCTCGCTGAAGCTGGTCGGCGTGCGGATCAGCGGCTCCCTGGACCTCGCGGGCGCCACCGTGGTGCCGTATCTGGAGCTGAAGCGCTGCCGGTTCGAGCGGGACGTGCTGCTGCCGGAGGCACGGTTCACGACCGTGCGGATGGTGGACTGCTCCGTACCGCGCCTGGAGGCGGCCCGGCTGCACACCGAGGGCGATCTGCATCTGCCGCGCTGCCGCTTCCACAACGGCGTCCGGCTCACCGACGCGCACATCGGCACGGACCTGCTGCTCAACCAGGCGATCGTGTACCGCGACCGCACCGGCCGCTCGATCGCCGCCGACGGGATGACGGTCGGCCAGGACCTCCAGGCCGAGCTGCTGGAGTCGCACGGCGAGCTGAGTCTGCGCAGCGCCAAGATCGGCGTGTCGCTGAGTCTGCGCGGGGCGCGGCTGGCCAACCCGTACACCCGGCTCGCGCTGAACGCGCCGCAGCTGACCGTGGAGCGCTCGCTGTACCTGACCCCGGCCGGGGTCGGCGGGCAGGCGCTGAGCGGGGCGACACCGGCGCGCGGGACCCGCATCCAGCGGTTCGAGTGCCGGGGCGGCTTACGCCTGGACGACGGGCGTTTCGGGGACGCGGTCGACCTGGAGCGGGCCCGGTTCGTCCTCACCGACGACCAGGAGCTGTCGCTGCGCCGGGTGCAGACGCCCGAGCTGCGCTTCCTCGGGGAGCGGCCGCCGCGCGGCAAGGTGGTGCTGTCCGGCGCCCGGGTGGTCAACCTGGTGGACCGGGCGAGCGCCTGGCCGGGGCCCGGCAATCTGCACATGGGCGGCTTCGCGTACGAGAACCTGGTGCCGCAGGGCCCGTTCCCGCTGGCCGAACGGCTGAAGTGGGTGGCCGCCGCGACCGCCGAGTACGCCCCGGAGCCGTACGAGCGCCTGGCGAGCGTGCTGCGGGCGGGCGGGGAGGACGAGGACGCCCGCGAGGTGCTGCTCGCCAAGCAGCGCCGGCGCCGCGAGACGCTCCCGCCGGCCGCGAAGCTCTGGGGGTACGCGCAGGACTGGACGGTGGCCTACGGGTACCGGCCGGGCCGGGCGGCGGTGTGGATGGCGGTGCTCTGGGCGGCGTCCTCCGTGGCCTTCGCGCACGCCGCGCACCCGCCGGTCAACCGCGAGGGACACCCGCCGTGGAACCCGGCCCTGTTCGCCCTCGACCTGCTGCTGCCCGTGATCGACCTGGGCCAGGTCGGCCAGTGGCGGCTCACCGGGGGCTGGCAGTGGCTGTCGACGGCGCTGATCCTGCTCGGCTGGATCCTGGCGACGACGGTGGCGACGGGGGCCACCCGGACCCTGCGGCGGAACTGACCGAGGGGCTCGGGCCGAGGAGGCCGAAGGGGCTCGGATCGCGGAGGCCGAGGGGGCTCGGATCGGGGAGGCCGAGGGAGCTCGGATCGCGGAGGCCGAGGGGGCTCGGATCGCGGAGGCCGAGGGGGCTCGGATCGCGGTGCTCGGGCCGCGGGTTCACCCACAGTCGTTAAACTCTCACCTTTTACCTGTCCTTGACCTTCCGCCGTACAACTTTCCGCACGTTCCCTCCGCCCTCTGGCGCATGCCCCACCTGCGGTTTTCAATGGTCGGCACCATGGCTCTGCTGCCCCCGTTCATCCGCGCCTCCCGGCTCGCCCGGACGGCCCGGACCGCCGCCCCGCCTCGCGCCGCCGACGGGCTCCCCGCCGACGACGAGGTACTCCTCGACGTGCCCGACGACCGGCTCGGTCCCGCGCTGGTCGCGGCCGCGCGGGACACGTACGAGCCGGCCGCCCGGCTGCTGGCCCTCACCAGGGAACGGGCCGAGTGGGAGTACCGCGACCGGTACATGACCCGCCTGGCGTCCTTCGCCCGCTCCCGCCCGGAGTGGCTTCAGGCATGGCGCGCCGCCGCGCCCCGCGATCCGGACGTGCTGCTGCTCACCGCCCAGGTCGCGGTGGACCACGCCTGGAGGTCGCCGGCCCGCGCCGAGCTGCTGCGCGAGGTCAGCCCGCTGATCACGGCGGCCGCACAGAGCGACGTCCGCGACCCGGTGCCCTGGCGGATCGCCCTGGACCACGCGCGCGGCACCCGCGCCGGGCACAAGTACTTCGGCGAGCTGTGGGAGGCCGCGGTCCGGCGCGCCCCGCACCACTACGGCTGCCATGTGGCCGCCAAGCGCTATCTGGCCGAGTCCTGGCACGGCTCCCACCGCGAGTGCTTCGACTTCGCCGACCGGGCCGCGCAGGACGCCCCGGCCGGCTCCCTGGTCCAGGCCCTGCCGGTCCGGGCGGCCTTCGCCTACCTGACCGACGGCTGCGGCCCCGACGTGCCCCGAGCCCGCCTGGAGGCGGCCGCCGACCGCGCGATCGCGCTGTCCGGCCGCTTCCCCTCGGTCGACCCGTGGCCGGCCGAGATCCGCAACCTGCTGGCCTACGTCCTGGTCCGCCTCGGCCGCCGCGACGACGCCCTCGTCCAGCTGCGCCTGATCGGCCCGTACGCCACGTCCTTCCCCTGGGGCCGGCTCTCGGACGACCCGCTGGGCCACTTCCTGGCCGTGCGCGAGGAGGTGCGCTCGGGCCGCTGGACGTCGTCCGCGCGGCCCCCGCGGCAGCCGCGGAACGGGCACGGCGACCGAGCGCACCCCGACGACCACTAGGCTTCTACGCCGTGACCACCGTCCGTCTGCCGCTCTTCCCCCTGAACTCCGTGCTGTTCCCGGGGCTGGTGCTTCCGCTGAACGTCTTCGAGGAGCGCTATCGCGCCATGATGCGCGACCTGCTGAAGACCCCCGAGGACGAACCACGCCGGTTCGCCGTCGTGGCCATCCGCGACGGCCACGAGGTGGCGCCCAGCGCCCCCGGCATGCCCGACCCGACGGCGCTGCCCCGGCGCGGCCCCGCGGCCGGCTTCGGCGACGACCCGGTCCAGGCGTTCCACGGCACCGGCTGTGTGGCCGACGCGGCGACGATCCGGGAGCGCGCCGACGGCACCTTCGAGGTCCTGGCGACCGGCACGACCCGGGTCCGGCTGCTGTCCGTGGACGCCTCGGGCCCGTTCCTGACGGCGGAGCTGGAGGAACTCCAGGAGCAGCCCGGCGACGAGGCGGGCGCCCTCGCGGAGGGCGTGCTGCGGTCCTTCCGCCAGTACCAGAAGCGGCTGGCGGGCGCCCGCGAGCGCTCCCTGGCCACGGGCGCCGACCTCCCGGACGACCCCTCGGTGGTGTCGTACCTGGTGGCCGCCGCGATGATGCTGGACACCCCCACGAAGCAGCGCCTGCTCCAGGCCCCGGACACGGCCTCCCGGCTGCGGGACGAGCTGAAACTCCTGCGCGCGGAGACGTCGATCATCCGTAGTCTGCCCTCGCTGCCCGCGGCGGACCTGACCCGCGGGCCGACCAGTCTCAACTGAGGCCGCCGAGTCACCGAGTCACCGAGTCACCGAGAAGGCCCGTATGGCGAAGAAGTCCAAGAAGCAGCAGTCCGGCGGCACCCCGGCGACGGTGGCCCTGACCTCGGCGGGCGTGGACTTCACGGTCCACTCCTACGACCACGACCCGAGCCACCCGTCCTACGGCGAGGAGGCGGCCGAGGCGATGGGCGTCTCCCCCGACCGGGTCTTCAAGACCCTGGTCGCGGACGTCGACGGCACCCTGACGGTGGCGGTGGTCCCGGTGGCGGGCTCCCTGGACCTGAAGGCCCTGGCATCGGCGGTCGGCGGCAAGAAGGCTGCCATGGCCGACCCCACCCTGGCGGAACGCACCACCGGCTACGTCCGCGGCGGCATCTCCCCCCTGGGCCAGCGCAAGAAGCTCGCCACGGTCCTGGACGACTCGGCGACGGCCCACCCCACGATCTGCGTCTCGGCCGGCCGCCGAGGCCTGGAGGTGGAACTCTCCCCGACGGACCTGGCAACCCTGACGAACGCGACCCTGGCCCCGATCGGCCGAGGCTGAGCCGTTCAGCGGCGGGGCGAAAAAACCGGCTCTACGTCAACGGCGCCCCGTACGAATCCTTCGGCACCGGACCCTGAGCGAACGGATCGGGATCCCGCGGCCCGAACAGCGCCGTGAGCCCCAGATGCACCAGCAACGCCGCCAACGACCACGCCAGCAACGCCCCCTTCGCCCCCAGCTTCAACGGCGCCGAGAACGTGACCCCTTTGCCCGCCGCCCGCGCCTGCGCGAGCACGTCCGAGCCGGGCCCGAGCCACATCCCGACCCGCCACGCCAGCAGCGAACCGAGCAGCCCGCCGACGACCAGCGCCACCACCGACGGCACTCCCCCACGCCGCCGCCACACGAACACCGCCGCCGCGCTCACCGCCCCGAAGGCCAGCGCCAGCAGCGCGAACGTCCCGTCCACCCCGACGGCCTGCTCCCCCTCGGTGTCCTTGAGGTACACCACCCAGCCGCCGTTCACCACCTCACCGACCAGCGGCACCTTCGGCGCCAGCCACTCCCACAGCACCCCGAGCAGCGCCCCGGACAGCGCGACGACCACGGTGATCACGGCGGCTTCCCGCAGTTCCGTCCTCATCCCGGGCCCGTCCTGTCCGTACGCGGCGACATGGGGCACTGCCCCCACACCCGCGTACCCGCCCGGCGGCGGCCAGGCGTCCTGCGGGGAGGGTTCGTGCGGCGGCGGGGGCGGAGTCAGCGGTGCGGTCACCCTGACATCGTGCCAGGCGTACCCGTGCGACGCGTCACCGGACGGCGGCCCGCCGGTACGCCCAGGTGGCGACGGCCAGCGAGACGACGCCGACACCCGCGCAGACCGCGAGGTCACCGAGGACGAACGCCCAGTCGGGATCCGGTCCGAAGGTCCGCGCGAAGGCCTCCACGCCGTACGTCGACGGCAGCAGGTCCCGGGTGAAGCGCACCGCCTCCGGCATCCGGTCCGGCGGCAGCACCCCCAGCAGCAGCGCCGCCGACATACCGAGCTGCCCCAGCACGGTGGCCAGCTCCGGGCGGGGCGCGAGCAGCCCGAAGGCCGCCCCGAGTCCGGACAGCGCGGCGCCCGCCAGCGGGATCACTGCCGCGAGCACCCACAGGTGGGTCAACGGCAGCCCGAACAGCACACACCCGAAGACCGCGGTCACCAGCGTCCCCGGCACGGTGAACGAGGCGTACGCCCCCGCCGCCCCCAGCACCACCGCGGCGGGCGGCACCGGAAGGGTGGCGTAGTGATCCAGTCCCCCGCTCGCCCGCAACTGCCCGAAGTACTGCGCCAGCAGATTGAGCGCGACGAAGGCCACGACCAGCACCGCGGACCCGGCGACCACCGCCTCCGCCTCCCGGCCGCCGTCCACGACACCCCGCATCATGATCAGGATGCCGACCGACTGGAAGGTCGCCACGAACAGCAGCGGGATCCGCGCCACCCGGGCCCGGGACAGCTGCGCGCGGTACACGGCCACCAGCGACGGCCACAGCCGGGCGCGCGGCGCCAGCTCGGCGGCGGCGCGCACCGGCTGCGCGACGGCCCGGGCGCTGCCCGGCAGAACCTCGGCGGGTACGACACTCACGTGGCGCTGCTCCTCTTCCCTACGGCTCTCATGGCGTCCCATACGGGAACGAAGACCCCCGCGCTCAAGCCCGCACCAGCCCCTGCCGTGCCGCCCCGCCCAGCGCCAGGTAGACGTCCTCCAGGCTCGGCGTGGCCAGGGTGAAGTCGTCAAGGGCGGCGAAGGCCGCGCCGCCGGTGACGGTGGCGACGATCGCGCGGGCCTCGTCGGGCGCCAGTCGCAGCGTCCAGCGGCGCCCGGACTCCTCGGCCCGCTCGCGCAGCGCGGCGACCTCGGGCACGTCCAGCGGCGCCCGCTCCCGCCACACCAGCTCCACCCGCACCTCGCCGGCCACCTGTTCCTTGAGTCCGGCGGGCGTGTCGCAGGCGATGACCCGGCCCCGGTCGAGGACGGCGACCCGGTCGAGGACGGTCTCGGCCTCGATGACGTTGTGGGTGACGAGCAGGACGGTCGTGCCGCGCTCCGCCCGCCGCCGGTCCACGGCGCCCCACACGGCGCGCCGCGCCACCGGGTCCATCCCGGTCGTCGGCTCGTCCAGCACCAGCAGCGGCCGCTCCCCGACCAGCGCGGTCGCGAAGCACGCCAGCCGCCGCTGCCCGCCGGACAGCTTGCGCAGCGGCCGTCCGGCGAGTGGGGTGAGCCCCAGCTCGTCGAGGACGGCGTCGCGCTCGCGACGGGCGTCGCGGACGTCGAGGCCGCGCAGCCGGCCGGTGGTCTCGGCGGCGAGGGAGACGGTGAGGTCGTCGAGGGCGCTGGACTCCTGCCCCAGGTAGGCGAGGATCCGGGCGGCCCGCTCGGGGTGGCGCACGATGTCGTGCCCGAGGATCTCCACGCTGCCGGTGTCGGGCCGCATCAGCCCGGTCAGCTGCCGTACGAGGGTGGACTTGCCGGCCCCGTTCGGCCCGAGCAGTCCGAAGATCTCACCGCGCCGGATGTCGAGCCCGATGTCGTCGGTGGCCCGTACTTCGGGGGTCGCGGGGGCGCCCCGGCGGCCGCGGACCGCCGGGTAGGTCTTGGTCAGCCCGCGCACGGCACACACGACCTCGTCCCTGTGCCGGATTGCCGATGCCGCGCGCGTACTCACAAGGGACGAGCCTACGGGGTCGGGGAGGTCCGCTCGCGGTCGGGGCGGCCCGCGCGCCCGGTTCAGTCCCCCGCGGGCGCGTGCTCGGCGGCCGTCCGTACGTCGATCTCCCGCCAGAAGCCCGCCCGGATGGCGTAGCGGTCGTGCTCGTCGATCTGATCGTCCTTGTGGGCGAGCAGTCCGAAGCGGGCGGCGTAGCGCAGCAGCTCGCCGTCGATGCGGTGCGGGATGCGCGGGTACATGCCCGACAGCTTCTGGAAATGGCCCTGGTCGCCGAGGCGCCCCATCCAGCGCCGGGCGAACACCTGCCCCACCTCGTAGGGGTCGCCGCCGACGGTGGTGATGTCCTCCTCGCGGTCGGCCCAGCGCTGTTCGGCCGTGGTGAGCTGGGCCAGCGTCGGCATCGAGGCGACCTCGGGCGGTTCGGCGGCGGTGCCGGGGCGGTCGACCCAGCCCTTGTCGGAGGACCAGCGCAGGGTCGCGGTGGCGGGGTGCTGGGCCGGATGGGCGCCGGGCGCGCGCAGGGCGGCCAGGTCCTTGGGGGTCGGTACGCCCTTGGCGGCGGGGACGCGCTCCGGCGCGCCGTTCTCGGTGCCGGGCGCGACGGCGCTGTGCTCGCCCTCCTCGGCGGTCCGCTCGGCGGCCGGGGCGAGGCCGGTGTCGGGCAGCGGTGCGGAGAGGATCGAGACGATCTCGGGCCGGGGCGCGGGCGGCGGCGCGCACACCCCGCCCATCTCCTTGGCGCGGACGGCCTTGGTGATCCACGTACGGTCCAGGACGCGCCGCTCGTCGGCCTCGGCGACGAGGTCCTCGGACTGGTTGTAGTCGCCGTCGGCGGCCTGGACGGCCCACAGGTGGACGGCGACGCCGTGCTCCTTGGCGGCCATCATGCCGGGCAGCAGATCGCCGTCGCCGGTCACGAGGACGACGTCCGAGCAGGCGCGGTTGCGGGCCAGCTCGGTCAGCTCGGCGTGCATGGCGGCGTCCACGCCCTTCTGCGCCCAGCGGCCGTCGCTGCGGGTCAGGGCGCCGAGGCGGACGGTGACCCGGGGCATCACGCGCAGCCTGCGGTGTTCCGGCTGGGGGACGCGGTCGGGGGCGCCGTCGAACCAGTAGATGCGCAGCAGTGGCCGCTCGGTGTCGGACTCGGCCTGTTCGCGCAGGCCCTGGACGAGGGCGGAGTGGTCGACGGTGATCCGGGAGCGCGAGGGTTCTCCGGCGAGGAGACTCGCGGCGGCCCCCAGCAGATACCCGGCGTCCACCAGGACGATGCAGCGGTCCACACGACTCACCCTCTTCCCGGGAGGTTTGCTTCGGGCTTCCTTCGAGTCTGCCCGACCGCGCGGAGGTTAACGGCCCGAACTCGATCTTCGGCGTGGCGTTTCGAGTCGATGCGCTCCGAGAACCCCTGTCACAGACGGTAATTATCCGAAATGCGCCTTAGCTCAGCGTATGTGAATCTGGTCCCGGCCCTGGCCCCTACATCCCCCGCAGGAGGCAGATCCCCATGGCCAAGAACAAGAAGCAGGACCGTAAACAGCCGCAGTCCGAGCGTGGTCAGCAGCAGGCCCAGCAGTCCTCGATGCAGGACCAGGCCGAGCAGCGGCTCTCCCAGGTGACACCCGCCGACGTCGCCCGCAAGGGCCGGCAGAAGCGCTTCGGCCACAACTGACAGCCGGGTGACGGGCTGTTGCAGCCCGGACACACCGAGGGGCGCATCCACAACCGGATGCGCCCCTCGTACATGGCGACGGTCTCAGCCCGCCAGGCAGGACGGGCCGAGCAGCACCTTCAGGTCACCGAACAGCGCCGGGTCGGGCTTGACCCGGTGGCGGTCCAGACGCAGCACGGTCGTCCTGGTCGGGCCCTGGAGCTTGATCCGGACCTCGCTGTCGCCCCTGTGGTGGGTGAGGATCTCGTTGAGGCGGCTGACCATCGGCGGGGTGACCCGGGTGGCCGGGATGGTGAGGATCACCGGCGCGTTGGTGCCCGCGTTGGACAGGTCGGGCACCGCCAGCTCCATCGCGACGAGCCGGGGGACGTCCTCGCGCTTGTCGAGGCGGCCCTTGACGAAGACCACGGCGTCCTCGACGAGTTGGGTCGAGACGAGCTGGTAGGTCGCCGGGAAGAACATGCATTCGATGGAGCCCGCGAGGTCCTCCACGGTGGCGATCGCCCAGGCGTTGCCCTGCTTGGTCATCTTGCGCTGGAGGCCGGAGATGATGCCGCCGATGGTGACGACCGCGCCGTCCGCGTGCTCACCTCCGGTGAGCTGGGCGATGCCCGCGTCCGCCTTGTCGGACAGCACGTGCTCCAGGCCGAACAGCGGGTGGTCGGAGACGTACAGACCGAGCATCTCGCGCTCCTGCGCGAGCAGATAGGTCTTGTCCCACTCGTCGTCGGTGAAGACGACGTCCAGGCCGAAGCCGGGCTCGCTGGTCTCCTCCTCGCCCATGCCGCCGAAGAGGTCGAACTGGCCCTCGGCCTCCTTGCGCTTGACCGCGACCACGTTGTCGATCATCGGCTCGAAGTGCGCGGTGAGGCCCTTGCGGGTGTGCCCCAGGGTGTCGAACGCGCCCGCCTTGATCAGCGATTCCGTGGTGCGCTTGTTGCAGGCGACCGCCTCGACCTTGTCGAGGTAGTCGGGGAAGGAGCCGTACTTGCCCTTGGCCTTGCGGCTCCTGATGATCGACTCCACCACGTTCGTGCCGACGTTGCGCACGGCTTCGAGGCCGAAGAGGATCACGTCGTCGCCCTGCGCGGCGAAGTTGTGCACCGACTCGTTGACGTTCGGCGGGAGCACCTTGATGCCCATGCGCCGGCACTCGTTGAGGTAGACGGCCGACTTGTCCTTGTCGTCCTTGACCGACGTGAGCAGCCCGGCCATGTACTCGGCGGGGTGGTTCGCCTTCAGGTAGGCGGTCCAGTACGAGACCAGTCCGTACGCGGCCGAGTGGGCCTTGTTGAAGGCGTAGCCGGCGAACGGGACCAGGACGTCCCACAGGGCCTGGATGGCCTCGTCGCTGTAGCCGTTCTTCTTGGCGCCGGCCTGGAAGATGGTGAAGTTCTTCGCCAGCTCGTCGGGCTTCTTCTTGCCCATCACGCGGCGCAGGATGTCGGCCTCGCCGAGCGAGTAACCGGCGATGATCTGGGCGGCCTTCTGCACCTGCTCCTGGTAGACGATCAGGCCGTAGGTGACGGCGAGGACCTCTTCGAGGGGCTCCTCCAGCTCCTTGTGGATCGGGGTGATCTCCTGGAGCTTGTTCTTGCGCAGCGCGTAGTTGGTGTGCGAGTCCATGCCCATCGGGCCCGGACGGTAGAGCGCGGAGACGGCGGAGATGTCTTCGAAGTTGTCGGGCTTCATCAGGCGCAGCAGCGAGCGCATGGGGCCGCCGTCGAACTGGAAGACGCCGAGAGTCTCGCCGCGCTGGAGCAGTTCGAAGGTCTTCGGATCGTCCAGCGGCAGGGCCAGCAGGTCGAGGTCGATGCCCTTGTTGGACTTCACCATCTTGACGGCGTCGTCCATGATCGTCAGGTTGCGCAGGCCGAGGAAGTCCATCTTCAGCAGGCCGAGCGACTCGCACTGCGGGTAGTCCCACTGCGTGATGGTCACGCCGTCCGTGTGCCGCACCCAGATGGGGGCGTGGTCGACGATGGGCTCGCTGGACATGATCACGCCGGCCGCGTGCACACCCATCTGCCGGACCAGACCCTCGACGCCCTTGGCGGTGTCGATGACCTTCTTGACGTCCGGCTCGTTCTCGTACATCGAGCGGATCTCGCCCGCCTCGCTGTAGCGGGGGTGCGAGGGGTCGGTGATGCCGTTGAGGTCGATGCCCTTGCCGAGGACGTCGGCGGGCATGGCCTTGGTGAGGCGGTCTCCCATGGCGTACGGGTAGCCCAGCACGCGCGCGGAGTCCTTGATCGCGTTCTTGGCCTTGATCTTGCCGTACGTGCCGATCATGGCGACCTTGTCGGAGCCGTACTTCTCCGTCACGTACCGGATCACCTCGACGCGCCGGCGCTCGTCGAAGTCGATGTCGACATCGGGCATGGAGACGCGCTCGGGGTTGAGGAACCGCTCGAAGATCAGGCCGTGCGGGATCGGGTCGAGGTCGGTGATGCCCATGGCGTACGCGACGATCGAACCGGCCGCGGAGCCTCGGCCGGGGCCCACCGCGATGCCGTTGTTCTTGGCCCACATGATGAAGTCGGCGACGACGAGGAAGTAGCCCGGGAACCCCATCTGGATGATGACGTCCATCTCGTAGTCGACCTGCTTCTGCCGGTCGTCGGGGATGCCGCCCGGGAAGCGGCGCTCCATGCCGCGGCGGACCTCCTCCTTGAACCAGGTGACCTCGGTGTAGCCGTCCGGGATGTCGAACTTCGGCATGAGGTTCTTGGCCTCGAACATGCCGGTGGTGTCGATCTGCTCGGCCACCAGGAGGGTGTTGGCACAGCCCTCCTGCCAGGCGTCCGAGGAGTCGATGGCGTACATCTCGTCCGTGGACTTCAGGTAGTAGCCGGTGCCGTCGAACTTGAAGCGGTCGGGGTCGGAGAGGTTCTTGCCGGTCTGGATGCACAGCAGCGCGTCGTGCGCGGTCGCCTCGTGCGCGTAGGTGTAGTGCGAGTCGTTCGTCACCAGCGGCGGGATGCCGAGCTTCTTGCCGATCTCCAGGAGGCCGTCACGGACCCGGTGCTCGATCTCGATGCCGTGGTCCATCAGCTCCAGGAAGTAGCGGTCCTTGCCGAAGATGTCCTGGTAGTCGGCGGCGGCCTTCAGCGCCTCGTCGAACTGCCCGAGGCGCAGCCGGGTCTGGAGCTCGCCGGAGGGGCAGCCGGTGGAGGCGATGAGCCCCTCGGACCACTGGGCGATGGTCTCCTTGTCCATCCGGGGCCACTTCTGGAGCCAGCCCTCGGCGTACGCGTCCGAGGAGAGGCGGAAGAGGTTGTGCAGGCCCGTCGCGTTCGCCGCCCAGATCGTCTTGTGGGTGTAGCCGCCGGAGCCGGAGACGTCGTCGCGCTTCTGGTGCGGCTGGCCCCACTGGATCTTGCGCTTGTTGCGCCGCGACTCGGGGGCGACATACGCCTCGATCCCGATGATCGGGGTGACCCCGGCCTTCTTCGCGGTGTGGAAGAAGTCATACGCCCCGTGGAGGTTGCCGTGGTCGGACATGGCGATATGGGTCATGCCCATCTCGTTGCACGCGTTGAACATGTCCTTCAGCCGCGCGGCACCGTCCAGCAGCGAGTACTGGGTGTGGACGTGCAGGTGCGTGAACGGCGGCTTCGACACGGCGTGGCCTCCAAGGGAAACGCTCGACGACAGGGGGGCGGACAGTCCGGGGGTCAGCGTCGAAGTCTATGCCTCGCCACTGACACTCGGCGGCCTCCCACGCGTACCTTCACAGCGGGGGTCGTGGGCACTTTCGTGCGGCCCCGCCCGTTGAAGACGACAGAAACGCTGTCGTACATGTCATGCACCAGGAGGCACCCAGCGATGTCGGTTCCGCAGCTCAACGACGAGCCTCGCGGCGAGGAGATCCTCGCCGTCTTCGACACCGCGTTCGGCGAGCTCCTGGCCGCCGACCCGGCCGCGTTCCGCGTGAAGTTCCGGAAGATGGCGGCCTCGGCGTTCGCGTTCTACCGGGGCACGGCGGCCCTCTTCTACCACGACCTGGACGAGGAGAAGCGCGGCGGCCCGTTCCTGGACGAGCGCACCTCGCGCGTGTGGATCCACGGCGACCTGCACGCGGAGAACTTCGGCACGTACATGGACTCCCAGGGCCGGCTGATCTTCAACGTCAACGACTTCGACGAGGCGTACGTCGGCCCCTTCACCTGGGACCTCAAGCGTTTCGCGGCCTCGGTGGCGCTCATCGGGTACGCGAAGGCGCTCGGCGACGACCAGATCACCGAGCTGGTGGAGGTGTACGCGGGCGCGTACCGCGAGCGCGTCCACGCCCTGGCCGCCGGCGCCAAGAGCGACGAGGTGCCGCCCTTCACCCTGGACACCGCGCAGGGCCCGCTGCTGGACGCGCTGCGTGACGCCCGCTCGCTCACCCGCTTCGGGCTGCTGGAGTCGATGACCGAGATCCGTGACTTCGAGCGCCGCTTCGCCCCCGGCGGCGGCTCGATCGAGCTGGACGCGGCCACCCGCTACAAGGTCCTCGCGGCCTTCGACGGCTATCTGGAGACACTGCCGGAGACCTCCCTGACCCGCCCCGACTCCTACCGCGTGAAGGACGTCGTCGGGCGGCGCGGCATCGGTATCGGCTCGGCCGGGCTCCCGTCGTACAACATCCTCCTGGAGGGCCACAGCGACGCCCTGGAGAACGACGTGGTGATCTACATCAAGCAGGCCCAGACCCCGGCCGTCTCCCGGCACATCACCGACCCGGCGATCCGTGACTACTTCCAGCACGAGGGCCACCGCACGGTGATCTCCCAGCGCGCCCTCCAGGCGCACGCCGACCCGTGGCTCGGCTGGACCGAGCTGGACGGCGCGGGCCAGCTGGTCGCCGAGGTCTCGCCGTACGCGGTCGACCTGGACTGGGGCGACATCGACGACCCGGAGGAGATCGCCGGCGTCGTCGCCGACCTGGGCCGGGCCACGGCCACCATGCACGCGGCGGCGGACGACACCTCCGGCGAGTCCCTGGTGCCGTTCTCCACGGAGCGCGCCATCGACGCGGCCATCGCGGCCGACGAGGATGCCTTCGCGCCGATGCTGGTGGACTTCGCGCACCGCTACGGCGCACGCGCGCGTGCGGACCACCAGATCTTCGTGGACCTGTTCCGCAACGGCCGGATTCCGGGTCTCTAACGGTCCGCTCCTCACAGGGACTCTTTAGGGGTCTCTTACCGGAGCACGTGACACACTCTCTGCTGCTATGGACATATCCGGGACCCGACTCAGAGCCGTGCGCGCGGCACTGTTCACGGCACTCGTCGTGACGCTCAGCACCGCGTCGCACGTTCTGCTGTCCCGGGCCCCGCTGCCGCTCAACACGGTGGCCGCCGTCACGGCCGCCGTGTTCCTGCTCGCGTACGCCCTCGCCGGCCGCGAGCGCGGCTTCGGGCGGATCGCCGCCCTGCTGATCCCGCTGGAGCTGGCGGCCGACACCCTCTTCACCACCGGCCAGCACGTCTGTTACGGCCGCGCCGGCGGCCCGGTCGCCGGGCCCCTGGCCTCCGTCGGCTGGGACGTGCTGTGCGGCGACGGCACCCGGATCGGCACCCCGCTGGCCCGGGTCACCGGCACCGACCCCGACCGGCTCGGCGGGCTGCTGGCCCACGCCGACCCGGCCACCGCCTGGCTGCTGCTGGGCGCCCATGTCTGTGTCGGTCTGATCGCCGCCGCCTGGCTGCGCCGGGGCGAGCGGGCGCTGGCCCAGCTGCTGCGGGCGGCCGGCGCGACCACGTTCCGGCCCCTGCTGGTGGCCGTCGCCGCCGTGACCGGACGACGCGCCCCGGCGGCCCGCCGCCTGCCGCGGCCCGCGCACCGTACGGCCACCGCCCGAATCCTGCTCCTCGTGCACTCCCTCGGACGCCGCGGCCCGCCGCGCCCGGCCGCCCTCGCCTAGGGCCTGTCCGCCCTGGCGCCCCACGGCGACACCTGCCGCACCACGGCCCCAGGGCCGCACCCGGCACCGAGCACGAGCAGTTCCTCACACGCATCCCCCGCGCACGACTGTGCGCGTCCCCGATGGAGATCACCGACATGAGCAAGCGGAACACCCAGGCGGCGAAGACGGCGGCCCGGGAGCGGCTGCGCATCGAACGCGAGCGCCAGGCCAAGCGGGCCAAGGCCAAGCGCCAGATCATCGTCGCCGCCTCGGCGGTCGGCGTCCTGGCCGCGGCCGGCGGCATAGGCTACGCGGTCGTCCAGGCCAACCAGCCGACCTACTGGGAGGAGGCCAAGACCGCCAAGCTGGTCAAGCCGGCCAACACCAGCGGCACGAACGGCACGACCGTCGTCATGGGCAAGAGCACCGCCAAGAAGACCCTCGTGATGTACGAGGACCCGCGCTGCCCCGTCTGCGCCCAGTTCGAGCAGACCGTCGGCGCCACGGTGGCCAAGGACTACGACGACGGCAAGTTCAAGATCCAGTTCGTCGGCGCCACCTTCCTCGACCGCAGCCTGACGGGCGAGGGCTCCAAGAACGCGCTGAGCGCCCTGGGCGCCGCGCTGAACGTCAGCCCCGAGGCGTTCCTGGAGTACAAGACCGCGCTGTACTCGGCGAAGTGGCACCCGGAGGAGTCCGACGACAAGTTCAAGGACGACTCCTACCTGATCGAGGTGGCGGACACCGTCTCGGCGCTGAAGGGCAACGCCAAGTTCCAGAACGCGGTGAAGGACGGCACCTTCGACCGCTGGGCGCTGGAGATGTCCGAGACCTTCGACAAGAGCGGTGTCACGGGCACGCCGACCCTGCAGATGGACGGCAAGGCGCTGACCGGCGCCGACGGGAAGAACGCGCCGATGACGGTGGCCGACTTCACCACGGCGATCGACGCGGCCCTCAAGGCCTGACCCACCGTGAACCGCGTCTGAACCGACGCGCGGTCGAAGAGCAGGCGAACTTTTGCGAGTTCGCCTGCTCTTTCGTCTTACTGGTCAGTAATCTGATCGCCCGTGACCAGTCGATACAGATCATCCGAAAGCGCCGGCGCCCCTTCCGAGCGCCCCAACTCGCTGTCGCCGCGCCGCCGTACGGTCGTCAAGGCCGCGGCCGCCACCGCCGTACTGGCCGGCCCGCTCGCCGCCGCCTTCCCCGCCCGGGCCGCCGAAGCCCCCGCGTTCCTGCACGGCCTCGCCTCCGGCGACCCCCTGCCCGACGGCGTCCTGCTGTGGACGCGGGTCACGCCCACCGCCGAGGCGACCCCCGGCTCCGGGCTCGGCCCGGACACCCAGGTCGACTGGGTCGTCGCCCGGGACAAGGCGCTGACGAACATCGTGGCGAAGGGCTCCATCACCGCGACCGCCGCCTCCGACCACACCGTGAAGGCCGACGTCCGCGGCCTCGCCCCGGCCACCGACTACTGGTTCCGCTTCTCCTCGGGCGGCACCGACTCCCCGGTGGCGCGCACCCGCACCGCGCCGGCGGCGGACGCGGCCGTCACGGGCCTGCGCTTCGGCGTGGTCTCCTGCGCCAACTGGGAAGCCGGTTACTTCTCCTCGTACCGCCACCTCGCCGCCCGCGGCGACCTGGACGCCTGGCTGCACCTCGGCGACTACATCTACGAGTACGGCACCGGCCAGTACGGCACGCGCGGCACCGTCGTACGGCAGACCTCGCCCGCCCACGAGATCCTCACGCTCGCCGACTACCGCACCCGGCACGGCAAGTACAAGACCGACCCGGACCTCCAGGCCCTGCACGCCAAGGCGCCGGTCGTCGCGATCTGGGACGACCACGAGATAGCCAACGACGCCTGGTCGGGCGGCGCGGAGAACCACACCGAGGGCGCCGAGGGCACCTGGGCGGCCCGTCAGGCGGCCGCCAAGCAGGCCTACTTCGAGTGGATGCCGGTCCGCCCGGCGATCGCCGGCACCACCTACCGGCGACTGCGCTTCGGCAAGCTGGCCGACCTCTCCCTGCTGGACCTGCGCTCCTTCCGCTCCCAGCAGGTCGGCGTCGGCAACGGCACCGTCGACGACCCGGACCGCACGCTCACCGGCCGCGCCCAGCTCGACTGGCTGAAGGCCGGGCTGAAGTCCTCCGACACCACCTGGCGGCTGGTCGGCAACTCGGTGATGATCTCGCCGTTCGCCATAGGTTCGCTCTCCGCGGACCTGTTCAAGCCGCTCGCCAAGCTGCTCGGCCTGCCCCAGGAGGGCATCGCCCTCAACACCGACCAGTGGGACGGCTACACCGACGACCGCCGCGAACTCCTGGCCCATCTGCGCTCGAACGCCATCGGCAACACCGTCTTCCTGACCGGTGACATCCACATGGCGTGGGCCAACGACGTGCCCGTGGACGCCGGGACGTACCCGCTGTCCGCCTCGGCCGCCACGGAGTTCGTGGTCACCTCGGTGACCTCCGACAACCTCGACGACATGGTGAAGGTCCCCGAGGGCACCCTCACCGCGATCGCCTCCCCGCTCATCCGGGCCGCGAACCGGCATGTGCACTGGGTGGACACGGACCGCCACGGCTACGGCGTGCTGGACATCACCGCCGCCCGCGCGCAGATGGACTACTACGTGGTGTCCGACCGCACCAAGGCCACCGCGACCTCCTCCTGGTACCGCTCGTACCGCACGCGCAGCGGCACGCAGAAGGTGGAGCGCACCTACGACCCGGTCTAGGCTCGCGTCCGAGCCGGTCTAGAGCGTGTCGAGGAAGCCGAGGGCCACCCGCCAGGTGGCCTCGGCGGCCTCCTCGTCGTAGTCCGGCAGGCCGGGGTCGGTGTACAGGTGACCGGCGCCCGCGTACCGGTAGATCTCCACGTCGGCGCCCGCTCTGCCCATCTGGAGGTACCAGGCGCTCAGCCAGTCGTCCGTCTCGAACGGGTCCGGCTCGGCCACGTGCAGCTGCACCGGCAGCCCGTCCACCGAGACGTTCGGCGCGAGGTCGGAGGTGCCGTGCAGGAGCAGCAGGCCGCGCGCCTTGGCGTCGCCGAGGGCGAGCGTCTGCGCGATCGACGCGCCCAGCGAGAACCCGGCGTACACCAGCCCTCGTTCCGAATAGGGCGCGGCGGCCAGCACGGCTCTTCTCAGCAACTCGTCCTTGCCGACCTGCGTGTTGTGGGCCATGCCCTCCTCGACCGTGTCGAACGTGCGCCCCTCGAAGAGGTCGGGCGTCCACACCTCGTGCCCGGCGGCGCGCAGCCGGTCCGCCGCGTCGCGCACCGCGGGCCGCAGGCCGAAGGTCGAGTGAAAGAGCATGATGTTCATGCGCCCATGGTGCCAGCCGGCACTGACAACGCCGTGCGCACGTCTCTGCACAGAACTCACATGTTCAGGACCCCGCCGTCCCGGTTACGTTCGTTGGCATGGAGAATCTGCTCCGACCCGTGATCGTGGTCGGCGGCTCGGTCGTGCTGACACTGCTCATCGGCTGGGCCACCGACCTTCTGCTGCGCAAGGCCGACGCCCGGCACGGTGAGACCCCCTTGTGGGGTCTGCTGCGGCGCGGCCGGATCCCGTACCAACTGGTGCTGTGCGCGGCCCTGCTGAGAGGCTCGTACGACCAGGCGCAGCTGCTGGAGGACCACCGTGTCGGCATCGGCCGGACGCTCACCCTGGTGCTGATCGGCTCGGCGGCCTGGCTGGTGATCCGGATCGCGGCCGCGGTCGTCGAGACCACGTACTCCCGCTATGCGCGCGCCCACCGCGACCCCGCCCGGGTGCGGCGGGTGCGGACCCAGGTGTCGCTGATCATGCGGGTGGTGGCGGCCGTCGTCGGGGTGGTGGCGGTGGCGGCGATGCTGCTGACGTTCCCGGCCATGCGGGCGGCGGGCGCCTCGCTGCTGGCCTCGGCCGGCATCCTCGGCATCGTCGCCGGTGTGGCCGCCCAGTCGACGCTCAGCAACATGTTCGCCGGGCTCCAGATCGCCTTCGGCGACATGGTGCGCATCGGCGACACGGTCGTGGTGGACGGCGAGTGGGGCACGGTCGAGGAGATCACCCTGACCTTCCTGACGGTCCGGACGTGGGACGAGCGCCGGATCACCATGCCGGTGTCGTACTTCACGTCGAAGCCGTTCGAGAACTGGTCGCGGGGCACCCCGCAGATGACCGGCATCGTCTACTGGCACGTGGACCACACCGCCCCGGTGGAGGCGATGCGCGAGAAGCTGCGCGACATCCTGCGCGCGTGCCCGGCCTGGGACGGCCGCGCCTGCGGTCTGGACGTGACGGACACCACTCCCAACACCATGCAGGTGCGGGCCCTGGTGACGGCGAAGGACGCCGACGACATCTGGAAGGTGCGGGTCACGGTCCGCGAGGAGATGATCCGCTGGCTGGCCAAGGAGCACCCGTACGCGCTCCCGCGGGTCAACACGGCGGACGCGGCGCTGCCCCCGGGCCGGGTCCCCGGCCCGTCGTCCTCCCCCGACGGGGCGCCCCGCCGCGCCCACGAGCCGCCGCGGGCGGGCCGCTGACCGGTGCGCCCGAAGGAGGGGGGCGGTTCACCGAAGGCTGGGGTGGGGAGCGGTTCACCGAAGGCTGAGGCGGGGGCGGCTCACCGAAAGCTGGGGCAGGGGGCGGCTCACCGCAGGCTGCGGACGTCCAGCTGCCGCAGCACCCGGTCCACCACCTCCGGATCCGCCCCCGCCTCGCTCCGCGCCGCCAGCACCTCGTGCCGCGCCGCGCTCAGCATCTCCCCCTGGATCCGCCGCACCCGCTTCAGCCTCCGCACCCGCTGCTCGTGCCCCTCCCGCCGCTCCTCCTCGCCCATCTCGGGACTGATCCGCACCCCGATCTCGAAGGCCCGCCGCAGCATCTGCTCGGACAGTTCCTCCGGCAGTTCCTCCGCCGCCTCGATCTCCCGCAGCCTCCGCTTCGCCGCCTTCGCCGCCCGCACCGCCAGCTCCCGCTCGAACTCCTTCTCCCGCTCGGTGTCGGCCCGCACCCCCAGCCGCCTCACCAGCCACGGCAGCGTCAGCCCCTGCACCACCAGCGTCCCCATGATCACCCCGAAGGCGATGAAGACGATCTCGTCCCGGTCGGGAAACGGATCCCCCGCGTCCGTCCGCAGCGGAATCGCGAGCGCCAGCGCCACCGACACCACCCCGCGCATCCCCGACCACCACATGATCACGGTCTCCCGCCAGCTCATCGGGATGTCCTCGTAGTCCCGCCGCGCGTGCAGCCGTTTCGTCAGCCAGGTCGCAGGCAGCAGCCACACCAGCCGTACGAGGACCACCACGACCAGCACGATCCCCGCCCAGCCGAGCATCTCGCCCCACCGCCCGGACGCCGTACGGATCGCGTTGTGCAGCTCCAGGCCGATGAGTCCGAACGCGACCCCCGTCACGAGCGTGTCGACGATGTCCCAGAAGGCGTGCCCGGCGAGCCGGGTCAGCACGTCGTCGGGGTCGGTCGCGTACTCCGCGAGGAAGAGCGCGCACATCAGCACGGCCAGCACACCCGACCCGTGCAACTCCTCGGCCAGCACGTACGCCGCGTACGGCACCAGCAGGGTGAGCCCGATCTGAAGGGTCGCGTCCCCGAGCAGATCGAGCACTCTGTTGGCGCCCCACCCGAGCCCGACGCCCACGGCGACCGCGACCACGGCGGACAGCACCAGTTCGAGCGCGGCCTCGCCGGCCGCGAACTCCCCGCTGACGACGGCGGCGATCGCCACGTGGTACAGCACGATGGCGGTGACGTCGTTGAACAGCCCCTCGCCCTCAAGGATGGAGACGAGCCGGCGGGGCAGCCCCAGCTGCCCGGCGACGGCGGTCGCGGCCACCGGGTCGGGCGGCGCGACCAGGGCGCCCAGCGCGACGGCCGCGGCCAGGGGCAGCCCGGGCACCACCGCGTGCGCGACGGCGGCCACGCAGACCGTCGTGACGAACACCAGCGCCACGGCCAGCAGGAAGATCGGCCGTTTGTTGGCCGTGAACTGCCGCCACGAGGTGCGCCGTACGGCCGCGTAGAGCAGCGGCGGCAGCACCAGCGGCAGGATCAGGTCGGGCGGGATGTCCACGTTGGGCACGAATTCGAGCACCGCGAGGACGATCCCCAGCAGGGTCATCAGCACCGGGGACGGCAGCCCGAAGCGGTCCCCGACCGGGACGCTCACCACGGCCCCGAGCAACAGCACGAACAACAGGGCCAGCTGGTCCACGGGCGGCGCTCCGGGCGTCTAGACGATCAAGAACATCCAGCCGTCCAGCGTCGCATGCCTCACCACCCCTGGAGCGAACGCCGCATGGAGCGGTGCGGAATCCCCGCCTCCAGGTCCTCCGGGCCGTACGCCTCGTACCCCAGCCGCTCGTAGAAGCCGAGCGCCTGGGTCTGCGCGTGCAGGTCCACCGCCGCGAGGCCACGCGCGCGTGCCGCCTCCTCGATGGCCCGCACCAGCGCGACCCCGACGCCGAGACCGCGCGCCTCGCGTGTCACGGCGAGCCGCCCGAGCGACCCGACCGCCGGATCCCCACCGGTCTTCGCCGCGGCCACCTCGGGGCCGTACAGCAGCCGCCCGGTGCCCAGCGGTACGCCGTCCTCCCGCACCGCCAGCACGTGCAGCGCTCCGGCGTCGTACGCGTCGTACTCCAGGTCCTCGGGGACGCCCTGCTCGGCGACGAAGACCTCCTTGCGCACCGCGAAGCACAGCTCCAGGGCGGCGGGGTCCTCGGCCACCCGGACCGAGTACGCGCGTGTGCCGCTCATCCGTACGTCTCCTCGCGGACCTGGTCCAGGGCCTTCTGGAGGTCGGCCGGGTAGTCGCTGGCGAACTCCGCCCACTGCCCGTCGCCGGGGTGCTCGAAGCCCAGCCGCACCGCGTGCAGCCACTGGCGGGTCAGCCGCAGACGCTTGGCGAGCGTCGGGTCGGCACCGTAGGTGAGGTCACCGACGCAGGGGTGGCGGTGGGCGGCCATGTGGACGCGGATCTGGTGCGTACGGCCCGTCTCCAGCTTCACGTCCAGCAGGGAGGCCGCGCGGAACGCCTCGATCAGGTCGTAGTGCGTGACGGACGGCTTGCCCTCGGCCGTGACGGCCCACTTGTAGTCGTGGTTCGGGTGCCGGCCGATGGGGGCGTCGATGGTGCCGCTGGTCGGGTCCGGGTGGCCCTGGACGAGCGTGTGGTAGCGCTTGTCGACCGTGCGCTCCTTGAACTGGCGCTTGAGCGAGGTGTACGCCCGCTCCGACTTGGCGACCACCATCAGGCCGGAGGTGCCGACGTCGAGACGGTGCACGATGCCCTGGCGCTCGGCGGCACCGGAGGTGGAGATGCGGTAGCCGGCGGCCGCCAGACCGCCGATGACGGTCGGGCCGCTCCAGCCGGGCGACGGGTGCGCCGCCACGCCGACCGGCTTGACGATCACGACCACGTCCTCGTCGTCGTGCACGATCTCCATGCCCTCGACCGGCTCGGCGACGATCTGCACGGGCGCGGGGGCTTGCGGCATCTCGACCTCCAGCCAGGCCCCGCCGCTCACCCGCTCGGATTTGCCGACCACCGAGCCGTCGACCGAGACCTTCCCCGCCGCGGCGAGCTCCGCGGCCTTCGTACGGGAGAAGCCGAACATGCGGGAGATGGCGGCGTCGACGCGCTCGCCCTCCAGGCCGTCCGGCACGGGCAGGGTACGGATCTCGGGAATCGTGCTCACTCGTCGAGTATGCCGGACGCCTGCGACAACGCCGTCAACAAGCCCCTCAGTCCTTGTGGACGGTCCCGTCGGGGTCGAGGCCCTTGAAGGACAGCAGCACGATCAGGATGCCGCCGCAGACGATCGCCGAGTCCGCGAGGTTGAAGACCGCGAAGTGCTTCGGCGCGATGAAGTCCACCACCGCGCCCTCGAACACCCCCGGCGAACGGAAGATCCGGTCGGTGAGGTTGCCCAGCGCGCCGCCCAGCAGCAGCCCCAGCGCGATCGCCCAGGGCAGGCTGTACAGCTTGCGGGCCAGCCGCGCGATCACCACGATCACCGCCGCCGCGATCACCGTGAAGATGATCGTGAAGGCCTCGCCGAAGCCGAAGGCCGCGCCCGCGTTGCGGATGGCCTCGAACCGCAGCCAGTCCCCGATGACCTCGATCGGCGGATGGTGCTCCAGCTTGGCGACCACGATCATCTTGCTGATCAGGTCGAGGGCGTACGCGAACGCGGCCACCGCGAACAGCACGGCGATCCGGCGCCTGCCCCGGGGCCGTGCCTCGGCGGCCTGCCGGCCGTCCGCGCCGGACGACTGCTCCGGCTCGGCCCCTGCCGCGTCTGGAGTGTCCGGCGTACCGATGATGCGCTCCGCCTCTGCCACGTGAGTCCCTCAACCTAGGTACCTGACTGAGGACGAGGGTACGACACGCCTCCCGACCCCGGCGCGATCAGTACCGCCGCTCCTGCTTCTGCTTGCACTCGACACACAGCGTGGCCCGGGGGAAGGCCTGCATCCTGGCCTTGCCGATGGGCTTGCCGCAGTTCTCGCACAGGCCGTAGGTGCCCGCGTCCAGCCGCTCCAGGGCGTGCTCGGTCTGGATCAGCATCTCGCGCGCGTTGGCGGCCAGCGCCAGCTCGTGCTCCCGGGTGATGTTCTTCGTCCCGGTGTCCGCCTGGTCGTCCCCGGCGCCGTCCCCCGAGTCCCGCATCAGGCCCACGAGAGCGGTCTCGGACGAGGCCAGCTCCGTGCGCAGCCGTTCCTGCTCGGACTGCAGTTCGGCGCGGGCCTCCTCGACCTCCTCAGGAGTCCAGGGCTCCTCACCGGGGCGCACCGCGAGGTCGCCGGGCTCCACCGCGGCGAGGCGTGCTTTGGGAACGGCGGTCTTCGCCGCCGTGGCCGTGCCAGGAGTCTTCTTCGCAACCACTGTCGTGGCTCCCGTCTGCTCCGCGGCCGAGGCCGCGCCCACCTTCTTGGCCGTGCTCTTCCTTCCCGCCCTCGTCGCGGCCACGCCCTCGGCGCGGCCTGCGTTCCCGGTGACGGCGACCTTCTTGGCCGCCGCCTTCTCGGCGAGCGTCTTCTTGGCCGCCGCCTTCTTCGCGACGGCCTTCTTCGCGACCGCCTTCTTGGCGGCTGACTTGGCGGCCGACTTGGCGGCCGACTTGGCGGCCGACTTGGCGGCCGACTTCCTTGGCACCGGCGTGGCCGCCGGCTTCTCGGACGCGGTGTCCTTGGCCTCGGTGTCCTTGGCCGCCGATTTCCCGGCCGCCGCCTTCTTGGCGGTCGCGTTCTTGCCGGCGGCCTTCTTGGCAGGCGTTTTCACCGCTGCCGGCTTTCCGGCCGTCGGTTCATCGGCCGCCACGTCCGTGGCCGCGGCCTTCCTGGCAGCCGTCTCCTTGGCAGCCGCCTTCTTGCCGACGGTCTCCTTGGCCACAGCCGCAGCCTCTTTGGCAGCGCTCTTCTTCGCCGCGCTCTTCTTGCCGGCGCCCTTCTTCCCGGCGCCCTTCTCGGAACCGCCTTTCTCAGCGGCAGCCTTCTTGCCGGCCGTCTTCTTCACAGCCGCCGTCTTGCCGACCGCCATCTCAGCCACCGCCTCCCGGGCCACTCCCTCCCGATCCACCGCATTCCTGGCCACGGCCTCACTGCCCACCCCCTCCAGATCCGCCCCGTCCCTGGCCGTCCCGTCCCTGGCCACCACGTTCCTGGCCACCGCGTTCCTGGATCCGACCTCCTCCGACCCGCCCTTCAAGGAGTCCCCGCCCGCCGCCGCCCGCTCGGCCCGCGCCGGGGCGGCACGCGCGGCGCCCCCACCCCGACCGTTCTTCCTCCCGCCCACAGCCTTGGCGTCCGTGGCCCCACCACCGCCGAAGGCAGCCGTGGACCGACCGGACGCCGGCTGCTGTACGGCGGTCTTTTTCGCCACCATGGCCGCGGCCCCTTCACATACTGTGATCTTGCGCGCGAATCGTGCTGGGACGATAAATCGACTCGAGGCCCGCGGCAACGGGGCACACCGCCCGAATCGCCCGCCTCGCTCGCGCCACGCGGCAAGCCTGCCTGCGTTGTGCCCAGCTCCCCGCGGGGTAATCCGTCGAGCCGACCGCCCCGGAAGCCGAACACGAGTTCCCTCCGGATCCACCACCAATCGGGTCATCCCGGACCCGTCCGCACCCCGCCCACGAGGGCCCGGTAAACCGGTCGGCCACTGTCGGCCCGGCGCCGTACACTGGGCGGAGCGAAAAGCTTGGATGGGGACGAGTAGCGGCGTACGCAGCCCAGAGCGACCCGGGGACGGTGGAAGCCCGGGGGCGAGCGCGACGTGAAGATCACCCCGGAGCCGCCGGAAGAAAGCCCTGGAAGGGTCGGTAGAACCGGCATCGCGCCCCCAATGAGCGGGCTCACCGGCGCGTACGGCGCACCGGAGGGCCAAGGAGGGTGGTACCGCGGGAGCGCGCCGCACACGGCGTAGACAGGCAAGACGGCTCTCGTCCCTCCGACGGAAGGCAGTACGTCCGCCGGAGGAAGATCGATGACGCAGTACCGCCAGGTGCCCGCCCAGGTCGACCTGCCCGCCCTCGAGCACGCCGTGCTCGACTTCTGGCGCGAGCAGAAGATCTTTGCCAAGAGCCTGGAGCAGTCCGAGGGCCGCCCCGAGTGGGTGTTCTACGAGGGCCCGCCCACCGCGAACGGCATGCCCGGCGCGCACCACATCGAGGCACGCGTCTTCAAGGACGTCTTCCCCCGCTTCCGCACCATGCGCGGCTACCACGTGGCCCGCAAGGCCGGCTGGGACTGCCACGGCCTCCCCGTGGAGCTGGCGGTCGAGAAGGAGCTGGGCTTCTCCGGCAAGAAGGACATCGAGGCGTACGGCATCGCCGACTTCAACGCCCGGTGCCGCGAGTCCGTGCTGCGCCACACCGACGCCTTCTCCGAGCTGACGACCCGCATGGGCTATTGGGTCGACCTCGACGACGCCTACGTCACGATGGACCCCGAGTACATCGAGTCGGTCTGGTGGTCGCTCAAGGAGATCTTCAACAAGGGGCTGCTGGTCCAGGACCACCGCGTCGCCCCCTGGTGCCCCCGCTGCGGCACCGGCCTCTCCGACCACGAGCTGGCCCAGGGCTACGAGACGGTCGTCGACCCGTCCGTGTACGTCCGTTTCCCGCTCACCTCCGGTCCGCTCGCCGGCCAGGCCGCTCTCCTGGTCTGGACGACGACCCCCTGGACCCTGGTCTCCAACACGGCCGTGGCCGCGCACCCCGAGGTCACCTACGTCGTCGCGACCGACGGCGAGGAGAAGCTCGTCGTCGCCGAGCCGCTGCTCGCCAAGGCGCTCGGCGAGGGCTGGGAGACCACCGGCCAGACCTTCACCGGCGCCGAGATGGAGCGCTGGTCCTATCAACGTCCGTTCGAGCTCGTGGAGTTCCCGGCCGACGTCGAGACGCACTACGTCGTCAACGCCGATTACGTCACCACCGAGGACGGCACGGGTCTGGTCCACCAGTCCCCCGCCTTCGGTGAGGACGACCTCAAGGTCTGCCGCTCCTACGGCCTGCCCGTGGTCAACCCGGTCCGCCCGGACGGCGCCTTCGAGGAGTCCGTCCCGATGGTCGGCGGCGTCTTCTTCAAGAAGGCGGACGAAAAGCTGACCGAGGACCTCCAGCAGCGCGGCCTCCTCTTCCGGCACATCCCGTACGAGCACAGCTACCCGCACTGCTGGCGCTGCCACACCGCGCTCCTCTACTACGCGCAGCCCTCCTGGTACATCCGCACGACGGCCGTCAAGGACCGTCTCCTCCAGGAGAACGAGAAGACCAACTGGTTCCCGGACACGGTCAAGCACGGCCGCTTCGGCGACTGGCTGAACAACAACATCGACTGGGCGCTGTCCCGCAGCCGCTACTGGGGCACCCCGCTGCCGATCTGGCGCTGCGAGGACGACCACCTCACCGTCGTCGGCTCCCGCGCGGAACTGACCGAGCTGACCGGCACCGACCAGTCCGAGCTGGACCCGCACCGCCCGTTCATCGACGACGTCACCTTCGCGTGCCCCCAGTGCGCGAAGACGGCCACGCGCGTGCCCGAGGTCATCGACGCCTGGTACGACTCGGGTTCCATGCCGTTCGCGCAGTGGGGCTACCCGTACAAGAACAAGGAACTGTTCGAGTCCCGCTACCCGGCGCAGTTCATCTCCGAGGCCATCGACCAGACCCGCGGCTGGTTCTACACGCTGATGGCGGTCGGCACCCTGGTCTTCGACAAGTCGTCGTACGAGAACGTGGTCTGCCTGGGCCACATCCTCGCCGAGGACGGCCGCAAGATGTCCAAGCACCTGGGCAACATCCTGCAGCCGATCCCGCTGATGGACCAGCACGGCGCCGACGCGGTCCGCTGGTTCATGGCGGCCGGCGGCTCCCCGTGGGCGGCCCGCAGGGTGGGCCACGGCACCATCCAGGAGGTCGTCCGCAAGACGCTCCTCACGTACTGGAACACGGTCGCCTTCCAGGCCCTGTACGCCCGTACGTCCGGCTGGGCGCCGTCCGAGGCCGACCCGGCCCCGGCCGACCGCCCGCTCCTGGACCGCTGGCTGCTCTCCGAGCTGCACGCGCTCACCGACCAGGTGACGCAGTCCTTGGAGGCGTACGACACCCAGCGCGCCGGCAAGCTCCTCTCGGCGTTCGTCGACGACCTGTCCAACTGGTACGTCCGGCGCTCCCGCCGCCGCTTCTGGCAGGGCGACAAGGCCGCGCTGCGCACCCTGCACGAGGTCGTGGAGACGGTCACCAAGCTGATGGCCCCGCTGACCCCGTTCATCACCGAGCGGGTCTGGCAGGACCTGATCGTGCCGGTCGCCCCGGGCGCCCCGGAGTCCGTGCATCTGTCGTCCTGGCCGGAGGCGGACCTCTCCGCGATCGACCCGGAGCTGTCGCGGCAGATGGTCCTGGTCCGCCGCCTGGTGGAGCTGGGCCGCGCCACGCGCGCGGAGTCGGGCGTGAAGACCCGCCAGCCGCTCAGCCGCGCGCTGATCGCGGCCACCGGCTTCGACACCCTCTCCCCGGAGCTGCACACGCAGATCACGGAGGAGCTGAACGTCGAGTCGCTGGCGTCCCTCTCCGAGGTGGGCGGGTCGCTGGTCGACACCACCGCCAAGGCCAACTTCCGCGCCCTGGGCAAGCGGTTCGGCAAGCGCGTCCAGGACGTGGCGAAGGCCGTGGCGAACGCCGACGCGGCCGCGCTCTCTCTCGCCCTGCGCGAGGGCACGGCGTCGGTGGAGGTCGACGGCGAGACGATCACCCTCGCCCCCGACGAGGTGATCATCACGGAGACCCCGCGCGAGGGCTGGTCGGTCGCCTCCGACTCCGGCGCGACGGTCGCCCTCGACCTGGAGATCACCGAGGAGCTGCGCCGCGCGGGCCTCGCCCGTGACGCGATCCGCCTGATCCAGGAGGCCCGCAAGAACAGCGGCCTCGATGTCGCCGACCGCATCGCGCTCCGCTGGAGCGCGACCGACCCGGCCACCGTCGACGCCCTGACCGGTCACTCCGCCCTGATCGCCGACGAGGTCCTCGCCACGGACTTCGCCCAGGGCGAGGCGGACGACACCTACGGCACCCCGTTCTCGGACGAGGGCCTGACGCTGACCTTCCGCCTGCGCAAGGCGTAGGTCCCGGCGCCACAAGGGCCCGGCTCCCCCAGGGGGGCCGGGCCCTTCGCCTTGTCCGCCGACCGCGTCACCGCCGTCACCGCTGTCACTGTCGTCACTGCTGTCACTATCGTCACCGACTGTCACTGTCGTCACTGCCGTCACCGCCGTAGACACCGTCACCGTCGTCAACACGCGTAAAAAGGGCGGGACCCCGGATCGATATCCGGGGCCCGCCCTTTGAACGCTGCCGACGCCTAAGGCGTACTACTGGCCGTCAGTTGTCGTCCTCGTCGATGAGGAAACCGCGCATCGGCGAGGGAGCCTGGCCCATCGGGGAGGGACCCTGCGGACGCACCGGCGCCATCGGCTGAGTCATGGCCGGAGACATCTGCTGCTGACCGCCGTAGGACGGCGCGGCCGGGCTCGGAGCACCCATGCCCGGCGCACCGGCACCGTAGGACGGGGCGCTCGCGCCGGCCGGAGCCATGGAAGGCGCCGGGGACGGCGGCAGGGAGGGCGCTGCCGGGCTGCGCGGCGGGGCGAGGGAGTCGTCGGCCTGGGTCTCCAGCTGACGCAGCTGGGACTCGAGGTACGACTTCAGGCGCGTACGGTACTCGCGCTCGAAGCCGCGCAGGTCCTCGACCTTGCGCTCCAGCGTAGCGCGGGCGGACTCCAGGGAGCCCATGGCGACGCGGTGCTTCTCCTGCGCGTCCCGCTCCAGGGCGTCGGCCTTGGCACGGGCGTCCCGCTCAAGACCCTCGGCGCGGCTGCGAGCCTCACCGACGATCTTGTTGGCCTCGGAACGGGCCTCGGCGATCGCCTGGTCGGCGGTCTGCTGGGCCAGCGAGAGGACACGGGCGGCGCTGTCGCCACCGGGGCCCTGACCGGGGCCGCCCATCGGACCGCCGCCACCCATGGGACCACCCATGGGGCCGCCCATCGGGCCACCCATCTGCTGCTGCATCGGAGGCTGACCGCCCATGGGGCCCTGACCCATCGGACCCTGACCCATGGGGCCCTGACCCATCGGACCCTGGCCCATCGGACCCTGACCCATCGGGCCGGGACCCTGCGGACCACCCTGGCCGCCACCGGGACCGGCAGGCAGCTGCGGGGCACCGCTCGGCAGCTGGGGCGGGCCACCCATGGGGCCACCCATCTGCTGCTGCGGCGGGCCCGATATGCCGGCGGGAACCGGAGCGCCCGGACCGCGCATGCCCTGCTGGGGCATCCCCTGCTGCGGCATGCCCTGCTGAGGCATCCCCTGCTGCGGCATGCCCTGCGGGGGCATACCCTGCTGAGGCATCCCCTGCTGCATACCGCCCTGCTGCTGGTCCTGCTCCGGCGGCTTGCGCATGTTCTGCTGGTTCTGGGCAGCAGCGCGCGTGGCCGCGGCCAGTTTGGCGCGCAGGTCCTCGTTCTCGCGGAGCAGTCGGGTCAGTTCGGCTTCGACCTCATCGAGGAAGGCATCGACCTCGTCCTCGTCATAGCCTTCTCGGAGGCGGACGGTCGTGAACTGCTTGTTCCGCACGTCCTCGGGGGTCAACGGCATCTCTTCACCTCAACGTAGTCGTCGGCATCGGCAAGACGGTAGTTCACATCGCTCACAGCCGGCTCACGATCGAGATCAGGATGTAGACGATGATCATCAGTACGAAGAAGGACAGGTCGAGCGCCACGCCCCCGAGACGCAACGGCGGAATGACCCGCCGTAGAAGCTTGAGCGGTGGATCGGTGACAGTGTAGGTGGCCTCCAGAACGACCACCATCGCCTTGCCGGGTTGCCACGAGCGGGCGAACTGGAAGACGTAGTCCATGACCAACCGGAAGATGAGCACCAGAAGGAACACCATCAGCGCGATGCGAACGACATCCAGGACCACGCTCATGTTCGGTGCTTCCCTCTCCCCTGTTTCCTGCTGCTCTGTACTGCTTGTTCCGGTCGTGCGTCTCAGCTCTGGTTGAAGAACCCGCCCTCTGCGATGCGGGCCTTGTCCTCCGCCGTGACATCGACGTTAGCAGGCGACAACAGGAACACCTTCTGCGTCACCCGCTCGATGCTGCCGTGAAGACCAAACACCAAACCGGCAGCAAAGTCGACAAGTCGCTTCGCGTCTGTGTCATCCATCTCAGTCAGATTCATGATCACCGGGGTGCCCTCACGGAAGTGTTCCCCGATGGTACGGGCCTCGTTGTAGGTCCGGGGGTGGAGCGTGGTGATCCGGTACGGCTCTCGTTCCGACACGACCTTGGGCATGATCACCGGTGCGTTCTTCTCCAGGGACTGACGTTCTTGTGTGATGGACGCCACGGGCGCGATGCGCGCCGGACGCCCGGATTCCGCGATGGGCGAAGCGGAGCGAGCCACCGGCTCACGTGGTGCCGGTGGCTGCACGATACGCACCTCTTCGTCCCTTTGGGACTGATGTGCTCCGTGCGACTGGTGGGACGGCTCGTGTCGCCGGTGGTCCCGCTCGGGTTCCGGGTCGAGCTCGGGTTCGAAGTCGTCATCGGGGTCGAAACCCCGGCCGTCGTAACCATCGTCCTCCACGAGGCCGAGGTAGACCGCCATCTTGCGCATCGCGCCGGCCATGCTCTGAGTCCTCCGCTCTGTGGTGGATCGGCTCTCGACTGCCAAGTCCCGCGATCCACGTGGCCCTTGTGCCCGCCTTTCGGCGGTAATGACCATATTTTCTGCTGTGGTCCGACTTCCTGGCGACGTTACCCGAGCCGGGGGCGGACTCCGAGTACCGCAGTGCCGACGCGCACATGTGTCGCCCCGGCCGCCACGGCCTCCTCGAGGTCCGCACTCATCCCCGCAGACACCATGTTCGCAGCCGGATGGGCTCGGCGCAGGTCAGTCGACAAATCCATCAACCGCCCGAAGGCGGCCTGTTGGCGCCCCGCGTACTCCCCGGTCAGCGGTGCGACGGTCATCAGTCCGTCAAGGCGCAGTCCCGGCGCGTCTGCGACGAGAGCGGCCAACTCCGCGACCCCGCCCGGGGCCACGCCGCCCCGCTCCCCGCGTGCGCTCTCGCCCGCGTCGAGCGCGACCTGGACGAGACAGCCGACCTCGCGCCCGGCCCGCACGGCCTCCTTCGACAGCGAGGTCACCAGCCGGGAACGGTCGACGGACTGCACGAAGTCCGCGTAACCGACCACGGATCGCGCCTTGTTGGTCTGCAACTGACCGACGAAGTGCCACCGAAGAGGCAGATCCGAACACTCCGCGGCCTTCGGCGCGGCGTCCTGGTCCTTGTTCTCCGCGACGTGCCGCACGCCGAGTTCCGCCAGGATCCGCACATCGCCGGCCGGGTAGGTCTTGGTGACCACGATGAGGGTCACCTCCTCCCGCCCGCGCCCTGCGGCCTCACACGCGCGGGCGATGCGCTCCTCCACCTTCGCCAGGTTCGCGGCGAGTTCGTCCCTACGGTCCGTCATGTCCATCAGTCCAGCCAGACATATCCCGCGAGTCGCCCCGTGGCGCGGTCGCGGCGGTACGAGAAGTGATCGTCCGACTCCAGCGTGCACACCGGCGACTGCTCCCGGTCGCGCACCCCGAGCCGGTCGAGCTGCGCGTGCACGCCGGCGGCGACGTCCACCGCGGGAGTGCCCCAGCTCGTCTCGGCGTGCGCCGTCGGCTCCAGCGCGGCGACCTCGGCGCGCATCGCCTCCGGCACCTCGTAGCACCGGCCGCACACGGAGGGGCCGGTGCGGGCGACGATCCGGGCGGGGTCGGCGCCGAGCGACTCCATGGCGTCCACCGCGGCGGGCACGATCCCCTTGATCATGCCGGGCCGTCCGGCGTGGGCCGCGGCGACCACCCCGGCGACCGGGTCGGCCAGCAGGACCGGCACGCAGTCGGCGGTCAGCACGGCGAGGGCGAGCCCGCGCGTCGCGGTGACCAGTGCGTCGACCTCCGGGGTCAGCTGGGTGGTCCACGGCCCCTCGACCTCGGCGACGTCGGCACCGTGCACCTGGTTCATCCAGACCACCCGCGCCGCGTCCAGGCCCAGCGACTTGGCGGCCAGCTCCCGGTTGGTGCGTACGGCCTCGAGGTCGTCGCCGACCGCGCCGCCCAGGTTGAGCTGCTCATACGGAGCGGCGCTCACCCCGCCCCACCGGTCGGTGAAGGCGAAGTGCGCGCCGCTCACGCTCTCGCGCCGTCCTATCACTTCAGGAAGTCCGGCACGTCCAGCTCCTCGGCCGCGCTGTCCGAGTAGGTCCGCGACGGCGGTACGGGCGGGGAGACCGGGAGGTCGGCCACCGGCTCGGGCACCGGCTCCGGCTCCTCCTTCGGCGTGACGCTGCCGAGCGAGCCGAAGGACGGGCGGCTCTCGGGCTGGCGCACCGGAGTGGGCTCCTCGCGGCGGGCCGAGGCCGAGGAGGAGCCGATGACGGTCTCCCGGCGGGCCGGGGGCTGGCCCCCGTCGAAGCCTGCCGCGATCACCGTGACGCGGACCTCGTCGCCGAGCGCGTCGTCGATGACCGCGCCGAAGATGATGTTGGCCTCGGGGTGGGCGGCCTCGCTGACCAGCTGGGCGGCCTCGTTGATCTCGAACAGGCCGAGGTCGGAGCCGCCGGAGATGGAGAGCAGCACGCCCCGGGCGCCGTCGATGGAGGCCTCCAGGAGCGGCGAGGAGATCGCCATCTCGGCGGCGGCCACCGCGCGGTCGTCGCCGCGGGCCGAGCCGATGCCCATGAGGGCCGAACCGGCCTCGGACATGACCGACTTGACGTCGGCGAAGTCGAGGTTGATGAGGCCCGGCGTGGTGATCAGGTCGGTGATGCCCTGGACACCGGAGAGCAGGACCTGGTCGGCCGACTTGAAGGCGTCCAGCACCGAGACCTGGCGGTCCGAGATGGACAGCAGCCGGTCGTTCGGGATGACGATGAGGGTGTCGACCTCTTCGCGGAGTTCGGCGATGCCGTCCTCGGCCTGGTTGGCGCGGCGCCGTCCCTCGAAGGTGAACGGGCGGGTGACCACGCCGATGGTGAGGGCGCCCAGGGAGCGGGCGATGTTGGCCACGACGGGCGCGCCGCCGGTGCCGGTGCCGCCGCCTTCACCGGCCGTCACGAAGACCATGTCGGCCCCCTTGAGGACCTCCTCGATCTCCTCGCGGTGGTCCTCGGCGGCCTTGCGGCCGACGGCCGGGTTGGCGCCGGCGCCGAGTCCGCGGGTGAGTTCGCGGCCGACGTCGAGCTTGACGTCGGCGTCGCTCATCAACAGCGCCTGCGCGTCGGTGTTGATGGCGATGAACTCGACGCCCTTGAGACCGACCTCGATCATCCGGTTGATGGCATTGACACCACCGCCGCCGACACCGATGACTTTGATGACTGCGAGGTAGTTCTGCGGTGCTGCCACGTCGAAGGCCTCTCGCCTCGAGTTACGTGTCGTCGCCTCGCAGGTGGTGCGAATCCGACGACTGATGCCGAATGGGACGGTCCGTTTCGCCGACCCGAACCCTAACGCTGAAGTTTAGGGTTACCAGTGTGTCTGTTCCTTGGAGTCTTCTGAACAGGACACTAAGTCGACAAGTGGCGCCCGTTCAACGAACACGCCGAACCTCCCGTTTTTCTTTTCACCCTATGTGATCAGCCGTGTCGCTGCCCAACCAGGGTGCTGGCCTGCGCGGATGTGCGTCAACTCCCTGATGACGCAGGGGCCGTGGGAGCGCTGACATCGAAGTACCGCGCGGCCGGGGAGGCTTTCATGAGAGCGGTGAGTGTACGGGCTTTCAGGGCGCCGTTCTCGGCACTCCCCCAGACGACCGTGCGGCCGTCGCCCAACTCCAGCGAGATGTCGTCGTAGGAACGGACCTTGAGGGAGCGGGTCTGCTTCGCGACGGCGCCCGGAATGTCGCCGGCCGCCTTCACCGCCTCGCGCACCAGCCGGTCCTCGCCGAACCGGCGCAGGCTCGCGGCGGCCGAACCCGAGGAGGGGAGGGTCAATTCGAGGAACGGTACGTTCTTCGGGGGTTCGGAAACCGTGGCGAAACGGACGCCCTCATCGTCCACTTCGACGAAGTTCGACCCTTTTCGCACCAGGAGAACCGGCTGGCGCTCGGTCACTTTCAAGCCGATTCCGTCGGGCCAGGAACGCACCACGTCGACCTCGTCGATCCGGGGGAGTTCACGGCGCAGACGCGCCTCGATCGCCTCGGTGTCGACGGAGACGAGCGGCGATCCGACCGGTACGGCGGCGGCGTCGCGCACCTTCTGAGGTGTCAGCACGTCGGTGCCGGACACGGAGACGTGGTCGACGCGCAGCCACTGCGAGCCGTACAACGCCCAGACACCGCCCGCGCCGAGGAGGATGACGACCATCGCGATGATGATGATCATACGAACCCGGCGTGGGCCCAGTCTCCGGACGAGGGGCGGGCCGGACGACTCCTGCTGGCGTGCCCCGCGCTCGGCGGTGGCGGATCCGGCCACGCTCCCTGTCCTTTCGCTCACACGGAAGAACCGCGTCTAACGATGCGCGCGACTCGCGGCGATCGCCTCGTACACCATGCCGACGAGCAGGTCGTCGGCGTCCCGGCGGCCGAACTCGCTGGCGGCGCGGGACATCTCGTACAGCCGGTGCGGGTTGGCGAGCACGGGCAGGACGTTCTCCCGAACCCAGTCGGGGGTCAGTTCGGCGTCGTCGACGAGCAGTCCGCCACCGGCCTTGACCACCGGCTGGGCGTTGAGCCGCTGTTCGCCGTTGCCGATGGGCAGCGGGACGTAGGCGGCCGGGAGCCCGACGGCGGAGAGTTCGGCGACGGTCATCGCGCCCGCGCGGCAGAGCATCATGTCGGCCGCGGCGTACGCGAGGTCCATACGCTCCAGGTACGGTACCGGGACATAGGGAGGCATTCCCGGCATCTGCTGGACATGCGGCAGTTCGTTCTTGGGGCCGACCGCGTGCAGGATCTGGATGCCGGCCTGCTGGAGCCAGGGCGCGACCTGCTGGACGACCTCGTTGAGGCGGCGGGCGCCCTGCGAGCCGCCGGAGACCAGCAGCGTCGGCAGGTTCGGGTCCAGACCGAACATGTGCCGCGCCTCGGGGCGCGCCGCGGCACGGTCGAGGGTGGCGATCGTCCGGCGCAGCGGGATGCCGATGTAGCGGGCGTCCCTCAGCTTGCTGTCGGGCGTGGAGACGGCGACCCGGGCGGCGTACCGGGAGCCGATCTTGTTGGCCAGGCCGGGGCGGGCGTTGGCCTCGTGGACCACGATCGGCACACCGAGGCGCTTGGCGGCGAGGTAGCCGGGCAGGGCCACGTAACCGCCGAAGCCGACGACGGCGTCGGCCTTGGTGCGCTCCAGGATCTGCTCGGCGGCCTTGATCGTGCCGCGCAGCCGGCCCGGGACGGTGATCAGCTCGGGCGTGGGCTTGCGCGGCAGCGGTACGGCCGGGATCAGCGCGAGGTCGTAGCCCCGCTGCGGAACGAGCGTGGTCTCCAGTCCGCGCTCGGTGCCCAGGGCCGTGATCCCCACGGTGGGGTCCTGCCTGCGCAGGGCGTCCGCGAGGGCGAGCGCGGGCTCGATGTGGCCGGCGGTCCCCCCACCAGCGAGTACGACATGCACCGAAATTCACCGCTCTCCGGACGAGCGCGCCGCCGAGGCACGCCGTCGCATCGTGTTCCATCTCCGGGGACTCCGAACCGATCCGGAGCTCCCAGCCCCCCGCTTTCTACCAAAGCGGGGGTGGCGCATCGCAAGCGCCGCCCGCGCAGCGGGCTCGTCGCGTGCGAAGGCGATCAGCAGCCCGATGGCGAACATGGTCGGCAACAGGGCGGATCCCCCGTAGGAGAACAGCGGGAGGGGGACGCCGGCGATCGGCAGCAGACCGAGCACCGCACCGATGTTGATCACCGCCTGAGCGGTGATCCAGGTGGTCACACCTCCCGCGGCATACCTGACGAAGGGGTCCTCCGTGCGTCCGGCCACGCGGATACCCGCATAGCCTAGAGCCGCGAAGAGGGCGAGCACCGACAGCGTCCCCGCGAGGCCCAGTTCCTCACCGGTGACGGCGAAGATGAAGTCGGTGTGGGCTTCCGGGAGTTGGCCCCATTTCTCCACACTCGCACCGAGCCCGGAACCGAAGATCCCGCCGGAGGCCAGGGCGTAGATCCCGTGCACGGCCTGCCAGCAGGCGTCACCCGGACCGGGGTCGGTGGCGCCGATGCACTGGAGCCGGGCCATCCGGTTCGGGCTGGTCTTGATCAGGGTCACGCCGATGGCGGCGGCGACCGACAGCACCCCGACGAAGAGCCGGGTGGGCGCCCCGGCCAGCCACAGCAGGCCGAACAGGATCGCCGTCAGGATGATCGCCGTCCCCATGTCGCCGCCGAGCATGATCAGCCCGAGCAGCATGAAGGAGACCGGCACCAGCGGCACCAGCATGTGCTTCCACTGGGCCAGCAGCTTCTTGTCCTGCTTGCGGGCGAGCAGGTCGGCGCCCCACAGCACCAGGGCGAGCTTGCCGAACTCACTGGGCTGGATCTGGAAGGAGCCGCCGAGCGAGATCCAGTTCTGGTTGCCGTTGACCGCCATCCCTATCCCGGGCACCTGCACCAGGGCCATCAGGAAGACGGCGCCCGCGAGGATCGGGTAGGCCAGCGCCCGGTGCAGCTTCACCGGCATCCGGGAGGCGGCCAGCAGCAGTCCGGTGCCGATGGCGGCGGCCAGCAGCTGCTTGCGGAAGAAGAAGGAGCCCGGCAGCGACTTCTGGAGCGCGGTGATCTGGGAGGCCGAGTACACCATCACCAGGCCCAGCCCGGTGATCAGCAGGCTGCCGCCGAGGATCAGGTAGTAGGCGGTCAGCGGCCGGTCCCAGGCCTTGCGCGCCCGGGCGTAGAGGCGCAGCACGGGGTTGTCGCGCCCGGGGCGCGCGGCGGGAGGCCGGCGGACCGTCCGCTGGACGGGCGGCCGGCCGCCGGTGCGGCTACCGGGCATCGCTGCGCACCGCCCGGCCGACGGGCACCCCGCACGGCCGCCGACGGGAAACCGGCCACATCCGAGTCACGCGTCCCTCCAAGGGTCCTGGAGCAACCGTCGCGGCCGGGACGCGCCGTCAGGCGCCCGCGCCGAGTTCGCGCACCGCCTGGGCGAACGCGTCACCGCGCTGGTTGTAGTTGACGAACATGTCCATGGAGGCGCAGGCCGGGGCGAGCAGCACCGTGTCGCCTGCGCCGGCGAGGCGCCGGGCCTCCTGGACAGCGGCGAGCATCGCCCCAGTGTCGGTCCGGTCGAGGTCGACGACGGGTACCTCGGGGGCGTGTCGCGCCAGGGCTTCGCGGATCAGGGCGCGGTCGGCGCCGATGAGGACCACCCCGCGAAGCCGCTTCGCCGACTGGGCGACCAGTTCGTCGAAGGTCGCGCCCTTGGCGAGCCCGCCCGCGATCCACACGATCGACTCGTACGCCGCCAACGAGGCCTGCGCCGCGTGGGTGTTGGTGGCCTTGGAGTCGTCGATGTACGCGACGCCGTCCACGTCGGCCACGTGGGCGATGCGGTGGGCGTCCGGGGTGAAGGCCCGCAGACCGTCCCGTACGGCCGTGGGGGGCACGCCGAAGGCGCGGGCGAGGGCCGCCGCGGCCAGGGCGTTGGCGATGTTGTGCGGGGCGGGCGGGTCGACGTCGGATACCTCCGCCAGCTCCTGGGCGTTCTGCTGCCGGTTCTCGACGAAGGCGCGGTCGACCAGGATGCCCTCCACGACGCCGAGTTGGGACGGCCCCGGGGTACCGAGGGTGAAGCCGATGGCGCGGCAGCCCTCCTCGACGTCCGCCTCGCGCACCAGGTCCTCGGTCGCCTTGTCGGCGACGTTGTAGACGCAGGCGACCCGATTGCCCTCGTAGATCCGGCCCTTGTCCCTGGCGTACGCCTCCATGGAGCCGTGCCAGTCGAGGTGGTCGGGGGCGAGGTTGAGGACGGCGGCGGAGTGGGCGCGCAGGGAGGGCGCCCAGTGCAGCTGGTAGCTCGACAGCTCCACGGCCAGGACGTCGTACTCCTCCTCGCCGAGCACCGCGTCGAGCAGGGAGACGCCGATGTTGCCGACGGCGGCCGTGCGCAGGCCGGCGGCCTTCAGGATCGACGCCAGCATCTGGGTGGTGGTCGTCTTGCCGTTGGTGCCGGTGACGCAGAGCCAGGGGGCCGCGTCGGGACCCCTGAGGCGCCAGGCCAGCTCCACGTCGCCCCAGACCGGCACCCCGGCCTCGGCGGCCGCCGTGAAGAGCGGCTTGTCCGGCTTCCAGCCGGGTGCGGTGACGATGAGTTCGGTGCCTTCGGGCAGGGTCGCCCCGTCGCCGAGGCGCACGGTGACACCGAGCGCCCGGAGTCCGGCGGCCTGCTCACGCGCGCGTGCGTCGTCGCCGTCGTTGACGACGGTGACCTTCGCGCCGAGCCCGTGCAGCACCGTGGCCGCCGGGATGCCGGAGACGCCGAGCCCGGCGACGGTGACGTTCTTCCCCTGCCAGTCGGTCACTTTTCTGCTGCCCATCCCGCGTAGAAGAGACCCAGGCCGACGATGACACAGATGCCCTGGATGATCCAGAAACGGACCACGACAAGGACTTCGGACCAGCCCTTGAGTTCGAAGTGGTGCTGGAGCGGCGCCATCCGGAAGACGCGCTTGCCGGTCAGCCGGAACGAACCGACCTGGATGACCACCGACATGGTGATGAGGACGAACAGACCGCCCATGATGGCCACGAGCAGTTCGGTCCGGGAGCAGATGGCCAGACCCGTGAGGACACCGCCGAGCGCGAGCGAACCGGTGTCACCCATGAAGATCTTGGCCGGCGATGTGTTCCACCACAGGAAGCCCAGGCAGGCGCCCATCAGCGCGGCGGAGACGACCGCGAGGTCGAGCGGGTCGCGCACCTCGTAGCAGGCGTTGGGGTTGGTCAGGGTCTGCGAGTTGGCGCAGGACTCCTGGTACTGCCAGACGCCGATGAACGTGTAGGCGCCGAAGACAAGGACGGAGGCGCCGGTGGCGAGGCCGTCCAGACCGTCCGTCAGGTTCACGCCGTTGGACATCGCGAGGATCATGAACAGCGCCCAGACGACGAACAGCACGGGGCCGATCGTCCAGCCGAAGTCCGTGATGAACGACAGCTTCGTGGAGGCCGGCGTGTTGCCGCGGGCGTCCGCGAACTGGAGCGAGAGCACCGCGAAGGCGATGCCGACGAGCAGCTGGCCGGCCATCTTCGCCTTGGCCCGAAGACCCAGCGAACGCCGCTTGACGATCTTGATGTAGTCGTCCAGGAAGCCGACCATACCCATGCCGAACATCAGGCCGAGCACCAGCAGACCGGAGTAGGTCGGCGGCTTGCCGGTGATGAGCTTCGACAGGAAGTACGCGGCGATCGTCGCCAGGATGAAGGCGATACCGCCCATGGTGGGCGTACCGCGCTTGCTGGCGTGCTCGCGCGGGCCGTCGTCCCGGATGTACTGGCCGTAGCCCTTGCGTGCGAGCAGCTTGATCAGCAACGGGGTGCCGATCAGCGTCAGGAACAGACCGATGACGCCCGCGAACAGGATCTGCTTCATCATCGGGCGGCTACCTCACCCTCGGCACCGGTCGCGAGCAGCGCCTGCGCGACGCTCTCGAGGCCGACCGAACGGGACGCCTTCACGAGTACGACGTCTCCCGGGCGCAACTCGCTGCGCAACAGGTCGACCGCCGCCTGTGCGTCGGACACGTGCACCGACTCCTCACCCCACGAACCCTCGTTATATGCGCCCAGTTGCAGCCAGGAGGCTTCGATGCCCCCGACCGCGACGAGCTTGCTGACGTTGAGCCGGACGGCGAGCCGTCCGACCGCGTCGTGCTCGGCGAGCGCCTCGTCCCCCAGCTCGGCCATCTTGCCGAGCACCGCCCAGGTCCGGCCCCCCTTGCCCATCGCCGCCAGCGCGCGCAGGGCCGCTCGCATGGACTCGGGGTTCGCGTTGTAGGCGTCGTTGACGATCGTCACGCCGTCCGGGCGCTCGGTGACCTCCATCCGCCAGCGGGAGAGGGAACCCGCCTCGGAGAGCGCGGTGGCGATCTCAGTTACGGACATCCCCAGCTCATGGGCGACGGCGGCGGCGGCGAGCGCGTTCGACACGTGGTGCTCACCGTACAGGCGCATGGTCACGTCACTGCACCCGGAGGGTGTGTGAAGGCTGAAGGAGGGCTGTCCACTGTCCGTGAGTCGTACGTTCTCGGCCCGAACGTCCGCTTCGTCGGACTCTCCGAAAAGGACCACCTTCGCCTTCGTTCGGGAGGCCATGGCCCGGACCAAGGGGTCGTCGGCGTTGAGGATCGCGGCGCCGTCCGCCGGGAGGGACTCGACCAGTTCGCCCTTTGCCTGTGCGATCTGTTCGCGGCCGCCGAACTCGCCGATGTGGGCGGTGCCGACATTGAGGACGAGGCCGATCTTCGGGGGTGTCAGATCGGCGAGGTAGCGGATGTGACCGATGCCGCGGGCGCCCATCTCCAGCACGAGGAACTTCGTGTCCTCGGTGGCCGACAGGGCGGTCAGCGGCAGCCCGATCTCGTTGTTGAGCGAACCGGGCGTGAAGACGGTGGGCGCCTTGCGCCGCAGCACCTGGGCGATGAGGTCCTTGGTGCTGGTCTTGCCGGCCGAGCCCGTGAGGGCGACGAGGGTCGTGCCGAGCGTGTGCACGACGTGCCGGGCGAGGGCGCCCAGGGCGGCCTGGACATCGTCCACGACGATCGCGGGGACGCCGACCGGGCGCGAGGCCAGTACGGCCGCCGCGCCCGCCTCGACGACCGCTGCCGCGAAGTCGTGGCCGTCCACCCGCTCGCCCACGAAGGCGACGAAGAGGCTGCCGGGCACCACCTCGCGGGAGTCCCGGACGACCGGTCCGGTGACCTCCGCGGACGGATCCGGTATGTCGTGCGTCTGCCCGCCGACGACTGCTGCGATCTCGGCGAGGGAGAGGGCGATCACAAGTTCATCCCTGGGTCTGCTGGATAGCTTCGCGAAGCACCTGGCGGTCGTCGAACGGACGGACCACCCCGGCGATGTCCTGGCCCTGCTCATGGCCCTTGCCCGCGACCAGCACGGTGTCCCCGGCGTGCGCGCGGGCCACGACGGCGGCGATCGCGGCGGCCCGGTCCTCGAACAGGAGGACCTCGCCGCGCTCGTGCGCGGGCACGGACGCCGCCCCTTCGAGCATCGTCGCGAGGATCGCGAGCGGGTCCTCGGAGCGGGGGTTGTCGGAGGTGAGTACGGCGGTGTCGGAGAGCCGGGCCGCGGCGGCGCCCATCGGCGCGCGTTTGGTGCGGTCCCGGTCGCCGCCGCAGCCGAGGACGACGTGCAGCCGGCCCTTGGTGACCTTGCGCAGCGCCTTGAGCACCGACTCGACGGCGTCCGTCTTGTGCGCGTAGTCGACGACCGCGAGGTAGGGCTGGCCGGCGTCCACCCGCTCCAGCCGGCCCGGCACGCCGGGGACGGCGGCGACGCCGTCGGCGGCGGTCTGCGGGTCGAGGCCCGCCGCGGCCAGGGCGACGATCGCCGCGAGGGTGTTGGCCACGTTGAACGGGCCGGGCAGCGGGGACCTGGCGGCGACGCGCACGCCCTCGGGGCCGAGCACCGTGAACGTGGCGTCCATCGGGCCGATGTGGACGTCCACCGCGCGCCAGTCGGCGTCGGGGTGACCCTCGGCGGAGAAGGTGACGACGGGGACGCCCGCCTCGCGGGTGAGCCGGCGGCCGTACTCGTCGTCGAGGTTGACCACGCCGAGCCGGCTGCGTTCCGGGGTGAACAGCTGCGCCTTGGCCCCGAAGTAGTCCTCCATGCCGGAGTGGAACTCCATGTGCTCCGGGCTGAGGTTGTTGAAGACCGCGATGTCGAAGACGCAGCCGTCGACCCGGCCGAGGACCAGCGCGTGGCTGGAGACCTCCATGGCGACCGCCTCGACGCCGCGCTCGCGCATGACGGCGAACAGGGCCTGGAGGTCGGTGGCCTCGGGGGTGGTGCGCTCGGACTTGATGCGCTCGTCACCGATGCGCGTCTCGACGGTGCCGATGAGGCCGGTGGACCTCAGCGTCTTCAGACCGCCCTCGACCAGGTACGCCGTGGTGGTCTTGCCGGAGGTGCCGGTGATGCCGATCTGGAGCAGGTCCCGCCCGGGCCGGCCGTAGATGGTGGCCGCCAGCTCGCCCATCCGCGCGCGCGGGTCGTCGGCCACCAGGACCGGCAGTCCGGTCGCGGCGGCGCGCTCGGCGCCGGTGGGGTCGGTCAGGACGGCGACCGCGCCCAGGCCCGCGGCCTGGGTGACGAAGTCGGCGCCGTGCAGGCGGGCGCCCGGGAGGGCGGCGTACAGGTCGCCGGGGCGGACGGCGCGTGAGTCATGGGTGATGCCCGTGACGGCGACGGCGCTCTCCGCGACGGCGGTACCCAGCTGATCGGCGAGGTCCGCGAGGGGTGTGGCGGAGACCTGGGCCGGTCGCGGCGGTCCCGGATATGTCACGGAAGCGCCCTTCTGGGTGGTTCGGGACTGATCAGCGTGTGGCACGGCGGTGAGCGTACCGGGCGCACCCGCCTGCGGGCGAAGCGAGGACGGGGGCGGTGCTGGGTTCCCGGGGTCGGGAGTGATCATGGTCACGGGCTGGTTCCTGGCTGTATTCGACGCTGAACACGGACGGGCGGGGGGCTCGGAGGGGGCTCGGGCGGGGGGCTCGGCGGGCGGCTCGGCGGGGGAATCAGAGGGGGCTCAGGGGGCGAAGGAGACCGGGAGGCTGGCGGGCTTCGCCCCGGTCGGGGGGATCTGGAGGGTCTTCAGGGCGAACTCCATGACCTGCTTGAAGATGGGGCCGCAGATCTGGCCGCCGAAGTAGCTGCCCTTGGTGGCGTTCTGGATGGCGCAGTAGACGGTGACACGGGGGCTGTCGGCGGGCGCGAACCCGGCGAACGACGAGGTGTAGCCCTTGTACTTGCCGGTGGCCGGATCCACACGGTTGGCGGTACCGGTCTTGCCCGCGACGCGGTAGCCGGGGATGCGCGCCTTGGTGCCGGTGCCCTCCTGGTCGTCCACCACCGACTCCAGCATCTGGGCGAGGGTCTTCGCCGTCTTCTCGCTGACGACCCTGGTCTTCTTGGGGGCGGGCGCGGGCGTGAAGCGTCCGTCGGGGCCCTGGGTGCCGCGCACCAGCGACGGCTCGACCCGGACGCCGCCGTTGGCGATCGTCGAGTAGACCGAGGCGGCCTGGAGCGCGTTGAGGGACACGCCCTGGCCGAAAGGAATCGTGTACTGCTGCGAGGTCGACCACGAGCCGGGGGCGGCGAGGATGCCCTTCGTCTCACCGGGGAAGTCGACGCCGGTGTAGCTGCCGAGGCCGAACTTGCGCAGGTAGGAGTAGAGCACCTGGTTGGCCTCGGCCTGGGTCTTGCCCAGTTCGCCGGTGGCCAGGATCGTGCCGATGTTGCTGGACTTGGCGAGGACGCCGTTGAGCGTGAGGTACCAGGTCGGGTGGTCGATGTCGTCCTTGAAGAGCCGGTCGCCGCGGTGCAGCCGGTTGGGCACGGTGACGTGCGTGAGCGGCGTGGCGACGTTCTCCTCCAGGACGGCCGCCATCGACATGATCTTGGCGGTGGAGCCGGGCTCGTAGGCGTCCTGGAGGGCCGCGTTGCCCAGGGCGTCCGCGTTCGCCTTCGTGAGGTCGTTGGGGTCGAAGCCGGGCGAGTTGGCCAGGGCGAGGATCTCGCCGGTGCGGGTGTCCTGGACGATCACGTAACCGCGGTCCGCGCCGGACGCCTCGACCTGCTCGGTGATGGCGTTCTGCGCGGCCCACTGGATGTCCCGGTCCAGGGTCAGCTCGACGTCCGAGCCGGGCACGGCGGGGGTCTCGGTGGAGCCCGCGGTGGGCACCTGGCGGCCGCCGGACTGGGCGTAGCGGATCTTGCCGTCCTTGCCGGACAGGGTCGCGTTCAGCTGCTGCTCGATGCCGCCGCCGCCCTTGCCCTCGGCGTTGACCCAGCCCAGTATTCCGGCGGCCAGGTCCCCGTTGGGGTACACGCGCTTGCTGCTGGGAACGGAGAAGACGCCGGCGAGGACGTTGACCGTGGTGCCGTCGGCGCCCTTCTTGGCGGTGAGCGCCGACTTCAGGTCCTTGATCTGCTTCCAGACCTGCGGGGTCTGCCGGCTGGCGAGCTTGGTGTAGCGCGCCTCCTTGTCCTTCGGCCGCAACTTCTCGACCAGCGTCGACTGGTCCTGGCCGAGGATCGGCGCGAGCAGCGCGGCCGCCTGCTCGGGGCCGTCGTCGATCTTCAGGGTCTCGCGGTTGAACATCGTGGGGTCGGCGGTGATGTCGTACGCGTCCTCGCTGCTGGCGAGGGCGATCCCGCCGCGGTCGGTGATCTCGCCGCGCTCGGCGGCCAGCACCTGGCCGACGTACCGGTTCTGCTCGGCCTTGGCGGCGTAGGTGCTCGCGTCGACGGCCTGCACCTGGAGCAGCCGTACGACGAAGGCGATCATCACCAGGGCGAGCGCGAGGCCGACCAGGCGCAGCCGGGGGCGGGGGCTGCCGAGGCGGATGGCACTCGGGGCGGCGGGACGGGGCGGGACCGGACGGCGGGCCGGGCGGGCACCTGGTCCCGGGCGCCGCTGGGCGGATGCCGGGCGGGAGGGCCGGGCGGGGCCGGGCACGCGCCGGCGCGACGGTTCCCTGTCGGACACTTCCGTCACCTGCCGGGGGTCGTGGGGATGGCTGCGGTCGGAGCGGGGGCCGCGCTCTGCGCGTTCTGTGCGCTCTGCGTGCTCTGCGTGCTCTGCGTGCTCTGCGTGCTCTGCGCGGGAGGGGCGGCGGGTACGGGCGCCGCGGGCGCGGGCGTCGACACCGTCGGCTGCGAGAGCGTGATGACCTCGGGCGGCCGGACGACCTGCGCCGCGTCCCGCGCGGACCGCGGGGCGGCGGAGGGGACGCCCCTCACGGTGCCGTCCGGGTTCAGGAAGGCCGGGTCGCCGCCGGGGACCATGCCGAGTTCACGGGCGCGGCGCTGGAGGGCGTCGGGGGCGGAGTAGGAGTCGATGTCCCGCTGGAGGGCCTGTTCCTCGTCGGTGAGGCTCTTGGCGTCCCGCTGGAGGTCGTCCATCTTGAAGGAACCCTCGCTGAGCGCGGAGTTCAGCACGAGCAGCCCGATGAGGCCGCCGCCGAGGAGCAGGACGACGAGGAGGACGAACGGGGTGCGGGCCGCCTGGCGCGGACCGGCGGGGAAGAGACGCGCGAGCCGGGCAGCCCGTCCCCTCAGTTCGGGTTTCCTGCTCACTCGCCCTCCCCTGAGTTCGGTTTTCCCACCTGCGCCCGCCCCGCCCGGCTCATTCGATGGACTCCCTGATGCGCTCGGCCCCACGCAGCCGTGCCGGGGCGGCGCGCCGGTTCTCGGCGATCTCTTCCTCGGTGGGAAGTTCGGCACCGCGGGTGAGCAGCTTGAGCCGGGGCTGGTAGCGCTCGGGGACCACCGGCAGCCCGGGCGGGGCGGTGACGGCGGCGCCCGCCGCGAACACCTGCTTGACCAGCCGGTCCTCCAGCGAGTGGTACGACAGGACGGCGATCCGCCCGCCCACGTCGATCGCCTCGACGGCGGCCGGGATCGCCCGCTCCAGCACGGACAGCTCGCCGTTGACCTCGATGCGCAGCGCCTGGAAGGTGCGCTTGGCCGGGTTCCCGCCGGTGCGCTTGGCGGCCTGCGGGAGGGCGTCGCGGATCAGCTCGACCAGCCGCGCACTGTTGGTGAACGGCTCCTTCTCGCGCTCGCGCACGACCGCGGAGACGATCCGCTTGGCCTGCTTCTCCTCGCCGTACGCCCGCAGGATCCGCACCAGCTCGCCGGGCGGGTAGGTGTTGAGGACCTCGGCCGCGCTGATGCCGGTCGTCTGGTCCATGCGCATGTCGAGCGGGGCGTCCTGGGCGTAGGCGAAGCCCCGGTCGGCCTCGTCGAGCTGCATGGAGGAGACGCCGAGGTCGAACAGGACGCCCTGCACGCGCGCGATGCCGAGCCGTCGCAGGACGTCGGGCAGCTCGTCGTAGACCGCGTGCACCAGGGTGGCGCGCTCGCCGAAGGGGGCGAGGCGCTCGCCGGAGAGCCGCAGGGCCTCCTTGTCGCGGTCGAGGGCGACCAGGCGGGCCTCGGGGAACCGCGTCAGCAGGGCCTCGCTGTGCCCGCCGAGGCCCAGCGTGCAGTCGACGACGACCGCGCCGGGCCGCTGGAGCGCGGGGGCCAACAGGTCCAGGCACCGCTGGAGCATCACCGGGACGTGTCGACTCTCTCCCACCCGTCGCCCACCGCCAGCCTCATTCGAATGCGCTTCGCGCACCATTTTCTCCGGGGCCCTCTCAGATCCGGCGGAGATACGCACCGCCGGGTCCCCGCCCTCTCGTGAGGGGAGGTCCTGCCGGCGCCGGAAGCGTCAGCCGACCGGGAGCGGGAGGAGGCCGAGCCGTACGTACGCGCCGCGCACGCGGGGAGATCTCCGGCAGCCACGCCGGGGTCTCACGGGGTTTCAGTCCAGCAGGGAGCGCACCGCCTCCCGCTTCGCGTCACTTTAGTCCACGGTGTCTCGCGGTCAATCAACCGGCCTGCGCGTCGCGGTCCGGCACGATCATGAAGCGGCGAAGTGCGGGAAATCACCCCGTCGGGCGGTTCCACCTCACCCTTGTGGCTTACCTCACAAACACGGCGTGATGACGGCCTTTTTCCCTTCTCACAACAGGACCGGAACGGGCGTGACCAGTACCGTCATGGTTATGACGACTTCCGCATCCGTACCCACCGCATCCGAAGACGCCATACGCGACGGCGGCACCGTGACCGACCGGCTCGTCGATGCCAACGAGCGCTACGCCGCCGCCTTCTCCGACCCCGGCATGGACGCCCGCCCCGTGCTGCACGTGGCGGTCGTGGCCTGCATGGACGCCCGTCTCGACCTGCACGCCGCGCTCGGCCTGGAGCTGGGCGACTGTCACACGATCCGCAACGCCGGCGGTGTGGTCACCGACGACGTGATCCGGTCGCTCACCATCAGCCAGCGCAAGCTGGGCACCCGCAGCATCGTTCTCATCCACCACACCGGGTGCGGCCTGGAGTCGATCACCGAGGACTTCCGGACCGAACTGGAGATGGAGGTCGGCCAGCGCCCCGCCTGGGCCGTCGAGGCCTTCCGGGACGTCGACCAGGACGTCCGGCAGTCGATGCAGCGGGTGCGCACCTCGCCGTTCCTGCTGCACGCCGACGACGTCCGGGGTTTCGTGTTCGATGTGAAGACGGGTCTGCTGCGGGAGATCGACCCCGCATGACCTTCCGCAGCTATCGTCGTTCGCTGTCGTTCAGCTGTTGATTTTCCGGTTCCCGGGTGCCCAAAAGGCCATAGAACCGACATATCACGGGCAGTTGTCCACAGGCGAGTGACACGAATCGGTAACGGCAGCAAGAATGCGGTTGTGACGCCTCGCCGAACATTTCCCGGGTGGCGCACGTGATTCGGGGTGGGCCGGTCCGCAGGCATGAGCGTCGGCCCGGAGAAAGTAAGGGCCGAGGAGGGCCGGGTGACGACCTATGACGATCGAGCGAGCCTCACAGATCTGACCGCCACTGTGGAGCGTGTCCGCAGTTCGGTGGAGGGAGTGATCGAGGGCAAGCCCGAGGTCGTACGGCTTTCGCTGACCGTGCTGCTCGCCGAAGGGCATCTTCTGATCGAAGATGTCCCCGGCGTCGGCAAGACGATGCTCGCCAAGGCGCTGGCACGGTCCATCGACTGCTCGGTACGCCGCATCCAGTTCACGCCCGACCTGCTCCCCTCGGACATCACGGGTGTGTCCATCTGGGACCAGCAGCGGCGTGACTTCGAGTTCAAGCCGGGCGCGATCTTCTCGCAGATCGTGATCGGCGACGAGATCAACCGGGCCTCGCCCAAGACGCAGTCGGCGCTCCTGGAGTCCCTGGAGGAGCGCCAGGTCACCATCGACGGGCAGACGTACGAGCTGCCCAGCCCGTTCATGGTGGTGGCCACGCAGAACCCGGTCGAGATGGAGGGCACCTACCCGCTGCCGGAGGCCCAGCGCGACCGCTTCATGGCCCGGGTCTCCATCGGCTACCCGAGCGCCGAGGCCGAGCTGCAGATGCTCGACGTGCACGGCGGGGCCAACCCGCTGGACGACCTCCAGCCGGTGGCCCACGCGCACGAGATCGTGAAGCTGATCGACGCCGTCCGCGGGGTCCACGTCGCCGAGTCGGTCCGCCGGTACGCGGTCGACCTGGTCTCCGCCACCCGCACCCACCCCGACCTCAGACTCGGCGCCTCGCCGCGCGCGACGCTGCATCTGCTGCGCGCGGCGAAGGCCTCCGCCGCCCTCGGCGGCCGCGACTACGCCCTGCCGGACGACGTGCAGAACCTCGCCGTGGCCATCCTCGCCCACCGGCTGCTGCCCACCGCACAGGCCCAGCTCAACCGCCGTACGGCCGAGCAGGTCGTCGAGGAGATCCTGCAGCGCACCCCGGTGCCCTCAGGTCCCCAGCAGCACGGCTACGGCGTGGGGTCGGAGCCGTTCGGCCAGCGGCCGCCCCGGAGGCTGTGATGAGCGGCGGGGGGACCGGGCAGCCGGAGACCGGCCGCGGCGACAAGGGCGCCGCCCGGACCGCACTGGCCGGTCTGACCACCCGGGGCCGCTCCTTCCTGGCCGCCGGCATAGCCGCCGCCATCTGCGCGTACGTGCTCGGCCAGCCCGACCTGCTGCGGGTCGGGCTGCTGCTGGCCGCCCTGCCGCTGATCTGCGCGGCCGTCGTCTACCGCACCCGCTACCGGGTGGCCGGCAGCCGCCGGCTCTCCCCCGCCCGGGTGCCCTCCGGCAGCGAGGCCCGCGTCCATCTGCGGATGGACAACGTCTCGCGGCTGCCCACCGGCCTGCTGATGCTCCAGGACCGGGTGCCCTACGTCCTCGGGCCGCGCCCCCGCTTCGTCCTGGACCGCGTCGAGGCGGGCGGCCGCCGCGAGGTGTCCTACCGGGTCCGCTCCGACCTGCGCGGCCGCTACCCGCTGGGCCCGCTCCAGCTGCGCCTGAACGACCCGTTCGGCATGTGCGAGCTGACCAGGTCCTTCTCGACGTACGACACCCTGACCGTGATCCCGCGCGTGGAGACGCTGCCCCCGGTCCGCCTCAGCGGCGAGGCCAAGGGGTACGGCGACGGACGGCAGCGCTCGCTGGCGCTGGCCGGCGAGGACGACGTGATCCCGCGCGGCTACCGCTACGGCGACGACCTGCGCCGCGTGCACTGGCGCTCCACCGCCCGCTACGGCGAGCTGATGGTGCGCCGCGAGGAGCAGCCGCAGCGCGCCCGCTGCACGGTCCTGCTGGACACCCGCGGCCTGGCCTACGACGGCGCGGGCCCCGACTCGTCCTTCGAGTGGGCGGTCTCGGGCGCCGCGTCGGTGCTGGTGCACATGCTGGAGCGGGGCTTCTCCGTGCGGCTGCTGACCGACACCGGCACCTCGGTGCCCGGCGAGGGCGCCGAGGGGTTCGCCGGGGCCAGCGAGGGGTCGGCGGACGCGGCCGGTCTGATGATGGACACCCTCGCGGTCGTCGACCACTCCGACGGATCCGGCCTGTCCCGGGCCTACGACGTACTGCGCGGCGGCAACGAGGGGCTGCTGGTGGCCTTCCTCGGCGACATCGACGAGGAACAGGCGGCGGTGGCCGCGAAGATGCGCCAGCGCAGCGGAGGCGCGCTGGCCTTCCTCCTCGACGGTGACGCGTGGGGACGTGAACCGAACGGCGTCCCTCATCCGATGAAGGGGCAGGAGGAGCGGCTGCGCATGCTGCGCGAGGCGGGCTGGACGGCCCTGAGCGTGCCACGGGGCGTCTCGCTGAGCGAGCTGTGGCGCCAGGCCGACCGGGAGCGCGCGGGCGTCGTGGCCGCGGGCTGGACACGAGGCGGGGAGGCGGGATCATGAGCGGGCGGGCGAGACTGACGCTGTGCTCCGCGGCGGCCACGCTGATGGCGGCGTGCGCCCTGCTGCCCCTGGTCGACCCGGCCACCTGGCTCCTCCAGGCGGCGTTCCTGCTGGCGATCCAGTCCGGGGTGGGCGCGGCCGCGCGCCGGGTGCCGCTGGCCCGGCCGCTGACGGTGGCCGCCCAGGCCCTGGTCACCCTGATGCTGCTGACGCTGGTCTTCGCCCGGGAGCACGCCCTGGCCGGCCTGATCCCCGGCCCCGAGGCCTTCGGGCACTTCGGCGACCTCTTCCAGGCGGGCGCCGACGACGTGAGCCGGTACGCCATCCCGGCCCCGCTCTCCGACGGCATCCGGCTGATGGTGATCGGCGGTGTGCTGGTGATCGGGCTGGCGGTGGACACCCTCGCGGTGACCTTCCGCAACGCCGCCCCGGCCGGCCTGCCGCTGCTCGCGCTGTACTCGGTGGCCGCGGGCCTGTCCGACGGCGGCGCCGACTGGCTGTGGTTCCTGGTCGCCGCGGCCGGATATCTGATGCTGCTGCTGGCCGAGGGCCGGGAGCGGCTCTCCCAGTGGGGCCGGGTCTTCGGCGGGGCCGCGCGCTCCCCGGGCGAGCAGCCCGGCCCGGTGGCTCCCGTGCGCACCGGCCGGCGGATCGGCATGGCCGCCCTGGGCGTCGCCCTGGTGGTCCCGCTGCTGCCCCTGCCGGCCATCCAGGGCGGTCTGCTGGACGGCACGGGCACGGGCGTCGGCACGGGCAACGGCAACGGAGGCACGATCGCCGCTGTCAACCCCCTGGTCTCCCTACGCGACAGCCTGAACGTGGACGAGGACCGCACGGTCCTGACCCTGCGCACGAACACCACCAACAGCTCGGACCTGTACCTGCGGATCGTGTCCCTGGACGACTTCGACGGCACCACGTGGAAGCCGTCGAAGCGGCACATCGTCGCCGTGCCGGACGAGTTCCCCACACCCACCGGCCTGAGCTCCGACGTCAAGCGCACCGAGATCACCACCCGGGTCGCCGCCGACGACGGGTACGCGCAGGACTGGCTGCCGATGCCGTACCCGCCGAGCAGCGTGAAGATCGAGGGCAACTGGCGGTACGAACCGGTCGGCATGAGCCTCGTCGGTGACCACGGTCAGAAGACCAACGGCAAGACGTACGAGGTCAAGAGCCTCGATGTGCAGCCGACGGCGAAGCAGCTGGCCGCCGCGCCCGAGGCGCCGAGCACGATCAGGAACACCTACACCGAGGTGCCCGACTCCCTCCCGAGGGTGGTGGCGCGGCAGGCCCGCGAGATCGCCGAGGGCGCCCCGAGCGACTACGAGAAGGCGGTCAAGCTCCAGGACTACTTCGCGGTGACCGGCGGCTTCGAGTACGACACCGAGGTGGAGGTCGGCTCCGGGCCCGACGCGATCGCCCGCTTCCTGCGGGACAAGCAGGGCTTCTGCGTCCACTACTCGTTCGCCATGGCGGCGATGGCCCGCACGCTGGGCATACCGGCCCGGGTCGCGGTGGGCTTCGCGCCGGGTTCCCCGCAGGCGGACGGCTCGGTGGCGGTGAGCCTGAAGGACGCGCACGCCTGGCCGGAGCTGTACTTCGAGGGCGTGGGCTGGACCCGCTTCGAGCCCACCCCGACGCGCGGTACGACGCCCACGTACACCCTGCCGGACACCTCGGGCGAGGCTCTGCCCGATCTGCCGCAGGCCTCCCGCTCGGCGGAGGCGGAGCCGTCGGCCGCGCCCTCGGCCAGCACGAGCTGCGCGGCCGCGGACAAGAAGGAGGCCGAGGCCTGCTCCGCCGTGCTGCCGCTGGACGACGTGGACCAGGGCGGCGGTGGCACCCCGTGGTACGAGAGCGCCGGGTGGACGCTGCTCGGGGCGACGGCACTGGCCGTCCCCCTGTTGCCGATGCTCTGGAGGCTGAGACGGCGGTCGGTGCGGCTGGCGTCGGCCCAGCACACCGGGTCCGCGGCCGGCGCGGCTCCCCCGGGCCGCCGCACGGACGGCCTGGACGGCCTCCGGGCGGAGGGTGCCGGTGGGGCGGTCGAGCTGGAGGTGCCGGGGCGGGAGGCCGACGAGGCGGCCGCCGCCCATGTCCTGGCGGTCTGGCGCGAGCTGACCGACACGGCCTGGGACTACGGCATCGAGCCGGACGAGGCGCTGACTCCGCGTCGCGCGGCGGAGCGGATCGTCCGGCTCGGGGAGCTGGACGCGTCGGTGAGCCGCTCGGTGCACCGGGTGGCCGGTGCCGTGGAGCAGGTGCTGTTCGCTCCGCAGCCGCGGGCCGAGGCCGGGCTGGCGGACGAGGTCCGCGCGGTGCGGACGGCCCTGCGGTCGAGGGTCAGCCGGACCACTCGGGTCCGGGCGGTCGTCGCCCCGCGTTCGGCCGTCCGCGCGGTCTGGGACCTCGCCGACCGCTGGACGGCCCTCAAGGCGTCCTGGGCGGCCCGGCTGAGGACCCCGGCCTGGGCGGCCCGCGTGGTGGCGCTGGTGCGCCGGCCGTCCGGCCAGCACAGCGGCTGAGCGTCGGCCGGCACCGGCCGCGGCATCAGCACCGGCAGGAGACGAGAGGTACGACAGACGTCGGCCCCCGCCCCGGGAGTGATTCCCGGGACGGGGGCCGACGTCTGTCGGCACGCGGAGGCAGGGCGGGGCGCAGGCGGTGGTCCCCCGAGAGGGGAGCCACGGAGGTGCCGCAGGGGGAGCCACGGCCGTCAGGCGGCAGGGCATACGTGAGGGGGTGACCACCTCAGCGGTGGTCACCCCCTCACGGACATCCTGGCGCGGCTATGGCGCGATGCCCCGGGACGGTGTCAGTGGCCCTGGCCACCCTGCTCGTCACGGCGGCGCTGCCAGCGCTGCTCGATTCGGTCCATCATGGAGCGCTTCTGCCGGACCTGACCTCGCGCGTGCGGGGCAGCGCCGGCTGCGGGCTGTTCACCCGGTTTGGGGGCCTTGCGCCAGCCGGTCACGGCGAGCACGGCGCACCCCAGCATGACCAGGAAGCCCACCACACTGAGCCAGACCTGCTTGGCGACCATACCGGCCATGAGGAGCGCGATACCCACGAGGAAGCCCGCGACCGCCTGGTAGACCCGACGCCGGGTGTACGTACGCAGCCCGCTTCCCTCAAGCGCCGACGCGAACTTGGGATCTTCGGCGTACAGCGCTCGCTCCATCTGCTCGAGCATGCGCTGCTCGTGCTCCGAGAGCGGCACGGAGTCCTCCTCATCGTGCAGTCGCCGGGGCGGCGACTTGGGGGGTCCCTTCAGGATAGGCAGGGAATCGCCCCCGTGAAACCCGCCCCTCTACGCCAATTGGCCAACCGGAGCCCGCCATGGACGTCCCGGCTCGCTGAGGTTTCCATTCCCCAGCGGCCGACCCGTCATGCCGGGCGGTCTCCCTCGATCATACGGCGCACAGCGGCCGAACGGGGGGCCTGTGGCGTACTCCATGTGCGGCCAAGTCCCTGATCAGCGGCGCACCCCAGGAGAGGCTCAGGCCTCGTCGGTCCCCCGCGTCTCACCGAGCACATGAAGCTGCGTGGCCACGGAGTGGAAGGCGGGGAGTTCGGCGGCGGCCTCCTCCAGCTTCAGCAGGGCATCCAGGGCGCCGGGCTCGGTGTCCACGAGCACCCCGGGGACGAGGTCGGCGAAGACCCGGACGCCGTGCACGGCGCCGACGCGCAGGCCCGCGCCCTCGACCAGGGCGGTCAACTGCTCGGCGGTGAAGCGGCGGGGCACGGGGTCGCCGGTGCCCCAGCGGCCGTCCGGGTCGGAGAGGGCCTGCCGGGCCTCCTTGAAGTGGCCGGCGAGGGCGCGGGCGAGCACGGCCCCGCCGAGACCGGCGGCGAGCAGGCTGAGGACGCCCTCGGGGCGCAGCGCGGCCACGGCGTTGCGGACGCCCTCGGCGGGGTCGTCCACGTACTCCAGGACGCCGTGGCACAGGACGGCGTCGTGGCCGCCGCGCTCGACGACGTCGAAGAGGCCGTGGGCGTCGCCCTGGACGCCTCGGACGCGGTCGGCGACCCCGGCCTCGGCGGCGCGGCGCTCCAGGGCGAACAGCGCGTTGGGGCTGGGGTCGACGACGGTGACCCGGTGCCCGAGACGGGCGACGGGCACCGCGAAGTTGCCGCTGCCGCCGCCGGTGTCGAGGACGTCCAGCGCCTCGCGACCGGTGGCCTTGACCCGGCGTTCGAGGGCGTCCTGGAGGACCTCCCAGACCACGGCGGTACGGAGAGAGGCGCGGGGGCGAGAGGGGTCGGAGCGCAGCGACGTCGTGTGAGGGCGGTGGTGGGAGACGGGCGGGCGCATCGGGTCCGGCACGGCTGTTGACTCCTCGGCGCGGCACCGCCTCTTGCGCGGCGGAGCGAACGGGGTGCCTCCCGGGCCCCGGGCGAGCGGTGGCGGGGAGGCTTCAGGCGTCTTCCACCCTATTGCCTCCGCCGCCGTACCCGGTCCCCCCTCCGCCGCCGCAGCCGGTCCCCCTCCGCTGCCGTACGCGGTCCTCCGTCGTCAGCCCGCGTCCGGCATGTCCCCGTCCTGGCGTGGCTGGGGCAGGACGGGCTGGAGGACCAGCATGCGTTCGACGAGGCGGACGAACATCGCCACGTCGCGTATCAGGTCGTCGGCGTCCCGGCGGCTGGCCGCGCCCTTGATGCCGGCCTCCGCCCGGGCGCGGCGCCGGGCTCCGGAGGCGAACAGCGCGCTCCACTCGGTCAGCTCGGGCGCGATCTCGGGGAGCACCTCCCAGGCGCTGCGGATGCGCGCCCGCCGTCGGGGCGAGGGGTCAGGGCGGCCCCGTGCCGCGAGGACGGCGGCGGCGGTGCGCAGGGCGGCGAGGTGGGCGGTGGCGTAGCGCTCGTTGGCGGTGTCGAGGGCGGCGGCCTCGTCCAGTCCGGCGCGGGCCTGGGCGAGCAGGTCGAGGGCGGCGGGCGGGGCCGTCGTGCGGCGCAGCACGGGGTGGACGTCGCTCGCCGGGCCGGTCAGTGAGGGGGCAGGGCCGGTGGCGCGGCGCCGGTGGGCGGCGGCTGCGTGGGAGCTGGCCATGACGAACCTCCTGTCGTCTGGGTGACGGCACGCACTGTCCGGTGGTGCCGTATGTGCCCATCGTGAGGTATGCCACTGACAATCCGTTCTGACCTGGGCTTTTGCTTCGAGCGAAGGTTCGGGCTAGTTTTTGCACTGACCAGTCAGTTCAAAAAGTTGAATGAGGGGGAGCTGTGGGCGGAGTCCGCATCGCAGCCGAGGGCCTCGGCCTCGAGGGCCCTCGCGGATGGGCCTTCCGGGGCGTCGGTGTCGACGCCCCGGCCGGCTCGCTGATCGCGATCGAGGGACCGTCCGGCTCCGGCCGGACGAGTCTGCTGCTCGCGCTCACCGGGCGGATGAAGGCCACCGAGGGGACGGCCACCGTGGGCGACGCACGGCTGCCGAAGCAGCCGGCCGCCGCGCGCCGGTTCAGCGCGCTCGCGCATGTCGCCGGCGTCACCGACCTGGACCCGGCCCTCACCGTCGGGGAACACCTGCATGAACGGGCGCTGCTCGAGCGGCGGTTCGGCGGCTCCGTACGGGACCTGCTGCGCCCGCGCGCGGAGCGGGCCACGGAGGTGAGGCTGCGCGTCGACACCGCGCTCACCGCCGCCGGGCTCGACCGCGAGGCGCTGCCCAAGGGGTCCCGGACCGCCGTACGCGATCTGGAACGGATCGAGGCGCTGCGGCTGTCCGTGGCGCTGGCGCTCATCGGGCGGCCGGGTCTGCTCGGCGTCGACGACACGGACCTGAAGCTGTCCGAGGCCGAACGCGCGGAGGTCTGGGACCTGCTGGCGTCGATCGCCGCGTCCGGCACCACCGTCCTGGCGGTGTGCGCCGAGGCTCCCGAGGGCGCCGTCGCGCTGTCCACCCGGCCACGGCCGGACGACGAGGACGACGAGGACGACGAGGACGACGAGAGCGCCAAGGGCACAAAGGACGACGCAGGCGACGAGCCCGGGGACCGGCCCGAGCCCGAACCCGAGCCGCGGAGCGGCGAGCGCGCCGACCACGAAGAGGCCGAAGAGGCCGAAGAGGCCGAAGAGGCCGAAGAACCCGAAGAACCCGAACAGCCCGAACAGCCCGAACAGCCCGCAGACCGCGAAGAAGAGCAAGCACAGCACGAGGAGGAGAAGGCCGATGCGCTCGCCGAGACTGGCCGCCCTTGAGCTGCGCCGCTTCGGCAGGGGAAAGCTGCCGCGGGCCGCGCTCGTCGCGCTCCTGCTGCTGCCCCTGCTGTACGGCGCGCTGTACCTGTGGTCGTTCTGGGACCCGTACAGCCGGCTCGACCGGATCCCCGTGGCACTGGTGAACGACGACCGGGGGGCGACCGCCGACGGCAAGAAGCTCACCGCCGGCGACGACATCACCGAGGGGCTGCGCGACAGCCAGGTCTTCGAGTGGCACGAGGTGAGCGCCACGCAGGCACGCGCGGGCGTGGAGGACGGGACGTACTACCTGTCGCTGACCATGCCGGCCGACTTCAGCAGGCGCATCGCCTCCAGCGCGGGCGACTCCCCCGAGACCGGCGCCCTCCAGGTGCGCACCAACGACGCGAACAACTACATCGTCGGGCAGATCTCCCGGACGGTCTTCGGCGAGGTGCGCACGGCCGCCTCCACCAAGGCGTCGCGGTCCTTCCTCGACAAGATGTTCATCTCCTTCTCCGACATCCATGGCGCAACCGCGAAGGCCGCCGACGGCGCCGACGACCTCACGGGCGGCATCGGGAAGGCCGAGAAGGGCTCCAAGGACCTCGCCGACGGACTGAAGGACGCCAAGAAGGGCAGCGGCAAGCTGTCCAAGGGCCTGAAGAAGCTCGACACCGGCGCCGGTGACCTCCAGTCCGGCTCGCAGCAGGTGGCGGACGGCACCCAGGCGCTGGCCGACAAGGTCAACGGGTTCGCCGGCAACCTGGGACCGTTCCTGGAGGACAACGAGAAGACCATCGGGGACACCGCCCAGCTGGTCGCCGACTCCGCCAAGGTGATCGACACCCACCTCGAGACCCTGGTGAAGACCGCGCCGACCGCCGCCGAGGGCGCCCACGCGGCCTCGGACGCCCTCGCGGCCGTCTACCTCGCGCGCTGCGAGGACCAGGTACTGGCCGACCCCGCCTGCACGGACCTCAAGAAGGCCCGGGACTCCGCCGCCGACGTGGCGACCGTCGCCGACGACGTGAACACGCTGGTCACCGACCAGGACAGCGACCTGAAGACCCTCCGCACCCACCTCGCCACGCTCCGGACCGAGGCCCAGGCCCTCGCCGACCACGCCCCGACCCTCTCCGAGGACCTGGACGACGCCGTGACGAAGGTCAACGCCCTCAACACGGGCGCCGCGAAGGTCGCCGTGGGCGCGAAGAAGCTGCACACCGGGCTCGGCACCGCCAACACCGGGGCCGGCGACCTGAACGAGGGCGTCGGCGAGCTCAAGACCGGCGCCGAGGACCTCAACGGCGGCATGTTCAAGCTGGTCGACGGCTCCGGGAAGCTCGCCGGCGGCCTGCACGACGGCGCCGCCCAGATCCCCGACTACGACGAGGACGACCGCGACGCCCGTACCGCCGTCATGGCCGACCCCGTGCAGCTGGTCTCCGACGACCTGCACAAGGCGCCCAACTACGGCACCGGTTTCGCCCCGTACTTCATCCCGCTGTCGCTGTGGGTGGGCGCCATGGTGGCGTACATGCTGATCCCGCCGATGAACCGGCGGGCGCTCGCCGCGGGCGCCTCGGCCTGGCGGATCGCGCTGGCGGGCTGGCTGCCGGTGGTGGCGATCGGGGTGCTCCAGACCACGGCCCTGATGGCGGTGCTGCACTGGGCGATCGGCCTGGAGATGGCCCGGGCGGCCGGGACGGTGGGCTTCCTGTTCCTGGTGACGGCGTGCTTCGCGGCCCTCGTGCAGTTGCTCAACGCGCGCTTCGGCGCGGCGGGTCGGATCCTCGTCCTCGCCCTGCTGATGCTCCAGCTGACGTCCGCGGGCGGCACCTACCCCGTGCAGACCAGCCCCGGCTTCTTCAACGCCATCCACCCCTACCTGCCCATGAGTTACGTCGTCGAGGCGCTCCGGCGGCTCATCACGGGCGGGGGGCTGGAACCGGTGGGGTACGCGTGCGTGGTGCTCGTCGCGTTCACCGCGGGTGCCCTCGCGCTGACCGCCCTGTCGGCACGCCGCCGCCAGGTGTGGACCCTGGACCGGCTGCACCCGGAGCTGAGCCTGTGAAGATCCGGCGTACGGGTGGTCGGGTTCCTGTGACAATCGGGACCATGGAAAGCAGCACAACCTCGGGCGGCAGCACCCGCCGCGAGGCCACCCGGCAGAAGCTCTACGAGGCGGCCGTCACACTCATCGCCGAACAGGGCTTCTCCGCCACCACGGTGGACGAGATCGCCGAGCGGGCCGGCGTCGCGAAGGGCACGGTCTACTACAACTTCGCGAGCAAGTCGGTTCTCTTCGAGGAGTTGCTGCGGCACGGCGTGGGGCTCCTCACCGCCTCCCTGCGGGACGCCGCCGAGCGCGCGGACCGGGAGGGCGGCGGCAAGGTCGACGCCCTGGACGCGATGGTCCGCGCGGGACTCGTCTTCATCGAGCGCTACCCGTCCTTCACCCAGCTGTACGTGGCCGAGCTGTGGCGCACCAACCGGGCCTGGCAGTCCACGCTCATGGTGGTGCGGCAGCAGGCGGTGGCGGTCGTCGAGGGCGTGCTCCGCGACGGTGTGAAGAGCGGCGAGTTCAGCGAGGAGATCGATGTCCAGCTGACCGCGGCCGCGCTGGTCGGGATGGTTCTGGTGGCCGCCCTGGACTGGCAGGCCTTCCAGCCGGAACGCTCACTGGACGACGTCCACGCGGCGCTGTCCCGGCTGCTCCAGGGCCGGGTGAGCGGCCGCCGGTAGGCGCCCCTGGCCCCCCGGCCCCCCGGCCCCCCGGCGCCCCGGCGCCCCGGCGCCCCGGACAAGGGAACCGGACAAGGGAACCGGACAAGTGAAAGCGCCGGTCCGCCGTGGCCACGTCCCCCGCGGGCCACCACGAACCGGCGCTTCCCCCCGTTCCCCTCCCCCTGTTTCCCCCGTTGCTCCCCCGTTGCTCCCCCGTCCGGTCGTTCCCCCGGGGTTCCCCCCGTGCCTCGCTCCCGCCGAACAGGTCGGCGGAAGGAGCGGATCGAGGGCCGCTCCGTTCCGGCGCCCCGTGTCGCCGGTGCCGGAGCCGCGCCCCTTTCCGTGCCTCCACTCTCCCGTTCGCGCAGGTCGCCACCCATCCGCGCGCGTACTCAACTCACCTCCTAGGTACGCGTACTCAGGTCTGCGCACTCAACCCCAGGACGCGGCGCGGCCGTCTGGTTACGATCGCGTCCGTGTCCGTACTCCCCCTGGTCTTCACGAGCGGCTGGGCCAGCGGCGTCAACGCCTACGCGGTGGTGCTGCTGCTCGGCCTCTTCGGCGCGGCCGGGCTGAGCGACGACGTCCCGGAGACCCTTCAGCGCCCCGAGGTGCTGATCGTCGCGGGCGTCCTCTTCCTGTGCGAGGCGGTCGCCGACAAGATCCCGTACGTCGACTCGGCCTGGGACTCGGCGCACACCCTGATCCGGCCGGCCGCCGGTGCCTGGGTCGGCGCGCTGCTCGCCGGGCAGAGCGGCTCGCTCTCCGACGTGGCGGCGGGTCTGCTCGGCGGTTCGACCGCGCTGGCCAGCCACACCGTCAAGGCGGGCACGCGGATGGCGGTCAACACCTCGCCGGAGCCCTTCAGCAACGTGATCGTGAGCCTGGCCGAGGATCTCGGGGTCGCCGGGATCGTGACGTTCGCGATGTTCCACCCGGGCGCGGCCGCCGTCGTCGCGGGCGTCCTGCTGCTGGCCGGGCTCGTGGTCCTGTTCTTCCTGATCTCCCGGATCCGCCGCTTCCTGCGCCGCAGGGCCCAGCGCCGGGAGGAACGGCGGCCGACCCGGCATCCGGGCTCGCCACCGGGCTCCCCACCGGGCTGACGGCCCGCTCGGGCCGGCCATGGGCCACCGGCCGGGAGCCGGGCTGTCGGTGGCGGCCGATAAAGTCGCGGGCATGGCACGGATTGCGGTGATCGGCGCCGGGATGGGCGCGCTGACGGCGGCCGCCCGGCTGGCCGTCGCGGGCCACCGGGTGGCGGTGTACGAGCGTACGGAGACGTACGGCGGTGCGGTGCGCCGCTTCGAGCGGGACGGGTTCGCCTTCGACACGGGCCCGGGGCTGCTCCCCCTCCCCGCGGTCTACCGCGACCTGTTCGTGAAGACCGGCAAGGAGCCGCTGGAGTCCTGCGTCGAGCTGGTCCAGGTCGACCCGTCCGCCCGCCATGTGTTCGCGGACGGCACCGAGGTGTCCCTGCCGAACGCCTCCCGCGCGGGTGTCGTCTCGGCTCTGGACGGCACGCTCGGGGCGGGCGCCGGGCAGCGCTGGGGCGACTTCCTGGTCCGGGCCCGCGAGACCTGGGACCGCACCCGCCGGCCGCTCCTGGAGGAACCCCTGTGGCCCAACTGGTCGGTGCTGGCCGACCGTGAGCCCTATCCGGCGGTGCCGCACAAGCGTCTGCTGCGCACCCGCCGGGCCGGCACGCTCACCGAGGTCGGCGCCTGGGAGCTGCGCGACCCGCGGCTGGCCGCCCTGCTGGAGGGCCACGCGCTCGCGTACGGCCTCGATCCCCGGGTCACCCCGGCGAGCGCGGCGGTGCTGCCGTACATGGAGCACGCCTTCGGCATGTGGTACGTGCGCGGCGGGCTGCGCGAGCTGGCCCGGGCCGTGTACGAGCGGTGTCTGGCCCGCCGGGTCGAGTTCCGCTTCGGCGCCGAGGTCATCCGGGTGCTGGAGAAGGACGGCAGGGCGGCGGGCGTGGAGCTGGCCGGGGGCGAGGTGGCGGAGGCGGACTTCGTGGTCGCCCCGGGCAGCGCCGCGGGGCTGCCCGTGCGCGGTGCGGGCGAGGTGCGGCCCCAGGAGGGCCTGCCCAGCCGGCTGACCGTGCTGCTGGCCCTGCGGGGCGCCCGGCCGGAGGGGACCGCGCACCGGACGGTGGTGCACGCCGAGGACCGCGACGGCGAGCTGGAGAGCCTGTTCGGTACGGCGCCGGGGGTGCCCGCGCGGCCGACGGTCACGGTGCTGCGGCCCGACGACCCGGCGCTGGTCCCGGACGCCGCTCACGAGGCGGTGACGCTCCGTACGGTGGTCCCGGCCGGGGCGGAGATGTCCGACGCGCACGTGGAGGCGGTGGTCGCCGTCGCCGAGCGGGCCATGCCCGGTCTACGGGACCGTGTCCTGTGGCGGGAGGTGCGCACCCCGGCCGACGTCGCGGCGGAGACCGGTGCGGCGGGCGGGGCGGTTCCGGCACCGGCGCTGGCCGCGGCCGGCGGCCGGCTGCTGCACCCGGCGAACGTCACGGGGCAGGTCGGCCTGTTCACCGCCGGCGGCTGGTCCCACCCCGGCGGCGGGCTGCCGCACGCGGGCATGTCGGGCGCGCTGGTGGCCGGGCTGATCGTGGAGGGACCGGAGTTCCGCGGCTCGCAGTGAGCCCGCGCCGGCCGGTCCGGCAGCGCGGGAGCGCGGGTCAGTACCGGTACTGCTGCTCGTCGTATCCGTTCCCGTTCGCCTGCCCCTGCTGTCCGTCGCCCTGGTAGGGGTAGGACTGCTCGGGCGGGAGATCGCCGCCGAAGGCCTCGTCGGTGCTGCGCTGCTGCGGGACCCAGACGCCGCCGGCCGGGGTCTCCCCGTAGCCGCCGGTGCCGTACTGGTCCTGGCCGTAGCCCTGCTGCCCGTACTGCTGCTGGCCGTAGCCGGCGTCGTAGGAGCCCCCGCCGTACGTCTGGGTGCCGATGTACGGGTCGGAGTAGGCGGCGTACTGCTGCTCGCCGGTGGCGTCGTAGCCGTACTGCTGCTGGTTGTACCCGGAGTAGCCGTCGTAGCCGTAGGTCTGGTCGGTGCCGCCCTGGGCGGTCGCCGCGTACTGGTCCTGGGGCTGGCCGGTGGCCGCCGCGTACGCGGTGTCGCTGTATATGCCGTAGGTGCCGGTGTCGTCGGGCAGGGGCTGCGGCTCGTAGACGGAGGTGGTCTCGGCGGCGGAGGCCTGGGCGGCGCGGCCGGCGGGTGTGAAGACGTCGTCCCGGTCGTACTCGTCGTCGGCGGCGTCATAGGCGTTCCGCTCCCGGTCGTAGCCCATGCCGTCGCCGCCGTACGACGGCTGCCCGTCGTCACCGTCGGGGTAACCGGCCTCGCCCGGCTCCAGGCCGGAGGCCTCGAGGTCGGCGTCCTCGCGCTCAGCCTTGCCGCGGCGGCGCTTGGGCAGCGGCTCGGCGACGTCATCGTCGGCCTCGGCGCCCCCGCGCCGGACGGCCCAGCCCTCGGCGAAGCCGCGGCGGAACGACAGCGTGACGTAGGTCTGGCCGACCGCGAAGGCGGCCGCGCCCAGCCCGATGACGATCACCGATGGAATCAGGACACCGAGCACGACGCCGAGGAAGCCGACGAACGCCAGCAGCCTCCAGCGCAGCCGTGCCTTGTACTGCAGCAGCACCTCACCCAGCAGCCACAGCGCGACGATGCCGAACGCGATGTAGAGGACCGTCCAGCCCATGTACGCCCCTCTCCCAGTGGCCGCTACGCAGTGTGTCGTATGTCGGTGCGACCGGTCTAGGCCTGCGGCGGGTGGTGCAGGCCCAGGTTCTCGTAGATTTCCAGCGTCGCCGTGGAGTTGTTGAGCGTGATGAAGTGCAGTCCGGGCACTCCCTCGGCCAGTAGCCGAGCGCAGAACTCCGTGGCGAACTCGATGCCCATGGAGCGTACAGCGGCCGGATCGTCTTTGGCTGTGAGGATCCGCTCTTTCAACTCCGCCGGGAAGTGGGCGTTGCTGAGTTTCGGCAGCCTCTCCAGCATCTTCACGCTCGTCACCGGAAGGACCTCCGGAATGACGGGGGTGTCACAGCCGGCCGCCGCCACCCGGTCGCGCAGTCGCAGGTACGACTCGGGCTGGAAGAACATCTGTGTGATCGCGTAGTCGGCGCCGGCCCGGCACTTGTCGACGAAGTGCGCGACGTCCGTGTCCCAGGCGGAGGAGCGCGGGTGCATCTCCGGGAACGCGGCGACGCCCACGCAGAAGTCGCCCGACTCCTTGATCAGCCGGACGAGCTCTGCGGCGTAGGTGAGGCCCCGCGGGTGCGGGACCCACTCGCCCATCGGGTCGCCGGGCGGGTCACCGCGCACCGCGAGCATGTTGCGGATCCCGGCGTCGGCGTACTGGCCGATGATGTTGCGCAGTTCGGCGATGGAGTGGTCGACGGCGGTGAGGTGGGCCACCGGGGTGAGGGTGGTGTCCACGACGATCTGCTGCGTCTCCTTGACCGTCGTCGCCCGGGTGGAACCGCCGGCACCGTAGGTCACCGACACGAAGTCGGGGGCGACCGCCTCGACCCTGCGCAGCGCGTCCCACAGACTCCGCTCGCCCTTGGGCGTCTTCGGCGCGTAGAACTCGAACGAGTACGTCGTTTTGCCGGTGGCCAGGATGTCGCGCACGGTGCGTGCGCGGTCGGTCCTGGTCGATGCGGTTCCGAGGGCCATACCCGCAGGTTAGCCAGGGGTCGGCGGTCACCCAACCAGATCTCGGATATTTGCCCGATTTGTCGGCCTGTTGTCCACCCTTCGGACAGCGTCCGGCCGAAACCGGTCCTCCGGCCGCGAGGACCGGGCTACGCCTGCCGCAGCCGCTTCGCGAACTCGACGGTGGCCGCACCGGGGTCGTCCGCCTCCGTGATCGCCCGGACGACGACCACCCGGCGGGCTCCGGCCTCCAGCACCTCGTCGAGGTTGCCGAGGTCGATGCCGCCGATGGCGAACCAGGGGCGGTCGGTGCCGAGGGACGCCGTGTGGCGGACCAGGCCGAGGCCGGGGGCGTGCCGGCCGGGCTTGGTGGGGGTGGGCCAGCAGGGGCCGGTGCAGAAGTAGTCCACGCCGTCCTGGACGGCGGCGGCCTCGGCCTCCGCCTCGGCGTGCGTGGAACGGCCTATCAGGACGTCGTCGCCGAGGATCGCGCGGGCCGCGGGCACCGGCAGGTCGCCCTGGCCGAGGTGGAGGACGGCGGCGCCGGCGGCGTGGGCGACGTCCGCGCGGTCGTTGACCGCGAGCAGCCGGCCGTGCCGGGCGCAGGCGTCGGCGAACACCTTCAGGTGCTCCAGCTCCTCGGCCGCCTCCATACCCTTGTCCCGCAGCTGCACGATGTCGACACCGGCAGCCAGGACCGCGTCCAGGAACTCCGGGAGGTCGCCCTGACGGGTGCGGGCGTCCGTGCAGAGGTAGAGCCGGGCGTCGGCGAGGCGGGCGCGGGCGGTGTCGGGCATACGGGTGTCCCCCCAGGGCGGTGGCGTACGGGGGTGGGCCCCCGTACGCCGGATCACTGTTCGAATCTGTGGGTCAGACGGCGAGCGCCTGAGCCCGGCGCTTCACCTCCGTGCCGCGATTCTCGCTCAGGGCCTGAGCGGGGGTGCCGGGCAGGCTCGGGTCGGCGGTGAAGAGCCACTCCAGCATCTCTTCGTCCGTGAAGCCGTCGTCCCGCAGGAGCGTCAGGGTCCCGGAGAGGCCCTTGACCACCTTGTCCTCGTCGATGAAGGCGGCGGGGACGTGCAGTGCGCGGTTCTCACCGCGGCGTACGGCGATCAGCTGGCCATCCTTGACCAGCTGCCGAACGCGGATCACGTCCACGTCGAGCATCTCCGCGATGTCGGGCAGGGTGAGCCATGCGGGGACGAGAGCATCGGTCTTTGCGTCAATCTCGGTCACGGGAACAAGCCTGCCATCTGCCACTGACAGTCGGAAGCCGGGCCGCCCCGACAGGCCGCCCGGACGGACTGCCGGATCACCCCGACAGACCGCCCCGGCCACCCCGCACACCTGCGCCGGCCCGCGCGGGCTACGCCGTGGCCGCCTTCAGCGGTCTGGCCGGGTCCGCCAGGAGTTCGGGGTCCATCGGAGTGCCCGCCTCGATCAGACGGCGGCCCTGGGCGAGGTCGCGCGGACGGCCGACGGCCAGCAGGGCCACCAGTCGGCCCTCGCGCAGCCAGCAGACCGTCCAGGCAGGCCCCGCCGGGTCGCCGCGCCACAGAGTGGTGTCGGCGGCGGCGTGGTGCCCCGCGTACTGGACGAAACGGCCGAACTGCTCGGACCAGAAGTACGGGACCGGGTCGTAGACCGCCAAGGGCTCACCGGTGGCGGTGCCCAGGATGTTCGCGGCGACCGTGCGCGGGCCCTGGAGGGCGTTGTCCCAGTGGTGCACGAGGAGCCGCTCGCCGTAGCGTCCCGAAGGGAAGGAGGCGCAGTCGCCGACCGCGTACACGTCCGGGACGGACGTGCGCAGCGAGGCGTCGGCCACCACCTCGCCGTGCGCGCCCAGCTCGACGCCGGAGCCGGCCAGCCAGCCGGTGGCGGGGCGGGCGCCGATGCCGACCACCACGGCGCCGGCGGGCAGCCGCGTGCCGTCGTCCAGGACGACCGCGCCGGGCTCGACACGGGCCACGCGCGCGTGGGTGCGCAGAACGGTGCCGCTGTCGGCGTACCAGGAGGTCATCGGGGCGGCGACCTCGGCGGGCAGGGCACCGGCGAGCGGCCGGTCGGCGGCCTCGACGACGGTGACCGCGCAGCCGGCCTCGCACGCGGCGGTGGCGAACTCCGCGCCGATCCAGCCGGCGCCGACGACCACGACGTCGTGCTGCCGGGCGAGGACCGGCCGCAGCCGCTCCGCGTCGTCCAGGGTGCGCAGCAGATGGACGCCGGGCACGCCCTCGGCGCCGGGCAGCCGGATCGGTTCGGCACCGGTGGCGAGGACGAGGACGTCGTACGGGACGGGCCCGGTCTCGGTGTCCAGTTCGTGGTCGGCGGGGCGCAGGCCGAGGACCTCGCGGCCGAGGACCAGCTCGATGCCGAGGCCCTCGAAGTCGACGTCGAAGGCGGAGCCCTCGGCCTTGCCGAGGAGGACGGCCTTGGAGAGCGGGGGCCGGTCGTAGGGCTGGTGGGGTTCGGCGCCGATCAGGGTCACCGTGCCGTCGAAGCCCCGCTCGCGCAGGGCGACCGCGGTCTGCACCCCGGCCATGCCCGCGCCGGCGACGACCACACGCCGCGCCGCCGGTCCGCCCTCGTCCTGCCTCTGCTCGCTCACCTGATCACCATAGACAACTGACGAATCGTCAGTCAGTGGGCATGCTCCGTGACCTGCTCCACAACACTCGTTCCGCTGCCCTCCTGGGACTCCCACGCCCAGGTCTCCGCCAGCCGCAGCCGCCCGTCCGGCAACTCCTCGACGGTCGACACGCAGTGCCCCGAGGACGTGGTCCCGTCGAGCTTGAGCTGCACGTACCGGAAGTCCAGCCGGTCCCCCTCCCGGGTACCCACCAGGTGGCCGCGTACGACGTCGCCGCCCTCGTAGTCGGCCCAGATCACGCCCTCCCGCTCGTGGTACGTGAAGCGGGTACGGGTGCCGACCTGGCCGGGGGCCTGGTCGGCGACGGGGGCGAGGACGAGACCGTCGAGCGAACGGGGCACGGGCGGAGGCTCCCTTACTGAGACGTGCGGCGTCGGGCTAGGGTGGCCGACGTGCCGCGTTTCCAGGGGACGGCCCCCGGACCACCGGCACGAAAGATTACTCGCGGGAGTCCGGACGACCGGGCTGAGAGGGAGGCTGGCCGGCCTCCGACCGTACGAACCTGATCCGGGTCATGCCGGCGAAGGGAGGGGCTGGACGCCCATGTCGCGTACACCAGCAGCAGACGTCCTCGTCGTGGGGGGCGGAATCATCGGACTCGTCACGGCCTGGCGGGCCGCGCAGCGCGGGCTCGCCACGACGGTGGTGGATCCCGAACCGGGCGGCGGGGCCGCGCAGGTGGCGGCCGGGATGCTGGCCGCCGTCACGGAACTGCACCATGGCGAGCAGACGCTGCTCGGCCTCAACCTGGCCTCGGCGCGCCGCTATCCGGACTTCGCGGCGGAGCTGACCGAGCTGACGGGCCATGACCTCGGCTACCGCCGGTGCGGCACGCTCGCGGTCGCGCTGGACGCCGACGACCGGGCCCATCTGCGCGAACTGCACGCGCTCCAGGCGCGGTCGGGGCTGGAGTCGCAGTGGCTGTCGGGGCGGGAGTGCCGGCGCCTCGAGCCGATGCTCGCGCCCGGGGTGCGCGGCGGGCTCCGGGTGGACGGCGACCACCAGATCGATCCGCGGCGGCTGGCCGCGGCGCTGGTCGCCGCCTGCGAGCGGGCGGGCGTGGTCCTGCACCGCGCGTGGGCGGAGCGACTGTCGGTCACGGGCGGGCGGGCCTCGGGGGTGGTCACGGGCGACGGTACGGCGCTCTCGGCCGGGCAGGTGGTGCTGGCGGGCGGCAGTCTGAGCGGGCGCCTCGCGGGCGTCCCGGAGGACGTCCTGCCGCCGGTGCGGCCGGTGAAGGGGCAGGTCCTGCGGCTGACCGTGCCGCCGCGCTACGCGCCGTTCCTGAACCGCACCGTGCGGGCCATGGTGCGCGGCAGCCAGGTCTATCTGGTGCCGCGCGAGAACGGCGAGCTGGTCGTCGGCGCGACCAGTGAGGAGCTGGGCTGGGACACGACGGTGACCGCGGGCGGCGTGTACGAGCTGCTGCGCGACGCGCACGAGCTGGTCCCCGGGATCACGGAGCTGCCGTTGACGGAGACCCGCGCGGGGCTGCGTCCCGGGTCCCCGGACAACGCGCCGCTGCTCGGGCCGACGGAGCTGGACGGGCTGCTGCTGGCGACCGGCCACTACCGCAACGGGGTCCTGCTGACCCCGGTGACCGGGGACGCGCTGGCGCACGCCCTCACCACCGGTGAACTCCCCGACGAGGCCCGCCCCTTCACGCCCCGGCGCTTCGGTGCCGCCGCACTCCTGGAGCAGCCCGCATGAGCGCCTCGGTCCACATCTCGGTCAACGGGGAGCGGCGCGAGGTCGCTTCCGGCACGGCTCTCGACAGCGTCGTACGGTCGCTGACGCCGGCGCCCTCCGGGGTGGCCGCCGCGCTCAACGAGACGGTCGTCCCGCGCGCGCGGTGGTCCGTCACGGCGCTCCGCGAGGGCGACCGGGTGGAAGTCCTCACCGCGGTCCAGGGGGGCTGAGCCATGGCCGACGATCCCTTCGTTCTCGGCGGTACGACGTTCTCGTCCCGGCTGATCATGGGGACCGGGGGTGCGCCCAGCCTGGAGGTGCTGGAGCGGGCCCTGGTCGCGTCCGGGACCGAGCTGACGACGGTCGCGATGCGGCGGGTCGACCCCGCGGTGCACGGTTCCGTGCTGTCCGTCCTCGAGCGGCTCGGCATCCGGGTGCTGCCGAACACGGCGGGGTGCTTCACGGCCGGGGAGGCGGTGCTGACGGCGCGGCTGGCCCGGGAGGCGCTCGGCACGTCCCTGGTGAAGCTGGAGGTCATCGCCGACGAGCGGACGCTGCTGCCGGACCCGGTGGAGCTGCTGGAGGCGGCGGAGACGCTGGTGGACGACGGCTTCACCGTGCTGCCGTACACGAACGACGACCCGGTCCTGGCCCGGAAGCTGGAGGACGTGGGGTGTGCCGCGGTGATGCCGCTGGGCTCCCCGATCGGCTCGGGCCTGGGGATCCGCAACCCGCACAACTTCCAGCTGATCGTCGAGCACGCGCGCGTGCCGGTGATCCTGGACGCGGGGGCCGGCACGGCGTCGGACGCTGCGCTGGCGATGGAGCTGGGGTGCGCGGGCGTGATGCTGGCGTCGGCGGTGACGCGGGCCCAGGACCCCGAGCGGATGGCGCTGGCCATGCGGGCCGGGGTCGAGGCGGGCCGGCTGGCCCGCCTGGCGGGCCGGATCCCGCGCCGCTACTTCGCTCAGGCGTCGTCCCCCGCGCAGGGCCTGGCCGCCCTGGACCCGGAACGCCCCGCGTTCTGACCGCCCGCACGCCCCCGCACGCTCCCGCACACCCCCGGTCACGCCCCCGCTCCGTCACAGCTCGGCCGCAGTCCTGCTCCGATGGGGTGGGAGCGGGGGGTGTGTCGGTGGTGGCTCGTAGACTCGCTGCGTGGACACGACCCTTCAGGACCCTCTGGTCGGGCAGGTGCTCGACGGTCGGTATCGCGTCGAGGCGCGGATCGCGGTCGGCGGGATGGCCACGGTCTATCGGGCCGTGGACACCCGCCTCGACCGCGTGCTCGCGCTCAAGGTGATGCATCCGGCACTCGCCGCCGACGGCACCTTCGTCGAGCGGTTCATCCGCGAGGCCAAGTCCGTCGCCCGTCTCGCGCACCCCAATGTGGTGCAGGTCTTCGACCAGGGCACCGACGGGTCGTACGTCTACCTGGCCATGGAGTACATCGCCGGCTGCACGCTGCGTGACGTGCTGCGGGAGCGCGGGGCGCTCCAGCCGCGGGCCGCGCTCGACATCCTGGAGCCCGTGCTCGCCGCGCTCGGCGCCGCGCACCGGGCCGGGTTCGTGCACCGGGACATGAAGCCGGAGAACGTGCTGATAGGGGACGACGGCCGGGTCAAGGTCGCCGACTTCGGTCTGGTGCGCTCCGTGGACACCGTGACCAGTACCACCGGGGCCGTGCTCGGCACCGTCGCGTATCTGGCGCCCGAGCAGATCGAGACGCCCGGCACGGCCGACGCCCGGGTCGACGTGTACGCGTGCGGTGTCGTGTTCTACGAGATGCTCACGGGCGAGAAGCCGCACGACGGCGACTCCCCCGCGATCGTGCTCTACAAGCATCTCCACGAGGACGTCCCGCCGCCCTCGGCGATCGTGCCCGGTCTGGCGTTCGAGCTGGACGAGGTGGTGGCCTCGGCCACCGCCCGGACGCCGGACGTGCGCCCGCACGACGCGGTGGCGCTGCTCGGACAGGTGCGCGAGGCACGCGCCGCGCTCGGCGAGGAGCAGCTGGACGCGGTGCCGCCGCAGGCCCTGTCCGCGGCGCACGACAACGCCGAGGACCGCACGAGCGTCATCCCGCGCTCACTGACCGTGCCGCGTCCGCTGCCGGTGAACGAGGACGAGCCGGGCGGCGACGAGGGCTCGATGAACCGCACCTCCCGGTTCCAGAGCCCCCCGCCCCCGCCGCCGCGCCGGCGCGGTCTCGTGCGGCCCCGGCGCGGGGTGCTCGCGCTGGTCACCGCCCTGTTGCTGGTGCTCGGCGTGGGAGCCGGCGTCTGGTACATCAACTCCGGCCAGTTCACCAAGGTCCCGGCAGTGCTCACGCAGCCCCAGAAGAAGGCGGAGCAGCGCCTGGAGGCGGCCGGTCTGGAGGTCGGCAAGGTCGAGCACGCGTACAGCGACACGGTGAAGCGCGGCACGGTCATCGATACGGACCCCGCGCCCGGCTCACGGATCCGCAAGAACGACTCGGTGACCCTGATCGTGTCCGACGGCCCGGAGACGGTGAAGGTGCCCGATCTGACGGGCACCCGGCTGGACAAGGCCAAGGAGCGGCTGACGGCGGACGGCCTGGAGCCGGGGCTGGTCACCGAGGAGTTCAGTGACGACGTCCTCAAGGGGTTCGTGATCAGCTCGGGACCGGAGGCGGGTACCGAGCGCCGCGCGGGCTCGGCGGTCTCCCTGGTCGTCAGCAAGGGCCCCGCGCTGGACGTGCCGGACGTCACGGGCGACACCGCGGAGGACGCGAGGACCGCGCTGGAGGACGCCGGCTTCGAGGTCGAGATCTCGTCGAAGGAGATCACCTCCGAGTTCGACAAGGGGCTGGTCGCGGCCCAGTCGCCGGAGGAGGGCGAACAGCTCGGCGAGGGCGACACGGTGACGCTGACGTTGTCCAAGGGCCCGGAGATGGTCGAGGTCCCGGACGTGGTCGGGGACAGCGTGGACGACGCGAAGGCGGAGCTGGAGGCGGCCGGCTTCGAGGTCGACGAGGACCGCGGGCTGCTCGGCCTGTTCGGCGACACCGTCGACAGCCAGTCCGTGGACGGCGGCGACACGGCGCCCAAGGGCTCGACGATCACGATCACCATCCGGTGACGGGGCGGGCGCAGGGGCATGACACCCTGAACGGGTGAGTTCCGAGCGCCCCTTCCCCTCCCGCAACCCCGTCGGCGGCCATGTCCCGGTGGCCGGTGGCCTGCACTCCGTCGGGCTGACGTACGCCCAGGACCTGAAGGCCGAGACGGTCCAGGTCTTCGTCGCCAACCCGCGCGGCTGGGCCACCCCGACGGGCAACCCGGCGCAGGACGAGGCGTTCCGGGAGGCCTGTGCGGAGCGGCGGATCCCGGCGTACGTCCACGCGCCGTATCTGATCAACTTCGGGTCGCACACCGAGGCGACGGCGGAGAGGTCGGTGGAGTCGCTGCGGCACTCGCTGCGCCGGGGCCGGGAGATCGGCGCGTCGGGCGTGGTCGTGCACACGGGCAGCGCGACGGGCGGGCGGGAGCGGTCCGTGGCGCTGAAGCAGGTCCGGGAGTACCTGCTGCCGCTGCTGGACGAGCTGACCCATGACGACGACCCGTTCTTGCTCCTGGAGTCCACCGCCGGCCAGGGTTCCTCGCTCTGCTCCCGGACCTGGGACTTCGGGCCGTACTTCGAGGCGCTGGACGCCCATCCGAAGCTGGGCGTCTGTCTCGACACCTGTCATGTCTTCGCCGCCGGGCACGACCTGACCGGCCCGTCCGGCATGCACGAGACCCTGGACCTGCTGGTGGACACGGTCGGTGAGGGCCGGCTGAAGCTGATCCACGCCAACGACTCCAAGGACGTGGTCGGCGCCCACAAGGACCGGCACGAGAACATCGGCGCCGGTCACATCGGCGAGGACCCGTTCCGCGCGCTGATGACGCACCCGGCGACCGAGGGCGTACCGCTGATCATCGAGACGCCCGGCGGCAAGGAGGGCCATGCGGCGGATGTGGAGCGGCTGAAGAAACTGCGGGACGGCTGAGGCGGTCAGTCCTCGTTCTCGAACAGCACGTGGGACGTGTCGACGATGTGCACCACGAGCACGATCAGCAGACCGTCGCTGATGACGTACTCGATGGCCATGCTGTGGGTCAGTGCGAGGGAGCGGGTGTTCTCGTCGCCGGAGATGGGCGACGAGATCTTGGTGCGGGGATCCGTGGCCACTATGGCGAGGCCGCGCTGGAGCAGCTCACGGCGGTCGTCCGGGAGGCTGTCGCGCACGCGCGCCGCGGATTCCGAGAAGATCACGTTGAAGAAGGCCATCAGTGACTCCCTGCACGGCTTTCGTGGTAACCGGCGATGAGCTTACCGGCCCGCGGAGCCCCCGGACTCAGAGCTCGGGGCCGTCCCCCGGCTCCTCCTGGTAGGAGTAGCGCTGTTCCTTCCAGGCGTCGCCGACGTTGTGGTAGCCGCGCTCCTCCCAGAAGCCGCGGCGGTCGGCGGTCATGTACTCGACACCGCGGACCCACTTGGGGCCCTTCCAGGCGTAGAGGTGGGGGACGACCAGGCGGACCGGGAAGCCGTGCTCGGCGGTGAGCAGTTCGCCGTCCTTGTGGGTGGCGAAGATCGTGCGCTCGGAGGCGAAGTCCGCGAGGCGCAGATTGGAGCTGAAGCCGTACTCCGCCCACACCATCACATGGGTGACGTCGGCGGCGGGCGGGGCGATCTCCAGGACGGTCCGGGCCGGAATCCCGCCCCACTCGGCGCCGAGCATGCTGAACTTCGTCACACAGTGCAGATCGGCCACTACGGTGGCGTACGGCAGGGCCGTGAACTCGTCGTGGTTCCAGCAGTGCTTCTCGCCGTCGGCGGTGGCGCCGAAGACCCTGAACTCCCAGCGCTCGGGCCGGAACTTGGGCACCGGGCCGTAGTGGGTGACCGGCCAGCCGCGCTGCAGTCGCTGTCCCGGCGGAAGCTCGGACGCTGCTGCCTTTCCCGTTTCGCGCTCCACCGGCTGACCCATGGCTCCATCCTGACAGACCCGGAGCGGTGCACATGACCAGCCATATCCGGAATCGGGCAACTACTACTAAGCATGGACTAACTTACTAAGTACGCACTTACTGGACGATCTTCGGCACCGGTGAAATCATGCGGCGGCAACCTCCCCGATTCCCCACGTGGAAGGAGCCTCTGCGATGCAGGGCGACCCCGAGGTCATCGAGTTCCTCAACGAGCAGCTCACCGCCGAGCTCACCGCGATCAACCAGTACTTCCTCCACGCCAAGATGCAGGAGAACTTCGGCTGGACGAAGCTCGCGAAGTACACGCGGCACGAATCGTTCGACGAGATGAAGCACGCGGAGGTGCTCACCGACCGGATCCTGTTCCTGGACGGGCTGCCGAACTACCAGCGACTGTTCCACGTGCGCGTGGGCCAGACCGTCAAGGAGATGTTCGAGGCGGACCGGCAGATCGAGGTGGAGGCGATCGACCGCCTCAAGCGGGGGATCAAGGTGATGCGCGAGAAGGGCGACATCACGTCGGCGAACATCTTCGAGTCGATCCTCGAGGACGAGGAGCACCACATCGACTACCTCGACACCCAGCTGGAACTGGTGGACAAGCTCGGTGAGGCCCTCTACCTCGCACAGCTGATCGAGCAGCCCGAGAGCTGACTAGGCCGCCTCGTCGAGTTCCGAGAGTGCGGGCTGGCCCTGGTCGGCCAGTTCGCGGCGCGGGCACGCGCCCCGGCCGAGGATCGCCTGGATCCGGCGTACGCACGAACCGCAGTCCGTGCCCGCCTTGCAGGCCGAGGCGATCTGGCGGGGGGTGCAGGCGCCGTTCTCCGCGTGCTGCTTGACCTGCTGCTCGGTGACTCCGAAGCAACTGCACACGAACACGCCGTCCACCTCCCGCCGGGATTGATAACTGTCGCCGTCCCGCTTGATCGGTGAGGCTAACCTAACCTTACCCGGCGCATAGGAACCATAAAAGTGGAGTGGGGGGGGGGGGGGGGGGGGGGGGGGGGGGGGGGGGGGCGGGGGTGGGGGGGGGGGGGGGGGGGGGGGGGGGGGGGGGGGGGGGGGGGGGGGGGGGGGGGGGGGGGGGGGGGGGGTACG
>NZ_JBVJAB010000002.1:323918-429563 GCF_055591025.1 Streptomyces sp. NPDC041784
CTTCCCCCCCCCCCCCCCCTCCCCCCCCCCCCTCCCCCCCCCCCCCCCCCCCACCCCCCCCCCCCCCCGCCCCCCCGGCCCCCCCCCCCCCCCCCCCCCCCCCCCCCCCCCCACTCCTGGTTCCGGTGCCGGGGAACCCCTACTGGTCCCGGTACATCTCCGCGACGAGGAACGCCAGGTCCAGGGACTGGCTGCGGTTCAGCCGCGGGTCGCAGGCCGTCTCGTAGCGCTGGTGCAGGTCGTCGACGAAGATCTCGTCGCCGCCGCCCACGCACTCGGTGACGTCGTCGCCGGTCAGCTCGACGTGGATGCCGCCGGGGTGGGTGCCGAGGCCCTTGTGGACCTCGAAGAAGCCCTTGACCTCGTCGAGCACGTCGTCGAAGCGGCGGGTCTTGTGGCCCGAGGCCGCCTCGAAGGTGTTGCCGTGCATCGGGTCGGTGACCCAGGCGACGGTCGCGCCCGAGGCGGTGACCTTCTCCACCAGCTCCGGCAGCTTGTCGCGGACCTTGTCGGCGCCCATGCGGACGATGAAGGTCAGCCGGCCGGGCTCACGGTCGGGGTCGAGGCGATCGATGTACTGCAGCGCCTCCTCGGCCGTGGTGCTCGGGCCGAGCTTGATGCCGATCGGGTTGCGGATCCGCGAGGCGAACTCGATGTGCGCGTGGTCCAGCTGCCGGGTGCGCTCACCGATCCACACCATGTGGCCGGAGACGTCGTACAGCTGGCCGGTGCGGGAGTCGACCCTGGTCAGCGCGGCCTCGTAGTCGAGGAGCAGCGCCTCGTGCGAGGAGTAGAACTCGACGGTCTTGAACTCCTCCGGGTCCGTCCCGCAGGCCCGCATGAAGTGCAGCGCGTTGTCGATCTCGCGCGCCAGCTGCTCGTAGCGCTGGCCGGACGGGGACGACTTCACGAAGTCCTGGTTCCAGGCGTGCACCTGGCGCAGGTCGGCGTAGCCGCCGGTGGTGAAGGCGCGCACCAGGTTCAGCGTGGACGCCGAGGCGTGGTACATGCGCTTCAGGCGCTCGGGGTCCGGAATCCGGGCGGCCTCGGTGAAGTCGAAGCCGTTGACCGAGTCGCCCCGGTAGGTCGGCAGCGTGACGCCGTCGCGGGTCTCGGTGGGCTTGGAGCGCGGCTTGGAGTACTGGCCGGCGATCCGGCCGACCTTCACGACCGGCACGGACGCGGCGTACGTCAGCACGGCGCCCATCTGGAGCAGGGTCTTCAGCTTGTTGCGGATGTGGTCGGCCGACACCGCGTCGAAGGCCTCGGCGCAGTCGCCGCCCTGGAGGAGGAACGCCTCTCCCTTGGCGACGGCCGCCATCCGGGCGCGCAGCTGGTCGCACTCGCCCGCGAAGACGAGCGGCGGATACGACTCCAGCTCCGCAACGACTGCGCGCAGAGCCTCGGGGTCGGGGTACTCGGGCTGCTGCGCCGCGGGCAGGTCTCGCCAGGTGTTGCCGGCGCTCGGGCCGGTCTTAGCGTTCACGGTCACACCCCCACATTACGGGGTCGTGTCGAGTCGTTTTCTCCCTGGCTCGACAGGTGAGACGCACTCCCGCTCAGGTGCGCGTGGGGTAGGGTGCCTCGCATGTTCGCGCTTTCGACCCAGAACTGGTGGTGGACCGCTCATCCGGCGGCCCACTGACTGCGCGTACGCACGACTTCGCGAAGGCCGCCCGAGGGGCGGCCTTCGGCGTTTCCGGGGTCCGTTCCTCCTCTCCAGAAGGAAGACGGACCCATGCAGTTGCTCGACCTCCTCGCCGATCCCCGCCCCTTCGCCCTGCTCCGCCGCCGCACCCCCGGCCACGACGCGGACACGGTGGAGGTCCTCGTCGGCCCCGTCACCACGTACGACCGGCTCGCCGACCTCCCCGACGAGGGGCTGGCGCTCGTGCCCTTCCGGCAGATCCGCGAGCGCGGCTTCGACGTCCGCGACGACGGCACCCCGCTCGCCGTCCTCACCCCCGAGGAGCGGTACGCCGTCCCGCTCGCCGAAGCGCTGCGGCAGCTGCCGTCCCATGACGTGCGCGTCGAGGGCGGCGGCTTCGACGTCGGCGACGAGGAGTACGGGGAGATCGTCGGCCGGGTGCTGCGGGAGGAGATCGGGCGGGGCGAGGGCGCGAACTTCGTCATCCGGCGGACGTACGAGGGGGAGATCGCCGGGTTCGGACGGGGCGACGCGCTCGCGCTGTTCCGGCGGCTCCTCGAGGGTGAGCGGGGCGCGTACTGGACGTTCGTCGTGCACACCGGGGACGGGACGGGTGGGCGCACCCTGGTCGGGGCCAGCCCGGAGGTGCATGTGCGGATGTCCGGCGGGACGGTCGTGATGAACCCGATCAGCGGGACGTACCGCTATCCGGCAGAAGGGCCCACCCCGGAGCATCTGCTCGGCTTCCTCGCGGACGGCAAGGAGATCGAGGAGCTGTCGATGGTCGTCGACGAGGAGCTCAAGATGATGTGCACGGTCGGCGACATGGGCGGGGTGGTGGTCGGTCCCCGGCTGAAGGAGATGGCGCACCTCGCGCACACCGAGTACGAGCTGCGCGGGAAGTCCTCGCTGGACGTGCGGGAGGTGCTCCGGGAGACGCTGTTCGCGGCGACCGTCACCGGCTCACCCGTGCAGAACGCCTGCCGGGTCATCGAGCGGCACGAGGCCGGCGGGCGCGGCTACTACGCGGGGGCGCTGGCCCTGCTGGGGCGGGACTCGGGCGGGGCGCAGACCCTGGACTCCCCCATCCTCATCCGGACCGCCGACATCGACGCGGCCGGCCGGCTGCGGGTGCCGGTGGGCGCCACGCTGGTGCGGGGCTCGGACCCGGCGGGCGAGGTCGCGGAGACGCACGCGAAGGCGGCGGGTGTGCTGGCGGCGCTGGGCGTACGGCCGGGCAGGCCCCGGGCGGAGCACACGCGCCCCGGGCTCGCCGAGGATCCCCGGGTGCGGGCGGCGCTGGACGGGCGGCGGGCCTCGCTGGCGCCGTTCTGGCTGCGGATGCAGGAGCGGACGGACGCCCTGGCGGGGCACGCGCTGGTCGTCGACGGCGAGGACACCTTCACGGCGATGCTCGCGCACGTGCTGCGGTCGAGCGGCCTGGACGTGAGCATCCGGCGCTACGACGAACCCGGGCTGCGGGCGGCGGTGCTCGCGCACGAGGGGCCCCTCGTGCTGGGCCCCGGCCCCGGTGACCCGTCGGATCTCACCGACCCGAAGATGCGGTTCCTGCGGGACCTGACCGCCCTGGTGATCCGGGAGCACCGGCACGGTGTCCTCGGCGTCTGCCTCGGGCACGAGCTGATCGCGGCGGAGCTGGGGCTGGACATCGTGCGCAAGGAGGTGCCGTACCAGGGGGCACAGACGGTGGTGGAGCTGTTCGGGCGCCAGGAGACCGTCGGGTTCTACAACAGCTTCGTGGCGCGGTGCGACGACGAGACGGCGGCCGCTCTCGCGGCCCGCGGCGTGGAGGTGAGCCGGGCGGCGAACGGGGAGGTGCACGCGCTGCGGGCGCCGGGTCGTGCCGCGGGCGCGCCCAGGAACGCGGTCGCCGGGGTGCAGTTCCACCCGGAGTCGGTGCTGACGCTGAACGGGGCGGCGATCGTGCGGGAGCTGGTGACTCAGCTGCGCGGGACGAGCACGTTCTCCGAGCGGCGGCCCGCGCTGTAGTCCAGGATGTTCTTCACCGTGGCGTCGATGATCTGGCCGACGGCGTCCTCGGTGTAGTACGCCTGGTGGGAGGTGACCAGGACGTTCGGGAAGGTGACGAGGCGGGCCAGGGTGTCGTCCTCGACGGTCTCCAGGGACCGGTCGACGTAGAACAGGCCCGCCTCCGCCTCGTAGACGTCGAGGCCGACGCCCGTGAAGCGGCCCTCGCGCAGTTCGGCGACGAGGGCCGCGGTGTCGATCAGGCCGCCGCGGCTGGAGTTCACCAGGATCGCGTCGTCCTTCATAGCCTTCAGGGCGGTGGCGTCGATGAGGTGCTGGGTCTCGGGCATCAGGGGCACGTGCAGGGTGACCAGGTCGGACTCGGCGAGGAGCTGGTCCTTGGCGACGTACCTCATGCCGAGTTCCATGCAGGCGGGGTTCTCGGCGACGTCCCAGCCGAGCAGGCGCATGCCGAAACCGTGGGCGATCCGGGAGAACGCCTCGCCGATCTTGCCGGTGCCCAGCACCCCGACCGTGCGGCCGTGCATGTCCCGGCCCATCAGCCCGTCGAGCCGGAAGTCGAAGTCGCGGGTGCGGACGGAGGCGCGGACGACCCGGCGGTTGACCGCCATGGCCAGGGTCCAGGCGAACTCGGCGACCGAGTACGGCGAGTAGTACGAGACCCGGGCGACCGTGAGGCCGAGGCTCTCGGCCACGGCCAGATCGATGTTGTTGAAGCCGGTGGAGCGCTGGGCGATCATCCGGGTCCCGCCGGCCGCGAGGATCTGCAGGACACGGCCGTCGAGGACGGCGTTGACGCTGGTGGAGACGGCCTCGTAGCCGGTCGCGATGGGGGCGGTGTCCTCGTTCAGGAAGACGTCGAGGCAGCGGACCTCGTGGTGACCGGCGAAGGCCCGCTCGATCAGGGGCTTCTCGTCGGCCTGGACGCCGAACGCGAGGATCTCCATCACCGCTCCCGTTTCATCAGGTTAGGGGCCCGAATATACGACTTCCCCTTCGGCCGTCAGCCGAAGAACACCCCCACCTCCGCGTACAGCCCCGGGTCCACCGTCTTCAGCCGCGCGGTCGCCTCGGCGATCGGCACCCGGACGATGTCCGTGCCGCGCAGGGCGACCATCGCGCCGAAGTCGCCCTCGTGGACGGCGTCGACGGCGTGCAGGCCGAAGCGGGTGGCGAGCCAGCGGTCGAAGGCACTGGGGGTCCCGCCGCGCTGGACGTGGCCGAGGACGGTCGTACGGGCCTCCTTCCCGGTGCGCCGCTCGATCTCCTTGGCCAGCCACTCGCCGACACCGGAGAGCCGGACATGTCCGAAGGAGTCCAGCGAGCCGTCCTTGAGGACCAGATCGCCGTCCTTCGGCATGGCGCCCTCGGCGACGACCACGATCGGCGCGTACGAGGCCCGGAAACGGGAGGTCACCCAGGCGCACACCTGGTCGATGTCGAAGCGCTGCTCGGGGATGAGGATCACGTTGGCGCCGCCGGCCAGGCCCGAGTGGAGCGCGATCCAGCCGGCGTGACGGCCCATCACCTCGACCACCAGGACCCTCATGTGGGACTCGGCGGTGGTGTGCAGCCGGTCGATGGCCTCGGTGGCGATCCCGACGGCGGTGTCGAAGCCGAAGGTGTAGTCGGTGGCGGACAGGTCGTTGTCGATCGTCTTCGGCACGCCGACACAGGGCACCCCGTACTCCCCGGACAGGCGCGCGGCGACGCCGAGGGTGTCCTCGCCGCCGATCGTGATGAGCGCGCCTATCTCCTGCCGGGCGAGCGTGTCCTTGATCCGGCGGATGCCGTCCTCCTCCTTGAGGGGGTTGGTCCGCGAGGAGCCGAGGATCGTGCCGCCGCGCGGCAGGATGCCGCGCACGGCCGGGATGTCCAGGCGGACCGACCGCCCTTCGAGCGGACCCCGCCAGCCGTCCCGGAAGCCGACGAAGTCATGGCCGTATTCCTGGACGCCCTTGCGGACGACGGCCCGGATGACGGCGTTGAGGCCGGGGCAGTCGCCGCCTCCGGTCAGCACTCCGACGCGCATGGAACAGTCCCTTCGCCGCGGTTGCCTGACGAAGGGTCAGTGTGGCGCGCGTCTCACTCGTCGTCGAGGCCCCGCTCTATGGCGTACCGGACCAGCTCCACCCGATTGTGCAGCTGGAGCTTGCCGAGCGTGTTCTGGACGTGGTTCTGCACCGTGCGGTGGGAGATGACCAGCCGCTCGGCGATCTGCTTGTAGCTCAGGCCCTTGGCCACCAGGCGCAGCACCTCGGTCTCCCGGTCGGTCAGCCGCGGCGCGTCCGGCTCGTCGGGGCCGGCCGTCGGGCCCGGGTCCGAGGCCAGCCGGCGGTACTCGCCGAGGACCAGGCCGGCCAGGCCCGGGGTGAACACCGGGTCGCCTACAGCCGTCCGGCGCACCGCGTCCAGCAGTTCCTCCGTGGACGCCGACTTCAGCAGATAGCCGGTCGCGCCGGACTTCACCGCCTCCAGCACATCGGCGTGCTCACCGCTCGCGGACAGCACCAGGACCCGCAGCGCCGGGTCGGCGGCGACGACCTCCTTGCACACCTGGACACCCGGCTTCGCGGGCAGGTTCAGGTCCAGCACGAGGACGTCGGGCGTGGTGGCCTTGGCCCGGCGCACGGCCTGCTCACCGTCGCCCGCGGTGGCGACCACGTCGAAGCCGGAGTCGGCGAGGTCCCGGGCGACCGCGTCGCGCCACATGGGGTGGTCGTCGACCACCATCACCCTGATCGGATCCCGCTGTTCACTCATCGCTGCTCCGCCTTCCCCCGGGAGACCTTCGGTACCGTCAGCTCGACCTCCGTGCCCTGACCCGGAATCGAGATCAGCTCGGCGCTGCCGCCGAGATCGCGCAGCCGCCCCCGGATCGAGAGGGCCACTCCCATCCGCCCCTCGCCCTCGGCCTGCGCGAGCCGCCCCTCGGGGATGCCCGGCCCGTCGTCCCGGACGGTGACGATCACCGCGTCGGGCTCGTCCTCCACCAGGATCCAGGCGCGGGCGTCGTCGCCGGCGTGCCTGCGGACGTTGTCCAGCGCGGCTCCGACGGCCGCGGCCAGCTCCCGGGCGGCGGCCGGCTCCAGCGGCACCGGGGCACCGGGCTCGGCGAGGCTGACCCGGGCGGCGGCGTACGGGGCGAGGAGGGAGCGCAGGTCCACGGTGCCGCCGTCGGTGTCCTCGTCCGGTTCCTCGACGGCGATCACGACCGCGCCCTCGGCGAGGTCCTGCGACACCCGGGAGACCGGCATCAGACCGCCCGAGACCAGGGTGCGCAGCGCGACCTCCTGCTCACCGGCCATCCGGCCCAGCTCGGCCGCCTCGCCGCCGATGACCGCGCCCCGCCGCTGGACCATGGCGAGCACCTGGAGCACGCTGTCGTGGATGTCCCGGGCGAGCCGCTCCCGTTCCCGGGTGGCGGCCTCGATCTCCAGCGCGCGGGCCAGGGTGCGCTCGGAGGCGCGGGCGACCTCGACGACGTATCCGATGGCGATGGAGGCGACCCAGACCAGGATCACGTTGTGGACGGTGTCGCGGGCGGGGTGGCCCCGCTCGATCAGGTTGGCGACGGCGACGGGGGTGGAGGCGAACGCGGCCCAGCGCCAGCCGCCCTTGATCGCGAACGCGAGGACCGAGCCGGCCGTCCATATCGAGGGCAGGGTGGGCCCGCCGTCCTGGATGTGCTGCTCGCTCGCGACCAGCGGGGTCAGGACGATGCCGGTGAGCGCGATGGCGAGGTCGACGGCGAGGAAGCGTTTGGTGCAGGCCGCCGCGTTCTGCACCCGGGGCAGAGTGGCGAGCGTCCAGACGGTCAGGAGGGCGTAATAGCCGATGGCGAGGCCGGCCCGGTCGTAGTCGTCGTAGGCGGAGGCGAACAGGCCGACCGCGTACAGCAGGGTCATGACCCGGTAGCCGGCGAGCGCGCGCCACAGCGGCAGCTCGACCGACATCCTCATGACTCTCTCGCGCCTGGCCATCCGTCCCCCCGCCGCCCGCCCCCGGACTACTGGTCGTGTTCCTTCTTCGCCTGGTCCTTCTCGGCCTGCGCGAGCGCCGCCTTCGCGGCCTTCTCGGCCTCCTTCTCGGCCTTCGCCGCGTCCGCGATCTGCCGCTTGGCGGCGGTCGCGTACATGTCGACGTACTCCTGCCCGGAGAGCTTCATGATCTCGTACATGACCTCGTCGGTCAGCGCGCGCAGCACGAAGCGGTCGTGGTCCATGCCCTGGTAGCGGCTGAAGTCCAGCGGCTTGCCGATCCGGATGCCGGGCCGCATCACCTTCGGCAGGACCTTCCCCGGCGGCTGGATCTTCTCGGTGTCGATCATGGCGACCGGGATCACGGGCGCGCCGGTGGCGAGGGCCACGCGCGCGAGGCCGCCGGGCTTGCCGCGGTAGAGGCGGCCGTCCGGGGAGCGGGTGCCCTCCGGGTAGATGCCGAACAGCTCGCCGCGCTCCAGGACGTCTATCCCGCTCTTGATCGCGGCCTCACCCGCGCCGCGGGCTCCCGAGCGGTCCACCGGGAGCTGGCCGACGCCCTTGAAGAAGGCCGCCGTGAGCCGGCCCTTCACACCGGGCGTGGTGAAGTACTCGGCCTTCGCGATGAAGGTGACCTTGCGGTCCAGGACCGCCGGCAGGAAGAACGAGTCGGAGAAGGACAGGTGGTTGCTCGCGAGGATCGCGGGGCCCTCGGCGGGGATGTTCTCCAGCCCCTCCACCCAGGGTCTGAAGGTGACCTTCAGCGGTCCTCCGATAGCGACCTTCATCGCGCCGTACAACAACCGAGTGCCTCCTGTATGTGTAGATCAGACCTTAACCCGGAGTGGCGCCGAAGAACCCGACGGGCCTGGTCGGTGTCAGTGCCGTCGCGTACGGTGAACCACACCTGGACGCGTTCACCCATTTCTCACGGACAGGAGACCGAAGTGCCGGTCCTTCCTGGAGCCGAGCCGTACCGCCACGAGGGCGGGGAGGTCGGGGTCCTGCTCTGTCACGGCTTCACCGGTTCGCCCCAGTCGTTGCGCCCCTGGGCCCGGTATCTGGCCGGGCATGGTCTCACCGTCTCGCTGCCGCTGCTGCCGGGGCACGGCACCCGCTGGGAGGACATGGCCCTCACCGGCTGGCCCGACTGGTACGCGGAGGTGGACCGCGAGCTGCGCGCCCTGCGCGCCCGCTGCTCCAGGGTCTTCGTGGCCGGGCTGTCGATGGGCGGCACCCTGGCCCTGCGGCTGGCCGCGAAGCACGGCGCGGATGTCGAGGGCGTGATCGTCGTCAACCCGGCGAACAAGGTGCACGGCCTGTCCTCGTACGCCCTTCCGGTGGCCCGGCATCTCGTCAGGTCGACGCGGGGGATCGTGAGCGACATCGCGAAGGCCGGCGTCGTGGAGACGGGGTACGAGCGGGTGCCGCTGCACGCCGCGCACTCGCTGCGGCTGTTCTTCCGGCAGGTCGACGGCGAGCTGCCGCAGGTCACCCAGCCGCTGCTGCTTCTGCGCAGTGTCCGCGACCATGTGGTGCCGGCCGCCGACTCGGCCCGGATCCTGGGCCGGGTGTCGTCCACGGACGTGACCGAGATCCTGCTGGAACAGAGCTACCACGTGGCAACGTTGGACCACGATGCGGACCGGATCTTCGAGGAGAGCTACGCGTTCATCGCCCGGATCGCGCCCAGTGTCGGCAAGGAAGGGACGGCCGTAGGTGGCTGAGCACGACTCCGATCGCGAGGACCGGGAGAACCGGGACGAGCGGGACGGTCCGAACGCCCGGGAGGGCCACGAGCCGCAGGAGCAGCACGTCCCCTTCGACGAGGCGGCCGCGTGGGCGGCGATCGTCGCGGGGTACGGCGAGGAGCCGCCGGACCCGCCGGGCGCCAAGCCCTTCAAGTCGATCGAGGACCTGGCCCTGCTGGAGGTCCCGGCCAACGACGGCGAGCCCGGGGCGTCCGGTAAGGGATCCGGCAAGGACACCGACAGGGACTCTCCCGGCAAGGGCACCGGGGACGAGCCCGGCACGGACCCCGCCGAGGAGCCGGGCGAGGAGAGGAAACCGGCCAAACCGCTGGGCAGCTCCGTCTCCTTCGCGCCCGGCGTCGGCCCGCGCGACTACACGGCGCCCGAGCCGGCCGACGAGGACTTCGACGAGGACGACGAGGGCCACTTCGTGCCGCCGGAGCCGCCGCCGCTGCCGGCCGCCGACACCACCGCCAAGTTCGCCTGGCTCGGTGTGATCGGCGGGCCGGTCCTGCTGCTGCTCGCGATACTGCTCGGCTGGGACATGACCTGGTGGCTGACCACGCTCTGCGTCGGCGGCTTCCTCGGCGGCTTCGCCACCCTGGTGATGCGGATGCGGCCGGACGACGAGGACGACGGCGACCCCGGGCGGGGAGCCGTCGTCTGAGGGACAACCTCTAACCGGCGGGAACCCTGAGGGCGGCCAGGACCGGCAGATGGTCCGTGGCCGCCCTCAGGTCGCTCTCGGTGATCCCGGGCAGGTCGCGCGGCACCCCGCAGCCCAGCACCTCCACGCCCTTCGTCACGAACAGCGCGTCGATACGGCGGTCCGGCGCGGTGGCCGGGAAGGTGTGCTCGGCGCCCCAGGGGGCGGCCGTACGGCAGTCCTGGAGACCGGCGGCCAGGCGGGCGAAGGTGCGTCCGTCGGGCCGCTCGTTGAGATCGCCGCCCGCGACCGCGTGCTCCACGCCCATCCCGGCGAGCCGGTCGAGGAGCATGCCGCCCTGCTCGTAGCGCTCCCCGCGCTCCAGGCTCAGATGACAGCTCAGGACACCGAGCCGGGCACCGGCGAAGCGGACGACCGCGGTGGCGAGGCCGCGCCGGTGCAGTCCGGGTGTGAGCGGCAGGAGCACGTCCTCGGTGCGTTCGACCGTGGCGCGCAGCGAGCACAGGATCGCGGGGCCCGCGGCCGTGCCGCCGCCGGTGAGGATCACCTGGCCGGTGGCGGCGGCGAGGCGGGCCAGTTTCTTGCGCCAGCGGAAGAAGATCGGGGACTCCTGGACGAGGACCAGATCGGGGGCGCAGGCGGTGATCACGCGGGCGAGGGCGGCGGTGTCGTCCCTCATCGAGCGGATGTTGTAGCCGAGGACGCGGAGGACGGCCGAACCGTCGGGCTCGGTCCGGGAGTTGGGGAGCGGCGTCATGGTCGTCAATGTACGCCGAACAGCCCGGGGCGCGAGGTTTGTGCGCGACATCCGGTTCGTTCCGGCTTGTCGCGTCCGCGGTGGAGCCGCATGTTCACACAGCCCCGCGCCCCTGGGGTGGCACCCTCGCCACCCCGAGAAGTGCGCGTCACATGATCGGGTCGGGCTCCCGGGCCAGGTCCGCCGCGCCCACCAGACCCGCCTTGTTGCCCAGCTGGGCGGCGATCACATCGGCCACCGGGCGCCAGTTGCCGCCGACCAGCCAGCGCTTGTACGACGTGCGGATCGGGTCGAGGACCAGGTCGCCCTCGTCGGAGAGGCCGCCGCCGACGATGAACGCGGAGGGGTCGAAGAGGGAGGCGAGGTCGGCGAGGCCGGCGCCGGCCCAGCGGGCCAGCTCGCGGTAGGAGTCGACGGCGACCGGGTCGCCCTGGCGGGCGGCCATGGAGATGTGCTTGCCCTCGATGCCGTCCGGGGTGCCGTCGCCCAGGCCCAGCAGGGCCTCGGCGCGCTCGGGGGTGGCGTTGGCGCGCTGCTTGGCGTAGCGCACCAGGGCGCGGCCGGAGGCGTACTGCTCCCAGCAGCCCTGCGAGCCGCAACCGCACAGCAGGCCGTCCGGCACCATGCGGATGTGGCCGAACTCGGCGGCGACGCCGAAGTGGCCGCGGCGCAGTTTGTTGCCGATGATGATGCCGCCGCCGAGGCCGGTGCCGAGCGTGATGCAGATGACGTTGCGGTGGCCCTTGCCCGCGCCGAACTTGTATTCGCCCCAGGCCGCGGCGTTGGCGTCGTTCTCCACGACGACCGGCAGGCCGACGCGCGCCTCGACCTTCTCCTTCAGCGGCTCGTTGCGCCAGTCGATGTTGGGTGCGAAGTAGACGGTGGACCGCTGCCGGTTGACGTAGCCCGCCGCTCCGATGCCCACGCCGACGATCTCGTGGCCGGCGCTCGCGCCCTCCACCGCCGAGGCGATGGCGTCCACGATGGCCTCGGGCGTGCTCGGGGTCGGCACCTTGAAGGTCGAGAGGATGTTGCCTTCCTCGTCGACCACGCCGGCCGCGATCTTCGTGCCGCCGATGTCGACGCCGATGGTGAGTCCCATGAATCCCTCAGTTTCGGTCGAGCCCCGCTACGGCCAACCGTACCCGAGCACCTGCCGCCAGGTTCCCGTCGTCCGCCCGGCGGGCAGGCCTGCGGGAACCTGGCGGCAGGTGCTCAGGAGGACAGTCAGTCCAAGTCGATGCGCTGGCCCGGGCCGGAGTCGTCCCCGCGGTCGTCCAGATCCCGGGCGTCGCGGGGGTGCTCCTCGCCGGTGGTCCAGCGGTGTTCCTGGTGCTGGACCGCGGAGCGGTACGCGGCGAGGAGTTCGCTGCCGGCCGCCGCGAGGTGGTCGAAGACGTCGGGGTTGCGCTCGACGACCGGCTCGACGGCGGCCCTGGCCTGCTGGACGACCTGGCGCACCACCTGCTGGGCGGCCGGTCCGGCGACCGCGCCGAGCAGCGGGGACTGAAGAGCGGAGAGCTTGTCGGTGACCGCGTCGACGAGCTTGCGCAGCTCCTCGGCGGCCGAGCCCGGCGGCCGGCCCTGTTCGGCCCGCCGGCGGGCCTTCTCGCGCTCGAGATCCTCGGCGCAGGCGGTGGCCCAGGCGTCGGCGTCGCTCGCGCGAGGCTCCTCGGCCACGGCCTCTTCCCCGGCGGCGTCGGGCGTGGGGGGCTCTTCGCTCATGACGGACTCCCGGTGACTCCTGACGGATGCCTTGCTGCGGCGCCCGGTGCGGGCGCCCGACGACGGCTCGTCCCTACGACGGTACCCGAACGGCGGTACCCGCTTCACGTGCTGCGCGGCTCACGTGCTGCGCGGCCACAGTCCGGGATCCGGCGCGAACCGGATGCGCAGCTCCCCGTCGAGCAGGGCGGCGCCGGCGACGGTGCAGCGGCGCAGGGCGGAGGGCAGCGCGACGATCCGGCGGAAGGGCCCGGCGGTGACCACGAGTTCGTCGCCGCGCCGGATCAGGTCCAGCTCCTCGCGTATGGCGCCGGGCAGCGGGAGGTGCCAGACGAGCACCCCGTCCGCCGCGAGGTGGTCGGTGACGGGCCACTCGACCGGGGACGTCCTCGGGTTGACGGCGGGCACGTCGAGCGCGGCGAGGTCGTCGGCGCCGCGCGGGTCGTGCCCGAGGTGGGCGACGGTCCCCGCCGCGCCCCACTCCCCCAGGGTCTTGCGCTGCTGGACGGCGAGCCGGCCGAGCGGGCCGTCGTGGTCGTCGCCGTCGGCCGTCTCCGGCAGGATCCGGTTGGCGACCAGCGACTCGACGGGCAGGCCGCGCAGGGCGAGGCCGAGCCGGGCGTCCCGGACGGCGTCGGCGCCGGCCGGCCCCGGTTCGGCGACGAGCCGTACGGCGGTGTGCCGGTCGGCGAGGACGGCCTCCACGGCGGCCAGCTCCAGGTCCCACCGCGCGGTCGTCTCGTACAGCCACTCGGCGGGCATGGGCACGCCGGCGAGGCGGCCGAGGATGGGGCGCAGGGCGCGGGCGGCCTGGCGTTCCGGCGGGAGGAGGCGGCGCAGATAGCGGCGGAGTTCCTCGGGGAGGGCGAGAAGGGCGAGGGCCTGCGGGACGGGCGGCAGGTCGACGACGAGGAGGTCGTGGGCGTCGGTGAGGGCGGCGTCACGCAGCGCGCGCAGCAGGGTCAGCTCCTCGGCGCCGGGGAGGGGGGTGACCTCCTCGGGGTCGAGCCGGGAGGCGCCGAGCAGGTCGAGGACGCCGGTGGCACGCTCCTGGAATCCGGCGAGGTCGTCCCGGAAGCCGGCGGCGGCGTCGGGCCGCCAGGCGGTGAGCCCCGGGCCGGCCGCCACCGGCTCCGGGCCGGTCCGTACGCCCAGCGCGGCGCCGAGGGTGTCGGTGCGGTCGGCACTGAGGACGAGGGTCCGGGTGCCGGTCGCCGCCGCGCGCTGTGCGGTGGCGGCGGCGACGGTCGTACGTCCGCTGCCGCCGGGGCCGGTGATCAGGAGGGTGTGCATGGGGGTGAACCGTACCGTCGGCGAAGGTGCGGGCGGTGCCGGGCGCCGTCGGCCGCGGCGGCTACCGGCTCTTCGACTCCACCCGCTTCTTCAGTCCCGCCAGCGCCCGGTCGATGATGACCTTCTCCGCCTTGCGCTTGATCATGCCCAGCATGGGGATCTTGACGTCGACGGTCAGCTGGTAGGTGACCTCGGTCGCGCCCGCGCCGGCCGGCTTGAGGAGGTAGGAGCCGTCGAGCTGGCGGAGCATCTGGGACTTCACCAGGGTCCAGGACACCTCGTGCTCACCGGTCCAGGTGTAGCCGAGGACCTGGTCGTCCTTGATGGCGCCGGCGTCCATGACCAGGCGCACCTGTTCGGCGCGGCCCTGCTCGTCCTCCTTGAGGACCTCGGCCTGCTTCACCTCGCCGGTCCAGTCGGGGTAGCGGGCGAAGTCGGCGATGACCGCCATGACGTCGGCCGGTGCCGCCTCGATCGTGATGCTCGAGCTGGTGTGTTCCGCCATCGCCGTGGCTCCTCCGGATGCTGGCCGGTCAAGACCGGGAGAGAGGTCACCGTGCGCGCCTGGGGGCGCACGTGTGTGCAGCGTGAAGGCTACCGCGCGCCCGACCAGCCGACTTCACCCGGCGTCAGGTCGCGGCCGGGTCACCACTGGAGCACCCACGGCGTGCCGCTCCCGGCGAAGTGCCCCACGTTCACGCACTCGGTCGCCCCGATCCGCATCCGTCGCGCCAGCGGCTGATGGACGTGTCCGAAGAGGGAGTAGCGCGGGCGGGTGCGGCGGATGGCGTCCAGCAGGGCGCGGCTGCCCCGCTCGAAGCGGCGCGCGACGGTGTCGTAGACGAGTTCGGGGACCTCCGGCGGGATGTGGGTGCACAGCACGTCGACCTCGCCGACGGCCTCGATCTTCGCGGCGTACTCCTCGTCGCTGATCTCGTACGGGGTGCGCATGGGGGTTCGCAGGCCGCCGCCGACGAAGCCGAAGACCCGGCCGCCGATCTCCACGCGCTCGCCGTCCAGGACAGTGGTGCCGGGTCCGGCGTACTCGCGCCACAGCTGCGGTATGTCGACATTGCCGTAGGTGGCGTACGTCGGGGTCGGGAAGGCGGGGAACATCTCGGCGTACTGCTTGCGCACGGCCTGCTCGATCACGGCGGCCCGGTCTCCTTCGACGCCGCCCCAGAGGCGGGCGCCGAGTTCGCGGGCCTCCGCGAAGCGGCGGGCCGTGCGCAGCTCCACGATCCGGTCCGCGTTCTCCACACCGAAGAGGTCGGGGAAGATCCCGCGGGAGTGGTCGGCGTAGTCGAGGAAGAGGACGAGGTCGCCCAGACAGATCAACGCGTCGGCGCCCTCCCCGGCGCGGGCGAGGTCACGGGCGTTGCCGTGCACGTCACTGACCACATGCACGCGGTTCCGGCGGTTTCCGGACGGTGTGGATGACATGTCGATCAAGGGTAGGCGTGTGCGGCATACGTGAACAGTGGCGGCGGGAATAGCGGTTACTGGCCAGTCAGTAAAGGGGTGGACTACTGTGCGCGAGGAAACACCAATCTGTGTGACGCAGCGAACATCTCGACGGGCCCCCCTGTCGAAGAGCCATACCGGCGGGTAACGTCCGGGCAGTCCAGTCGTGCTCAGGATTTCAACGATCGAAGTCCCCGAGCACCAGCCCGAGCCTTGGACCGCACCGTCGCATCACACAACGTCGTGGCGCCGGCGCCCTATGAGGAGCAGCAGTCTTGCGCGAGTTCAGCCTTCCGGCTTTGTACGAGGTCCCTGCGGACGGCAATCTGACCGACATCGTCCGCAGAAACGCCGCGCAGCATCCCGACGTCGCCGTCATCGCGCGCAAGGCGGGCGGTGTCTGGCAGGACGTGACCGCGACGGCCTTCCTGGCCGAGGTGCACGCCGCCGCCAAGGGACTCATCGCCTCCGGGGTGCAGCCGGGCGACCGGGTCGGCCTGATGTCGCGCACCCGTTACGAGTGGACGCTGCTCGACTTCGCGATCTGGTGCGCGGGCGCGGTCACCGTGCCGGTGTACGAGACCAGCTCGCCGGAGCAGGTGCAGTGGATCCTCTCCGACTCGGGCGCGACCGCGATCGTCGTGGAGCTGGACACCCACACGGCGGCCGTGGAGTCGGTGCGCGACACGCTGCCGACGCTGAAGCACATCTGGCAGATCGAGGGCGGTGGCGTCGAGGAGCTCGGGCGGCTCGGCAAGGACGTCTCCGACGCCACGGTCGAGGAGCGCAGCTCGCTCGCCAAGGCCGACGACCCGGCGACCATCGTCTACACGTCCGGCACGACCGGCCGGCCCAAGGGCTGTGTGCTCACCCACCGCAGCTTCTTCGCCGAGTGCGGGAACGTCGTGGAGCGGCTGCGTCCGCTGTTCCGTACGGGCGAGTGCAGCGTGCTGCTCTTCCTGCCGCTGGCGCACGTCTTCGGCCGGCTGGTGCAGATCGCCCCGATGATGGCGCCGATCAAGCTGGGCACGGTCCCGGACATCAAGAACCTCACGGACGAGCTGGCGTCCTTCCGGCCGACGCTGATCCTCGGCGTGCCGCGGGTCTTCGAGAAGGTCTACAACTCGGCCCGGGCCAAGGCGCAGGCCGACGGCAAGGGCGCGATCTTCGACAAGGCGGCGGACACCGCGATCGCGTACAGCAAGGCGCTGGACCTGCCGTCCGGTCCGTCCCTCGGCCTGAAGATCAAGCACAAGGTCTTCGACAAGCTGGTCTACAGCAAGCTGCGCGCGGTGCTCGGCGGCCGCGGCGAGTACGCGATCTCGGGCGGCGCCCCGCTGGGCGAGCGCCTCGGCCACTTCTTCCGCGGGATCGGCTTCACCGTCCTGGAGGGCTACGGCCTGACGGAGTCCTGTGCGGCGACCGCCTTCAACCCGTGGGACCGGCAGAAGATCGGCACGGTCGGGCAGCCGCTGCCGGGCTCGGTGGTGCGGATCGCGGACGACGGGGAGGTGCTGCTGCACGGCGAGCACCTGTTCAAGGAGTACTGGAACAACCCGGGCGCGACCGCCGAGGCGCTGGCCGACGGCTGGTTCCACACGGGTGACATCGGCACCCTGGACGAGGACGGCTATCTGCGGATCACCGGCCGCAAGAAGGAGATCATCGTCACGGCGGGCGGCAAGAACGTCGCCCCGGCGGTGATCGAGGACCGGATCCGGGCGCACGCGCTGGTCGCGGAGTGCATGGTGGTGGGCGACGGGCGGCCGTTCGTGGGCGCGCTGGTCACCATCGACGAGGAGTTCCTGGGCCGTTGGGCCGCCGAGCACGGCAAGCCCGCGGGTTCCACCGCGGCGTCGCTGCGGGAGGACGCGGACCTTCAGGCCGCCATCCAGTCGGCGATCGACGACGGCAACGCCGCGGTGTCGAAGGCGGAATCGGTGCGGAAGTTCCGCATTCTCTCCTCCCAGTTCACGGAGGACACGGGCCATCTCACGCCGTCGCTGAAGCTCAAGCGCAACGTCGTGGCGAAGGACTACGCGGCGGAGATCGAGGCGATCTACGCCAAGTAGTCAGGCGGGTACGACGTTCATGGCGCGGTGTCCTCGGCGAGGACCCGCGCCATCGTGCGTTCGGCGAGCGCGGTGATGGTGACGAACGGGTTGACCCCGATGTTGCCGGGCACCAGCGAGCCGTCGGTGACGTACAGCCTCGGATACCCCTTCACCCGGCCGTAGTCGTCGGTCGCCTTCCCCAGCACACAGCCGCCGAGCGGGTGGTAGGTGAAGTCGTCGGCGAAGACCCTGCTGGGGGTGCCGAAGAGGTCGTAGCGGTAGATGGTCGCGTTCGCCCTGTTGATCCGGTCGAACAGGTTCTTCGCCATGGCGGAGGAGACGGCGCTCTGGGCCGCCGTCCAGCCCAGCCGCACCGAGCCGGTCGTGCTGTCGTACGTGAACGAGGCGCGCTGCGGGTTCTTGGTGATCGCCAGATACAGGCTGACCCAGTGCTCCAGCCCCGTCGGCAGCGGGGCGATCTCGGCGAAGACGGGGTTGGCGGTGTTGGCCCAGTCGTCGATGCCCATCACCGGCATGGTCGACTGGTGGGCGCCGACGGTGTCCCACAGATGGTTGGCCCGTCCGAGCATCACGTTCCCGTTGGGCCCCCAGCCGGCCCCGACGCTCGCGTCCAGGGCCGGGAGCGTGCCCGTCTCCCGGGCCCGGACCAGCAGTTCGCTCGTCCCCAGGCTGCCGGCGCCGAGGAAGAGGTAGGTGCAGCCGTACTGCTTGGTCTCGACGACGGCGCCTGTCTCGTCGATCCGGTCGGCGGTCAGCAGCCAGGTGCCGTCGCTCTCCCGGCTGATGGCGCGCACCTTCTCCAGGGTGTGGACGGTGACGTTGCCGGTGCCCAGCGCCGCCGCCAGATAGGTCTTGTCGAGGCTGCGTTTGCCGTGGTTGTTGCCGTAGATGACCTCCTGGCCGAGGGCCGACCTCGTGGCGCTGCCGGCGGCCTCGCGCCGCATGTACCCGAAGTCGTAGACGCTGGGCACGAAGGTGGTCCGCAGGCCGGCCTTCACCGCGTGCTTGCGGGAGATCCGGCTGAACCGGTACCACTCGGTCGACTCGAACCAGGCGGGGTCGATGGTGTTGACGCCGAGCATGGCGCGGGCGCGCGGGAAGTACGTGCCGTACATCTCCGCGGTGTCCACGGTCGGGAACTGCTCGGCGAAGTAGGACTGGAGCGGGGTGACCGCCATCGAGCCGTTGACCAGGGAGCCGCCGCCGACCCCGCGGCCCACGAAGACGGACATGCCGCCGTAGTGCACCCGGTCCAGGACGCCGGGGTAGGGGTCGATGTCCTTGTTGACGACGTCCAGCCACAGGAAGCTGGCCAGGGGCGCCTCGGTGCGGGTACGGAACCACATGGAGCGCCGGTCGGGGGTGGCGGTGTTGCAGAAGACCTTGCCGTCGGTGCCGGCGGTGTTCCACAGCCGGCCCATCTCGAGGACGAGGGTGCGGATGCCGGCCTGGCCGAGGCGCAGGGCGGCGACGGCGGCGCCATAGCCGGAGCCGATGACGACGGCGGGTGCGGACTCGACCGCGGCGGGCTCCGCCGCACGGGCCGACTGAAGGCCGATGCGGGTGAAGCCGAGGGTGGCCGCCGTCTGGAGGGCGGCCATACCAAGGATTTGACGTCTCGTCAGCTGACGCTCAATCAGTTTGACTGTCATGTGCGCAGCATCAGCGGACTTTCGCCCGCTGCCTAGAGGTACGACAGGTCCGGTTCGAACCTTTGAGACGGCCTTTTACAGAATCGCCCTGAGCCTGTCCGCCAGGAGGTCCCAGCGCCACTTCTCCTCCACCCAGCGCCGCCCCCGCTCGCCCATCCGGCTGCGCAGTTCGGCGTCGCCGAGGAGCACGACGATCCGCTCGGCGGCGTCGGCCGGGGAGCCGCCCCGCACGACCCACCCCGTCTCGCCGTCGAGCACGGCGTCGGGCGCGCCGCCGGAGTCCCCGGCGACGACGGGCAGCCCGGTGGCCGACGCCTCCAGATAGACGATCCCGAGCCCCTCGACGTCCAGCCCGCCCCGCCGCGTCCGGCACGGCATCGCGAAGACGTCCCCGGCGCCGTAGTGCGCGGGCAGCTCGGCCCAGGGCACGGCGCCCGTGAAGCGCACGGAGCCGGCGACCCCGGTCTCCCCGGCGAGCCGGCGCAGGTCCTTCTCGTACGGCCCGCCGCCGACGATCAGCAGCACGGCGTCCGGCTCGGCGGCCAGGATCCGGGGCATGGCCAGGATCAGCGTGTCCTGGCCCTTGCGCGGCACCAGCCGCGAGACGCACACGACCACCGGCCGGTCGGTCAGCCCGAGCCGCGCCCGCACCTCGTCGCCGCCCGAGCCGGGGTGGAAGGTCTTCTCGTCCACGCCCGGCGGCAGCTGCGTCATCCGCCCGGCCGCCTCGGCGCTCAGCGCGGTCGCGATCCGCGAGCGGGTGTACTCGCCCAGATAGGTGATCGTGTCCGTGCTCTCCCCGATCCGGGCGAGCAGCTGCCGGGCGGCGGGCAGCTGCGCCCAGCCGGCCTCGTGCCCGTGAGTGGTCGCCACCAGCCGTTCGGCGCCGGCCTTGCGCAGCGCGGGCGCCATCAGCCCGAGCGGCGCGGCCGCCCCGAACCACACCGACGCGCACCCGTGCTCCCGCAGCAGCCCGACGGCCCGCCGGGTCGCCCCGGGCGTCGGCAGCAGCATCGTCGTGGAGTCCCGTACGACGGTGAAGGGCTGCTCGGCGTCGAAGGCGGCCGTCGCCTCGACGCCCTCCCGGGACCGCTTCCAGGTCGAGGCGTAGACGACCAGCCGGTCGGGGTCGAGCCGCAGCGCCATGTTGTGCAGGAACGCCTGGATGCCGCCGGGGCGGGGCGGGAAGTCGTTGGTCACGATCAGGGTCTTGTGCATCGCAGCCGACCTTATCCAAACGCCATGCACAGCCGCGCAGGGCGGCGGCTCACAGCCCGGCGGGCAATCATGGGCCGCATGACGACGAAGAACGCGACGCCGTCGCCCGCCTGGCTGCTCGCGGCCTGGGGCGTGACCCGGCTCGTGCTGCTGCTCTTCGTCTTCAAGGTGTTCGTCTTCCCGGGCCCGGACGTGACGACCGACGTCTCGTCCATCTACCGGGGCTGGTACGAGGTGCTGCGCACCGGAACGTTCCCGCGGGCGGACGTCACCTGGCAGTACCCGCCCGCCGCCGCGCTCGCGATCCTCTCCCCCGCCCTGCTGCCCTTCCTCGACTACGCCCACGCCTTCTTCGTCCTGGTCTTCCTCGCCGACCTGGCCGTCCTGACGACGCTGCTGTCCGCGGGCCTGCGGCCGGGCCGCTCGCGGCGCGGCGCCTGGGTGTGGGTGGCGGGCGTCCCGCTGCTCGGCCCGACGGTCTACGCCCGCTACGACGTGATGGTGACCGCCGTGGCCGTGGCCGCGCTGGTCGCGGGTGCCCGCCACCCCCGGGCGATGGGCGCGCTCACGGGCCTCGCCGCGCTGCTGAAGGTGTGGCCGGCGCTGCTGCTGGTGGGCGCGTTGCGGCGCCGGGCGTGGGGAGCGGCGGCGGTGACGGCCGGTGCCCTGTGCGCGCTGTTCGCGCTCACCATGCCCGGCGCGTTCACCTTCCTCACCTTCCAGCGCGACCGGGGCACCGAGGTGGAGTCGCTGGGCGCGCTGGTCTTCCACGCGGCCCGGCACTTCGGCTGGCGGGGAGAGGTGCTCCTGAACTACGGCTCGGTGGAATTCCTCGGCCCGTACGTGGACGTGGTGAGCGACGCGGCCCTCGCGCTGAGCGCGGTGGCGTTCGGCTGGCTGCTGCTGTGGCGGCTCGCGGCGCGCCGGTTCGCGCCGCACACCCTGGCGGAGGCCGCGTTCACGGCGGTGCTGCTGTTCACCGTGACCAGCCGGGTGATCAGCCCCCAGTACCTGGTGTGGCTGATCGGTCTGGCGGCGGTCTGCCTGTGCTTCCGGGACGGCGTGGTGGCCCTGCCCGCCGTGCTGGTGCTGGCCGCGTGCCCGGTGACGGCCCTGGAGTTCCCGGTCCGGTTCACGGACGTCGTCCTGAGCGCCCCGCTCGGCGTCGGCCTGCTGTTCCTGCGCAACGGCCTGCTGGTGGCCGCCGCGCTGACGGCGGCGGTACGGCTGTGGCGCTCGACCGTGCCCCGCGGCCCCCTCGACGCCGCCCCCGCTCACGCCACCCGTACCGGCGAGCGGGCCGCCTCCCCCTCCTGACGCCACGTCCGCCGCAGGACCACCCCCACCGCCGCGCACTGCACGGCCATGGCGAGCGCCAGCGCCAGACACACCCCCGGCAACCCGAACCCCGACAGCGCGAGCGCGAGCGGCAGCTGGACGGCCGTACCCAGCAGGGTCACCCGCAGCAGCACCGGCGCTCCGCCGCTCCCCTCGAAGACCCCGCCGAGGGCGATGAACCCGGCCATCAGCACCAGGTACGGCCCGACGCAGCGCAGGAACAGCACGCCCTCGTGGGCCACGGCGGGCCCGGCGCCGAAGGCCGCCATGATCCAGGGAGCCGTGGCGGCCAGCAGGGCGGTGGCGACGAGCCCGACCGCGCCGGACAGGGCCACGGCCTGCCGCGCGATCGCCCGCCGCTCCTGGCGCCCCTCGCCCCGGGTGTGGGCGGTGTGGATGGCGGCGGCCTGGCGCACGGCGTAGAAGGCCATGGTCGCCCCGTACATGACCTTGTAGGCGGTCGCGTACGCGGCCACGGCCGTGACCCCGAGCCGCGCCACCACGGCCACCAGGGCGAGCGCCCCGGCCTGCCGGACGGTGAAGTCGACGGACATGGGCCCGCCGGTGCGCAGGGTCCGCCGGAGGGAGTCGGCGACGCCGAGCGTGGGCGGGGCGCCGGCGGCGGACCGCAGCAGGGCGTTGCGCCGCAGCGCGACCAGCCCCGCCCCCAGCGCCACGCACCGGCACAACACGGTGGAGGCGGCGGCGCCCGGGACGCCGTGGAGGTGGATGAAGAGGGGGTCGCAGACCAGGATCAGGCCGCCGGTGAGGAGGGCGAGGCGCATCGGGGTGCGGGTGTCGCCGGTGCCCTTGAGGATGCCGTCGACGAGCTGCTGGGCGAGGAAGACGGCCGTGCCCGGCATCGAGATCGCGAAGTAGGAGACCGCGAGCGGCACCGCCGGGCCGCCGTCGCCGCCCAGGACGAGCCGGGCGAGCGGCTCGCGCGCCAGGTACCCGCCGACCGCGACCACGGGCGTGACCGTCGCGCACAGCGCCCAGCCGCCCCGTACGGCCGAGCGCACGGCCCCCGGGTCCCGGGCGCCCCGGGCGTGCGCGACCAGCACGGTCGTCCCGGAGGCGAAGACCAGGGCGATGCCGAGCAGCACGTTCTCGGTGTTGGTGGCGACCGCGACGGCGGCGACCGCCGGGCCGCCGAGCCGGGAGACCCAGACGGTGTTGACGATCCCGGCGACGACCGGGGCGAGCAGCGAGAAGTAGACGGGGTGGGCGAGCGAGACGAGCTGTTTGCGGTGACTGTTCACGACGACGATCCCCCTCATATCGAGTTACCTCTAATCGAGTTACCTCTAATCGAGGTAACTCGATTAGAGGTAACATGGACGCATCGCGACCGCAAGGGAGAACCATGCTGGAGCTGTCGATCCTCGGCTTCCTCGCCGACGAGCCCCTGCACGGCTACGAGTTGAAGGAACGGATCACCGCCCTGACCGGCCATGTCCGCCCGGTCAGCGACGGCGCGCTCTACCCTGCGATCACCCGGCTGGTCACCGCCGGCAAGCTCGACCAGCGCACCGAGGACGGCGCGAGCGCGGCCCGGCGCCGGGTGCTGTCGCTCACCGACTTGGGCCGCGAGGACCTCCTGGAGCGGCTTCGCCACCCCGGACAGACCGACATCACCGACCACGTCCGCTTCAACACGGTCCTGGCGTTCCTGCGGCACCTGCCCGACCGCGCGGAGCAGGCGGCCGTCCTGCGCCGCCGGCTGGACTTCCTGGAGGCGCCGACGAGCTTCTTCTACGACGGCGGCAGGCCCGTGCGGGCGGAGGAGACCGGGGATTTGTTCCGGCAGGGCGTGCTGCGGGTGGCGCGGGCCACGGGCGAGGCCGAACGGGCCTGGCTCCGGGAGGCACTCGACACGCTGGCTCAGCCGAGCTGATCCCGCAGATACGCCTGCCAGTCCGCGGTGAAGTCCGCCACCGAGACGCCCAGCACGCTCTTCAGCGCACCCTCGACCGCTCCCGGCCGCTCCTCGTGCGCCCCCACGGCCCGGTAGAACGCGTCCAGCTTCACCTCGCCCCACCGGTCGGCGATCATCCGGCAGGCCAGCCAGCCGCCCTCGTACGCGCGGGCCAGCCGGGTCGCGTCCCCGGAGAAGCCGAAGTCGTCGTCGGTGGGCAGCTCCGCCGGCAGGTCCTCGTGGGCGACCGCGTTGTGGAGTTCGGAAGCGGCCTGGCGGGGGGTGCGGCCGGTCTCGCGGTAGCCGACCCAGTCGGCGTACCCCTCGGACAGCCACAGCGGGGTGGCGGCGTTGGTGTGGGAGCGGGTGGCCACGTGGGCGGTCTCGTGGGTGAGGACGACCTGCCGGCCGACCTCGCCGAGCATGGCGTAGGCGTCGGGATTGACCACGATCCGGTCGGCGGGCGCCCCGGCCCCGCCGCCGGTCTCCCCGGTGGTGACGGCGGCGATGCCCCGGTAGGAGGAGGCGGGCGAGCCGAGCAGTCCCGCCATGCCCTCCAGCGACCGCGGCACGAGGACGACGACGTGCCCGGCCCAGCCGGTGCCCCAGGCCGCCGACACCGCCGGTACCGCGCCGTCCGCGAGGTCCGCGAACTCCCGCAGCCGCTCCGCGGCCTGCCCGACGCCCAGCACGAGACTGTGGGCGCCGCGCACCGCGGTCACCTCGCCCTGGTCCCACAGCTGTTCGGCGGCCTTCGGGGCGGGCTTCTCGGAGGTCACCGACCACCGCCCGGCCGCGTCCCGGGCGAGCCGCAGGGTACGGCCGGCGGTCACGGGGGCGGCCCGGTCGTAGCCCTCGACGCGGTAGCTCAGTTCGGCGTCGGCGGTCGCGGTGTCGCCGTCACGGCGCACGGCGGTCACCCGGTACGACCAGGCGGCCAGGGGTACGGCCTTCAGCCGGGCGTAGGGGGCGGCGGCGCCGGTGGCGGCGTACGCGCGGGCGTCGTGGTCGAGGACGGCCGCCGCGCGCCGGTCCAGCACCCGCTGCACCTCGGCCCGCGCGCCGTCCTGCGCGGGCCGGCCGCCGCAGGCCACCAGGGAGACGAGCAGCAGACAGAGCGCCACCACCTCCGATCCGCGCGCCCGCCTGTGCCCAGCCATCCTCCCGATCGTACGGCGAGGCACCCGAGCGGGCGCCGGTCAGGGCCTGGTCACCGAGGAGACCGGCATCATCCCGACCGGGTCGTAGCGCACCGGCGCGCCCGGGTAGGGGGCGTGGATGACCTGGCCGTTGCCGGCGTACATGCCGACATGGCTGGCGTCGGAGCGGTAGGTGACGATGTCCCCGGGCCGGGCCTCGGAGAGCGGCACGCGCCGTCCCGCGTGGGCCTGGGCCTGCGAGGTGCGCGGCAGGGAGACCCCGGCCTGCCCGTACGACCACTGCATCAGGCCCGAACAGTCGAAGCCGGAGGGGCCGTTGGCGCCCCAGACGTACGGCCTGCCGAGCGCGGAGCGGGCGGCGGCGAGCGCGGCGGCCGCACGCCCCGAGGCCGGGACGGCGCCCCCGAGGTCGGGCATGTCGGAGCGGCCGGCGCGGGAGGCCCGGTCATAGGCGGCCCGCTCGGCGGACGGCAGCGAGTTGAGCAGCTGCCGGGCCCGGGCGAGCTTGCGCTCGACGGTCCGCTTGTGGCTCGCCACGGCCTTGCGGCTCTTCTCCAGCTCGGCGAGCTTGCTCGCGGTCTCGGCCCGCTCCTGGGCGAGATCGCGCACGGCGCCCTGGAGTTCCTTGAGTTCCCCGGCCTGGTGGGTGGTGATGCGGTCGAGGACGGACGCCTTGTCGAGGTACTCGTCCGGGTCGTCCGAGAAGAGCAGCGCCAGGGACGGGTCGAGGCCGCCGGAGCGGTACTGCGCGCCGGCCAGTGAACCGAGTTCCTCCCGCAGGTCGTTGATGCGGGCCTGCTGCCGGGCGATCGCGTCCCGGGCGTCACCGACCTGCTCGCGCAGGGTGCCGGCGCGCTCGCCGGCCTTGTTGTAGGCCTCGGTGGCGTTCTCCGCCTCCTCGTAGAGCCGGTCCACCTCGGCCCGGGTGTCGTCGTGCGGCGCGGCCGTGGCCGGTACCGCGGACAGGGCGCCGAGCGCGGCGGCCGCGGCGGACAGCACGGACAGGGCGCTGGTGGCGCCCCGGTCGAACCCGGACGGTGCAAGGCGGCGATGGGACCCCACGGGAAGCCGCGCTCCTTCCACTGGCTGACGAAACGCGGCAGACAGTAGCCCCGTGTCCAGGGGGTGACCAAAGACCTCGGGAGAGCACACACAGTGACGCCCCGCCGCTGACGCAGGTCACCGGCGGGGCGTGGGGTCACTTCGGGTCGTCGTAATTCGCCCGTTCGGGCGGTGTCGTGTCCTGATCTTGGAACGGACCCGTGGGGGTGAGGAACCCCGGTCGCGGGCTCCGGGTCAGACGCGGACGCCGAACATGAACGGGCCGCCGATGGTGGACATCGACTCGTACCGGACGACGGTGCCGGTGCGCGGCGCGTGGATGATCTGGCCGTTGCCGGCGTACAGGCCGACGTGGTGCAGGTCGTTGAAGAAGAAGACGAGGTCGCCGACCTGGAGCTGGCTGCTCGAGTAGATCTTCGTGCCTATGGTCGACTGCGACTCGGAGGTCCGCGGGATGCCGACGCCGGCCTGGGCGTAGGCCCAGGAGGTGAGGCCCGAGCAGTCGTAGGAGGACGGGCCGGTGGCGCCGTAGACGTACGGGGTGCCGAGCTTGGACTGGGCCGCGGCGAAGGCGGCGGCGGCGCGGCTGGAGGCGGACCCGGTGTCACCGAGGTCGACGCGCTCGGAGGAGGAGCGGTTGGCGCGGTCCTGCTCGGCGGCCAGCTCGGCCTTCTCCTCGGCGGTCAGGGAGTTGAGGAGCTTCTGCGCCTCGGCGAGCTTGCCCTGGACTTCCTTCTTCTTCTTGCCCAGCTCGGTCCGGGTGGAGGCGAGGTCCTTGAGCTTGTCGGAGGCCTCGGCGCGGTCCTGCGCGAGTTCGCGCTGCTTCTCCTGGATCTTCTTCAGCGCCTCGACCTGCTGGGCGCTGAGCTGGTCGGCGGTGGACGCCTTGTCCAGGTAGTCGTCGGGGTCCGACGACAGGAAGAGCTGGAGGGAGGCGTCGATGGTGCCGGTGCGGTACTGCGCGGCGGCCGCCAGGCCCATGGAGTCGCGCAGCTCGTTGAGCTCCTCCTGGCCGCGGGCGACGTCGTCCTGGATGGTGGAGATCTCCTTCTGGAGCTTCTCCTGCTTCTCCTTGGCCCCGTTGTACTTCTCGGTGGCCTGCTCCGCCTCCTCGTAGAGCTTGTCGACCTTCGTCTTCACCTCGTCCTTGCTGAGCTTCTCGCTCGGCGCCGCGTTGGCGGCCTGGGAGGACAGGACGACGGCAGCGGCGGCTGCGGTGGTCAGCACGGTCACGCGCGCGCGGCTCGGCTGCTTCGGTCGACGGTGGGACGCCACGGAGACGGGCTCCTTCTTTTGAGTGATCACCCGTGTGGAGGTTCGAGCACCAGACCTTAGTGACCTCGCCGTGATCAGTTCAAATCCCCAGGAGCAAAAATCACCTCACGCAACGCAGTTTTTTCACGTAACTCACGTGCGGTGACGCCGGATTGACACTACGTTGCGTGACGATCCGGGCCAATTCAGGCATTAAACCTGCAACTTCGACTTTCAGGACAGTCGCTTCAGAAGCACCGCGGAGGCCACCGGCCGGGCTCCCGCCTTGGCGACCCCGTCGGCCACCTCGCGGTCGGTCGAGGCGACGATCACCGGGCGGCCCGGCGGCTCGGCCCGCACCAGCTGGCGGATCAGTTCGTCGGCGGTCACACCCGGCTTGGAGAACAGCACCCGCACCCCGCGCGGCGGCGCCAGCAGCACCGGAGCGGCCAGTTCGGCTCCGTCGAAGACACAGGTGACCTCGGCGCCGGTCTGCGCCGCGAGCTGGGAGAGCTGCCCCAGCAGCCGCAGCCGCTGCTTCTCCAGCGGCATCTGCGGATAGCCGGTCTTGGTGACGTTGTAGCCGTCGACGACGAGATGCGCCTGGGGCAGCGCGAGCAACTGGTCGAGAATGGCCGGATCGTTCTCCGACAGGGCGCGCGCGGCGATGTCCTTGGGGGTCATACGTCCCGGTTCGACCGCGTCGACCGTCTCCGCGGGGCGCACGGACACCGGGGGCAGCGCCAGTTCGCGCCGCAGCCCCTGGGCCGCGTCGAGCACGGTGTCCAGCAGCAGCCGTACCCGCATGTCCTCGACGCTGCGCCCCTCGCGAGCAGCCCGCCGGGTGGCCTCCAGAGCCGCCTCCGCCTCGCCGAGGCGGGCCTTGAGCCGCCGGGTCTCGCTCTCGGCGGCGGAGACCTGGGTCTGCCCCTCGGCGCGTACGGCCTCGATCTCGCCCTGCACCTTGCGCAGGGCGGCCTCGCCGCGCTTGACGTCACTGAGGGCCGAACGCAGCTTGCGGTGAAGCGATTCCGCTTCCTTCTTCGCCGCGTCCAGCTCGGCGCGCAGCCGCCCGGTGTCCGCCCGGGTCTGCTCCCGGGTCCGCTCCAGTTCCTCGCGCAGCCGCTCCAGCTCGGCCCGGCTCTCCTCGTCGACGCGCTCGGCGTCCGCCCGCTGAGCCTCCTCGCCGGCCGCGGTCACCAGCTTCACCCAGCCGGTGGGCCGCAGTACGTAGGCCGCGGCCGCCACGTCGAGCGGGTCCGCGGCCGGGGTCGGCGAGCCGGAGTCGAGAGCGCCGGACAGCTCCGGCTGGGCTTCTCTGAACTTCTCGGCGATGCGCTGCCGGAACAGCGGATCGGTCTCCAGCGCGGCCGCCATCGCGTTGCCCGCGAACTTGGCCCGGCGATTCGGGGCGAACCGGGCGTACTGCCTGAGCTGCGCGGGCAGTTCACCGACGGTCAGCCCGCCGAACCCGTCGGAGACGATCTGCACGACCCGCCGGCGCACGCCGTCGGGCAGCGGACGGTCGAGCACCTCAGCGGCGCCGTCGCCCGGCCCCCCGCCTGCGCTCTCCACCATCCGTCACACCCCACAATGCCTGTGCGGGGCCGCCTCCGTCAGGAGTCGGCGCCCGGCCGATCCACGAGTTCCACCTGGTCCACGGCGTTGCACCAGCGGCACCGCACCGACTCGATGGTCTCACTGACGACCTCGCGCTCCTCCACCTTGGGCTCGCCCGCCAGGTCGAGGTGGATGTACTCGACGACCTTCGACGAGCGCGTCACGTCGAACCGGGTGAGGTTGCCGCAGAGGGTGCAGCGCCACCGCGTCGAGGCGGTCGGCAGGGGAACCGTCATGGTGACTGTCCGCTTCCTTCTAGTGTCGGTCGTGCGAGGGGGTCGCGCCGGAGGCTCCCCGCCGTGTGTGGCTCGTAACCCTACGGCCTGGCGGGTAGTCGCCGCCCATCCGTCCGCGGCGGCGAGGCGGTACGGGATGGTGCGTCCCGTTACGCCATGCTCTGTGTTCATGATCGGCAACTGGAGCGGACCCGTCGGCAGAGCGTTCCGGACGGCTCCGGTGACCCATGGGCTGATCGCCCTGTGCTCGGCGATCTTCGTGATCGGCCCGGCCGCGGGCATCAATCCCGCGTACGGCTCCGGCGACGGGCTGCTCGCCGCGCAGCGCGCCTACTTCCGCCGCTGGGGCGTGATCCCGGTGGAACTCTTCCAGGACTCCCCCGGGGCCGCCCTGACCCCGGCGACGGCCCTGTTCATCCACGGCAGCTGGGTGCACCTCCTGGGCAACATGCTCTTCCTGTACGTCTTCGGGGCGATGACCGAGGAACGGATGGGCCGCGTCCAGTTCACGCTGTTCTACGTCGGCTGCGGCTACCTCGCGCTGCTCGGGTACGCCGCCGCCCACGCCGAGTCGTCGTCCTCGCTGGTCGGGGCGTCGGGGGCGATCTCCGCGGTGCTGGGCGCGTTTCTGTACCTGTTCCCCCGGGCGCGGGTGACCAGTCTTCTGCCGTTCCTGTTCTTCCTGCCGCTGCGGTTCCCCGCCTGGGTCGTGCTGCCGTTCTGGGCGGCGCTCCAGTGGGTGGCGGCGGGGCGGGCGGCCCAGGGGCCCGGGGTGGCCTATCTGGCGCACCTGGTGGGCTTCGGGCTGGGCCTCGGCTACGCGTGGGCGCGCTTCGGCCGTACCACTAGAGTGAAGGCCGCCCCAGCTCCGGCTCCCGAGGGAGAGAACCAGCCGTGATCACCGCGATCGTCCTCATCAAGACCAGCGTGGACCGGATCCCCGAGATCGCCGAGCGGATCGCCTCGCTGGACAGTGTCAGCGAGGTCTTCTCCGTCACCGGGACCTACGACCTGATCGCCATGGTGCGGGTGAAGCGGCACGAGGACCTCGCCGAGGTGATCCCCGGCAGCATCAGCAAGATCCCCGGCGTGGAGGCGACGGACACCCACGTGGCGTTCCGGACGTACTCGCAGCACGACCTGGAGGCGGCGTTCGCGATCGGTCTGGACTCCTGACCGCCTGAACACCGAACACCGCCCCCGGCGGCGGACCGGCTAGACCGCCGGGACGCAGCGGCCGTTCTCCGTCCGGTACGTCCACCGCGCACCCTCGCTCACCAGGGCGCGTACGGCCGTGACGAAGCGGTCCACGTGCTCGTCGGGGGTGCCGGCGCCGAAGCTCACCCGGATGGCGTTGAGGGACTTCTCGCCCGGGGCGGCCTCGGGGGCGCCGCACTCGCCCTGGGCCTCGGGGGCGCCGCCCAGGAGGGTGCGGACCAGCGGGTGGGCGCAGAACAGGCCGTCGCGGACGCCGATGCCGTACTCGGCGGAGAGGGCGGCTGCGAAGTGGGAGCTGTTCCAGCCGTCGACGACGAAGGAGATCACCCCGACCCGGGGGGCGTCGTCGCCGAAGAGGGAGAGGATCCGGACCGCCGGGACCTCGGCGAGGCCCGTGCGCACCTTCTCGATCAGGTACCGCTCCCGCGCGACCAGCGTGTCGAAACCGGCCTCGGTGAGCGCCGTGCAGGCCGAGGCGATGGAGTAGGCGCCGATCACGTTCGGGGAGCCGGCCTCGTGGCGGGCCTCGCTCTCGTGCCACTCCACGTCCACTCCCCCGTCCTCGCGCCGGGTGACCCGGCGGCTCGCGCCGCCGCCCGCGAGGTACGGGTCGGCCTCGCGCAGCCAGTCGGCGCGGCCGGCCAGGACGCCGGAGCCGAAGGGGGCGTACAGCTTGTGGCCGGAGAAGGCGACCCAGTCGACGTCGAGGTCACGGACGGACACCGGGTGGTGAGGGGCCAGCTGGGCGGCGTCCAGGACGATCCGGGCACCGTGGGCGTGCGCGGCCGCCGCCAGCTCCCGTACCGGCCACAGCTCGCCGGTGACGTTGGAGGCGCCGGTCACGCAGACCAGGGCCGGGCCGTACGGGTCGCGGGCGGCGAGGGCGCGCTCCAGGGTCTCGACGGCCTGGCTCGGGGTGCGCGGGGCGTCGAGGTAGGTGACAGAAGCGTCCTGCCAGGGCAGCAGTGAGGCGTGGTGCTCGGTCTCGAAGACGAAGACCTGGCAGCCGGCGGGCAGGGCCTGGGCCAGCAGGTTGAGGGAGTCCGTCGTCGAGCGGGTGAAGACCAGTTGGTCGTCGGCGCGGCAGTCGAGGAACTCGGCGACGGTCCGGCGGGCGTTCTCGAAGAGGTCCGTGGAGAGCTGGGAGAGGTAGCCGGCGCCGCGGTGGACGCTGCCGTAGTACGGGGCGTAGGCCGCCACGTCGTCCCAGACGCGCTGGAGGGCGGGGGCGCTGGCCGCGTAGTCGAGGGCCGCGTAGGTGACCTCGCCGCCGGTGACGAGCGGGACGGTGACATCCCGGCCCAGAACGGGCAGCGGGGCACAAACGGTCTGGGCGGCGGCAGCGGTGGAGACGGACATGGCGAACTCCCGTGAGAGGCAAGGGGAAACCACCGTGCGAGCGGACGGCGCTCCAGCACGGAGGAAGGAAAGAAGGGATGCGGAGGCGGGGCTCTACGCCCTATCGCATTCGCTGACTCACGGAAGGCTCCTCGACGACCAGGACCCCTGGCCCCACACTCTCGAAAAGTGTGCGAGGGGTCCGCGCTTGCCGTGGACCTCACTGCCCACGACCTGGTCCTCACCCGGGGCACCCCGCCACGGACGGAGGGTTGCCGGACAGTCGGCCGGGGCCTCATGACTGTCACTCATGACCTGGTACAGGAACGTACGCGACGTGATCGTCGTCCCGCAACCCGTGTCCGGATCGCGGGACGACCATCGGGTCGTATCAGGCGTTGCTGGCCGCCACCCAGCGCTCCAGCGCCTGCCGGGCCGCACCCGAGTCGATGGCCTCGGCCGCTCTCGCCATCCCGGCGCCGATCTGCTCGGCCAGCGTCGCCCCGCCCGGGTCGAGGGCCACCAGGGCCGCCGCCGAGTTCAGCAGGACGGCGTCCCGGACGGGGCCCGGCTCGCCCTCCAGCAGCCGCCGCGCGACCTCCGCGTTGTACGACGGGTCCCCGCCGCGCAGGGCCTCCACCGGGACCAGCTCGATGCCGACGTCCCGGGGGTCGAAGGTCTCCTCGGTGACCTTCCCGTCGCGCACCACCCACACCCGGGAGGTGGCCGTGGTGGTCAGCTCGTCGAAGCCGTCGTCGCCGCGGAAGACGAGGGAGGAGTTGCCTCGCTCGGCGAAGACACCGGCGACGATGGGCGCCATGCGCGGGTCGGCGACTCCCACCGCCTGCGCCCGCACCTTCGCCGGGTTGGTCAGCGGGCCGAGCGCGTTGAACACCGTACGGATGCCCAACTGGCCGCGGGCTGCGCCCACATGACGCAGTGCCGGATGGAACTTGATGGCGAAGCAGAAGGTGATCCCGGCCTCCTCGGCCACCTCGGCCACCCGCTTCGGCGTCAGCTCCAGATTGACGCCCAGCTTCTCCAGGACGTCCGAGGCACCGGACGCGGAGGACGCGGCGCGGTTGCCGTGCTTGACGACCTTCGCGCCGGTGCCGGCCACGACGATCGACGACATCGTGGAGATGTTCACCGTCTTGGCGCCGTCGCCGCCCGTGCCGACGATGTCGACGGTCCGGCCCGGCACCTCGATCAGATTGGCGTGCTCGTACATCGTCCGCACGAGCCCGTTGATCTCCGCGACCGTCTCGCCCTTGGCCCGCAGCGCCACGGCGAACCCGGCGATCTGCGCGTCGGTCGCCTCGCCGCGCATCATCAGGTCCATCGCCCAGGCGGTGTCGTCCGCCGACAGGTCCTGGCCGGCCAGCAGGCCGTTCAGCAGGGCGGGCCAGGAACGGCCCGCCGCGGTGTCGCCTCCAGCGGGGGTCACAGCGCTCATAGCCGCTCCTGGGTGTGTACGTACGAGTAGGGACTCGCGGAAGAGTGTGATCCCACCCTATCCAGCCGGACGGCACGGCGAAGGGCCCCGTCCGAAGACCGGACGGGGCCCTTCACTCAAGGCGTGGCGACGCCTGGCGATCAGTGGTGGCCGTGGCCGCTCGTGATCTCCTTGTACTCCTCGACGGTCGGCTTCGGGATCTGCTGGTCCTCGCCGAAGTACGCGTCGCTGATCTTGGCGCGCAGCTTCTCGGAACCCTTCACCTTGCGCTCGACACCGTTCTCGTCGACGGTGGCACCGATCGCGGCCGGCTCGTACTGCTCGTGGGCCGTGAGCGTGAAGAGCTGCTCCTGGCTGAGCGGCTCGTGCACCTCGATGAACTCACCGTGCGGCAGACGCTTGATGGTGCCGGTCTCGCGACCGTGCAGCACCTTCTCGCGGTCCCGGCGCTGCAGGCCGAGGCAGATCCGCTTGGTGAGGATGTACGCGATGATCGGCCCGACGAAGAAGAAGATCCGGACGAACCAGGTGATCGCGTTGATCGACAGGTTGAAGTGCGTGGCCCACAGGTCGTTGCCGCCACCCACCAGCGTGATCATGTACATCGTGACCCAGGCGACGCCCAGCGCGGTACGGGTCGGCGCGTTGCGCGGCCGGTCCAGGATGTGGTGCTCGCGCTTGTCGCCGGTGATCCACGACTCGATGAACGGGTAGGCCGCCAGCGCCGCGAGGACGACACCGAACAGCAGCAGCGGGATGAACACGCCCAGGACCAGCGTGTGGCCCCAGATGTTGATCTCCCAGCCCGGCATGAAGCGGATCAGACCCTCGGCGAAGCCCATGTACCAGTCGGGCTGGGCGCCGGTGGACACCTGGTCCGGACGGTAGGGGCCCATCGCCCAGATCGGGTTGATCTGCGCGACCGCGGAGATGACCGCGATGACACCGAAGACCAGGAAGAAGAAGCCTCCGGCCTTGGCCATGTACACCGGCAGCAGCGGCATGCCGACGACGTTCTTGTTGCTCTTGCCGGGGCCCGCGAACTGCGTGTGCTTGTGGTAGAAGACCAGGATCAGGTGGCCCACGACCAGGCCGAGCATGATGCCCGGCAGCAGCAGGATGTGGACCGAGTAGAACCGCGCCACGAAGTCGTGGCCCGGGAACTCCCCGCCGAACAGGAACATCGAGATGTACGTGCCGACGATCGGCATCGACAGGATGGCGCCCTGGGTGAAGCGGACACCGGTGCCGGAGAGCAGGTCGTCCGGGAGCGAGTAACCGGTGAAACCGGTGAACATGCCCAGGACGAACAGCAGGAAGCCGAACAGCCAGTTGATCTCACGCGGCTTGCGGAACGCGCCCGTGAAGAACACGCGCATCATGTGCACGAACATGCCGGCGAGGAAGATCAGCGCCGCCCAGTGGTGGATCTGCCGGATGAGCAGACCGCCGCGCACGTCGAAGGAGATGTGCAGGGTCGAGCTGAACGCCTCGGACATCAGCTGTCCCTGGAGCGGGACGTAGCTGCCGTGGTACTCCACCTCGTTCATCGACGGGTGGAAGAACAGCGTCAGGTACACACCCGTGAGGATGATGATGATGAAGCTGTAGAGGCAGACCTCACCCAACATGAACGACCAGTGGTCGGGGAAGATCTTGCGCATGTTGGCCTTGGCGAGGGAGTAGATCCCCAGCCGGCCGTCGGCCCAGTCGGCGACCCGCTCGCCGGCCGGTGCCTTCCCGCGTTCGCGGGACTCGGTGTTCTCTGTGGTGCTCATCCGCGCTCCCAGAAAGCAGGACCGACGGGCTCTTCGAAGTCGCTGAGCGCCTCGAGGTAGCCCTCGTCGTTCACGCCGATGCGCAGCTGCGGCAGAGCGTGACCGGCCGGGCCGAAGATGACCTTGGCTCCGTCGGAGAGGTCGAAGGTGGACTGGTGGCAGGGGCACAGCACGTGGTGCGTCTGCTGCTCGTACAGCGAGATCGGGCAACCGACGTGGGTGCAGATCTTCGAGTACGCCACGATGCCCTCGTGCGACCACTCGAGCTCGCGCTGGTCCTTGATGTCGTCGGGCTGGAGCCGGACGATCATCAGGGCGGCCTTGGCGATCTCGTTCTGGAAGTTCTCGTCGTGCTCCTCCAGGCCCTCGGGCTTGGCGAAGGTGAGCGAACCGACGGCGACGTCCGCGGGACGCAGCGGCTCGTTCGTGTTCATGTTGACGAGCAGCTTGCCCTTGGCCCACAGCGTGTGGCGCAGCTTGTCCTCGGGCAGCGGGCCCAGGTCGCGCAGCAGCACGACACCGGAGAGCGGCACCAGGGTGAGCGCGCCGAACATCGTGGTGCGGATCAGCTTGCGACGGCCGATCGCCGACTCCTTGGCACCCGCCTTGAAGTCCGCGTGGACCTTGGCGCGCACCTCGGGGGGAGCCGCGATCGGGTGACGCTCGTCGGCGACCTCGACGTCGGACATCAGGGTGCGGGCCCAGTGGACCGCGCCGGCGCCGATGGTGAACAGCGCCGTGCCCAGCGTCAGACCCAGCGCGAAGTTCAGCGCGCTGAGGTGGCCGATCGGGAACACGAAGATCGACTTGTCGGCCGGGATCGTCACGAAGGACGCGATGAATCCGACGGTCGCGAGCATCGACAGCGTGAACAGGAAGGCGACCGCGCGCTCGGACCGCTTGGCGGCCCGCTCGTCGATGTCCTGGATGCGGTGCTCGTGGGGCGGCAGGCCCGGGTCGGCGAACGGGTTCTTCTCGTCCGCCACGGATACCGCACCGTGCGCGTGGTCCTGCTCAGCGGGCAGGTTCTCTTCTGGAATGTCTTGGCTACTCATGACTTCTTGGCCTTTGCGGTCCGAGCGGCGACCCAGACGGCGACCGCGATCAGTGCGCCGAGGCCGAAGATCCAGGCGAACAGGCCTTCGCTGACGGGGCCGAGGCCACCCAGCTCCAGACCGCCCGGGTTCACCGTCTCGTCACCGTTGACCGCGTGCAGGTACGCGATGATGTCCTTCTTGTTCTGCTCCGACAGCGTCGTGTCGGGGAAGGAGGGCATGTTCTGCGGGCCGGTCTGCATGGCCTCGTAGATGTGCTTCGGGTCCACGCCCTCGAGGGTCGGGGCGTACTTGCCGTCGGTGAGGGCACCGCCCTTGCCGGTGAAGTTGTGGCACTGCGCGCAGTTGGTGCGGAACAGATCGCCACCCTTGGCGATGTCGGCACCCTCCGAGCCGTACTGGGCCTCGGTGGGGACGTTCGGGCCGGCACCCAGGGAGGCGATGTACGCGGCCAGCTGGTCGATCTGGGCCTGCGTGTAGATGACCTTCTTCTTCGGCACCTGGGCGCCCTGGGAGGTCGCGGCCGGCATACGGCCGGTGCCGACCTGGAAGTCGACGGCCGCGGCGCCCACGCCGACCAGGCTCGGACCGTCGGAACTGCCCTGACCGCCGGTGCCGTGGCAGCTGGCGCAGCCTACGGCGTAGAGCTTCTTGCCCTCGTCGATGGCCAGGGACTGGGCGGTTTCATCTGCCTGCGCCTTGCTCGCGGGCGCGAACGCGGCGTACAGCCCCCCCGTGCACGCCAGCGCGAGGAGTAGGACGACGAGCGCCGCCAGCGGATGGCGTCGTCGTGCGGAGAGCTTTTTCACGGATTACCCCGGTGTCAGGATCTTCTGCGTCGATGCTTCTGGGATGTGCGCTTCTGCGGCGCGCGGAACGGTCCCGCTACTTGATCATGTAGATCGTGGCGAAGAGGCCGATCCAGACGACATCGACGAAGTGCCAGTAGTAGGACACGACGATCGCGGCGGTCGCCTGCTCATGGGTGAACCTCTTGGCCGCGTAGGTGCGTCCGAGGACCAGCAGGAAGGCGATCAGGCCGCCCGTCACGTGCAGACCGTGGAAGCCGGTGGTCAGGTAGAAGGCCGAGCCGTAGGCGTCCGAGGAGAGCGAGAGCCCCTCGTGCTTCACCAGCTCGGTGTACTCGTAGATCTGACCGCCGACGAAGATCGCGCCCATGACGAAGGTGATGATGAACCAGCCCCGGAGCTTCTTCACGTCACCGCGCTCGGCGGCGAACACGCCGAGCTGGCAGGTGAGCGAGGAGAGCACCAGGATCGTGGTGTTCGTCGCCGAGAACGGGAAGTTCAGGGCGTCGGCCTGTTCCTTCCAGAACTCGGGACCGGTCACCGATCGCAGGGTGAAGTACATCGCGAAGAGGGCCGCGAAGAACATCAGCTCGGAACTCAGCCAGATGATGGTTCCGACGCTGGTGAGGTTCGGCCGATTGACCGACGGGTGCGCGTGCCCGGTTTCTACTGTCGTTGCTGTCGCCACGACCGACATTATGTCGGTCGCTTATCCCGCCCTCACTCCGGGGGGTGCCGTTCGGAGTGTTCGCACGTCGTGTACTGCCCGGATGGCCCATCGAAGTCGTGTTCCAAGCAGTGTTGACGGGGTGTTCAAGGGAGTAGCATCCGCCGCAACGGTTCTGTCCGTACGACGCCGATGTCACGGAGGAAGCATGCAGGCGACCGCCACGGTGCTGGTCTACAGCGACGACTCCAACACCCGCGAGCAGGTACGGCTGGCCACTGGCCGTCGGCCGGCTCCCGATGTGCCCGTGGTGGAGTTCCTGGAGTGCGCCACGTCCGCGGCGGTCGTGCGCGAGCTGGACCGGGGCGGCATCGATGTCGTCGTCCTGGACGGCGAGGCCGCGCCCATGGGGGGCATGGGGCTGTGCCGGCAGATCAAGGACGAGGTGTTCCAGTGCCCGCCGGTGCTGTTGCTCATCGGCCGGCCCCAGGACGCGTGGCTGGCCACCTGGAGCCGCGCGGACGCCGCTGTGACGCTGCCTGTGGACCCGGTGGAGTTCGCGGCGGCCCTGGCCACCCTGCTGCGGCAGAAGAGGCTCCAGAGCGCCTGAGGGGGCGGACCGGGCTGTCCCCGGGGGCCGGCGCTCAGACCAGCACGGGCCTGAGCGTCGTCGTGTCCTGCGGTGTCGCCCGCCCGGTGTTCGTCAACGCGCTGCCCGTCGTCCACTTCTTCCAGTCGACGTTCCAGTCACCGAAGCCGTTGCCGAAAGGCTCCATCGTGTTGCCGTAGCTGTTGACCACCTTGACGAGGTCGCCGCGGCGGACGTTCTCGTAGAACCAGGCCGCGTTGGACGTGCTCATCCCGGTGCAGCCGTGGCTGACGTTCTCGTAGCCCTGGGAGCCGACGCTCCAGGGGGCCGCGTGCACGTACTCGCCGCTCCAGGTGACGCGGGTGGCGTAGTAGACGTCGAGGTCGTACGACTCCGAGGAGCCCTCGGCGATGCCGACGGTGGTGCCGCGCATGCGTACGAGGTACTCCTTGCCCAGGACGACCTTGACGCCGTTGCGGGTCTCGAAGCCGGGCTTGCCGGTGGTGACCGGGATGGTGGTGACCGCCTCGTCGTTGCGGTAGACCGTCATCCGGTGCGCGGAGGCGTCGGTGACGGCGACGACCCGGTCGCCGATGGTGAGTTCGAGGTCCTTGGTCCGGCTGCCCCACAGCCGGTCGCCGATCTTGATGCCGTCCAGGTTGCTGTGGGCGCGGACGGTGGCGTGGGCGGGCCAGTACTCCTTGGGCCGGTAGTGGAGTTCCTTGTCGTCCACCCAGTACCAGGCGCCCTGCACGGAGGGCGTGGAGTCGACCTTGAGGCCCCGTTCGACGACGGCCCGCCCGGCGGGGTCCTTGACGGGCTCGCTCAGCTTGGCGGTGACGGGCTGGCCGACGCCGTACCGGCCCGCCTCCGGGCCGAACTCGACCGTCAGCCGCTTCTTGCCCGTGGGCGTGCCCGTGTCGAAGGTGACGACCCGGCGGCCGGGGGCGCCGCCGCCGTCCTCGGTGCTCACCCGGACCGTGTAGTGGGCCTCGGCGGCCAGCGGCTCGGTGCTGTGCCAGCGGTTGCCGTCGGCGGCGAGTTCGCCCGCCACGTAGCGGCCCGCGGCGTCCACGGCGGTGACGTCCGTGATGCGGTCGTCGGAGTCCTGGGTGGTGACCTCCAGGGGCTTGTCCGGGTCGGCCTTCTCGCCGTCGTCCCGGAGCGCGTTGAAGGAGATCAGGTCGCCCGCGTCGTAGGGACGGGCGGCGAGGGGGTTGTCGTCCGAGCCGCAGGCGTTGGCGCCCGCGACCAGGGCGGTCACCAGCAGCGTGCACCCGACGACGGTGCGGGGGCGGGGTGAGTGGCTCATGACTTCACGCTAGGGAGCCGCGTCAACCGCGGCGCGCTGGGCGCCACGGATGGAGGACACACATTGCGGCAAAAGACGGAGCCCGGACCCTCCGTGACGGAGTGTCCGGGCTCCCGTGCGCTCAGCGCGTGCTACTGGGTGCGGTTCTCACCGCGGTAGTACTCGAAGACCCAGCCGAAGATTCCGATCATGATGATCGGGGCGGAGAAGTACAGCAGCCACCAGCCGACCGCCACGCCGAGGAAGGCGATGGCGCCACCGACGGCCAGGGAGAGCGGCTGCCAGCTGTGCGGGCTGAAGAACCCGATCTCGCCGGCGTCGTCCGCGACGTCCGCCTCCTTGTTGTCCTGGGCACCGGTGTCGACCCGCCGGGCGGTGAAGCCCAGGTAGAAGCCGACCATGATGCACAGGCCGAAGGCCAGGAAGAGGGCCGTGGTGCCGACCGGCTCCTTCGACCACACGCCATAGACGACAGCCATGGCGAGGACGAAGACGCTCAGCCAGGTGAACATCGTGCCCTGGATCTTCACTTGCCGGCCTCCTTGCTGCCCGCGATGGCACCGGCCCCGGCGTGCTCCATCTGCTCGAGCGCCGCGATCTCGGGGTGGTGCAGGTCGAACGCCGGGGATTCACTGCGGATCCGCGGCAGGGTGAGGAAGTTGTGCCTCGGCGGCGGGCAGGAGGTCGCCCACTCCAGGGAGCGGCCGTAGCCCCACGGGTCGTCGACGCCGACCGGCTTGCCGTACTTGGCCGTCTTCCACACGTTGTAGAGGAACGGCAGGACCGACAGACCGAGGACGAACGAGCTGATCGTCGAGACCGTGTTCAGGGCGGTGAACCCGTCGGCCGCCAGGTAGTCGGCGTAGCGACGCGGCATGCCCTCGGCACCCAGCCAGTGCTGGACCAGGAAGGTGCCGTGGAAGCCGACGAACAGCGTCCAGAAGGTGATCTTGCCGAGGCGCTCGTCGAGCATCTTGCCCGTCCACTTCGGCCACCAGAAGTGGAAGCCGGAGAACATCGCGAAGACGACGGTGCCGAAGACGACGTAGTGGAAGTGCGCCACCACGAAGTACGAGTCGGAGACGTGGAAGTCCATCGGCGGCGAGGCCAGGATGACGCCGGTCAGACCACCGAAGGTGAAGGTGATGAGGAAGCCCGTCGCCCAGAGCATCGGTGTCTCGAAGGACAACGAGCCCTTCCACATCGTTCCGATCCAGTTGAAGAACTTCACACCGGTCGGGACGGCGATGAGGAACGTCATGAAGGAGAAGAACGGGAGCAGGACGCCACCGGTGACGTACATGTGGTGCGCCCACACCGTGATGGACAGACCGGCGATCGCGATCGTCGCGGAGATCAGGCCGAAGTAGCCGAACATCGGCTTCCGGGAGAAGACCGGGATGACCTCGGAGATGATGCCGAAGAACGGCAGCGCGATGATGTACACCTCTGGGTGTCCGAAGAACCAGAAGAGGTGTTGCCACAGCAACGCGCCGCCGTTGGCCGCGTCGAAGATGTGGGAACCGAACTTGCGGTCCGCCTCCAGGGCGAACAGCGCGGCCGCCAGGACCGGGAAGGCCAGCAGGACCAGGACACCGGTCAGCAGGACGTTCCACACGAAGATCGGCATGCGGAACATGGTCATGCCCGGCGCGCGCATGCAGATGATCGTGGTGATGAAGTTGACCGAGCCGAGGATGGTGCCGAAGCCGGAGAAGGCCAGACCCATGATCCACATGTCGGCGCCGACGCCCGGGCTGCGGACCGCGTCCGACAGCGGGGAGTAGGCGAACCAGCCGAAGTCGGCCGCACCCTGCGGGGTGAGGAAGCCGGCGACGGCGACGAGCGAGCCGAACAGGTACAGCCAGTAGGCGAACATGTTCAGCCGCGGGAAGGCCACATCCGGCGCGCCGATCTGGAGCGGCATGATCCAGTTCGCGAAGCCGGCGAACAGCGGCGTCGCGAACATCAGCAGCATGATCGTGCCGTGCATCGTGAACGCCTGGTTGAACTGCTCGTTCGACATGATCTGCAGACCCGGACGGGCCAGCTCGGCGCGCATGAAGAGCGCCATCACGCCACCGATGCAGAAGAACACGAAAGACGTGACCAGGTACAACGTACCGATGGTCTTGTGGTCGGTGGTGGTGAGCCACTTGACCACGACGTTGCCGGGCTGCTTGCGCCGGACGGGCAGCTCATTCTCGTAGGAGCCTTCAGCTGCCGCGGCACCCTGGGGTTCGTTGAGGATGCTCACAGGTTGTTCGTCTCCCGGTTCTTCTCGTGGGCGGTCTGCTCGATGCCCGCGGGAACGTAACCGGTCTGCCCCTTCTTGACGAGGTCCTTGAGGTACTGCTCGTAGCGCTCGGGGGAGACGACCTTCACGTTGAACAGCATCCGGGAGTGGTCGACACCGCACAGCTCGGCGCACTTGCCCAGGAAGGTGCCCTCATGGTTGGGGACCACCTGGAAGGCGTTGGTGTGACCCGGGATGACGTCCTGCTTCATCAGGAACGGCACCACCCAGAAGGAGTGGATGACGTCACGCGAGGTCAGGACGAAGCGGACCGTCTTGCCCTCGGGGAGCACGAGAGTCGGGCCCGGGTTGTTGGTCTGCGGGTTCCGCTCACCGGGGACACCGCAGTTGTAGACGCCGCCCGCCTCGGCCGGGAAGTCCTTCTTGTGCCGGTCCGGGATCGCGGCCAGGTTCTTGTCGGTCTTCGCGTTGCCGGTGGAGCCTTCGACGTCCGCGATGTAGTTGAAGCACCAGCTCCACTGGAAGCCGACCACGTTGACCGTGACGTCGGGCTTCTTGTCGAGGCTCAGCAGCTTCGTCTCGTCACGTGCCGTGAAGTAGAACAGCACCGAGACGATGATGATCGGCACCACCGTGTACAGAGCCTCGATGGGCATGTTGTACCGGGTCTGCGGAGGAACTTCGACCTTCGTGCGGCTGCGCCGGTGGAAGAAAGCACTCCACAGGATCAGGCCCCACACCAGCACGCCGGTGGCCAGCGCGGCGGCCCAGGAGCCCTGCCACAGGGAGAGGATCCGCGGAGCCTCTTCTGTGACCGGGGTGGGCATGCCAAGGCGGGGGAAGTCCTTGTATGTGCAACCGGTGGCGGTCGCCAGGACCAGGCCCGCGGTCATTGCCTGCAGCAGCTTCCGCCGCATCGGGCGCCGCGGCGAGCGGTCGGAGCCGTTGGGACTCACGTAGCGCCTTCCCGAGAGTCTCGCCCGCGCGGTTGGCTGCGGCCTGCCTTCTCGCTGGTCGGTCGCCGCCCTGCGTCGGGCAGGGGTTTGGATGTTTATGCGGACCAAACCCTAGCCGACGCCTTCCGGGGGTTCGCGGGGAGGGTGGCATACGCGCCGCGGGTCACCCCGAAGGGGTGGGGATGGGCGCCTAATCACCCGTCAATGCGGCTTGTGTGGCGAGTACGGAGGCGATGAGGCCGGTCGCGCCCACACGGCGGAGCCGCGATCGGAACGGTCCCGCGCCCCGCACCGCTCCCCCGCGATCTAACGTTGCCATGTGTCCTACTTCGATGCCGCCTCCGCCGCTCCCCTCCATCCCGTCGCCCGTCAGGCGCTGTTGGCCTCGCTCGACGAGGGGTGGGCCGATCCGGCGCGGCTCTACCGGGAGGGGCGGCGGGCGCGGTTGCTGCTGGACGCCGCCCGGGAGGCGGCCGCCGAGGCCGTCGGCTGCCGGCCGGACGAGCTGGTGTTCACCTCGTCCGGGACGCGGGCCGTGCACAGTGGCATCGCGGGCGCCCTGGCCGGGCGGCGGCGGGCCGGACGTCACCTGATCGTGTCATCCGTCGAACACTCCTCGGTGCTCCATTCGGCCGAGGTGTTCGAGCGGGACGGCGGCACGGTGACCCGGGTGGCGGTCGACAGGGCGGGGGCCGTGGACGTCGAGGAGTACGGGGCCGCGCTGCGGGGCGACACCGCGCTCGCCTGTCTCCAGTCCGCCAACCACGAGGTGGGGACCGAGCAGCCGGTCGCCGAGGTGGCCGAAAGGTGCCGGGCGGCCGGGGTGCCGTTGCTGGTGGACGCCGCCCAGTCGCTCGCGTGGGGGGCGGTGGACGGGCCCTGGTCGCTGCTGGCGGGCAGTGCGCACAAGTGGGGCGGGCCGTCGGGGGTGGGGCTGCTGGTGGTCCGCAAGGGTGTGCGGTTCGCGCCCCAAGGGGCCGTGGACGAACGGGAGTCGGGGCGGGCGGCCGGGTTCGAGAACATTCCGGCCGTCGTGGCCGCGGCGGCCTCGCTGCGGGCGGTGCGGGCGGAGGCGGCGGCCGAGGCGGTACGGCTGCGGGAGCTGACGGAGCGGATCCGGGCGCGGGTGGCGGCCGTCGTCCCCGATGTGGAGGTGGTGGGGGATCCGCGGCGGAGGCTGCCGGGGATCGTCACCTTCTCCTGTCTGTACGTCGACGGGGAGGCGCTGCTGCACGAGTTGGACCGGGAGGGGTTCTCGGTCTCCTCGGGATCGTCCTGCACCAGCAGCACGCTGACGCCGAGCCATGTGCTCAGGGCCATGGGGGTGCTGAGCGAGGGGAACGTGCGGGTGTCGCTGCCGTTCGGGGTGGCCGAGGACGACGTGGAGCGGTTTCTGGCCGTTCTGCCGGGGGCCGTGGCGGGGGTGCGGGAGAAGCTGGGGGCGCCGGCCCCGGTAGCGGACGTGCGCGGTGACGTGCTCGTCGTGGACGCCCTCGGCAAGCGGTGCCCGATCCCCGTCATCGAGCTGGCGAAGGTCATCGGGGACGTGCCGGTCGGCGGCACGGTGCGGGTGCTCTCGGACGACGAGGCGGCCCGGCTCGACATCCCGGCGTGGTGCGAGATGCGGGGGCAGGAGTACGTCGGTGAGGAGCCGGCGGACCACGGAACCGCGTATGTGGTCCGCCGGGTGTCCTGACCCGGTGAGTGCCCTACGGGTGGGTGCCCTACGGGTGGGTGCCCTACGGGCCTCAGCCGAGGTGCTTGCGGACCTCGGAGGCGGCCTCGTCGCCGTACGCCGTGGCGAAGCGGTCCATGAAGTGGGCGCGGCGCAGCTGGTACTCCTGCGTGCCGACCGTCTCGATGACGAGGGTGGCGAGCATGCAGCCGATCTGGGCGGCGCGCTCCAGGGAGACACCCCAGACCAGACCGGAGAGGAAGCCGGCCCGGAAGGCGTCGCCGACGCCGGTGGGCTCGGCCTTGCGCTCCTCCTGCGGGCAGCCGACCTCGATCGGGTCCTCGCCGGCCCGCTCGACGCGGACGCCGCGCGAGCCGAGGGTGGTGACGCGGTGGCCGACCTTGGCGAGGATCTCCTCGTCGCTCCAGCCGGTCTTGGTCTCGATGAGGCCCTTCTCGTACTCGTTGGAGAAGAGGTACGTCGCCCCGTCCAGGAGGATGCGGATCTCCTCGCCGTCCATCCGGGCGATCTGCTGGGAGAAGTCGGCGGCGAAGGGGATCGCGCGGGAGCGGCACTCCTCCGTGTGGCGGAGCATGGCCTCCGGGTCGTCGGCGCCGATCAGGACCAGGTCGAGACCGCCGACGCGGTCGGCGACGGTCTTCAGCTCGATGAGGCGGGCCTCGCTCATCGCGCCCGTGTAGAAGGAGCCGATCTGGTTGTGGTCGGCGTCGGTGGTGCACACGAAACGGGCGGTGTGCAGGGTCTCCGAGATGCGGACCGACTCGGTGTCGACACCGTGGCGGTCCAGCCAGGCCCGGTAGTCGTCGAAGTCGGAGCCCGCGGCGCCGACCAGGACGGGCTGGGTGCCGAGCTGCCCCATGCCGAAGGCGATGTTCGCCCCGACCCCGCCGCGCCGTACGTCCAGCTGGTCGACCAGGAAGGACAGCGAGACCGTGTGCAGCTGGTCCGCGACGAGCTGGTCGGCGAAGCGGCCGGGGAAGGTCATGAGGTGGTCGGTTGCGATGGAGCCGGTGACTGCGATGCGCACGGCGTGGACTCTCCTGAGGGGAGGGGGATTGACAGTTCACGCTACCGGGTGGAAGGCCGCCACTGAAGCAGTCGAAACTACCCGATAGTAGATCTTTCTTCGCAGGCTCCAGCATGCTTACGGTTCCGCTATGACGAACCTCGATCTCCACGCGACCACTCCGGCCGACCTCGAAGGCGACATGGCGTCGCTGTGGGGCGACTGCGCCCGGATGGCTCCGCACTGGGCGGCGCCGGAGAAGGCCACCGCGCGACCGGTCTCACCCTCCCTCATCCACGGTGTCTCCGTCCCGGCGGCCTCGGCCCGGCTGCTGGAGGCCATGCCGGACTACGGAAATTAGGCCATCCGGAGTTCTGGCGGGAATTTTTCCTTCGGTGCGGCGCTCGGGAGGGAACCGTGCGCTCCCCCGCCGCGTCCCATCGCTGTCCCCCGTAAAGGGGATGTGGGGTACGACAGCAGGGCAGCCGAAGGAGCGATGCGGTGAACACCGAGCGACCCGAGAACGACGACGCCGCGCGCGAGCCGGAGCGGACGGGTTCCGAGGAGGCGACAGCCGGGACGCCGGGGTCGGAGGAGGGCTCGGCCGAGGCCGGGGCCGAGAAGGGAGCCGAAGCCGAGGCCGGGGCCGAGAAGGAGGCCGCTGAGGAAAGCGGCCGTGTCGAAGAGGCCGAGGCCGAGGAAGCCGGCTCCAAGGCGCCCGGGACCGAGGACGCCGAAGCGGAGAAGGCGGGCGCCGAGGTTGCCGACGGCGAGGTTGCCGAGGTTGCCGACGCCGAGCCTGACAGCGCCCCCACGCCCGAGGCCGACGCCGAGGCGGAGGCGGAGGCGGAGACCGATGTCACCCCCGACGTCGGCGCCGCCACCCCCCGGCGCCGGTCCCCCCTCCTCGTCGCCTCCGTGGCCGCCGCCGTGCTGCTCGTGGGAGGCGGAGGGGCCTACCTCAGCACGCAGGTGGGTGGCGGGTCCGGCGGGTCCGGTGGGCCCGGGGCGCCCTCGGGGGACGGGACTCCCCCGGCGCTCGCGCTGGACGACTACGCGGGGAAGGCGTCCGGTGGCGGGACGGGCGGTATCGCGCCCGGGGAGCCGAACCCCTACGGGGTGACGTACCAGGCGGACGGCGACCTTCCCGACGGCCCCGGTTCGGCGCCCGTGTACTGGGCGAAGGGCTCGGTCACGAAGGACGAGGTGGCCCGGCTGGCGAAGGCGCTCGGCGTGGAGGGGCCGCCGGTGGCCGACGGGGACGCCTGGAAGGTCGGTTCGGGCAACGACGGATCGGGGCCGGTCCTGCGGGTGAACCGGCAGGCGCCGGGCTCATGGACGTTCACCCAGTACACGCCGGGCAGCGACAACTGCACCGGCGGCATCGCGAAATGCACCAAGGACCCCGTGGCGCCGGCCACCGACCCGGTGAGCGAGGAGGCCGCGAAGAAGGCGGCGGCGCCGGTCCTGAAGGCCGTCGGGCAGGACGACGCCGCACTGGACGCGAGCCAGGTGATGGGCGCCCAGCGGATCGTGAACGCCGACCCCGTGATCGACGGCCTGCCCTCGTACGGCTGGACGACCGGTGTCACGGTCAGCGCCCAGGGTGCGGTCGTGGGCGCGAACGGGCAGCTCGACGCGCCGGTGAAGGGCGACACGTATCCGGTGCTGAGCGCCGAGGAGGCGCTCGCGGCGATGAACGCGGCGCCGGGGACGCAACCTCGGATGGACATCGGCGGGTGCGCCAGCCCGGTGCCGCTGAAGGACCGGCCGGACAGTCCCTGCGGGTCGTCCACCGGCACGCCGCGGACGAAGGAGACGGTCACCGTCGAGGACGCGGTGCTCGGGCTCGCCCCGCACACCTCCGGCGGGCGGCAGGTGCTCGTACCGTCCTGGCTGTTCGACGTGAAGGCGGCGGGGGCCGCGGACGGCTACACGCTGACGCATCCGGCCGTGGAACCGGCGTACCTGACGTCGACCGCGACGCCCACGCCGGCGCCGAGTGCCACCGGCTCGCCGCGTGACGTGCAGGTGGACGGCTACACGGCCGAGGGCGACGAGCTGGTCGTGAGCTTCACCGCCGGGGTGTGCGGGGACTACGCGGCGACGGCGACCGAGAGCGGCGACCAGGTGAAGGTCACGGTGTCCGAGACGCCCTGGCCGGACAAGGTCTGCATCTTGATCGCCAAGGAGTACCACCAGACCGTACGGCTGGACGAGCCGCTCGGGAGCCGGACGGTCGTCGGGTCGGACGGCGGGGAGATCCCGCTGGAGAAGCCGGGGGCGCGGCTGCCGCAGTGACCGCCCTGCGCGCATACGAAAGGCGGCGGCCCCGTCGGAGGGGGCCGCCGCCTTTCGTATGCGCCGACAAGACCTGAGGGCTTGAAGGCTTAGCTGAAGGAGTCGCCGCAGGCGCAGGAGCCCGTCGCGTTCGGGTTGTCGATCGTGAAGCCCTGCTTCTCGATGGTGTCGACGAAGTCGATGGACGCGCCGCCCAGGTACGGGGCGCTCATACGGTCGGTGACGACCTTGACGCCGCCGAAGTCCTTGACGACGTCGCCGTCGAGCGAGCGCTCGTCGAAGAAGAGCTGGTAGCGCAGGCCGGAGCAGCCGCCCGGCTGAACGGCGACACGCAGGGCCAGGTCCTCACGGCCTTCCTGGTCGAGCAGGGCCTTGACCTTCGCCGCGGCGGCGTCGGACAGGATGATGCCGTCGGTGACGGTGCTGGTCTCGTCCGATACGGACATCTACATCTCTCCCGGGTTGTACGGAGACTGCTTGCCGACGGTTGCAACCGACGGGGCCGCGGATTCATTCCGGGCCGGGCACTTCTCTTCGCCTGTTCCTTCATGCTCGCACACCGGCGCCGAAGCGAACAGCGACCGTCCGGCCCGCCGGACACGCCTTCCGGGATTCATGTCACATCGACGCTATGACCATCGTCAAAGTGACATGAAGCAAGCTATCATAGATAGCGTCAGTTCGACGAAAAGTAGAAAGGGTGCGTGACGTGACCACCGCCCAGACCACGGAGCTCGACGTACAGCCGACTCCGCTCGCCCTGTTGCTGCTCGGCCGCGAGGCCGACCCGAAGAGCGAGCGAGGTGTCGAGTGCCCCGGCGACCTGCCCTCGCCGTCCGACCCGGACCTGGTCGAGCGCGCCCGCGCGGCCAAGGAGAAGCTCGGTGACAAGGTCTTCGTGCTCGGCCACCACTACCAGCGCGACGAGGTCATCCAGTTCGCCGACGTCACGGGCGACTCCTTCAAGCTGGCCAAGGACGCGGCCGCCCGTCCGGAGGCCGAGTACATCGTCTTCTGCGGTGTGCACTTCATGGCCGAGTCGGCCGACATCCTGACGTCGGACGACCAGAAGGTGGTCCTGCCCGACCTGGCCGCCGGCTGCTCGATGGCCGACATGGCGACGGCCGAGCAGGTCGCCGAGTGCTGGGACGTGCTGACCGAGGCCGGCATAGCCGAGCAGGTCGTGCCCGTCTCGTACATGAACTCCTCCGCCGACATCAAGGCGTTCACGGGGAAGCACGGCGGCACGATCTGCACCTCCTCCAACGCCCAGCGGGCCCTGGAGTGGGCGTTCCAGCAGGGCGAGAAGGTCCTGTTCCTGCCCGACCAGCACCTCGGCCGCAACACGGCCGTGCGGGACCTGGGCATGTCCCTGGAGGACTGCGTCCTCTACAACCCGCACAAGCCGAACGGCGGGCTGACCGGCGAGCAGCTGCGCGACGCGAAGATGATCCTGTGGCGCGGCCACTGCTCGGTGCACGGCCGCTTCAGCCTGGACTCGGTCGAGGACGTCCGAGCCCGCATCCCCGGGGTGAACGTGCTCGTGCACCCCGAGTGCCGGCACGAGGTCGTGGCCGCGGCGGACTACGTCGGATCGACCGAGTACATCATCAAGGCGCTGGAGGCCGCCCCGGCCGGCTCCAAGTGGGCCATCGGCACCGAGCTGAACCTGGTCCGACGGCTGGCGAACCGTTTCGCGCCCGAGGGCAAGGAGATCGTCTTCCTCGACAAGACGGTCTGCTTCTGCTCGACCATGAACCGCATCGACCTCCCCCACCTCGTCTGGACCCTGGAGTCCCTCGCCGAGGGCAAGCTGGTCAACCGCATCGAGGTCGACCAGGAGACCGAGACGTTCGCGAAGCTGGCACTGGAGCGGATGCTGGCGCTGCCGTAGGGCGGCTCCGCGCCGACCCGGGTCACACCGTCACCGGTTTCCGGTCGGGGTGGCCCGGGTCGAGGGTGAAGACGGTGGCGTCGGGGGTCGTCACCACCAGGGCCCCCTCGTTGAACAGCACGGGGGACAGGGCCCCGCTGCCCAGGACCTCGGCACGCGCGGTGGACTCCCACAGCAGGGTGCCGCGCGACGCGTCCAGGGCCGACACCCGTCCGCTCCCGTTGACCACGAACACGGTGCGCCCCGTGTCGTCGGTCACGGCCTCACTCGGCGATTCCAGCGTCGTACGGGTCTCCCACAGCTGCTCTCCCGTCAGGGGCGAGGCCGCGGTCACCCGGCCACCGGAGGTGGCGAAGTAGAGCGTGCCGTGCCGCAGCGTCACCATGCCCAGGTACCGCTCGGTCAGTTTCGTCACACTGCGCTTCCCGCTGTCGGGATCGACGCGCACGACCCGGGTGTACACCGTGTCGCCGCTCGCCTCCATGGCTCCCATGTCCCACTCCACGAAGACCAGCCGCCCGTCGAGGGGGCCGACGAAACTGGAGCTGGCCGCCGGTGACGTCAGGCGCTGCACGGATCCGTCGGCGTGGTCCACGACGAAGAACTCGGTGGCGTCGGATTCCAGGTCGTCGGTGACGCACTCCACGAAGGGCCGGTCCTCCACGACGAACAGCGCGCAGGAGTGCTTGCCGGGCAGGGGTGTCTTCCAGCGCACCTTGCCGTCGAGCGCCGACCGGGCGGTCAGCGAGCGGCTCTCGGCGTCCGGGATCAGCACCGTCCCGGAGGAGAAGACCGCCTCAAGGTAGTCGAGGTTCACCGTGTGGGACCACAGCGTCGTACCGGTCGCGCTGTCGAGGCCGATGACGGACGACTTCTCCGTCTCACCGGAATCGTCGTGGATCACCTGCTGAACGACCACCACACTGTCCTGGACACCGACGACCCCGGAGACGTACTGGTCCATCGGGACCTTGTCGGGCGCGATGCCGGCGCGCCAGAGGGTACGCCCGGTGCGGCCGTCCAAGCGGGTGGGCAGGAGTCCGTCGCCTCCGCAGTAGAGCCCTCCCTTGTCCATGGTGCAGCGCGGCGAGTCCTCACCGGATCTGCCGGCCGGCGGCTTCACGACCCCGCGCTCGGCGTTCTCGTACAGCGTCGTCTGCCAGGGCCGCCAGCCGGCCGGGAGGGGCCCCGAGCGGGAGGACGCGGACGGGTTCGCCGAGCCTCCCGCCTCCTCGGTGAAGTGGTTCCTCAGCGGGCCGAGGAGCAGGTAGACGGTGAGGGCCACGGCCAGGACTCCTGCCGCGCCGGCCAGCACGGGCAGTCTGCGCACGCGGGAGCGGCGACCGGCGAACGCCGACGGCGGAGCGAGGGCGGTCGGCCCCAGGTCCACGGCCCGCGACGGGGGCAGCCGCAGCGTCACCGTCTCCATGTCGCCGCCCGTCGGTTCGGGCAGCGCCGCGGAGAACTCCCGGGCCAGCTCGTCGAGTCCGGGCCGGTCGCCGGCCTCCTTGGCCAGGCAGCGGGTCAGCAGGGAGCGCAGCGGGTGGGAGACCGCGTCCAGCGCCGGTTCCTCGTGCAGGACGCGGTACGCCGTCATGTAGGGGCTGTCGGTGTCGAAGGGGCCGCGTCCGGTCGCGGCGAACACCAGCAGCGCGCCGAGGGAGAAGACGTCCGAGGCGGGGCCGACCGAGCGGGCGTCCGTGAACTGTTCCGGGGACATGAACGGCGGGGTGCCGATCGCGTGGCCGGTCTCGGTGAGCGTCTGGTTCTCCGCCGCCCGGGAGATGCCGAAGTCGATGACCCGGGGGCCGTCCTCGGCCATCAGGACGTTCGCGGGCTTGAGGTCGCGGTGGACGACCCCGGCCCGGTGGATCTCCCGCAGCGCCTCCACCAGACCCAGCGCGAGGCGCCGCAGCTCCAGCCCCTTCAGCGGGCCGGTGGCGCGGATCCGCTCGGCGAGCGACGGGGCGGGCACGTACTGGGTGGCCATCCAGGGCCGTACGGCCTCCGGGTCGGCGTCCACGACCGGGGCGGTGAAGGCGCCGCTGACCTTGCGGGCGGCCTCGATCTCCTGCCGGAAGCGGGCCCGGAAGACGGTGTCCTCCGCGTACTGGGCGTGCACCACCTTGACGGCGACCTCACGCCCGGATCTGGACCGGGCCCGGTAGACGACACCCATGCCGCCGGATCCCAGCCGGTCGACGATCCGGTATCCGCCGAGCGCCTTCGGGTCGTCCTTGTGCAGCGGCACCGCCCCGATCCCCTTCCCCCGCAGAGCAGTTCGAATGCTCAGCATATGAAATCCCAGCGGGGGAAAGGGTGTCGGCGCGACGGGGGCTCAGACTCCGGCCGGCTCCGGGGTCTTCTCGGGCTCCGCGGCCTGCTTCTTCGCCGCCCGCTTCGTCGCCCGGCGCTCCTTGCGCAGCTCCAGCATCGCGTAGAGCGTCGGCACGAGGAGCAGGGTGAGCAGCGTCGAGGTGATCAGACCACCGATCACGACCACCGCCAGCGGCTGGGCGATGAAGCCGCCCTCGCCGGTGACGCCCAGAGCCATCGGGAGCAGGGCGAAGATGGTCGCCAGCGCGGTCATGAGGATCGGGCGCAGCCGGTGCCGGCCGCCCTCGACCACGGCCTCGACGACGCCGTAACCCTGCTTGCGGTACTGGTTGATGAGGTCGATCAGGACGATCGCGTTGGTCACCACGATGCCGATGAGCATCAGCATGCCGATCATCGCCGGGACACCCATCGGGGTGCCGGTGGCGATCAGCAGGCCGATCGCGCCGGTCGCCGCGAACGGGATGGAGACCAGCAGGATCAGCGGCTGGGCCAGCGAGCGGAAGGTCGCGACCAGCAGCATGAAGACGATCGCGATCGCCGCGAGCATCGCGAGGCCCAGGTTGGCGAAGGCATCGTCCTGGTCCTGGCTGACCCCGCCGATCTCGGCCGTGGCGCCCGCCGGGAGCTTCAGCGCGTCGATCTCGGACTGGAGCTCGGTGCTCACCGCACCCGTGTTGTCGCCGGTCGGGCGGGCCGTGACGGTGGCCGCGCGCTGACCGTCGATACGGGTCATGGAGACCGGGCCGTCGACCACCTGGACGGTTGCGATGTCACCGAGCTTCACCGGCCCGAGGCGCAGTGCCTTGAGCTGGGCGAGGGTCTTCGCGGACTGCTCCGAGCGGATGACGACATCGCGCTCGGTGTCGTCCAGGATCGCCTTCGCCGCCGTCGTACCGCGGACCGCCTGGGCGACCGCCGCGCCGAGCGACTGGTCGTCGAACCCGGCCGCCGCGGCCTTGGCGTTGGCCTTGACCGAGATGCGCGGCACGCTCTGCGAGAGGTCGCTGGTGACGTCGGTGACGTGGTCGAGTCCGGCCACGGCCTTGCGGACCTGCTCGGACGCCGTGCGCAGCACGCCGGCGTCGGCCGCCTTGACCACGACGCTCAGGTCCTGGCTGCCGAAGCCGTCACCGGCGGCGACGGTCGTGGTGCCGATGCCGTCGAGCTTCTTCAGCCCGTCCTCGATACGGTCCTGGACGTCCTCGTAGGACGCGGAGTCCTCCAGCATCACCTGGTAGGACGCCTGGTTGCTGTCCGTGCCGCCGCCGAAGGCCGCCATGAAGCCGGAGGAGCCGATGGTGACCTGGTAGTCCTTGACGCCCTCGACGCCGGCGAGCAGCTTCTCGACCTTCTGCGCCTGGGCGTCGGTCGCCGCCAGGGACGCGCCCGGCTCCAGCTCCTGCTTCACCGTCAGGACCTGCTGCTCGCCCTGGTCGAAGAAGTTGGTCTTGAGCAGCGGGGCCATGCCGAAGGTGCCGATCAGGACGACGACCGCGATGGCCACACTGGTCAGCCGGCGCCGGGTCGCGAACCGCAGGACGGGGACGTAGAAGCGCTGGAGGCGGCTCTTGGCCTCCTTCTCCTCGGCCGCGCGGCGGGCCTCCTCGGCGTCCTCGGGGGTGCCCTTGGGCGCGCGCAGGAACCAGTACGACAGGACCGGGACGACCGTCAGCGAGACGAGCAGGGAGGCCAGCAGGGCCGCCGTGACCGTGAGGCTGAACGAGCCGAACAGGGCGCCCACCATGCCGCCGACCAGGCCGATCGGCAGGAACACCGCGACCGTGGTGAGGGTGGAGGAGGTGACCGCGCCGGCCACCTCGCGGACGGCGGTGATGATCGCGGTCTGGCGCTCCTCGCCGTAGCCGAGGTGGCGCTTGATGTTCTCCAGGACGACGATCGAGTCGTCGACGACCCGGCCGATCGCGATGGTCAGCGCGCCCAGCGTCAGCATGTTCAGGGAGAGGTCCCGCGTCCACAGGACGATCAGGGCCAGCACCACGGACAGCGGGATGGAGACCGCCGTGACCAGCGTCGAGCGGACCGACGCCAGGAAGACCAGGATGACGAGGACCGCGAAGAGCAGGCCGAGCGCGCCCTCGGTGGTCAGGCCCTCGATGGCCTTCGCCACGGCCGGGCCCTGGTCGCTGACGACCGTGACGGTCGCGCCGGAGCCGAGGTCCTCGCGCAGGTCGGGCAGCCTGTCCTCGACGGCGTTCGAGATGGCGACCGCGCTGCCGTCGTGGTCCATGGTGACCATGACGGCGAGGCTGGGCTTGCCGTCGGTGCGGGTGATGGAGTCGGCCGGGGCCTCCTCCTGCCGCACCGTGGCCACATCACCGAGCCGGACCGGCTTCCCGCCGCCGACTCGGGGGATCCGCAGGTCCTCGATCTGCGCGACGGAGGTGTAGCCGCCGCCGACCCGGACGGTGCGGTTGGCGCCGCCCTCGTCGAAGGAGCCCGCCGGGACGGTGGCGCCGCCCGCCTGGAGGGCCTGGGCGAGGGACTGCGTGGTCAGACCGGCCTTCGCCAGCTTCGCGTCGTCCGGGGTGACGGAGACCTGGAGGTCACGGACACCGGTGACGGTGACCTGGGCGACGCCGTCGATGCCCTTCAGGGCCGGGACGACGGTGGTGTCGAGCTGGTCGGCGAGGGCCTGCTGGTCCTTGCCGGAGGTGACGGCGAGGACCACGGTCGGCATGTCGTCCGTGGAACCGGCGACGACCTGCGGGTCCACGGAGTCCGGGAGCTGGACCCGGGCCCGGTTGACGGCCTGCTGGACGTCGGCGACCAGCTGCTTGGTGTCGTTGCCGTAGTCGAAGGACGCCACGATGACGGCGTTGCCCTCACTGGCGGTGGAGGTGACGCCGGTGATGCCGTCGACCGCCTCGAGGTTGTCCTCGATCGGCTCGATCACCTGCTTCTCGACGACGTCCGGGGAGGCGCCCTGGTAGGGGGCGAGCACGGACACCATCGGCAGTTCGATGGTCGGCAGCAGCTGCTGTTTGAGCTGCGGGATGGCGATCGCGCCGAAGACTAGCGCGACGATGGACATCAGGCCTATGAGGGCCCGTTGCGCGAGGCTGAATCTCGACAGCCAGGACATGGGTGAAGGGTCTCTCTTCCGTGGGCGCCTCTGTGGGCGCGGAAGCGGCCCACGTGGTGGCAGGAGTGATGTCAGGTGTGGCCCTTACACCCTGGGCCATCGCCGGACACCGATCCCTAGACCCCAGGTCCATTTCCTTATGCGGCTCCTACTCCCGCCGCAGTACGACCGGGGGGAGGTCAGTCCACCCTTGGACGTACCAGCCCGGACTCGTACGCGATCACCACGAGCTGCGCCCGGTCGCGGGCGCCCAGCTTGGCCATGGCCCGGTTGACGTGCGTCTTCACGGTCAGCGGGCTGACCTCCAGCCGCTCGGCGATCTCGTCGTTGGAGTGGCCGCCGGCGACCAGCACGAGGACCTCGCGCTCGCGGCCGGTCAGCGCGTCGAGGCGCTGGGCGCGGGCGGGGTCGCGCTGGTCGTCCAGCGCGTCGCCCTGGGCGAGGAAACGGGCGATCAGCCCCTTGGTGGCGGCCGGGGAGAGCAGCGCCTCGCCGCCGGCGGCGATCCGGATCGCGCTCAGCAGTTCCTCCGGTTCGCTGCCCTTGCCGAGGAAGCCGGAGGCGCCCGCGCGCAGCGACTGCACCACGTAGTCGTCGACCTCGAACGTCGTCAGGATGACCACCCTGACCTCGGCCAGGGTCGGGTCGGCGCTGATCAGCCGGGTCGCGGCGAGCCCGTCCGTGCCGGGCATGCGGATGTCCATCAGGACGACGTCGGCGTGCGTCTCCTTGGCCAGCCGGACCGCCTGAGCGCCGTCCGAGGCCTCGCCGACCACCTCCATGTCGGGCTCGGAGTCGACGAGCACCCGGAACGCGCTGCGCAGCAGTGCCTGGTCGTCGGCGAGCAGGACACGGATGGTCATACGGGGTCCTTCACATCGGCGGTACGGGGCTTGACCGGCAGGATCGCATGGACGCGGAAGCCGCCTCCGTAGCGGGGACCGGTGGTGAGGGTGCCGCGCAGCGCGGTGACGCGTTCGCGCATGCCGAGCAGGCCGTGGCCACCGCCCTGCTGCGGCCCGGGGTCGTCGTCCCCGGTGCCGTCGTCCAGGACGGTGATCTCCAGGCTCGGTCCGACGCGTACGACGCTGACCTCGGCCCTGGCCGCGGCTCCCGCGTGCTTCTGCACGTTGGTGAGGGCCTCCTGGATGACCCGGTAGGCGGCCAGGTCGACGGCGGCGGGGAGCTTGGTGTCGGCGTCGCTGCGGGCGACCTCGACCTGGAGGCCGGCGCTGCGGAAGGTGCCGGCGAGTTCGTCGAGGCGGTCCAGGCCGGGCGCCGGTTCGGTGGGGGCCTCGGGGTCGCCGGACTGGCGCAGCAGGCCGACGGTGGCCCGCAGCTCGTTCAGCGCGGAGCGGCTGGCCTCGCGGACGTGGGCGAGGGCCTCCTTGGCCTGGTCGGGCCGCTTGTCCATGACATGGGCGGCGACCCCGGCCTGGACGTTGACCAGGGCGATGTGGTGGGCGACGACGTCGTGCAGGTCCCGGGCGATGCGCAGCCGCTCCTCGGCGACCCGGCGGCGGGCCTCCTCCTCCCGGGTGCGCTCGGCCCGCTCGGCCCGCTCGCGGATGGCCTGCACGACGGCCCGCCGGCTGCGCACGGCGTCCCCGGCGGTGGCGCCGATGCCGGTCCAGGCGAGGATCCCGAGGTTCTCCTGGGCGTACCAGGGCAGCGGTCCGGCGAGCATGGCGGCGCCGGTGAGGACGGTCATGGTGAGCAGACCGGCCCGCCAGGTGGTGGGACGGTCGGTGGTGGCGGCGACGGTGAAGAGGGCGACGACGGCGGACATCGCGACGGGTGCGCGGGGGTCGCCGGTGACGGACTCGACGACGGAGACGGTGCCGGTGACGGCGAGGACCACCATGGGGGCGCGGCGGCGGAAGACGAGGGCGACGGCACCGAGGGTCATCAGCAGGAGGCTGAGGGGGTCGGGGGTGCGGATGCGCCAGCTGACGGTGTGGCCGCTGTGGGGGTCGACGAAGGAGCCGGCGAGCATGCAGAGCAGGACGCCCGCGGCGAGGGCGGCGTCCGCCGCGAGGGGGTGCGCCTTCAGCTGGCGCTGGGCTCGGGCGAGGGGGGTCACTGTGGAGTTACCGTCGCTTTCCGTGCCGTGGCCGGGGGCACGCGGCTCCCGGACCCCGCTGCGGCCCCTAGGGGATCACCCGGGAATCAGTCCGTCGTCGCTCAGCATCTCCCGGACCTCCTCCAGGCCGGCGTCCGGGGCCGGGAGGATCAGTTCCGACGGTTCCAGGGCGTCGTCCGGCAGGGGTTCGCCGAGTCGGCGGACGGCGTCGAGGAGGACTCCGAGGGTGCGGTGGAAGCCCGCCTCGTCGCCGCTCTCCATCTCTTCCAGCAGGTCGTCGTCCAGTGTGTTCAGCTCGGCGAAGTGGGAGTCGGCCAGCTTCCACTGGCCCTCCCCCATGATCCGTACGATCATGTCGGCCTCCTCGGCTCCGGGCCCCGGCGCCGGACTGCGGCTGCCGCCCGGCGGCTGCCCTGCCACCGCTGGGCCGCTACCGCTGGGCTGCTGCTCGGCTACTGCTTGTCGAAGCGCGGGGTGTCCTGCGGCTGCTGCTGGGGCTGCGGCCGGCCGGTGCCGCCTTCGATGGCCTGCTGTCCGGCGGAGGTACCCCCGGCCAGCTCGGCCTTCATGCGCTGCAGCTCCAGCTCTACATCCGTACCACCGGAGAGGCGGTCCAGCTCGGCCTGGAGGTCGTCCTTGGCCATGCCGGTCGGGTCGTCCAGGGCGCCGGAGGCGAGCAGTTCGTCGAGGGCGCCGGCCCGGGCCTGGAGCTGGGCGGTCTTGTCCTCGGCGCGCTGGATGGCCAGGCCCACGTCGCCCATCTCCTCGGAGATGCCGGAGAAGGCCTCGCCGATGCGCGTCTGGGCCTGGGCCGCGGTGTAGGTGGCCTTGATGGTCTCCTTCTTCGTACGGAAGGCGTCGACCTTGGCCTGCAGGCGCTGGGCCGCGAGGGTGAGCTTCTCCTCCTCGCCCTGGAGCGTGGCGTGCTGCGTCTCGAGGTCGGTGACCTGCTGCTGGAGGGCGGCGCGGCGGGAGAGCGCCTCGCGGGCGAGGTCCTCCCGGCCGAGCGCGAGGGCCTTGCGGCCCTGGTCCTCCAGCTTGGAGGACTGCGTCTGCAACTGGTTGAGCTGCAACTCCAGCCGCTTGCGGGAGGTGGCCACGTCGGCGACGCCGCGACGGACCTTCTGGAGCAGCTCCAGCTGCTTCTGGTACGAGTAGTCGAGGGTCTCGCGCGGGTCCTCGGCCCGGTCAAGGGCCTTGTTCGCCTTCGCGCGGAAGATCATCCCCATACGCTTCATGACACCGCTCATGGGCTTCGCGCGCCCCCTTCTGACGTCCAGCTCCAGCTCTGCGACAGAACCCACAGTACGGGCCCTGCATCCATTGACGCACTGTTCGGGGACGGATGCGCTCATCCCCAAGGACGACTGACCACGGCCTTGCTCCGGCCTAGGGAGTAGGTGACCTTCAGGGGTGAGCGTTAGGCCACCGGACGTCCCGTCTTCCTCGTTCTCGTCCGGGTCTGTCCCCACTACAGACGACTGGTGTTGCCGGATCGTTCCCCGCGGGGCTGGGGTCCATGCCCGGGAGCGCTTACCCTTGGGTTTTGTGTTCCGTAGCCGTGCCAAGGAAGAGAAGGCCCCCGCCGACAAGGCCGTGGTGACCGACTCCAAGCAAACCCGCGACCCGCAGGCCCCCAAGGGCCGGCCCACGCCCAAGCGCAGTGAGGCCCAGTCCCAGCGTCGGAGCGTGGCCAACACGCCGACGACGCGCAAGGAGGCCGCCAAGCGTCAGCGTGACGAGCGCCGTGCCCAGATGGACCGCCAGCGCCAGGCCCTGGCGGGCGGCGACGAGCGCTATCTGCCGGCCCGTGACAAGGGTCCGGTGCGCAAGTACGCCCGCGACTTCGTCGACTCGCGGTTCAACGTGGCGGAGTTCTTCCTGCCGATGGCCGTGATCATCCTGGTGCTGAGCATGGTCCGGGTGGGCTCGCTCCAGAGCATCGCGCTGCTGCTGTGGCTGGTCGTGATCGTGCTGATCGTGGTCGACTCCATCAGCACGGGCTTCCGCCTGAGGAAGCGGCTCGCCGAGCGCTTCCCCGACGACAACCGGCGGGGCGCGGTGGCCTACGCGCTCATGCGCTCCCTCCAGATGCGTCGGCTCCGGCTGCCCAAGCCGCAGGTCAAGCGCGGAGAGCGACCCTGAGCACTGCGGCTTTCTCCGGGGGAGCGGCGAAGGCCTGGCTGAACAGGCTGGGCGAGCTGCGTGACGTCGTACGGCAGGAGCTGGTGGCCCGGCAGCTCGACGAGCAGATAGCGGGGCGCTACCCGGTGGGGCAGCGGCTGCGGGTGCTCGACGTGGGGATGGGCCAGGGCACGCAGGCGCTGCGGCTGGCCCGGCTCGGGCACCAGGTGACCGGGCTGGAGCAGGACGCGACGATGGTCGCGGCGGCCCGTGAAGCCCTGGCGGGTGAGCCGGAGGGCATCCGGGAGCGGGTGCGGATCATCGAGGGCGACGGCCGGGACACGGGCGTGCACTTCCTGCCCGGAAGTTTCGACGTGGTGCTGTGCCACGGTGTGCTGATGTACGTGCAGGAGCCGGACGCCCTGCTGGCGGGGCTCGCGCGGATGCTGGCCCCGGGCGGGCTGCTGTCGCTGCTGGTGCGCAACGCGGACGCGCTGGCCCTGCGGCCGGGGCTGGGCGGCGACTGGGCGGGCGCGCTGGCGGCCTTCGACTCCATGGCCTACCGCAACCGGCTGGGCCTGGACGTCCGTGCGGACCGGCTGACCACGCTGACGGACGCGCTGGCCGGGATCGGGGCGCCGCTCCAGGCCTGGTACGGGGTGCGGGTGTTCACCGACACGGCACCGGACGGGGCCGAGATCCCCGCGGACGTGGAGACCCTGCTGGCCGCCGAGGAGCGCGCGGGCCGCACGGATCCGTACCGGAGCGTGGCGGCACTGCTGCATCTGTGCGGGGTGCGGGGCTAGCGGGAACGGACGCCCGCGAGGGCGATGCGCTCGCGGCGCCCGCGAAGACAGTGCGCTCGCGGACGTTCACTCACGGACGTTCACTCGCAATGGTGAGCGGTACGGCGAGGGTGGCCGTGGTGTACGGCCACCGGCCACCCGTCGCGCGGCTATCCGGCCACGCCTACGACGCGTCGGCGTGCAGGCTCATCGGCCCGTAGATCTCGGTGGCGTCCTCGAACAGCCGCACCTGGTCGGCACCGCCCTCCAGCAGGTCCTTCCACTGCTCCCCGATCCAGGACTCGGCGTCCCCCTGCGTGGTGAACTCCTCGGGCTGCACCGCGGGCTGGACCTCCGTCCCGTCGGTCTTCTCGAACCGCCACGTCCATGCCGCCATGTACGCCTCCCTGATGTGAACACGTGCAGAGCAGAAGCCGGATCTTGGTCCGGCTTCTGCTGTGCAGCCTAGTCGGATGCGCAAGACCAGGTCAGACAGGCGAAAATCTGTCCGTGGAAGTCACTCTGCTCGGTACCGGTGCCCCCGCGGGCCTGCCCCGCCCCGACTGTTCCTGCGCGGTGTGCGCGCTGTCGCTCGCCACGCACGCGCGTGCGGCGACCGCGTTGCTCGTGGACGGGGCGCTGCTGCTCGACCTCACCCCGGGCGCGGCCTTCGCGGCGGCCCGCGCGGGGCACACGCTGGGCGGGGTGGGGCAGGTGCTGCTGTCGCATCCGCACGACGGTCCGGCGGTGGAGGTGCCGGCCGGGCTGCCGCAGCCGGGACGGGTGCCGGACGGGCGGGAGCTGGCGCTGCTGACGGGGCACCGGGTGCGGGCGGTGGCGATGGACGCGCCGGGCACGGGGTACGCGGTGACCGGGCCGGACGGGCAGCGGGTGCTGTACCTGCCGCCCGGGGGCGCGCCGGCCGGGCTGGAGGAGGGGGCGACGCCCGCCGAGCGGTACGACCTGGTCCTCGCGGACGTCGTGGGGCGGCCGGACGCGCTGGCGAAGCTGCGGGCGGTGGGGGCCGTGGGGCCGACCACGGACGTCGTCGCCGTCCATCTGGACCATGACGTGCCGCCGGGCCGGGAGCTGATGCGGCGGCTGGCCGCGGCGGGGGCGCGGGCGGTGCCGGACGGGACGACGCTGGCGGTGGGGGTGTACGAGGACGTGCCGGACGTGCCGCGGCGGACGCTGGTGCTGGGCGGGGCGCGCTCGGGGAAGTCGGTGGAGGCCGAACGGCGGCTGGAGTCCTTCCCGGACGTGCTGTACGTGGCCACCGGGGGGTCGCGGGGCGGGGACACCGAGTGGGCGGTGCGGGTCGCCACGCACCGGGAGCGGCGGCCGGGGTCCTGGCGGACGACGGAGACGTGCGATCTGGTGCCGCTGCTCGGGCAGGAGGGGGCGCCGCTGCTGATCGACTGTCTGTCGTTGTGGCTGACGGACGCGATGGACTCCGTCGGGGCGTGGGACGACGCGGTGTGGGCGGACGGGGGTGAGCGTGCCCTGCGGGCCCGGGTGGCCGAGTTGGTGGGGGCGGTGCGGGAGGCTCGGCGGACGGTGGTGCTGGTCTCCAACGAGGTGGGGTCGGGGATCGTGCCGGCCACGGCCTCCGGGCGGCGGTACCGGGACGAGCTGGGCCGGCTGAACGCGGCGGTGGCGGGCGAGTGCGAGCAGGTGGTGCTGGTCGTCGCGGGGCAGGCGATGGTGCTGCGGGGCTGAGACGCGGGGTCGTCGACGGCTGTGCGTGCCGGGGCCCGCGACCCCGGCAAGATCCACAAGACATCCCCTAGGCCCTCTTCCGTGCGATGACCCGGTAGGCGTTCGAGAAGCGGGTGCGGCGCAGGGCCGGGGCCAGGAGGTGGTCCAGGGCCGCGGCCAGGGTGGTGGCGGGTCCGGTCAGCCGGTGGAGGCGGCTGCCGGTCAGGCGCAGGGAGACGGCCGTCGCGAGGTCGTGGGGGGTGTGGGGGGTTCTGCGGTCCGTGGCGACGACAGCGCAGCCCCGGGCCTCCAGTTCGGCCCGGAGGTTGGCCGGGGGGATCAGGTGGAGGTGGCGGGGCTGGTCGTAGGGGTGCCACCACTTGCCGAGGACGGTCGCGGAGGCGCTGGTGGGGTCGGGGAGTTCGAGGAGGAGGTGGCCGCCGGGGCGCAGGGCGGTGAGGGCCGCCGCGAGTTCCTCCTTCGGGTCCCGGGTGTGTTCCAGGTGGTGGAGCATGCTGACCACGTCGTAGCGGCCGCGCAGCCGGGAGAGGACCTCGGGGGTCGTCAGCCGGCCCACGTGGGCCTCGTCCAGGCGGCCGACCGCGCGCGCCCGCTGCACTCTCGGGGTGGGGTCGAGGCCGTCGAACGCCGTGTAGGTGAACAGCTCCTTCGCCGCCCGGGGGAAGGACGCGTCCCCGGTGCCGACGTCCAGCCAGCTCTCCGGTTCCGGGAAGGGCAGCATGACGCGGGCCGTCGCCCGCAGGCGCCGGTGGCTGAACCGCGGGCCCCCGTCGGCGTCGTACAGCATCAGGCCCTCGGGGGTGAGGCGCGGGTTCTGGAAGGCGTGGGCGCAGTCCCGGCACTCGTCGACCACGAAGGTGCCCGGCCGGCGGTGGCGGAGGTCCGGGGAGCGCAGTCGGGTGCGCAGCCGTTTCGAGCCGCACCAGGGGCAGTCGTCGCGGCGCGGATCATGGATGGGCCTGGGCCGGGAGGGCATGAGCGGCTCCGGAGGAGGGACAGCGTGCGGAGCTGCGACATTCCGCAGCAAAACGGAACGTATGGGATACAGATCTTGGGCGCAAAGATGTCGCGGGGGTGTGGTGCCCCGGTGGCGCCGTGACGTTCGGCCGGTGGCGGTACTGTTCGGCGAATGAGCTCGCTTAATCTCGACGACTTCACCGATCTGATCGAGCGCCCCGACGGCGGGGTGCGCCGCGACGCGGAGGCGCGCCGGGAACGTCAGATCGTGCCGCCCGGATCGCTGGGGCGCCTGGACGACCTGGGTGAGTGGCTGGCGGCGGCGCAGGGTGCGGTGCCCGTGCGGCCGGTCGTACGGCCGCGGGTGGTGCTGTTCGCGGGCGACCACGGCGTCGCCGAGCTGGGTGTGTCGGCCCGACCGGCGGGCAGCGCCGCGGAGTTGGTGCGGGAGATCCTCGAGGGCGGGCGCCCGGTCGGGGTGCTCGCCCGGCGGCTCGACGTGCCCGTGCGGATCGTCGACATGGCGCTGGACTGCGAGCCGGACGCGTTCCCGCAGGACGTGGTACGGCACCGGGTGCGGCGCGGCAGCGGCCGGATCGACTTCGAGGACGCGCTGACCCTCGAGGAGGCGGAGGCGGCCTTCCGCGCGGGCGTCGCGGTCGCCGACGAGGAGGCCGACTCCGGTACGGATCTGGTCGTGCTCGGCGATGTGAGCGTGGGCGGGACCACCGCCGCGGGTGTGCTGGTGGCCGCGCTGTGCGGGACCGACGCGTCCGTGGTGACCGGGCGGGGCGGCGAGGCCATCGACGACCTGGCGTGGATGCGCAAGTGCGCGGCGATCCGGGACGCGCTGCGCCGGGCGCGGCCGGTGCTCGGCGAGCAGCTCCAGCTGCTCGCCGCCGTGGGCGGCGCCGACCTCGCCGCGATGACGGGCTTTCTGCTCCAGTGCGCCGTACGGAAGTTGCCGGTCGTGCTGGACGGTGTCGTGGCGGCCGCGTGCGCGCTCGTCGGGCAGCGGATCGCGTTCCGGGCGCCGGACTGGTGGCTGGCCGCGCACAAGAGCGGGGAGCCGGGGCAGGCGAAGGCGCTGGACCGGATGGCGCTGGAGCCGCTGCTCGACCAGGGTGTGCGGGTCGGGGAGGGCGCGGGGGCGCTACTGGCGCTGCCGCTCGTGCAGGCCGCGGCCGCGCTGGCCGCCGAGCTGGCCGAGAAGCCGGAGAAGCCGGCCGAGCCCGAGGTCCCCGATGAGGAGCCGGAGAACGACACCGAGGGCTGAGAGGGCCCAGAGAGACCGAGAGGGCCGAGGAGACCAAGAGGACAGGCGGGGCAAAAAAGAGCGGTTTGGGTGAAGTGCGCCCATATCATCGCCGCTCATGGGACAAGCCCGGGTCGCCTCCTCCGTCGCCGTCTGGTACCTGCGTGCCGTGGCCTTCGTCAACTTCCTCAGCGCGGTGTGGGTTTCGCTGGGGCAGGACGTGCGGCGGCACAACCAGGAGAACCTCTTCACGCCGTATCTGCTGACGGCCGGCTTCGCCTCCGGGGTGTTCACCGCGTTCCTGGCCGTAACCATGCGGCGGCGCAAGCGGGCCGCGTGGATCCTCAACCTCGGCCTGAGCGGGGCCTTCCTGGCGCTGCTGGCCCTCGCGATGGTGTTCCCGGAGATCCGGCGGCAGCCGCAGAACTGGGTCTCGCTCGGCCTGACCGCCGTCTTCGTGGGCGCGCTGCTCGCCGGGCGGCGGGAGTTCTACGCGAAGGGCGACCGGTCCAACCCCAGGCTCGCCGCGACCGTCGGGACCGGCGGGCTGCTGGGCGCCTCGCTGCTCGCCGCGCTGCTGGTGACGGTCACCGACCGGTCGGCCGCCCCCTCCACCTTCCTCGACCGCTGGCGCTACGGCACGCTCCGGCTGGTCTCCGTCGCCGCCGAGGACCACCCGGTCGCCGGGATCGCCCCGCCCACCTGGGTCGACGTCGCCGTCAACGTGCTGAGCACGGTCCTCGTCCTCGCCGTCCTGTATGCCGCCTTCCGCTCCCGGCGGGCCGTCGACCCGCTGACCGACGACGACGAGAAGCGGCTGCGGGAACTGCTCGACCGGCACGGCGAGCGGGACTCGCTGGGCTACTTCGCACTGCGCCGGGAGAAGAGCGTGTGCTGGTCGCCGACCGGGAAGGCGGCCGTCGCCTACCGGGTCGTCGGCGGGGTCTCCCTGGCGTCCGGGGATCCGCTCGGGGACCCGGAGGCCTGGCCGGGGGCGATCGCGCCGTGGCTCGCCGAGGCCCGGGCGCACGGCTGGATCCCGGCGGTGATGGGCGCCGGCGAGGAGGCCGGGACCGTGTACGCGCGCCACGGCCTGGACGCCCTCGAACTCGGCGACGAGGCGATCGTCGAGGTCGCCGAGTTCACCCTGGAGGGGCGGGCCATGCGGACCGCGCGCCAGGCGTACAACCGGGTGCGGCGGGCCGGATACACCGTGCGGGTGCGGCGGCACGAGGACATCCCGGCCGAGGAGATGGCGTCCCTCGTGCGGCGCGCCGACGACTGGCGGGAGGGGGCCACCGAGCGGGGCTTCAGCATGGCCCTGGGGCGGCTCGGGGACGCGCGGGACGGCCGGTGCGTGATGGTCGAGTGCGCGGACGCCGACGGCCGGCTCAGGGCGCTGCTCTCCTTCGTGCCGTGGGGGCCGCACGGGCTGTCGCTGGACCTGATGCGGCGGGACCGGGACTCCGACAACGGGCTGATCGAGTTCATGGTCATCGATCTGCTGCGGCGGGCCGAGGAGATCGGGATCACGCAGGTCTCACTGAACTTCGCGATGTTCCGGTCGGTCTTCGAACGGGGCGCTCGTCTTGGCGCCGGACCGGTGCTGAGGCTGTGGCGGTCGCTGCTCAGCCTCTTCTCACGCTGGTGGCAGATCGAGTCGCTGTACCGGGCCAACGCCAAGTACCGGCCCGTCTGGGAGCCGAGGTTCCTGCTCTTCGAGAAGAGCGCGGACCTGCCCCGCATCGGCGTCGCGTCGGCCCGGGCGGAGGGGTTCCTGGGACGGCACGGCCCACGGGACCGGGGCTGCCGACGTGGCGGCCCGACCGCAAGCATCTGGAGACCCGACCATGAGACACCGGCTCGCCCGCTGGGCCCGCGCCGAATGGGGCCCGCTGTACGAGGCCGTCCGCACTCCCCTGGCGAAGCGGCGGTGGCGGGCGGTCCCGATGACCCTCGGGGCGGTGTGCCTGACGGCGGCCGTACAGGTGGCGCAGAACCAGCCCTGGGGCTACCGGCCGGTCCAGGACCTGGGCGCCGTACGCGCCGGTGACCCCCTCTGGCTCGCCCTGCTGCGCACCCCGCTGTCGCTCTTCGTGCCCGCCCTCGACCTGCCCGTCTGGGGCGCGCTGGCGCAGATCCTGCTGGTGTTCGGCATCGCGGAGATCTGCCTGGGCCGGTGGCGCACCCTCGCCGTGGCGTACCTCGCCACCCTCGCCGGGACGCTGTACGCGCGCGTGGCCCTCCATCTCGGCGCGCTGCCCGCCTCCGACGCCCAGGTCGTCGACACCGGCCCGTCCGCCGCCGTGGTGGGCCTGGCGGTGTTCCTGGGCGGGCGCCACCGCGCGTACGCGACGGCGGCGGCGGTGGTCCTCGCGATGATCGTGGAGGTCCTGGTCAAGCCGAACCTGGCGGGCAAGGAGCACCTGGCGGCGATCGCGGCGGCGGCGGTGCTGTGCGGGGTCCTGCGGGCACGGGGGCGGGCAGGGGTGCGGGCACCGGGGTGTCAGCGACGGTCGGCGGACGCGGTGAGTTCCGCGTCCGTCTTGCCGCCGAGCCAGTCCCCCACCGTCCGCCGGGGCCTCAGCCACCGCCGGTCGTGGCGGTAGGCCCGCAACACCGAGCGCGCCCGCGCCCGCGGCCGCCGCCGGTAGAACCGCCGGGCCCAGGGCGAGCCGGGCCGGGCCAGCCGGATCAGCCCGATCAGACCCAGGAACGGCACGAAGACGCTGAAGACCGCCGTCCACAGCTTGCCCTTGGTCAGCACGGCCAGCGAGAACAGGAAGTTGACCACGACGGTCGAGATGACGCTCCCCCGGTCCTGGAGTTCGTCGTCGCTCAGGTCGTTGACGCCGAACGGCGCGGCCCCCACCAGCAGCAGCCCCACCAGCGCCGCCGTCAGCACCACGGCCTCCACGCTCTTGCGCCCCTCCTCCGACCAGTACACGTCGTCGAGGTGCAGGATCAGCGCGAACTCGTCCAGGACCAGGCCCGTGCCGATGCCGAAGACCACGGCGAAGGCGGCCGCGCCGAAGCCGCGCTGTCCGCTCGCCACCGCGCCGAAGCCGCCGGTGACGGTCAGCACGACCCCGGGGACCACGTGGTGGATGTGCACCCCGCCGGAACTGACGTTGCCGAAGGGCCCCTTGCCCGCCCGGATGAGCCGGGTGATGACCCGGGTGATGAGGAACGTGAGCACGAACGCGGTCAGGGCGAGGAGCAGCGGGAGCTTGCCCGGTTCGACGATGTTGCGCTGAAGCCACTGGCCCATGGCCCCAGTCTTCCGGGGGACGGGGTGGGCCGCCCGGCCGGTGGGGCGTCCGGGCTACTCTTCCGCGGTGTCCAGGACTCCGCCGCTCGACGGCCTTCGATTCGCCTTCGGCACGCTCACCGTGCTCCCGGTGGAGGTGACCCGCTGGGACCGTGCGGCGGCGCGCGGCGGGATGCTGGCCGCGCCGGTGGTGGGGCTGGTCGTGGGCGGCGCCGCGGCCGGGCTCGGTCTGCTGCTGCTGTTCCTGGGCGCCGGTCCGCTCCTGGCCGCCGTGGCCTGCGCCGCGGTACCCGCCGTCCTCACCCGGGGTCTGCACCTGGACGGGCTGGCGGACACCGCGGACGGTCTGGGCAGCGGCAAGCCCGCCGAGGACGCGCTGCGGATCATGAAGCAGTCGGACATCGGCCCGTTCGGCGTGCTCACCCTGGTGTTCGTGCTGCTCGCCCAGGTGGCCGCGCTGGCACAGCTCTTCGACGACTCCTGGACGCGGGGCGCGGTCGCGGCCGTCGCCTCGGCGGTCGCGGCGCGTCTCGCGCTCACCCTGGCCGCCCGTGCCGGGGTGCCGCCGGCCCGGCCGGAGGGGCTGGGCGCGGCGGTCGCCGGGGTGGTGCCGGTGCCGGGCGCGCTGGCCGTGGCGGCCGGGTGCGTCGCCGCCGCGGCGGCCTGGGGCGGGCTGCTGGGCGCGGAGGGTGCCGTCCGTACGGCCGTGGCGGTCGTCGTCGCGCTCGGCGCCGCCGAACTCCTCCTGCGCCACTGCACGCGCCGCTTCGGCGGGGTCACCGGGGACGTGTTCGGCGGACTGGCGGAGACGGCGGCGACGACCGCGCTGGTCGTGTCGGTGCTGGGGAGCTGACGGCTCCCCGGTTCGGCGGACCGCCCCGGTTCACCGGTGGGCCGTCGCCCTGCCCAGCCGGGTGCGGACCAGCAGGGCCTGGACGACGGCCGCCGTGGCGTACACCGTGAGGGCCACGCCGTGCGGGTCGGCCAGGTGGGTGAGCAGGGCGAACGTCTGGGCGAGGGCGGCCGCGCAGCAGACGACGGCCGTGCCCAGGACCGCGCCGAAGGACTGGAGCAGCAGCCCCGTCCACAGGACCACGCCGAGCAGGAGCAGATCGGCGAGGCGTACGGCGCTCAGGCCGGGGGCGTGCGGCCACAGGGCCGTGGCGATCAGGCCGAGGGACAGCAGGGCGAGCAGGTAGGCGGCGAGGCACTCGGCACCCGTGCGCAGCGTCGCCCGCCGGAAGGCGCTCGCGGTGCCGGTGGCGCGCAGTCCGGCCAGGCTGCCGCTGCGGAAGCGGTACAGCAGCCATTCGGCGGGTCCCATGCTGAGCGTGAGCGCGACGGCGGCGGGCGCGGCCGTCGCGCTGTGCTCCTCGCCCGCCAGGACGTCCCCGAGGGCCGCGTACAGCACCAGGGCGCCGGTGCCGAGGCCGAACAGGGCGTACGGGACGGAGGCGGCGGGCCGGGGGCCCGGCGTGCCGGGGGCGCGGAGGGTGCCCGGTCCCGGCAGCGCGGACGCCACCTCCCACAGGCCGAGGAGCAGCACCGCCGCCAGCGAGCCCAGCAGCAGCACGAGGCTCGCCGCCTGGGGAAGCGGGTGGACCATCGCGGCGAGGGCACCCGCCGTCATCGGTGCCAGGGCGGCCAGCAGGGCGCGTTCACGGCCCAGGACCAGCAGGGTGGTGGAGGCGCCGAGGTAGCAGGACTGGCCGACGGCGAAAGCCACGGCGGGCGCGCTCGCCGTCCCGGCGACGGCCAGTGCGGTGAGCGCGCCGAGCAGGGCGCCCACCGGGGCCCCGAAAAGGAGACACTGCCGGAGAGCGAGACGATGTGGAAGTCGACCTCGGGCATGCCCTTGACCAGCTGGTCGCACCAGGTGCTGACCCCGCCGTGGACGAGTGGATAGGTGCCTTCGGTGAGTATGGTGACGTGACGGCCCGTGCGCATGGCTGCGCCGCTTCCCCCCTGTTTTTGCGGATGTTGTGGGGGAACCGCGGACCGGGACCCGGCTGCGGGTCCGTCGTGGCTGGTCGCGCAGTTCCCCGCGCCCCTTGGGGCGTTTGCCGCTTACGGCAGCTTGAGCGTGAGTGACGACTGCAGCGTGCCCGGAGTGGCCCAGGCCGAGCGGGCGCCGGCGTACGGCGTGCCGAACACCCCTGCGCCGATGAGGTTCTGCTTCCTCGTCCCCTCCGGGGCGGTGACCGGGATCTGCGTCCCGGACGGCGCGGTGACGGTGACGGTGGTGCCGATCCGGTACGCGGTCACTTTGTTGTTGGCGACGGCGGCCTGCCAGGCGGCGCGGCGCTGGAGTTCGGTGCCGATGGCGGACTGGCGGAGGTTCTCCAGCGGGGTGTTGTCGGCGAAGAGCGCCTTGTAGTCGCCCAGCACCTTCTCCATCACCGGGTACAGCAGCCGGTCCTCCGCCAGGTTGGACTGGTGGGCGTAGTGCGGCCGCGGGTCGTTGCTGATGGCGTGCCCCAGGTCGGTGCGGGCCTCCTGCGGGACGATGTACTCGTCGTACCCGGTGGCCGGGTCCAGCGGCTCGGACAGGCAGGTGGAGGCCGCGTTGGTCTCGCAGACACCGCTGCCGCCGTCGGCCTGGGACGTGTAGATCCAGTTGTACTCGTCGGCCATCTCGGCCTCGGTGCCCGTGTTGTAGTACACGTTCATCGGATAGCGCGGCACGGTCAGGGCCTTGCCCACCGGGCGCTGCTCGGGCTCGCGCGAGTTGTCCGAGGCGATCCACTTGACGCCGTTGTCGGCGAGCGCGCCGGCCAGGTTGGGGTTGTCGTTCGGCTGCTGCGGCAGCGTCTTCAGGCCGGAGTGCTCGCCGGTGACCAGCTCGGTGCGGTCGACCGGCAGGCCCTTGGCGGCGGCCCAGTTGTTGTTGTCGCGGATCTGCGCGGAGATCTCGGCGCGGCTCATGTACCGCGTCGAGCCGTCGGCGTTCTTGGCGCAGCTCCACGGCACGGTGGAGGTGTCCTGGACGCAGCCCAGGAACGGGTGCGTGTAGGTGTGGTTGATCCAGCGGTACTTGGCCTTGTCGGCGACGAGCCGGTCGGCCATCGGGTCGGTGCCGCCGTTCTCGGCCTTCCACTCCTCCCCGGCGCCGGCGTTGTACACCATGTCCATGGTGAAGCCGTGCTCCTGCTGCCACTGGGCGGCGTAGGCCGCGTCGTCGGCCGTCATCCGGATCGGGGCGCCCTCCTCGCCGCCGCCCACGCAGTCGATGTCGCCGGGCGTGCAGTTGCGTTCGGCGTCCCAGCGGGCGTCGGGGGCGAACACGTCGTCCACGTGGACCGCGAAGTAGTTGCGCGCCTGGCCCAGGTGGACGCCCTGGGTGAGCCACTCGACGATGCCCCGGGCGAGCAGCCGGAACTGCTGCTGGTACTCGTTGTAGGCGAACGTCACCACCAGCTCGCGGCGGCCGTCGTGGGCGTACTCGCCGACCAGGCTGCCGGTGCCGCCGCCGCCCGGCGCGGGGGCGTCGACATAGCTGGTGAACCCGGCGCGGGGTGCGGCCAGGTAGCCGTAGCTCTCGCCGATCGTGGGCGAGTTGTCCTCGAAGGTGAGGCCGCCGTCGAGGTAGCCGAACCAGCCCGCCCGGCCGGCCGTGGTCACGGACGCCTGCTGTCCGTCGAGCGAGCCGTTGTACGTGGCGTACTCCAGGCCGACCTCCGGGTGCGCCCAGGTGTAGGCGTCGACCTGCGGGATGCCGTAGGTCCGCTCGTAGGCCTCCAGCGCGCTCTGCTCGGCCGAACCGGCCCCGAACGGTGCCTCGTTGGGCAGTACGACGCCCTGGAACTTCGCCCGCGGGGTACCGCCCACGGTGTCCGCGAGGAAGGCCGCGGTGACGGTCGGCCGGTTCGCGTCGTTCAGGTCGATCGTCGTGTACGGGATGCCGGTGCTCCTGAGCTGGGCGGTGATCGCCCGTACGGGGCTGTCCCCGTTGTCCACCACCAGGACCCTCAGATCGATCCGCGGTGTCGCCGCGGCCGACGCGCCGGGTGCCGCCCCCAGACTCAGCGCCGTCAGCCCCGCGGCGGCCACGAAGGCGGCGGCGTTCGTGGCGTTCCGCCATCTGCGCGCATGGTGCGCCATGGTGTGTTCCTCCCCCAGAAATGGATCTCCGCGCGCGGGCATGGCTGTGCCGTGGGGGCGGAGGATCCGTGAAATGTTGCGAAGTGGCGAGGTGATCTCCTCGCCCGACCGCGACGAGTGTGACTCAGGTCATGGAGTGTGAAGGTCGAGAAGTGGCTACGACGCCACCGAGGGGTGAACACTCGCGTGCATGAGCGAACGCGCAGGCACGCGTACGCTCGTTGCGGGGTTCGTCACATCGGTTCGCCGCGCCGGTGGGGCCGACCCCGGTGGCGACCGCTCGTCCGGCCCGGATCTAGGGTCGGCTGTCGGGCCCGGTCGACCCACCACATTCCGGCCACAGCAACTCCACATCGGAAGCGAGATTTCACCACCGTGACTGCTCTCACTCTCAGCACCGCCGCGGCGCCCGGCCTGCGGGCCGACGCGATCGTGATCGGTGTCGCCAAGGGCGCGAAGGGCCCGGTCGTCGCCCCGGGCGCCGAAGCCGTCGATCAGGCGTACGACGGCCGGCTGGCCGGCGTCCTGGAAACCCTCGGGGCCTCCGGCGCCGAGGGAGAGGTGACGAAGCTGCCCGCCCCGGCCGGCTTCAAGGCACCGCTCGTGCTGGCGGTGGGGCTCGGCGCGGAGCCCGAGAAGGACGCCTCCTTCGACGCCGAGGCGCTGCGCAGGGCGGCCGGTGTGGCCGCGCGCACCCTCACCGGCTCCAAGAAGGCCGCCTTCGCCCTGCCCCTGACGGACGCCGGTGACATCGGCGCCGTGGCCGAGGGCGTGGTGCTCGGCGCGTACTCCTTCGACACCTACAAGGAGAGCGCCAAGGACCCCAAGGCGAAGAACGGCAAGGCGCCGCTCGCCGAGGCCGCCCTGCTCGGCGGGAAGCCGCGCGACGCCGCCCACAAGGCCGCGCTCGCCCGTGCCGCCGCCGTCGGCGAGGAGCTCAACCGCGCCCGCGACCTGATCAACATGCCGCCGAACGACCTCGACCCGGCCGCCTTCGCCGCCCTCGCGCAGACCGCGGCCAAGGAGCACGGCATCAAGGTGCAGGTGCTCGACGAGAAGGCGCTCGCCAAGGGCGGCTACGGCGGCATCCTGGGCGTCGGCTCCGGCTCGGCGGCGGCCCCGCGCCTGGTCAAGCTGTCGTACACCTCGTCCAAGGCGGACAAGCACCTCGCCTTCGTCGGCAAGGGCATCACCTACGACTCGGGCGGCATCTCGCTGAAGCCGGCCGGGCACAACGAGACGATGAAGTGCGACATGAGCGGCGCCGCCGCCGTGTTCGCCGCGGTCGTCGCCGCCGCGCGGCTCGGCCTGGAGGTCAATGTCACCGGCTGGCTGGCGCTCGCCGAGAACATGCCGTCCGGCTCCGCCACCCGCCCGGGTGACGTGCTGCGCATGTACAGCGGCAAGACGGTGGAGGTGCTCAACACCGACGCCGAGGGCCGCCTGGTGCTGGCCGACGCGCTGTGGGCCGCCTCCCAGGAGAAGCCGGACGCGATCGTCGACGTGGCGACGCTGACCGGCGCGATGATGCTGGCGCTGGGCAGCCGGACCTTCGGGGTCATGGCCAACGACGAGGCGTTCCGTACGGCCGTGTTCGAGGCCGCCGAGGAGGTCGGGGAGCCGGCGTGGCCGATGCCGCTGCCGGAGCACCTGCGCAAGGGGATGGACTCCACCGTCGCCGACATCGCGAACATGGGTGAGCGGATGGGCGGCGGGCTGGTGGCCGGGCTCTTCCTGCGGGAGTTCGTGGGCGAGGGGATCACCTGGGCGCACCTCGACATCGCGGGGCCGGCGTTCAACGAGGGCGGTCCCTTCGGGTACACGCCGAAGGGCGGTACGGGGTCGGCGGTGCGGACGCTGGTTCGCCTCGCCGAGCTGACCGCCGCGGGTGACCTCGGCTGACGCCGGTCTGAGGTTCGCCTGACAACTCGGTCCATTCCGTCATGTGCGGCTGCGCCGCGTGGGCTGTTCGCGCCCACGCGGCGCAGCCGCGTATGGGTCCGGCCCGGCGCCCCTTCCGGGCCGCTCATCTGAACGTGGGACGTCTCACACCCCGGCCCCGTGTCTCGTCGGCCTCCGACAAGTGCGAGGATGGGGCTCGGCAGGACAGGGCCCCCACCACAGGGCCGAAGAAAGAGCGGCCGGACACCAGCCGCCGACCGGTCAGCGACGACCGGGCGCACGGCGCACATGCATGGAGGACGTGACGTGGCGAACGACGCCAGCACCGTTTTCGACCTAGTGATCCTCGGCGGTGGTAGTGGCGGTTACGCCGCGGCCCTGCGCGGGGCGCAGCTGGGCCTGGACGTCGCCCTGATCGAGAAGGACAAGGTCGGCGGCACCTGCCTGCACCGGGGTTGCATCCCCACCAAGGCCCTGCTGCACGCGGGCGAGATCGCCGACCAGGCCCGCGAGAGCGCGCAGTTCGGCGTCAAGGCCACCTTCGAGGGCATCGACATCGCCGGGGTCCACAAGTACAAGGACGGCGTGATCTCCGGCCTGTACAAGGGGCTCCAGGGTCTTGTCGCCTCCCGCAAGGTGACGTACATCGAGGGTGAGGGCCGACTGTCCTCCCCGACCTCCGTCGACGTGAACGGGCAGCGGATCCAGGGCCGCCACGTCCTGCTGGCGACCGGCTCCGTGCCGAAGTCGCTGCCGGGCCTGGAGATCGACGGCAACCGGATCATCTCCTCCGACCACGCCCTCGTCCTGGACCGCGTGCCGAAGTCCGCGATCATCCTGGGCGGCGGTGTCATCGGCGTCGAGTTCGCCTCGGCGTGGAAGTCCTTCGGCGCGGACGTCACCGTCATCGAGGGCCTGAAGCACCTCGTCCCGGTCGAGGACGAGAACAGCTCCAAGCTTCTCGAGCGCGCGTTCCGCAAGCGCGGCATCAAGTTCAACCTGGGCACCTTCTTCTCGAAGGCCGAGTACACCGCCGACGGCGTCAAGGTCACCCTGGCCGACGGCAAGGAGTTCGAGGCCGAGATCCTGCTGGTCGCGGTGGGCCGCGGGCCCGTCTCCGCCGGTCTCGGCTACGAGGAGCAGGGCGTCGCGATGGACCGCGGCTATGTCCTGGTCGACGAGTACATGCGCACCAACGTCCCCACCATCTCCGCCGTCGGTGACCTGGTCCCGACCCTCCAGCTCGCGCACGTCGGCTTCGCCGAGGGCATCCTGGTGGCGGAGCGTCTGGCCGGTCTGAAGACCGTCCCGATCGACTACGACGGTGTCCCGCGGGTGACCTACTGCCACCCCGAGGTCGCCTCCGTGGGCATCACCGAGGCCAAGGCCAAGGAGATCTACGGCGCGGACAAGGTCGTCGCTCTGAAGTACAACCTGGCGGGCAACGGCAAGAGCAAGATCCTGAACACCTCGGGCGAGATCAAGCTCGTCCAGGTCAAGGACGGTGCCGTGGTCGGCGTCCACATGGTCGGCGACCGCATGGGCGAGCAGGTCGGCGAGGCCCAGCTGATCTACAACTGGGAGGCGCTGCCGGCCGAGGTCGCCCAGCTCATCCACGCCCACCCGACGCAGAGCGAGGCGCTCGGCGAGGCCCACCTGGCCCTGGCGGGCAAGCCGCTGCACTCGCACGACTGACCCCTCGGTCGACGAAGCGACGACACAGACTTCCGCAACTCGTAAGGAGCAACCGAAACCATGGCGGTTTCCGTAACCCTTCCGGCGCTCGGCGAGAGCGTCACCGAGGGCACTGTCACCCGCTGGCTGAAGGCCGAGGGTGAACGCGTAGAGGCCGACGAGCCGCTGCTCGAGGTGTCGACCGACAAGGTCGACACCGAGATCCCCTCCCCCGCCGCCGGCATCCTGGCCTCCATCAAGGTCGCCGAGGACGAGACCGTCGAGGTCGGCGCCGAGCTGGCCGTCATCGACGACGGCACGGGCGCGCCCGCCGCCGCCCCGGCCCCCGCCGCCGAGCCCGCCGCGGCTCCGGCGCCCGCCGCCCCGGCCCCCGTGGCCGAGGCCCCGGCCGCCCCGGCGCCCGCCGCCGAGGCCCCCGCTGCCGCCCCCGCCGGCGGCGCGTCCGGCACGGACGTGGTCCTGCCCGCGCTCGGCGAGTCCGTCACCGAGGGCACCGTCACCCGCTGGCTGAAGTCGGTCGGCGACAGCGTCGAGGCCGACGAGCCGCTGCTCGAGGTCTCGACCGACAAGGTCGACACCGAGATCCCGGCGCCCACCTCCGGTGTGCTGCTCGAGATCACCGTCGGTGAGGACGAGACCGCCGAGGTCGGCGCCAAGCTCGCCGTCATCGGCGCCCCGGGTGCGGCTCCGGCCGCGGCTCCGGCGCCCGCCGCTCCGGCTCCGGCGCCCGCCGCCGCTGCCCCGGCCCCCGCTCCGGTGGCTCCGGCCGCCCCGGCGCCCGTCCCGGCTCCCGCGCCCGCCCCGGTCGCCGCCGCCCCGGCTCCGGCCGCTCCGGCCCCCGCGCCGGTGGCTCCGGCTCCCGTGGCTCCGGCTCCGGTCGCCTCCTCGCCCGCCGCGCAGGACACCGACGAGGGTGCCTACGTCACCCCGCTGGTGCGCAAGCTCGCCGCCGAGAACGGCGTCGACCTGGGCTCCGTCAAGGGCACCGGCGTCGGCGGCCGGATCCGCAAGCAGGACGTCATCGCCGCCGCCGAGGCCGCGAAGGCGGCCGCCGCCGCTCCGGCTCCGGCCGCCGCCGCCCCCGCCGCGAAGAAGGCCCCCACGCTGGAGGCCTCCCCGCTGCGCGGCCAGACCGTCAAGATGCCCCGTATCCGCAAGGTCATCGGCGACAACATGGTCAAGGCGCTGCACGAGCAGGCCCAGCTGTCGTCGGTCGTCGAGGTCGACGTCACGCGCCTGATGCGGCTGCGCGCCAAGGCGAAGGACTCCTTCGCGGCCCGTGAGGGCGTCAAGCTCTCCCCGATGCCGTTCTTCGTGAAGGCGGCGGCCCAGGCGCTGAAGGCCCACCCGGTCATCAACGCCAAGATCAACGAGGCCGAGGGCACGATCACCTACTTCGACACCGAGAACGTGGGTATCGCGGTGGACTCGGAGAAGGGTCTGATGACCCCGGTCATCAAGGGCGCCGGGGACCTCAACATCGCCGGTATCGCCAAGGCCACGGCCGACCTGGCCGGCAAGGTCCGCGGCAACAAGATCACCCCGGACGAGCTGTCCGGCGGGACCTTCACCATCTCCAACACCGGTTCGCGCGGTGCGCTCTTCGACACGATCATCGTGCCGCCGGGCCAGGTCGCGATCCTCGGCATCGGTGCGACGGTCAAGCGCCCGGCCGTCATCGAGACGGAGGAGGGCACGGTCATCGGCGTCCGCGACATGACGTACCTGACCCTGTCCTACGACCACCGCCTGGTCGACGGCGCCGACGCGGCCCGTTACCTGACCGCGGTGAAGTCGATCCTTGAGGCGGGCGAGTTCGAGGTCGAGCTCGGCCTGTAGCCCACGGGTTCAGCCAACAGGTGCCCCTGTCCGGAACTTCCGGGCGGGGGCGCTTGCTTTTCGGCCTGGGCAACCGGGTCCACTGACGGCACTTCTGCCACTACATTTGGCGTCATGAGTGCCATCACCTTGCGCATCCCGGACTCCATGGACAAGGCGCTGCGGGACGCCGCCGCCGACGCCCCCTCCCTCAACGACTACATACTGAAGGCCGTACGTCGGCAGATGACGCTGGACGCGGCGCGCAAACTGGCCGCGCTCGGAATGCTCGACCTCGAGGGGGAGGGCGACGCGCTGTGACCGTCCGCAGGGGGGACGTGTGGGACGTCGACACGGGCAAGGGCGTCCGCACGGTACTCGTCGTCAGCCTGGACGGGCTCGCCGACGCGTACGGGGTGGTCGTGGTCCTGGTCCTGCACACTCCGGCCGCACATCCCGACACGGCCATGAGCGTCCGCCTCACATCGCCCATCGACGCCTCGGTCGTCGCCGTCAACCTGCTCCAGCTCACCGCAGCCCGGTTCGACACCGCGAAGGCGCACGGCAACATCGGCCCGGACCAGCTGGCGCTGGTCGACAACGCGCTGCGCGCGGTTCTCGACCTTTGAGCCCCACGCCCGCCGCACGCGGCCGGTCTTCGCGGCCGGCCCCGTCCTGCGCGTGTAAGTCTCGTCTCACCTGCGTAAAAGCGTCCTTGTGCGCCCCTCCGGAATGCGTCGGCCGCCGTATTGTCTAAACGTCAAACGCCCCCGGGGCCGGGCGGCCCCTCCCTAAGGAGCACTCATGACCGCGCCCGTCGTCCACTCGCTGCGCGAACAGATCCGCGAGCACATCGTGGAGGGGATCGTCAGCGGGCGCTGGAAGCCGGGCGAGCGGATCGTGGAGCGGCGGATCGCCACCGAGCTGGAGGTCAGCCAGACGCCGGTGCGGGAGGCGCTGCGCGAGCTGGAGTCGCTGCGGCTGATCGAGTCCGCGCCGAACAAGGGCGTACGAGTGCGCAATCTGACCGCGGCCGACCTGGAGGAGAGCTACCCGGTCCGGGCCGGCCTGGAGGCGATCGCGGCGGAGCTGGCGGCGGAGCGGCTGGCGGAGGACTGCTCGGCCCTGGAGCCGCATGTCGCCGCGCTCTACGAGGCCGACCGGCACTCCGACGGCACCGCCCAGGTGCGGCACACCGTCGGCTTCCACCGGGAGCTGGTGCGGGCGGCGGGGAACTCCGTGCTGCTGCACACCTGGGAGGGCCTCGGCATCGAGGTGTTCACGGCGCTGTCCATCCGCTGGCTGGGAACCGTGCAGCAGTCCTACGCGGAGGAGCACGAGGAGCTGGTGCAGGCGTTCCGGCGGCGTGATCCGAGGATCGCGGAGCTGGTGAAGGCGCACGTCCTGGGCTGCGCGCCGCGCGCCTGAGACAGCCGAGCGCAGGGGCGCTCACCTGCGGAAACCCCTTATTTTCGCGGCACCGGGTGCCCGCCCGAAAGGCACCCCGTGCCTACTTTCTCGCAATCGAGAGGTTTTTCCCCTCAACCCTTTGATCGATCATCGATCAGGGGGTTACAGTCGCCGACGGGCCGCGCGCGGAGCCGTACAACGGCATCGCGCCGAAGCCCCCACGCCCTGTCCTGCCAAAGACCAAGGGCACCCCCGAACCCTTACCGATGAGGGAACCCCCTTCGACTGAGGAAGGCGGCGACATGACCGACCCCAACGCCATCCAGCCGAGCGCGCTCGACCAGCTCCCCGACCGGGACCCGGAGGAGACCGCCGAATGGCAGGCCTCACTGGACGCGGTCGCCAAGGCGGCCGGGCCGCACCGCGCGGCATACCTGATGCGCCGCACGCTGGAGCGTGCCGAGGGCAACGGCATCGCGCTGCCCAAGCTGCTCGAGACCGACTACGTCAACACCATCCCGACCGCCGCCGAGCCGTCCGCGCCCGGTGACGAGGAGATGGAGCGGAAGATCACCGCGTGGAACCGCTGGAACGCGGCCGCAATGGTCACCCGGGGCGCGAAACACGGCGTCGGCGGCCACATCGCCACCTTCGCCTCCGCGGCCTGGCTCTACGAGACCGGCTTCAACCACTTCTTCAAGGGCAAGGAGGCCGACGGCTCGGGCGACCAGCTCTACATCCAGGGCCACGCCTCCCCCGGCATCTACGCCCGCGCCTTCCTCGACGGCCGGCTGACCGAGCAGCACCTCGACAACTTCCGTCAGGAGGCGGGCGGGGGCGGCCTCCCGTCCTACCCGCACCCGCGGCGTCTGCCCTGGCTGTGGGAGTTCCCGACCGTGTCCATGGGCCTCGGCCCGCTCTCGGCGATCTACCAGGCGCGCTTCAACCGCTATCTGACCAACCGCGGCATCAAGGACGTCTCCGCGTCCCACGTCTGGGCCTTCCTGGGCGACGGCGAGATGGACGAGCCCGAGTCGACGGCGGCACTCGCGCTCGCCTCCCGCGAGGGTCTGGACAACCTGACCTTCGTCATCAACTGCAACCTCCAGCGCCTCGACGGCCCGGTCCGCGCCAACTTCAAGATCGTGCAGGAGCTGGAGGCCCAGTTCCGCGGCGCGGGCTGGAACGTCATCAAGACGCTGTGGGGCTCCGCCTGGGACGAGCTGTTCCAGCTCGACACCACCGGCGCGCTCGTCCGCCGGCTGCGCGAGGTACCGGACGCCCAGGTGCAGACGTACCAGACCCGTGGCGCCGCCTACATCCGCGAGGACTTCTTCGGCAAGGACCCGGCGCTCGCCGAGATGGCGAAGCTGCTGAGCGACGACAAGATCCTCGAGTGCTTCCACCTCTCCCGCGGTGGCCACGAGGCGCGCAAGGTGTACGCCGCCTACAAGGCCGCCGTCGAGTTCAAGGGCGCGCCGACGGTCATCCTGGCCCAGACGGTCAAGGGCCACACCCTCGGCGAGGGCTTCGCGTCGAAGAACGCCAACCACCAGATGAAGAAGCTCTCGGTGGACGAGTTCAAGGCGATGCGGGACCTGCTCGAGCTGCCGATCAAGGACAGCGACTTCGTCGACGGTGTGGTGCCCTACGGCCACCCGGGCGCCGACTCCCCCGAGGTCCGCTACCTCCAGGAGCGCCGCGCGGCCCTCGGCGGCCCCGCCCCGGCCCGCCGTACGCACGCGGTCGCGCCGCTGCCCGCCCCGGCGGAGAAGGCGTTCGCCTCCTTCGACAAGGGCTCCGGCACGCAGAACCTGGCGACCACCATGGCCTTCGTCCGCCTGATCAAGGACCTGGTCCGCGACAAGGAGACCGGGAAGCGCTGGGTGCCGATCGTCCCCGACGAGGCGCGCACCTTCGGCATGGAGTCGCTCTTCCCCTCGCTCGGGATCTACTCCCCCAAGGGCCAGACGTACGAGCCGGTCGACCGCGACCAGCTGATGTACTACAAGGAGGCCAAGAACGGCCAGATCCTCAACGAGGGGATCACCGAGGCCGGTTCGATGGCCGACTTCATCGCCGCGTCCAGCGCGTACTCCACGCACGGCGAAGCGATGATCCCGTTCTACATCTTCTACTCGATGTTCGGCTGGCAGCGCACGGCCGACCAGATGTGGCAGCTCGCCGACCAGCTGGGCCGCGGCTTCCTGGTCGGCGCCACGGCGGGCCGTACGACCCTGACGGGCGAGGGCCTCCAGCACGCCGACGGCCACTCCCCGGTCATCGCCGCGACGAACCCGGCCGCCCTCACCTACGACCCGGCGTTCGCCTACGAGGTCGCCACGATCGTCAAGGACGGTCTGCGCCGGATGTACGGCGAGGCCGCCCCCGGTGAGGACCCGGACGTCTTCTACTACCTGACGGTCTACAACGAGCCGCTGCCGCAGCCCGCCAAGCCGGCCGGCCTCGGCATCGACGAGGGCATCGTCAAGGGCCTGTACCGCTTCAACACCGCGGAGTCGGCGGGCCTCAGCCCGGCCGCCAACGCCCCGCGCATCCAGCTGCTGGGCTCCGGCACGGCGATCCACTGGACCCTCGAGGCGCAGCGGCTGCTCGCCGAGGAGTGGGGTGTGGCCGCCGACGTGTGGTCCGCGACCTCCTGGACCGAGCTGCGCCGGGACGCGCTGGAGGCCGACGCGGCCCTGCTGCGCGGCGAGGAACGGGTGCCGTACGTCCGGCAGGCGCTCCAGGGCGCCGAGGGCCCGGTCCTCGCGGTCTCCGACTACATGCGCCAGGTCCCGGACCAGATCGCGCAGTGGGTCGAGCAGGACTGGTCCTCGCTGGGCGCGGACGGCTTCGGTCTCTCCGACACCCGTGCGGCCGCCCGCCGTCACTTCGGCGTCGACGCGCAGTCGGTCGTCGTCGCGGCCCTGGCGCAGCTCGCCCGGCGCGGCGAGGTCAAGGCGACCTCGGTGAAGGAGGCGCGGGACCGCTACGGCCTGTAGGGCAGCGTTTCCGGTCGAAGGGGCACGGCGTCACGCCGTGCCCCTTCGCTGTCGGTGGGCCCCGGCATCATGGGCACCATGCGCGCTGCCCGCCTCATCAAGATGGTGCTGCTCCTGCAGTCCCGGCCCGCCATGACCGCCGCCGAGCTGGCCCGTGAGCTGGAGGTGTCCGAGCGGACCGTCACCCGGGACGCGCAGGCGCTGTCGGAGGCGGGCGTGCCGGTGTACGCGGAGCGGGGGCGCGCCGGCGGGTACCGGCTGGTCGGGGGGTACCGCACCGGGCTGACCGGGCTGGCCCGGGGCGAGGCCGAGGCGCTGTTCCTGAGCGGGGTGCCGGAGGCGCTGCGGGAGATGGGGCTGGCGGACGTGGCGTCCGCGGCCCGGCTGAAGGTGTCGGCCGCGCTGCTGCCCTCCCTGCGGGACGCGCCGCGTGCGGCGGCGCAGCGGTTCCATCTGGACGCGCCGGCCTGGTTCCGGGAGCCGGAGGTGCCCGAGCCGCTGGCGGTGGTCGCGGACGCGGTGTGGGACGACCGGTGTGTGAGCGCCCGCTACCGTCGGGGCGACGGCGAGGTCGAGCGGCGACTGGAGCCGTACGGGCTCGTGCTGAAGGCGGGGGTCTGGTACCTGTGTGCGCGGGTGCTCGGCTCCGGGGCCTTCCGGACGTACCGGATCGACCGGTTCGTCGGGGTGGAGACCCTGAAGGATCGTTTCAGCCGAGATGAGTCCTTCGATCTGCCCGGGTTCTGGGCCGAGCAGGCGGAGCGGTTCGCGCGGTCGATCCTGCGGGCCGAGGTCGTCGTACGGCTCTCGGCGACCGGGATGCGCAGGCTGGCGTACGCGGTGGATCCGGTGGCCGCGCGGGACGCGCTGGCGGGGGCCTCGGAGCCGGACGGGCGGGGGTGGGTGACGGTCACCGTGGGCGTGGAGTCGGAGGACGTGGCGCACACCCAGCTCACCGCGCTCGGGGCCGAGGCGGAGGTGGTCTCGCCCGGGTCGCTGCGGGCCCGGTTCGCCGAGGACGCGGCGCGGCTGGCGGAGGTGTACCGCTCGTGACAATCCCCGGCACTCCGGGTGCGCGGCACCCCTCCAGGCACGATGCTGGACGCGTGATGGACGAGACGGAGTTCTGGGAGCTGGTGGACGCCTCCCGCGAGGCCGCCGAGGGCGACCCGGAGGACCAGGCCGACGTGCTCGTGGACCGGCTGGCCCGGCTGGACCCGGAGTCCGTGCTCGACTTCGCCCGGCACTTCGAGGCCCGCTACAGCCGCGCCTACACCTGGGATCTGTGGGGCGCCGCCTGGGTGCTGCTGGACGGCGCGAGCGACGACGCCTTCGACTTCTTCCGCTGCTGGCTGATCGGGCAGGGCCGGGACGTGTTCGAGGGCGCGGTGCACGATCCGGACGCGCTCGCCGATCTGCTGGGCGAGTTCGACGAGGAGGTCGACGGGGACGGCGAGGACCTCGGTTACGCGGCCGACGAGGCCTACGAGCAGCTCACCGGGACCGTGGCGCCCGATCTGGGCATCCCGCCCGCGGCCGCCGAACCCGAGGGCACGCCGGTCGACTTCGAGAACGAGGGGGCGCTCGCCGAGCGGTATCCCCGCCTGTGGAACCGCTTCAAGGAGTGAGCTCCTCCCGTTCGCGGAACGAGCTCTTCCGGTCGAGACGCGAGCCCCTCCCGGACTTCCCCAGCTTCCCGGTCCTCCCGCGTCACACCGTGACGCGGCGGCGGGTGGTGTCCGCGGGGATGTAGGCCTGCTGCTGGTCGGCCCGCACGGCGTGGTGCAGCGGCGCCCTGTTGGCCTGTTCGAGGGCGGACGCGGTGGTCGCGGCCGGGCCCAGGACGACCGCGGCGACCGCGCAGAGGACCGTCCAAGGGCTGCGGGCGGCCCGCGCCCAGCCGGCGCCCTGCTCCGTGGACCCCGTGGACCCTATGGACCCCGTGGACCCCGTGTACTCCGTGGACCGCGTACGACTGCTGTTCATCATCCCCGCCTCCAGTCGGCTTGTGTTGTGCATGACCGTAGGACGCGGGGATGGGAGGACTCTGAATCCTGCCTAAGGGGTTCCTGTGAGCCTTCGCGCGGCCGTTCCGGCGCCGGTCGTGCCGTCGCCGCTCCCCCGGTCCGTCGCCCTGGCCGGGCGGCCCTGGAGGCGGGCGGCCGTCTCCCGGATCTCCGGCAGGCGGGCGGAGAGGGCGGCGCCGGGGCAGCTGGTCATGTAGCCGTCGTCGTGCCCGGCGAGGGCGGGCAGGGTGGCGGTGACCCCGGACCGGTAGCGGCTGAGGCTGTTGCTGGAGGTGAGGCGGACGTCGGTGCGCGGGTCCACGTCGGACAGGCCGAGCTTCCAGGCGGCGACCGCCGCGATCGAGTCGACCATCGCCTGCGGGACGGATGCGCCGGCGGTGAAGGTGCCCAGCGCGGCGATACCGGCCGTGCGGTGGTTGAAGCCCTGGGTGTGGGCGCCGGTGACGGGACGGTCGACACCGCCCGCGCGGCCCTCGTAGACGGTGCCGCACTTGTCGACGAGGAAGTTGTAGCCGATGTCGTCCCAGTCCCGGGCGCCGGTCTGGCCCGCGTACAGGTAGCGGATGATGCGCGGCGCGTCGGCGCAGTCGTAGCCGTTGGGCGAGTCGGTGTGGTGGACGAAGACGGCGACGACCCTGTCGTCGTAGCGCGGCGGCGGCTGTGTGCGCCGACTGACGTCGTCCAGCCAGGCCGTGCGCGGCACGATGCGCGGCTTGACGGCGGCGTGCGCGGCCGCGGCGGGGCGGACGGCGGTGGGACGGACGGCGCGGGCGGCCAGGGCGGAGGTGGCGGCGTGGTCGACGCCGCCCGCGCACAGGCCGAGGGCGGCGACGGCGGCGAGTCCGGGCAGGCAGCCCAGCAGTACCAGGAGCGGGCCCGGTATCCGTGGCAGGCGCCGCCTTCGTGTTCCCCGCGATCGGCGGGTGAGCGGTCGTTTGACACACATGAACCCACTGTCGACCGGTTCCGCTCCGCCCGCGATGTGTGCTGTGCCACCTGGTGGAACCATCGTCCCGGTCCGCGACGTTTTCCGAGGTACACACGCGTGGCCGGTTCCGGTGGCCACGCACGCGCGTGGCTGATCACTGGGCCCGTCCCCCGCGTACTAAGGGGTCCTAGAGAAAGGCGGCTCCGTGGACCTGCTCGACATCCTGCTCCTGCTGGTGATCCTGGCCTACGCCGGCTCGGGCTACCGGCGCGGACTGGTGGCCGGCTGTGTCTCGCTGGCCGGGTTCGTGGGCGGCGCGGCGCTCGGCGTGTGGGTACTGCCCTGGGTGATGGACCTGGTGACACCGGGGACGACGGCGGCGACGGTGACCGCGGTGTTCACGGTCCTCGTCCCGGCGGTGGTGGGGCACGAGCTGGCGGGGCGGCTGGCGCTGCGGCTGCGGCGCGAGCTGGACCGGGGGCCGCTGCGCGTGGCCGACGGGATCGGCGGGGCGGTGGCCAACGCGGTCGCGGTGCTGATCGTGGCGTGGGTGGCGGCGAGCGTGCTGGGCGCGTCCTCGTCGCCGCTGCTGACGTCGTCGATCCGCGACTCCCGGCTGCTCGGCACGGTGCAGGACGCGATGCCGGACACCACCCCGGCCTGGTTCTCCGACGCCACCTCGGCACTCACCCAGGCGGGCTTCCCGCAGGTCTTCAACCCGTTCGAGAACGAGTCGACGGCCGAGGTCGCCGAGCCCAGCGGCGACAGCGTCACGGCGAGCGCGACGAACGCGGCGAAGCTCAGCACGGTCAAGATCGAGGGCGTCTCGGGCGACCAGGGCCGCGAGGGCAGCGGATTCGTATACGCGCGCGAGCATGTGATGACCAACGCGCACGTGGTGGCGGGCATCGACGACCCGACGGTGAAGATCGGTGGCGTGGGGCCGTCGTACGACGCGCGGGTGGTCCTCTTCGACCCGGACAAGGACGTCGCCGTGCTGTACGTGCCTCAGCTGCGCGCCCCGGTGCTGAGCTTCGACGACGCCGCGAAACGGGGCAACGAGGCGGTGGTGGCCGGCTATCCGCAGGACGGCGACCTCAACCTCCAAGCGGCGACGGTCGCGGGCCGGGTGAAGGCGACCGGCCGGAACATCTACAACGACGAGATCGTCACCCGCGAGATCTACTCGATCCGCTCCACGGTCCGCCCCGGCAACTCCGGCGGCCCGCTGCTGACCACCGACGGCCGGGTCTACGGCGTGGTCTTCGCCCGCTCCACGTCCGACGACGAGACCGGTTACGTCCTGACGGCCGCCGAGGTCGCCGACGACGCCGAGCGGGCGGCGAAGGCGACCGAACCGGTGGACACCGGACGGCTGATCAGCTCCTGAGCCGCGAGCCGCTCACCTGACGGCGGATCTGCTCCTGAGCGGCACACCGGACGGCGGTCCGGGTCCGGCGTCTCACACCGGCCGGCCCATGAACACGTCGTCCACGTACTCCCCGCCCAGCAGGAACTCCTCCGGCAGGACCCCCTCCACCACGAACCCCTCGGACTCGTACAGCCCGCGGGCCGGGGTGTTGTGGCCGAGGACGCGCAGGGTGATCCGGCGGGCGCCGAGCCGGCGGGCCTCCTCGACGGCCGCGCGGACCAGCGCCCGCCCGACGCCCCGGCCGCGCGCCTCGTCGGCGACGGCGAGGCCCTGTATCTGGCGGACGTGCGCGTTGCAGGCGAGCGGGGTCGGGTGGCCGAGCCGGATGTAGCCCACGACACGGTCGTCGAGCTCGGCGACCAGGAAGTCCTCGGGCGGGTGGCGCTCGTCGAACAGGGGGGCGTAGGGCGGCTCCGGCTTCGGCATGACGGCGTGCAGATACGACCAGGTGAGGCGGTCGATCAGGGAGAGCGCGTCGTCGTCGGCACCGGTGGCGGTACGGATACGGAGTTCGGCGGGTTCGGGCATGCGCGCAACCCTAGAGCGCGCGCGGCGGATCCCGACCGGGGTTTTACGCGGGCACCCGGCAGGATGGCGCCATGGCTGAGGAACGTAGGCGAATCGTGGTGGCCGGCGCGTCCGGTCTCATCGGCAGCGCCCTGGTGCGGTCCCTGACCGCCGACGGGCACGAGGTGGTCCGGCTGGTGCGGCACGCGCCCCGGAGCGCCCAGGAGGTGCGCTGGGACCCCGAGCGGGGGCAGGTGGACCCGGCGGGGCTCACCGGGTGCGACGCCGTGGTCAACCTGGCCGGGGCGGGGGTCGGGGACCGGCGCTGGACGGACGCGTACAAGCGGCGCATCCACGACAGCCGGGTGCACGGCACGGCGGGGCTGGCGAAGGCCGTCGCCGCGCTCGACGCGCCGCCGCGGGTGTTCGTGAACGGCAGCGCCATGGGCTTCTACGGCGAGACCGGCGAGCGGGTCGTGGACGAGGACGCGCCCGCCGGGAGCGGGTTCCTGCCGGAGCTGTGCGTGGAGTGGGAGGCGGCCGCGGGGCCGGCCGAGGCGGCGGGCGTACGGACGGTGTTCCCCCGGACCGGGCTGGTGGTGGCGCGCGGGGGCGGGGCGTGGGGGCGGCTGTTCCCGCTCTTCCAGGCCGGCCTCGGGGGCCGGATGGGCGACGGACGGCAGTACTGGTCGTACATCGCGCTGCACGACGAGGTGGCGGCGATCCGGCATCTGCTGGACCGTGACGACCTGTCGGGGCCGTTCAACCTGACCGCGCCCGAACCGCTGACGAACCGTGAGATCACCGCGGCGATGGGGCGCGTGCTGCACCGGCCGACGCTGTTCGCGGTGCCTGCCCCGGTGCTGCGGGGGGTGCTGGGCGAGATGGCCGGGGACGTGCTGGGCAGCGCGCGGGTGGTGCCGAAGCGGCTCCTGGAGTCGGGGTTCACCTTCGCGTTCCCCGGGATCGAGGACGCGATCCGGGCAGCGTGAGCGGAGCCGGGGCGCCGGCGCGCGAGCGGGCGCGAGCGGGGCGCCGCGGCTGCGTGCGACCGGGTGTGCCGACCCGGGGCAAACGCATGCGACCGTCGTGCGACCGTGCCCTGTCCATGCGCGACTGTTCTTGACCGATCACAGCCCTAACCTCGATCCGAACTCGGGCATCCCGGACGCCAGTTGGGGGCATGACGTCTCCACCGGCCGCGCAACCTCGAGGAGGGGCACGTGCTTGAGCCCGCGTACCAGGCAGACGTCGTCGTCGTGGGAGCCGGAGTCGCCGGCCTCTCAGCGGCGCATCGGCTCATCAGCGCAGGAGTAACGACCGCAGTCCTGGAGGCCGCCCCTTACGTCGGCGGCCGCATGTCGACCGAGAAGGTCGACGGCTTCCGGCTCGACCGCATCGGACAGCTGCTGTCCACGGCATATCCCGAACTGGGCCTGACCCCGGGGCTGGACGCGCTCGTCCTGCGCCCCTTCGCCCCCGGGGTCCTGCTGCACAGCGACGGACGTCACCACCGCGCGGGCGCACAGGCGGGCGCGGGGAGCGCAAGGGGCGCACTCCACGCCGTACGCGCCCTGGCGAGCGCCCCCCGGCCGGGTGCGCTGCCCCGGCCGCGCACGGCCGCCGCCCGGCCCGTGCCGCCGCCCCGGGTCCGGCCGGGCGCCCCGCTGGGCACCGCCGTGGACCAGGCCCGGCTCGGCGCCGCGCTCACCCGGATCGCGGCCACGCCCGCCGAACGGCTGCTGCGGCGCCCGGAGTCCCCGGCCGCCGAGGCCCTCGCGGCGCGCGGTCTGCCCGCCCGCACGATCGACGGTTTCCTGCGTCCGCTGCTGGCCGCGCTGCTCTGCGACCCGGACCTGAGGACCTCCAGCCGGTGCGCGGACCTCGCGCTGCGCTCCTTCGCGGCGGGCCGGCTGTGCCTGCCGGAGGGCGGCGCCGAGGTGCTGCCGGAGCTGCTCGCCCGGACCCTGCCGGCGGGCACCGTGCACACCGGCGTGCGGGTCACCTCGGTCTCCACGACCTCGGTGACCACCGCCGAGCACGGTGAGTTCCGCTGCCGGGCCGTCCTGGTGGCCACCGACGCCCGCACCGCGGCGGAGCTGCTGCCGGGCCTGCGGGTGCCCGACTTCCACCCGGTGACGGTCCTTCACCACACCACCGACGAGCCGCCGTCGACCGGCGCCGCGCTGCTGCTGGACGCCGACCGCGGCGGCCCGGTCGCGCACACCGCCGTCGTCAGCGCCATCGACCCGAGCCGGGCGCCCGCGGGCCGCGCGCTGATCTCGTCCACGGTCCTGGGCACCCCGCCCGACGGCGTCGACACCGCCGTACGGATGCACCTGTCCCGGCTCTACGGCGTCCCGGCCGCGCGCTGGGAGACCCTCGCCGTCCACCACACCGCCGAGGCCGTGCCGGCGATGCGGCCGCCGCACGACCTGCGGCGCCCGGTACGCCTGCTGGCGGGCCTGTACGTCTGCGGCGACCACCGGGACACCAGCACCGTCCAGGGCGCCCTGCACTCGGCCCACCGGGCGGCCTCGGCCATCGTCTCCGATCTGGGCACGGCGGCGTCGATGCACCGGGCCGACCCCGCCCCCACCACCGCGCGGGCGGCCGCCTAGATCAGCCCAGCGCCGCCACCTTGTCCCGGTAGGTGCGGACCGGGGCCGCGTCCTTGTACGGCTCCAGCCTGCGCTCGAAGTCCCTGACGTACTCGACCGCGCGGACCGAGCGCATCTCCGCCGCCTGGCCGGCCGCCTCGGCGGCCAGCTGGCAGGCCTGGTCGAGTTCGCCGAGGCCGAGGCGGGCGGAGGCGAGGACGACGCGGCAGAAGAGGCGGCTGCGGGCGTAGGCGGCGGGGCGCAGCTGGAGGGAGCGTTCGGCGTGCTGGACGGCGGCCCGGAACTGCTGGAGGTCGCGGTGGCAGTGCCCGAACTCGTCGGCCAGCTGCGCCTCGTCGAAGAACCGCGCCCAGTGCGGCACCTCGTCCCCGGCCCGGGCCGCCTCCAGGGCGCGTTCGGCCCGCACCAGGGCGGCCGTGCAGGCCCGCACCTCGCCGAGCACGCCGTGCCCGCGCGCCTCGGCGGCGTGCAGCAGCGCCTGGACGACCGGCGGGGCGCCGGTGCCGACGCCCTGCTGGGCCACCCGCGCGAGCTGTACGGCCTCCCGGCCGTGGCCGAGGTAGACGGCCTGGCGGCTCATGGTGACCAGCACGAAGGAGCCGTACGCCCGGTCCCCGGCCGCCTGGGAGAGCCGCAGGGCCTGGACGAAGTAGCGCTGGGCGAGGCCGTGCGCGGCGATGTCGAAGGAGGTCCAGCCGGCCAGCCGGGTGAGGTCGGCGGCGGCCGCGAAGAGCCGGCGGCCGGTCTGTTCGCCGTAGCTGCCGCGCAGCATGGGCTCGCACTCGTGCTCCAGGTAGCGCACGAGGGCCTGGCGGGCGTGGCCGCCGCCGTACATGTTGTCCAGGGTGCGGAACAGCTCGCCGACCGAGCGGAGCGCGGAGATGTCGCCGGCGGTGACCCGCTGGCCGGGGCCGCGCTCGACGGTGCCGCGCTGCCGGGGGACGGCCGTCGGCGCCAAGGGGGGCGCCTTCAGGGCCGGGCGGCTCTGAACGGGCACCCGGGGCGGCTGCTCGCCGCGGGCGACCTTCTCGTCGGCCCGTCCGATCAGCCAGTCACGGCTCGGCACGACGAGCCCCGCCGGGGTGAAGGCGATCTTGCGGAGTTCGGCATGGCTGCCGGAGTCCTTGCGCCACAGCCCGCCGACGATGTCGACGGCCTCCTCGGGGGTGCCTGCGAACTCCAGCCCCGCGTACACCGGGGCGCAGGCGTCCAGGCCGAGGTCCTGCGCGGTCAGCCGGCGGCCCAGGCGCCGGGTGAAGACCTCGGCGATGAGGGCGGGGGTGGTGCCCCGGGGCTGCTGCCCGCGCAGCCACCGGGTGACGGAGGTCTTGTCGTATCTGAGATCCAGCCCGTGCTCGAGCCCGAGCTGATCGACGCGACGGGCCAGACCCGCGTTGGAGAAGCCCGCTTCGGCGATGAGCGCGGCGAGCTGGCGGTTGGGAGTGCGCTGCGCGGGTCGTTCCGTCATCTGCGGTGCGGTCTCCTGCCTCCCGGGCCTCTGACGTGCCCGGATGAAGTGCCCTGATGGGTGTGATCAGGCCTTTTTGCTCGCGAACGGCGCGAATGTAGCTGAGCGTAGCCACCCGGTCGCACATCTCGACGTTCATTCATCCGATCGTGTGAGAATCGGCCGCCGGGCTGACGTACCGCGCGCGGACGTACAGTGGCTTGGGCGCGCCACGCGCCTTACGACCTTCCAGGGAGGCGCTTGCCGTGAGTGAGTTGCGGTTCGTCCGTATGGGTTTCGGAGCCGAGGCCGTGGAGTACCAGGAGGCCTGGGACGAGCAGCGCCGCGTGCACGCGGCCCGGTTCGCCGACGAGATCCCCGACACCGTGCTGCTCCTCGAACATCCGCCGGTCTATACGGCGGGACGGCGCACCGCCGACAGCGAGCGCCCCCTCGACGGCACCCCGGTCGTCGACGTGGACCGCGGCGGCAAGATCACCTGGCACGGCCCGGGCCAGCTGGTGGGCTACCCGATCCAGAAGCTCCCGCGCCCGGTGGACGTCGTCGCGCACGTCCGGCGGCTGGAGGAGGCACTGATCCGCACCTGCGCGGAGTTCGGCCTGGAGACCACCCGCGTCGAGGGCCGCAGCGGGGTGTGGGTGCTGGGCGACCCGGTGGAGACGCGGCCCCTGCTGGGCGGTCTGTCCCTGGACTTCGACCCCCGGCTCACCGACGAGGAGTTCGACCCGCGGCTCAACGGCCCCGAGTACGCCCCCTCCAACGCCGGGCAGCGCCGCGAGGACCGCAAGATCGCCGCGATCGGCATCCGGGTCGCCAAGGGCGTGACGATGCACGGCTTCGCGCTGAACGTGAACCCCGACAACAAGTGGTTCGACCGGATCATCCCGTGCGGGATCCGGGACGCGGGCGTGGCGTCCCTGGCCAATGAGCTGGGCCGCGACCTCACGATCGCCGACGTGCTGCCGGTGATCGAGCGCCATCTGACCGAGGTGCTGGAGAACGCGGAACTGAAGCCCAGGGTGATCGAGAAGACACCGGCGGCCTGACGCGGGCAGCGGGCTTTCAAATCCACGGGCGTACCCTGGGGGACGCCGAAGAATCAATCGCTAGGGAGCCGGTCGTGTCCGCAGTCGCACCCGACGGACGCAAGATGCTGCGCCTGGAGGTCCGCAACAGCCAGACCCCCATCGAGCGCAAGCCCGAGTGGATCAAGACGCGGGCGAAAATGGGCCCCGAGTACACGAAGATGCAGAACCTCGTGAAGGGCGAGGGCCTGCACACGGTCTGCCAGGAAGCCGGCTGCCCCAACATCTACGAGTGCTGGGAGGACCGTGAGGCCACGTTCCTCATCGGCGGCGACCAGTGCACCCGGCGCTGCGACTTCTGCCAGATCGACACCGGCAAGCCCGAGGCGCTGGACCGTGACGAGCCGCGCCGGGTCGGCGAGTCCGTCGTCACCATGGACCTGAACTACGCCACGATCACCGGCGTCGCCCGCGACGACCTGGAGGACGGCGGCGCCTGGCTCTACGCCGAGACGGTCCGCCAGATCCACGAGCAGACCGCCGCCCGTGAGGGCGGCCGCACCAAGGTCGAGCTGCTCGCCCCCGACTTCAACGCCGTACCGGAGCTGCTGGCCGAGGTCTTCGCCTCGCGCCCCGAGGTCTTCGCGCACAACGTCGAGACGGTCCCGCGGATCTTCAAGCGGATCCGCCCCGGCTTCCGCTACGAGCGCTCGCTGAAGGTGATCACCGAGGCCCGCGACTTCGGTCTGGTCACCAAGTCCAACCTGATCCTCGGCATGGGCGAGACCCGCGAGGAGGTCAGCGAGGCGCTGAAGCAGCTGCACGAGGCCGGCTGCGAGCTGATCACCATCACGCAGTACCTGCGTCCGTCCGTGCGCCACCATCCGGTGGAGCGCTGGGTGAAGCCGCACGAGTTCGTGGAGCTGAAGGAGGAGGCCGAGCAGATCGGCTTCTCCGGCGTGATGTCCGGCCCGCTGGTGCGCTCCTCGTACCGCGCCGGGCGCCTCTACCAGATGGCCGTGGAGAAGCGCGGCTCGTACATCGCCGTACAGGCCGTGTGACCTGGGCGACAATCGCCGGCTCCGTTGCTCCGTACGGGTGCGGGACGAGCGTGTGAACTCGCGCACAAGTTATTACTGGCCAGTAGTGTCCGATACGACGCGGTCCTGACCGTCCTCGCAGATGAGGGCCCCGGTCAGGGCCGCGTCGGCGTTCCCGGGTCCCCGAATGCCCCGCATCAAGGCTTCATGGGCGTTTGACCGGTCGGTCACGCCCTGGTAACACCAAACAGTGACGCTGGTGTCACACCACGTAGACCCGTACCCACAGCCGTACGAGGGGACTCTTCACGATGCAGGCCGCGCCCGTTCGCGCCACCGCGATCCCGTCCTTCACCACCGCCCTGCGCGCCGTCGAGTCGCTCCTCATGAGCGGCGGACAGCGCACCGCCCGTCGTAACGCGTGGACCTCCGTGCTGGAGGACCGCCGTCGCGCCAAGGACCGGGTCGAGGCGCAGCGCGTCCTCGAAGCGGTCACCTCCACCCGCCCCTGACCACCCGCGCCGCCCCCCGGTCCGTCCGCGGTCCGTCCGCGGCCCGCACCTGACGGACACTGCCGTCGTCGGCACTTCCGGGGCCACGTAGACTTCGTGGCATGGCGAGAAGTGACAGTGCGGCGGAGGCCGCGAACACCGGGCGACTGAAGCAGATCGCCCTGACGTACAAGATGACCCGGAGGGCCGACAAGAAGATCGGTCTCATTCTCGCGGGTGTCTTTCTCATCATCTTCGGTGTCTTTCTCGCGATCGGTTTCCTGATCGACCACCCGGTCTACCTGGGCATCCTGGGCCTCCTGCTCGCCTTCCTCGGGACGGCGATCGTGTTCGGGCGCCGGGCCGAGCGGGCCGCCTTCGGTCAGATGGAGGGCCAGCCGGGCGCCGCCGCGGCCGTGCTCGACAACATCGGCCGGGGCTGGACGACCACCCCCGCGGTGGCGATGAACCGCAGCCAGGACGTGGTGCACCGCGCGGTCGGCAAGGCCGGCATCGTGCTGGTCGCCGAGGGCAACCCGAACCGGGTGAAGAGCCTGCTGGCCGCCGAGAAGAAGAAGATGAACCGCATCGTCGCGGACGTCCCGGTGCACGACGTGCTCGTGGGCACCGGCGAGGGCCAGACCGAGCTGAAGAAGCTGCGGACGACCCTGCTGAAGTTCCCGCGCGTGCTGACCGGCCCGCAGGTGACCACGACCAACGACCGGCTGCGCGCCATGGGCGACCTGATGAGCAACATGCCGTTGCCGAAGGGTCCGATGCCCAAGGGCATGCGCCTGCCGAAGGGCGGGCCGAAGGCCCGCTGACCTCCCTCGCACGAGAACCCTCCGACGACGAAGGGGGCGCCCGGATCACTCCGGGCGCCCCCTTCGTCGTACCGGCGTCGTGCCGGCGTCACACCGGCGGTCTCAGATGCGGACCTCGACCGTGCGGGCCAGGCGGTCGTGCAGGCCCCGGCCGTCGCGGTCCCAGATCAGGGCCGGGACCGCCAGGCAGAGCAGGACCGAGCGGAGCGCGGAGCGCAGCGGGCTGACGGTGCCGGTGTCGGCGGACACCACGCGCAGGCCGAAGAGGCGCTTGCCGAGCGTGAAGCCGAGTGTGCTCACCGTGAGCAGGCTCGTCACCAGGAAGACGAGCAGGGTCCAGTTGCTGGTGGCGGGCGTGTAGCCCTCGGTGATCAAGCTGTATGCGATCAAGAGGCACAGGCCCCAGTCCACCGCCAGGGCGCCGAGCCGCCGGCCGGGGCGGGCGATCGAACCCGGCCCCTCCTCCGGCAGACCGAGCTGCTCGCCCCGGTATCCGAAGTCGGCACCGGCGTCTTCCATGGCCGCGCGGGGTCCGGAGAGCCACGATCCGAGTGCTTGCCTGTTGTCCACCCGTCCACGGTACTGCGCACCCATATGACCGGGGGACGCCGGGGTCCGTCCGGGCTACGGTGGAGGGGTGGCCGGTTAACTTGTGCGAAACAAATGGGTCACGCCCGAGAAATCACGCGTCCCTAGGGTCGGGCAGAGCGTGTGCCACCGCACTGGCCGCACGAACGAACTACCACCCCGGCTCGACGGCCGGGAGTAGGAGGAGCTGGATGTTCCAGAACGCCGACGAGGCCAAGAAGTTCATCGCGGACGAGGACGTCAAGTTCATCGACGTCCGCTTCTGCGACCTGCCGGGCGTCATGCAGCACTTCACGCTGCCCGTCGAGGCGTTCGACCCGGACGAGGAGCTCGCGTTCGACGGTTCGTCGATCCGCGGCTTCCAGGCCATCCACGAGTCCGACATGGCGCTGCGCGCCGACCTCTCCACCGCGCGCGTGGACCCCTTCCGCCGCGACAAGACGGTCAACATCAACTTCTTCATCCACGACCCGATCACGGGCGAGCAGTACTCCCGTGACCCGCGCAACGTGGCGAAGAAGGCGGAGGCGTACCTGGCGTCGACCGGTATCGCCGACACCGCGTACTTCGGTCCCGAGGCCGAGTTCTACGTGTTCGACAGCGTGCGCTTCAAGACCTCGGAGAACGAGTCCTTCTACCACATCGACTCCGAGGCCGGCGCCTGGAACACCGGTGCGCTGGAGGACAACCGCGGCTACAAGGTCCGCTACAAGGGCGGCTACTTCCCGACTCCGCCGGTCGACCACTTCGCCGACCTGCGTGCCGAGATCTCCCTGGAGCTGGCCGCCTCCGGCCTCCAGGTCGAGCGCCAGCACCACGAGGTGGGCACGGCCGGCCAGGCCGAGATCAACTACAAGTTCAACACGCTGCTCGCCGCGGCCGACGACCTCCAGCTCTTCAAGTACATCGTGAAGAACGTGGCCTGGCGCAACGGCAAGACCGCGACCTTCATGCCGAAGCCGATCTTCGGCGACAACGGCTCGGGCATGCACGTCCACCAGTCGCTGTGGAGCGGCGGCTCCCCGCTGTTCTACGACGAGGCCGGCTACGCGGGCCTGTCGGACATGGCCCGCTACTACATCGGCGGCATCCTCAAGCACGCCCCGTCGCTGCTGGCCTTCACCAACCCGACGGTGAACTCGTACCACCGTCTGGTCCCGGGCTTCGAGGCCCCGATCAACCTGGTGTACTCGCAGCGCAACCGCTCCGCGGCCATGCGTATCCCGATCACGGGTTCGAACCCGAAGGCCAAGCGCGTCGAGTTCCGCGCGCCCGACTCCTCCGGCAACCCGTACCTGGCGTTCTCGGCCCTGCTGCTCGCCGGCCTGGACGGCATCAAGAACAAGATCGAGCCGGCCGAGCCGATCGACAAGGACCTCTACGAGCTGGCTCCCGAGGAGCACGCGAACGTCGCGCAGGTCCCGACCTCGCTCCCGGCCGTCCTCGACTCGCTCGAGCGCGACCACGAGTTCCTGCTCGCCGGTGACGTCTTCACGTCCGACCTGATCGAGACGTGGATCGACTTCAAGCGCGCCAACGAGATCGCCCCGCTCCAGCTGCGTCCGCACCCGCACGAGTTCGAGCTCTACTTCGACGTGTGATATCGCCCCAGGTCAGAGCGGGTTTCCGCTCTCCTGGGCCGTGTGTGGGCCGTCGGCCGTGTTCTTCCTCGCCGGAAGGGCACGGCCGACGGCCTGTTTCGGGCCCCGCGCCGCGAGCGGCTGTCGAGGGCTCACGCCGGGCCGCCGCTCAGGCCGGTGCACCGGGTTCGCCGGGATCGGCGTGCGCACCCTGCACGCCGAATGCCGCGTCGATGGCCTTGCGGGCACGGTCCTGGCTGTTCGGCATGAGATGCGTGTACGTCCGGAGCGTGAATCCCGGGTCGGAGTGACCGAGGTACTCGGCCAACGCCTTGATGCTCTCTCCCGAGTCCAGCAGCACCGACGCGTAGTAGTGCCGCAAGGCGTGCATGCCGTGCTCTCGCGACTGCTCGAACCGCTCCCCCGGTACCCGTTCCGGGATGACGCCGGCCGCGATCAGAGCGGGCTTCCACAGGTGCATGTTGAAGTAGTTCCTGTTCAGCGCTTTCCGCTCCCGTGAGTAGAACAGCAGCTTGGCCGTGACCGGCGGTCCGTCCGGGGTCTTCCACGGCAACGTGACGTCGATGGGGGGCCGGCGGGTGATGTGGGCGGCAAGCGCGTCCGACACCACGTCGGGCAGCGGGACGTCACGCAATTTGCCGCCCTTGGGCGGGGCGAACACCATCTGCGGGCCGATCAGCTTGACCTGTCGCACGACGTGGACAGCTCCTCCGACGAAGTCGACTTCGTCGACAGCGAGCCCGAAGATCTCGCCTTGCCGCAAGCCGCATCCGGCCCCGACATCGGCGATCGGCGCGTACTGACTCGGAAGTCCGCCCCAGACCGCGACCACCCGATCATGCGTCCACGGCTTGAGCTTCCGCCGATCCAGCTTGGGAGCCCGCACGGAACCCGCGCGGCAAGGGTTCCGAACCAGAATGCCGTCGTCCACGGCGGCGGCGAACACAGCGGAGACATTCGCGAAGACCGTCCGCTGATATGACGCTGCCATCCCGGAGTCGGCAAGAGCCCGTGCCCACGTACGGATATGGGCGGGTTGAAACGCGCTCATGGAGCGAGTGCCGATGTAGGGGAAGGCATGCAGCCGGAACCGCGGTCCGGAAGAGTGGGGTGTGGCTCTAAAGTCGCTTGCCCCCGGTGGCTCCGGTGGAGTGGCCGCCCCGCTCTTCGGGACGCCTGGCCGCTGATTGAGATCTGCGCAATTGATCGCTGTTTACGGAGCTGACGGCGGGTGTTCCTCGGACCACCGCTCATGCTGCCGAGCCGAGGAGACGCACATGACCGAGCGGATGGCACGTATCTGGGTCGGTGGCAGGAAGGGCAGCCACAGCGGCCTGACTCGCCACTACGACCTGGTGGGCCACCCGCCTGTCGTCAGCGCTCGATGCCGTGTTTGTGGAGTGCCACATTCGCCCGGAAGCGGACACGCCCGCAGCGGTCGTGCTCCTCCGCGGATGCCTCCGGGGGGCAGCAACAGTGGCGGGAGAGCCACCGAACGTCGTCAGGGTCGAGCCAGAGGGGCACACGCCCCTTCTCTTGTTCGCTCTTCGGGTCAGTCGGTTCGACGGCAGTCATACAGGGAGCGTAGCCATGCCCATCGCAGGCTCAACCGGGCGGAGACTGTACCCGCACGGTGGGCTTGACTCGGTCATTAAGACTCCGCCGACCTCATTCGCAAAGCGCGCCTGACCTTATCGACATAAACCATCACAGCACCGGTGGCCGACTGTTCAGGCACTCATCGACTTCACGCAAAGAATGGCGCGTGAGACGCCGTCGGCACAAGCCGAGATTACAGCCGCGGGGCGCTACTAGGGGCAGAGAGCGAGCGAGTGCACACCGTGTGGTCCCCGGAAGTTCCGCTGCAATTCGGCCCACCATGCAAGAGGTGGCGAGTAAGCCTACGCTGGATCAGGAGGGTGAAGTTCTCATCGGAAGGACTGAGGCCATGACTCTGAGTTCAGCGCGTTCGCGTGCCGGAGCCGTTGCAGTAGGCACCCTGCTGATTTCCACCGTCTTCGGTTTGGCAGCCGCCCCCGCAGCTAACGCTTCGACTTCGATGACGGTCCAAGGGAAACCCGACACTATCTCCTATGCAACCTGCCCGGCGGGCACCCACCTGATCGGCGGAGGATACTCTGCGGCCGACCAAGACGCTATTAACGCAGGGGCAGCTTCGGGGTATGCCATATGGGCAAATCACCCAGTGAGCGACCCCGAAGGTTACGGGGAAAACACTTGGTTTGTCGCAGCCCAATTCTGGGTCGTGGCATTTGCTCTTTGTGAAACCAACGAGTGAGCCTTTCCAGGCGGCCGCCCATGGGTCTCGTCACTGAACGGTCAGAGGCGCCCGAGCACAGCAACCCAAAGACGTGCGGCCGTATGCCGCTCCTTCTCGATAGAGCACAAAGAGAGGGCAGCACAGACGACCCACCTCAGCCGGGCGAAGAGGCAGCCTACTCACCATGAGGACCCGAGGGCTGGGCCGTCTTGGGGCCGTAGAAGGGCACTCAACGACGACTAACTCTGACAACCACCGACAGCTAAGTCGCAGGTCGCAGCGTTGGTCACTTACACGGCCGCAGGTCAGAGACACGACCCTTCACTTCTTCGACGTGTGATCGACCCGGCCACGGCCGTCCGCGCCCCCGTTCCTGTTTCTCAGGGCGGGGGCGCCGTCGTATCGTGCCCAGGTACCGGTGTTCGAGATGGGGGAACGGGGATGTCCCAACAGGACGACGAGGAGCGCGAGTTCGACCTCCGGTGGGCGGACCGGGCCGAGCACAAGGAGCCCTCGGCGCGGGCCCGGATGCTGGCCGCGCGCTGGAAGGAGAACCCGCCGGAGCCGGTGCCGTTCCGGGGCGACCCCGAGCCGGTCGCGCCCCGCAGGTCGTCCTGGGTGTCGACGGCGATCGTCCTCGGCTGCGTGGCGGCGGTGATCGTGCTGCTGGGGTACGTCCGCTTCCGGGCGCCCTACTAGGACCTGTCCCAGGCCCTGTCCTGGGCCCTGAAGCGACGCCGTCCGACGCGAATATCGAGCGACCGGGAGCCGTCCGGGACTCTACGATCGCCGAACACATCAAGGCGGTCGGGGGACGGACGGGCATGGTCTGGAACATCGCGGACGGGGAAGCGGCAGCGATACGGCTCGCCCGGGGGGAGTCGCCGGCGGACGTGCTGCCGTTCGACGACGCCGGGGCGTGGACCGCGCTGGACGCCGGGGTACGGCAGGGCGACTGGTATCCGGACGACCCCGTGTGGCAGCCGGCCTGGGAGCGGACCGAGGGCGGACGGGCGCTGAAAGTGCTCCTGCAGGAGTCCGGACCGCTCACCGAGGCGCAGCTCGCGCTCGCCCTGTGCCACCGGGACGGCCGGATCCGACGGGCGGCGGTGGGGCGGGCCGCCGCGTACCCCGGGCTGCTGCCCCTGCTGGTCGTGCGCTGCGGCGACTGGGCGCCGCAGGTGCGTGAGCCCGCCCGGCACCGGCTGGCGGAGGTGCTCGACGCCGGGACCGCCGTACGGCTCATGCCCCTGATCCTGCGCGTCGGGCGCCGCGACCGGGGCGACTTCGCCACCGGCCTGGCCACCACCCTGCTGCGCACCGCCCCTCCCGGGGCCCTCGCGCCGCTCTACGCGCACGGCGACCGTGCCGTACGCCGGTACGCCTACCGTCTCGCCGTCGACGAGGGGTTCCTCTCCCCCGCCGAGCTGACCCGCGCCGCCGCCCGGGACCCCGACACCGTCGTGCAGTCCCTGTGCGCGGACGCCGCGCTGGCCGCGGCCGCCGACGACGCCTGGGACGACGTACTCGGACCGCTGCTCACCGCGCGCGGCCCGCGCGTCCGCTCGGCCGGGGTCACCGCGCTGCGGCGGGCCGGCCGGCCCGAGGAGGCGGTGGGGTTCCTGGGCGACCGCTCGGGCTTGGTGCGGGCCTGCGCCCGGTACGTCGTACGGCAGTGCGGCGGCGACCCGCGGGCCTGGTACCGGGAGCGGTGCGCGGACCCGGCCGATGCCTCGCTGGTGCCGGGGGCGGTGCTCGGCCTTGCGGAGTGCGGGGAGCGGCGCGACGCCGAGCTGCTGTGGCCGCTGCTCGGGCATCCGGTGGCGGCGGTGCGGGCGCGGGCGGTGGCCGGACTGCGCACCCTGGACCTGACGGACGTACGGCGGCTGCGGCCGTTGCTCGACGATCCGTCGCCCGGTGTGGTCCGCGAGGTCACCGCCGCGCTGCTGCCCTCGGCGGAGCAGGTGCCGGCGCAGTCGCTGCTGGAACGGCTCGGGCCCGAGCGGCCCCGGCCGGTCCGGGCGGCCGCGTTCCGGCTGCTCGACGCGCGCGGCGGGGTGCTGCGGCTGCGGGCCGCCGTCGCGCTGCTGGACGATCCGGACGAACGGCTGAGTGTCCGGGCCGCGCAGTCCGTGCGCGGCTGGCGTCCGACGGCGACCGTGCCCGGCGGTGATCCCGAGGTGACCGGGCTGCTGACACGGGCGGGGCACCTCTTCGAGGACCGGGCGCTGCGCGGGCTGCTGTGGGAGACCGGGGTGCGGGACTGAGGGGCCTGCGGGGGCTGCGGGGGGCCTGCGGGGAGTTTCCGCCCGTTCGGGGCCTTTGCTGGTCCTAGGCCCGTTCGGGATCCGTTCATGGGGGTCGGGCGGTGCACACTTGCAGTGGGGCGAGTGCCTGACTGCGGGGTGATGCAGATGCACAGCCGATTCCGGAGCGACCGGCAGCTGACCGTGCGGATGACGGTCACGTTGTTCCTGCTGGGGCTGCTCTACGTGGCCTTCGTCGCCGCGTTGATCGTGTTGCTGAAGTCCTGGGTCCTGGTCGTCGTGGTCGCGGCGGGGATGCTGGGTGCCCAGTACTGGTTCTCCGACCGGATCGCGCTGTTCGCGATGCACGGGCGGGTCGTCGAGCGGGAGGAGTATCCCGATCTGCACGCCGTGGTGGACCGGCTCTGCGCGATCGCGGACATGCCGAAGCCGGTGGTCGCCGTGTCGGAGATGGACATGCCCAACGCGTTCGCGACCGGGCGCAATCCCGACAACGCCGTGGTGTGTGTGACGACCGGCCTGCTGCGGCGGCTGGAACCGGCCGAGCTGGAGGGCGTGCTCGCGCACGAGATGTCGCACGTGGCGCACAAGGACGTCGCGGTGATCACGGTCGCGTCCTTCCTCGGAGTGATCGCCGGGCTGATCGTGCGGTTCGCCTTCTACTCGCAGCTGTTCGGCGGCGGGCGCCGGGACCAGAACACCGCGATGATCTTCGCCGCCGTGATGGGCGTGTCGGCGGCCGTGTACGCGATCAGCTTCCTGCTCATCCGGGCCCTGTCCCGGTACCGGGAGCTGGCCGCGGACCGGGCGGCCGCGCTGCTCACCGGCCGGCCCTCGGCGCTGGCCTCGGCGCTGACGAAGGTGACCGGGGACATCGCCCGGATCCCGACCAAGGACCTGCGCACGGCCCAGGCCTTCAACGCCTTCTACTTCACCCCGGCGCTGGGCGCCGAGCCCGGCCTCGCCCACCTCTTCTCCACCCATCCGAGCCTGGAACAGCGGCTCGACCAGCTGGGGCGGATCTCCGCCGAACTGGGTGAGGCCGCCAGGCCCGGGAAGGCGGGCTGATCATGGGGCTGCTGGACATCCTGCTCGGCCGGACGAAACCGGCCGCCCCCGATCTGGACCAGCTGTTCGCGCTGCCCTCGGCGGCGGTGACGCTGGAGGCGGCGGCCGGGTTCACCCCGACCGGGCAGGGCGCCGTCTGCTTCGCGAGCGTGGAGGGCGCGGCCTTCGAGCAGACGCACCGCGAGGTCCAGGCGCTCCTCGACGCGGACATCGAGCGCACCGGTCCCCCGGTGCGGCTGGTGCGCGACGAGCACGGCTACTCCTGGCTGGTCTCGCACCGCGCCCCCGACGAGCTGTCGTCGCTGGTCAACGATCTGCACGCGGTGAACAGCGCGATGGAGGTCAACGGCTTCGGCCCGCAACTGCTGTGCTCCCTGGCCGGATTCACCGACCCCGACGGCCGCCCGCTCGCGCTGGTGTACCTCTACAAGCGCGGCACGTTCTATCCGTTCGCGCCGCTGCCCGAGCAGGGGCAGCGGCGCGACAACGCGCTCGAACTCCAGGTGAAGGCGGCCCTCGCGAACGACCTGCGCATCGAGCCGGACCTGAGCCGCTGGTTCCCGGTGTGGGGTGCCCCGGGCCTGTGAGACCCGTCGGCTCCGTCGGCCCCGTCGGCTCCTGCCTGCGCTCGCGCTGCTACCTGCGCTCGCACTCCTACTTCCGCTCGCGCTCCTGGCGGCGGGACTCCAGGGGGCGCTCGCGACGGTAGCGGCGCTCCCACTTGGCCTGTTGGTCACGACGGTCGCGGTAGGCCTGGTACGAGGTGGGCGCGGCGCCTGCGCCCGGCGGCCCGGAGCCGGGAGTGACGGACGGACCGCGCCCGTACCGCACGTAGACGTAGAGCAGGGCGACGGCGGCGAGCCAGTAGAGAGGGTTTCCGAATCCCAGGACGACCAGGACCACGGTCCCGGATATGACGATGGTGCCCATGCCCTTCAGGGTAGGGAGACCGTCACTCACCGTGCATCCCGTTTTCCGTGAGTGAATGTCGGGATGAGCGACCTGTCTCCCTTCACGCACGTGTACGACGGTGAACGACTCAGCGGGGTCCGGGGCGCGGCGCGCGGCGGTGGTCCGGGGACGGCCACCGCGGTGGTGCTGCACGGCGCGGGCACCGGCAGCAAGGAGCGACTGCTGCCGTTGCTGGGCGAGTTCGCCGCGCACGGCTGCGCCACCCTCGCCTTCGACTTCTCCGGGCACGGCGAGAGCACCGGCGCGCTGCGGGAGTTGAGCCTGCGGCGGCGGTTCGAGCAGGCGGTGTCCGTGATCGACGCGTACGCGCCCGCGCCGGGGCCGCTGGTGCTGGTCGGGTTCAGCATGAGCGGGCAGACCGTGGCCGACCTGGCGGCCCACTACGGGGAGCGGGTGGCCTCCCTGGGACTGTGCGCGCCCGCGGTGTACACGGCCACGGCATGGGACGTGCCGTTCGGGTCGGGGGACGGGGAGTTCAGCGCGATCATCCGGCGCCCCGGCAGCTGGCGGGAGGCGTCGGCGCTCGACGTGCTGCGGACCTATCCCGGCCGGGCGGTGCTCGCGGTGCCGGGGACGGACGCCGTGATCCCGGGAGAGGTGACCGAGGCCGTACAGGACGCGCTCGGCACGCGGGCCCGGTTCACCCGCTTCGAACTCCCCGACGCGGAACACCGGTTGGGCGCGTGGTTTCGCGACCACGCGGACGACCGGCGGGAGTTCGTGCGGGCGGTGCTGGAGCGGGGGTAGGTGCTGGAGCGGGGGTAGGTGCTGAAGTGGGGGTAGGTGCTGAAGTGGGGGTAGGTGCTGAAGTGGGGGTAGGTGCGGCCCGGCCGGCGGGTCAGACGTCGGGTGCGGCCGTGACGACGCCGGCCACGACCGCCGCGCTCAGGGCCGCGTGATCGGCGGCGTTCTGGTCGGTGTAGGCGAGGGCGAACTCGGCGACGGCGCGTTCGAAGGTGTCGGCACCGCCGAGGTAGCCGGCGATGGCGACGCGGTCGCCGGAGCGGGCGTGGGCGCGGGCCAGGGCGGTGCCGCACAGCCGGGCGTAGACGAGGAGGTCGGCGGGGTCCATGCCGGCGACGTCGGCCGAGGCCCTCGTGTCCGGCAGCTGCCGCCAGTAGAAGGCGCGCCCCTGGGGCCCGGTCGTCCAGCCCAGGAAGATGTCGGCGCCGGCCTGGAGCAGCCGCTGCCCGGCGACGACCCGCTGCCCGGGGTGAGCGTGCGGCCCGGCCGGCAGATGGTCCTCCAGGACGGACCTGCGGGCCTCCTTCATCTGGAGGAACAGGGGGTCGTCGGCGTCGCGTCCGGCGAGCAGGACGACGAAGCAGCGCAGGCCGACGCTGCCGACGCCGACGACCTTGCGGGCGGCGTCGACGAAGCGGTACCGGTCGAGGAGGAGACGGCGTTCCCCGGTGAGGGTGGAGCGGTAGTCGCTGAAGATCTTGCGCAGGGCGGCGCTGTCGGAGGCGTCGGCGGCTTCGAGGAGCGGCGGGTCCTGGATGATGCGGTGCCGTCCGTCGACGACCTCCGTCAGCTTGCCGAGCGCCTGGAGGCTGGTGCGGCGGCGGGCGCGGGTGAGGGTCGCCTCCGGGTGGTGGCGGTGGGCGGCGCGGGCGAGGGGCAGCAGGTGCGCGGTGTCGATGCGCTCGTACCAGACGGCCAGTTCGCCGAGCCGGGCGAGGCGGCGCACGGCGGTGCGGTAGGCGGCGACGGCCTCCAGGGCGGCGCGGCGCACCCTGGTGTCCGGGTGACCGTTCGCGCGGGCGGCCACGGCGACGGAGACGGCGAGCCGCTTGACGTCCCACTCGAAGGGGCCGGGGAAGGTCTCGTCGAAGTCGTTGAGGTCGAAGAGCAGGGTCCGTTCCGGGGAGGCGTGGAGCCCGAAGTTGAGCAGATGGGCGTCGCCGCACAGCTGTACGGTCAGCCCGCTGTGCGGCTGGGCGGCCAGGTCTGCGGCCATCACGGCGGCCGAGCCGCGCAGGAAGGCGAACGGCGACGACGTCATCCGGCCGTACCGGATGGGCAGCAGTTCGGGCAGCCGGTCCCGTCCCTGGCGTTCCAGTACGGCGACGGGGTCGGGCCGGTCGACGGACGGCAGCCAGCGTCCGTGCCCGGAGCGGGGCACCCGCCTGCGGGCGTCCCGGCCACGCCGGGCACGGTCGGCGGGGGTGGTCATCCTCGTCGTCTCTGCATCGCACGCCTCCTGTTCGCAGTGAAGAGGGGTCGGGGGCGGTGCGCATGCCGGGGTCGGCGAACGGGTGACGCGGGCGGCTCGGCGGACGGGGCCGTTGTCAGTGGTGTCGGGGAGGATCGGGGAGAGGTACGGGTGCGGACCGAGGTCCGGGTCCGGGGATCGGGAACCGGGACCGGGGACCGTGGGTCGGAGTCCGGGTCCGGGCATCGAGTCTCGGGACCCGGGGACCGGGACCGGGGATAGAGGACGGGTGACGGAGGGTGGCGGCCGGTATGGGTGACGGTGTGCGGTACATCGGCGTGGCGGAGCGGCGGGCGCGGCTGGCGCTGCGGCACCGGCTGGCCCCAGCGGCGCGGGCCGGGACGCCCGAGGAGGTGGCGGACGCGCTGGTCGCGCTGCACGGCAGCGACCCGGCGACGGTGTACCTGGCGGTGGGGGCACGGCTGACGGACGCGGCGGGGACCGTACCGGAGACGGACCGGGCGTTGTACGGGGACCGGACGCTGGTCCGGATGCACGGCATGCGGCACACCGTCTTCGCGTTCCCCACCGGGCTGACGGCGGTGGTGCACGCCTCGACCGGCCTGACCGTCGCCGCCCGGGAGCGGGCCACGCTGCTGAAGGACATGGCGAAGGCCGGCGCGCCGGACGCGGCCTGGCTGAAGGAGGTCGAGGAGTCGGCGCTGGCCGCGCTGGGCCGGCTGGGCCAGGCGACGGCGGCCGAGCTGGCCAAGGAGGAGCCGCGGCTGCGGGAGCAGTTCGTCTACGCCGCCGGGAAGCCGTACGAGGGGGTCCACACCGTCGCGACCCGGCTGCTGAAGGTGCTGGGGGTGGAGGGGAAGGTGGTGCGGGGCCGGCCGCTGGGTTCCTGGACGTCGAACCAGTTCCGCTGGGCCCTGGCGCCCGAGCACCCCGAACTGCCCCTGGCCACGGCCCAGGCGGAGCTGCTGCGCCACTGGCTCGCGGCGTGCGGACCGGCCACCGAGGCGGACCTGAAGTGGTGGACGGGCTGGCGGGTGACGGACGTACGGCGGGCGCTGGCGGCGATCGGTGCGCGGGCGGTGTCGCTGGACGAGGGCACGGGGTACGTCGTCGAGGGGGACGTCGATCCGGTGGCGGGCCCCGAGGAGCCGTGGGCCGCGCTGCTGCCCGGTCTCGATCCGACGGCGATGGGCTGGCAGGGCCGCGACTGGTATCTGGCCCCGGAGCTGCGGCCGGCCCTGTTCGACTACAGCGGCAACGTGGGGCCGACGGTGTGGTGGGACGGCCGGGTCGTGGGCGGCTGGGCCCAGCGGCCCGACGGCGGGATCGCCTGGCGGATCCTGCCCGGTGCGGAGGTCGGCCGCGACGCGCGGACGGCGATCGCGGCGGAGGCGGAACGCCTGAGGGCGTGGCTCGGGAACACACGGGTGACGCCGAGGTTCCGGACGCCGGTGGAGAAGGAGTTGGCGGGGTGAGGGGGCGTGGCATCGGGGGGGGGCCCCCCGGACGGCGGCCCCCACCCCCGATCCCCCCCCGGCACCAACGCGGGCCCCCCCCCCCCGACCCACCTCTTTCCCCAACAGGTGGACCCCCCCCCCCCC